>CAYNMV010000036.1:1101-43390 GCA_964398315.1 uncultured Tepidisphaeraceae bacterium | reverse complement strand
CCGGCGCCAGCAAGATTCTGATGCGCGGCATCCGGCACCGTATCTCCGCCCTTCCACTTCGGCTTCCGCCGGCGGCAAAGCAGGCAAGCGCCGGGGCGATCAGCGATCAATACCGCTGCAAGATTCGGTTAAACGCCCGGCGAACCATGGCGCGGGGGTCGACCAGGAAGGCCTGCGCCTCGGAGTGAACCGGCACGCCGGCGGCCAGCTCCGCGCGGGCCACCGCCAGGTGAAGCTGCCAACTGAAATCCTCCACCACCGCCTGCTGGTGCTCGGGTTCGAGCACCCAGGTCGGCTCGATTGTCACCGGCTTGCGCTGCGGGCTGCCCTGGGCATTGGGCGCAGGCGTTTCCAGCAGCCGGCGGACGGTCTCCAGCAACTGATCTTTCTGCTCGGGGGTGAGCTTAAGCCGCTCAAGCAGGTGCTGGCAGGTCATCGCCAGCGTCGTGCGCTGGTTATGCAGCAGGCCGGCATCGCGCGACAGCTCCCACAGATCCGCCAGGCAGGCGGGTGTGCCACAGCGCCGCAGCAGGGCCACCGCCACCACCCAGTTGGGCACCACCCGGTTGAACTGCTCGGGGCGATACCGCTCATCGGCACTGAAGCCGTATTCACGGCTGCGCACCGCGGCCAGCAGGCGCGGTTCGGCGGCGGAATCGGACCACATCGCCAGGATGGTCGCGGCCCGCCAACTGATGTTCTCATCAGCCTCGGCCAGCATGGCCATGACCTGCTGCCGGGCCTCGGCACTGCTGGTCGCTCCGGGCAGGCCGGCGCGCATCAGCTTGTACATCTCGGCGCAGAAGTCGCGCCGCACCGCCTCGGCCCAGGCGGTCACCTGTTCCGGCGTGGCCTCGCCGGCGCTGATGAACTGCGCGGCGGGCTGGTGGGCGCCAAACGGATCGGGGGATTCTTCCTGCGCCTGCAGCGCGCCACTCTTTTCCAGTTGTGCCCGCAGCGGGGCATAGGGAACCTGCGGCGCGGGGAGATGCTCGCGGGTGGCCAGTGCCGCTGCCAGCCCCGCCGCCTCGCCCAGCCGCTGCAAGTCGCGCTGCATGCGCAGCGAGTGATGGGCTTCCTCACTGACGCCAATCGCCCGGCAGGCAATCCAGACGTTGTCCAGGTTCTCCGGCAGCATCATGCGATACGGCATCTGGCAGGCCGTTCGCCCGCGGCTCCACTGCCGGCAGCACCAGACCCAGAACAGCGCTTCATCGCTCTCAAATTCGTAGTCCACCGCATGATTGTCGTAGTGGCAGCCGGTCAGCCCCACCGCATCCTCGAACGTGCGCCGTTCGATGAGATCGGCCAGGGTGACCATGTAGCGCGTGCGGATCTGCCGTCCCTGGCGGATGCCCAGGGCCGGGGCGATGTACGTCGGGCGGGCCAGTTCGGTAAAGCGCTGCTGCACGTAGTGGGTCACGCCCACCAGGCGGGCGCGCGTCAGGTCTTCGGCATCGGTGGGATCAACGAAGCCGGCATCGTAGTTCACCACGTGCATGCGCGCTACATCATCCTGGATGCCAACCCGGCCGGACGACTGGCTGTAGGCATGCAACTGCCCATCGCCAACCCGCCCAAACTGATACGGCGCCCCGGCCATCGCGGCCAGGTCGCCATCACCGGTAGAGTCAATCCATGCCTCACCCGACACCGCCACCGGCCCGCCGGGCGTGGTAACAGCAGCGCTGGTGATCCGGCGATCGCGCGTCTCCACGGCGAACAGCGTCGATCCGGTGAGCAGGTGCACACCCGCCTCGGTCAGCAGGTTCTCGATGACCAGCTTCTTGGCATCGGGATGGAAGCCCATCACCTGCTGGGTGGTACCGAACAGATGCATGATCTGGCGGGTGCGCTCGTCAATCTCCTCCTGCATGCCGCCCTTGACGCCATAGTAGTAGAAATGGATGCCGCCACCGGTGCCGATACCGCCTACGAAGGGCATCGGCTCGATCGCCAGCACCTTCGCCCCCGAGCGGGCGGCGGCCAGGGCAGCGAAAACGCCGCCGGTACCCGCGCCGGCGACGATCACCTCAGCCGATGCCGTGCGCGCAGGCTGGATCTGCTGGCCAAACTCAAACGGCGGATCAGCCAGTTTGCGGGCCGGCATGGCCACGGCGCGTTCGGCCGCCGACAGACCCAGGTCAAAGCGATCAGCGAGCGTGCGCACCGCCCGGCCGGATCGCCCGGCCACGGCTGCGATGACGTTGTCCGGCAGCGCCATGGTCAGTTCGGCCGGCTCATAGGCCGCCACCGGCTCCACACTGGCATGGGTCAGCACCGCCTGGTGCATCAGCTCGGGCTGGCGGGCGTGCAGCAACTCCAGCGCTGGCTGCCATGCCGCCCGGTGACGGGTAAAATCACCGGGCAGGCTGAGGCTCAGCACGCGCTCGTTGGCCCAGCGGCTCGTGCGCCAGGAAAGCTGCACGCCGGGAAGCTGATCACTGGCGAACTCGGCCTCGCGATCATCGCGCCAGGCGTGGTGGCGGAAAAAGAGGTTGCTGGTCTGCCGTGCGGGCGCAGGACGCTGCCAGTCGGCGGAGAGAACGGCCAGCAACTCCCCTTCGTCGGTGGTGTCGATCCAGCGGGCAGCACGCAGCACGCGCACCCCTCCCTTGCCGGCCACCGCCACCGCCGCGATGCGCCCATCGCCATCGTGCCATGCGGCGACCGGCTGCACGTAGAACAGGACGGGCAGCTTGCGGTCCATGATCTGCCGGGCCGCGAGCACCTCAGCGATAGCGCCATCCACCTGCCCGTTGTCAGCCCGGTCATGGGCGCCGTGGCGCGCCAGGAGGCCGATCAGATCGCCCCACTCGGCGGCGTCGCTGCGGCCGGTCTCCAGTGAGAAGCCCCAGCCGCTCTCGTGCAGCAGCGCTGCCCGCCGCTCAACCAGCAGCACGCGCTGATCGCGCCCCGCCAGTCGCAGCGCCGCGGCGTACCCGGCGTAACCACCCCCAAAGACAACCACATCAAAAACCTGCTGATCGATCGGACGAAACGGCGCAACTGAATTCATGATGATCCTTCTCCCAGGCACCCGCAAAAATAATGGGCGCTGCCAGGCGCGGGATTCTACTGGCACCAGCGCAAATGTACTACAGAATTGCCGGTCCGATAGCCGAAGATTGAGGCTATCACCCCCCTGTTGTGCGGCAGGGAGCGGTTCGTTTTGACCCGGCAGGACAGGCACAAACGGGCCTTGAGGCGGCAAATCGCCTGAAAATACAGGTGTTTTTGGCCCCTGGGCATTGATTTGACCTGTTTTCCGGCTATTTTTTGGCAACCGAAGCGATCCGCCCCGGCCGGGCGGTCGCCGTGGAGGGAGGCCGCGCACGGTGCGCGGCCGACCGTGTCGGGCGCCGGATGGAATACCCGGCACCTTGGCTCCACACGATCGGAAAGGAGACCGTTATGGCCAAATCCACCGGCAAGCCGATGACCAAGTCGGAAATCGCCGCCAAGCTCGCCGAGGAAGTCGGCATTACCAAGAAGCAGGTCAACCAGTTCTTCCAGGCCCAGGCCGAGCTGGCCTACAAGCAGGCGAAGAACCAGTTCGTCGTTCCCGGCATCGGCAAGCTCGTCCTGCAGGAGCGCCCGGCCCGCAAGATGGTCATGCGCTTCGGCCCGGACGCCGGCAAGGAGAAGACCATTCCCAAGAAGAAGGTCCTCAAGTTCCGCGTCGCCAAGGCCGCCAAGGATGCGATCCTCGGCACCAAGTAAGCGACCCGCACTACCGCCAAAGGCCCGCGAATCCGCCCGGATGCGCGGGCCTTTGTCGTGCGCGGCGGGCATGGCATGAACAGCAGCGGTGACATGCAGCGCAACAGGCGGGAACCGCCAGGCTCCCGCTGCGCACAGCCCGGCCCGACCGCCGCGCCACCCCGCATGTGCGGGCGCTTTTCGCCGGGAATGGGGATGGGCAAGGCAAATTCATCACATTGTGCATGCTCTGGCTGTTTCATCTCCCGTACAGTCAAACCCCCTCTGCGAGTCTGGTTTGCGGCATACCGCCGGTTGGCACTTTCGCGTGCGGAGGCATCCCGATTAGCATGGCGGCGCGCCCGCGATAACGCGGCAAGGGAGTTGATCGCATGAATCTGCTGGAGCGACTGAAACGCGGTCCGATGCTCGCTGATGGAGGCATGGGCACCCAACTCATGGCCCGCGGCCTGAAACCAGGCGCGTGCAGTGAACTGTGGAACGTGACCCACACCGCAGAGGTCGAGGCGATCCATCGCGCCTATCGTGATGCCGGCTGCGAGATGATCACCACCAATACCTTTGGCGGCACCACCGCCGCCCTGGCGCGGCATGGCCTGGCCGAGCGCGCGGCCGAGCTCAATGAACTGGGGGTGCGCCTGGCGCGGCG
Source organism: uncultured Tepidisphaeraceae bacterium (assembly GCA_964398315.1). GTDB lineage: Bacteria > Planctomycetota > Phycisphaerae > Tepidisphaerales > Tepidisphaeraceae > JADLCB01. Next base: position 39,018 of record CAYNMV010000036.1, on the reverse strand, counting down.
GGCGGTGGGTGGAAGCTGCCATCTGCTGGGCGACATCGGTCCATTCGGCGGCTTTCTCGAACCGATGGGCGACACCTCTGAGGCCGATGCGGTCGAGCTGTTCCGCACCCAGGCGATGAGCCTGAAGCGCGGCGGTGCTGATGCCATCATCATCGAGACGATGAGCGATCCGAACGAGATGCGCATCGCCATCAAGGCCGCCAAGGCGGTGTCCTACTGGCCGGTCATCGCCACCTTCGCATTCACTGCCCCTGCCGATGGCGCTTTTCGCGCAATGATGGGCACCAGCGTGGAGGAGGCGATAGGCGCTGCGCTCGATGCCGGTGCGGATATCGTGGGCGCCAACTGCGGCACAGGCCTGTCACTGGCGGATTATGTCCAACTGGCCAGGGCGGTGGTCGCGGCGGCCGGAAAGGCGCCGGTGATCATCCAGCCCAACGCCGGCGCGCCCCAGACGATCGACGGCCAAACCGTCTACAGCGCCACCCCCGAAGACATGGCCGCGATCGTGCGCCCCCTGCTCGATGCCGGTGTCCAAATCATCGGCGGCTGCTGCGGCACCACCCCGGATCACCTCAAGGCCATGGCCGCAGCCATGGGCAAGGAGTGAATTGCGGGGGCTGGGTTAGCATTCGGCATCCAGAGTTCAGCAGAAATGCGGATGACGATCATCCTGAGCACCCCTGCCGCCAGCAAACCCGAAGACGCTCAGGCGTCCATCAGCACCCGACATCCTTCGCTGCGCCCAGGATGACGATTTCCCCCCCCGCCTCCCGCCGCCGGCTGCGTCGCATTTCTGGGAATCGGGTGGTGCCCTCTCCGGCAGTGGATCGGGGATCTGCATGGAGCGTGCTGGCGGCCTGCGGGCCGTTCCCGGTGCCTACTCCCTTGCGGGATTGTGCAGGACTTCTTCGAGGGTCAGTTCGGCGGGCCCGCCATCGCCGCGGCGGGCATGCTCACGGCCAAGGAACTGCTGCTTGACGAGCTTGGCGTACAGGCCGCCCAGTTCAACCAGCGAATCGTGGGTGCCGACCTCGTGGATCTGCCCCTCCTTGAGGACAACGATACGGTCGGCGTTGCGCACGGTGCTGAGGCGGTGGGCGATGATGAAGCAGGTCCGCCCTTCCATCAGCCGTTCGAGCGCCTGCTGAACCAGCGCCTCGCTCTCGGTGTCCAGGGCGCTGGTCGCTTCATCGAGGATGAGGATGCGTGGATCCTTGAGGATGGCCCGGGTGATGGACAGGCGCTGGCGCTGGCCGCCGGACAGGTTCACCCCGCGCTCGCCGAGGATGGTGTCGTAGCCATCCCGCAGGCGCATGATGAAGTCATGGGCGTTGGCCGCCTTGGCGGCGGCGATCATTTCCTCATCGCTTGCCCCCGGCCGGCCGTAGCGCAGGTTGTCGCGGATGGTGCCGCTGAACAGGAATGCATCCTGCTGCACGATGCCGATGGCCTGGCGCAACGCCTGCAACTGGTAGTCGCGGATATCGATGCCGTCGATCAGGATGGCTCCTTCGCCGACATCGTAGAGGCGCGGCAGGAGCGTAACGAGCGTGGTCTTGCCCGAGCCGCTGGGCCCGACAATCGCCAGGCGCTCGCCGGCCCGCACTTCCAGGTTGATCCCCTTGAGCACCCACGGCACATCGCCGGTGTGGTCGCTGATGGCGCCCGGCGTGTCCTCCATGCCCGCCTTCGACTCCTCGCTCTCATCGTGATAGCGGAAAAAGACGTTGTCGAAGCGCACCTCGCCACGGGCCGGTATCTGGGTAACGGCATGGGGGCGATCGGCGATCTTGGGGGTGATGTCGAAGACGCGGAAGACGCGGGCAATGCTGGCCAGGCTCGACTGGTAGATCGTATTCAGTTCCGCGAAGCGGCGCACCGGATCATACATGAGCATCAGGTAGCCGGTGAAGGCGGTAAGCTGGCCGGCGGTCAGTTCGCCGCGGATGCCCAGGTAGCCGCCGTAGCCGAACGCGATCACCGTCCCGCAGTGGACCAGCACCTCGCTGACCGAGCCGACAAAATGCCCGACCCGGCTCTGCATGATGATGCGGGCATAGTGTTCGCCTGATTCCTGGGTGAAGCGCTGGCTTTCGCGCTCCTCCGCCGCGTAGGTCTTGGTCAGGGCAATGCCGCTGAACTGCTCCTGGATGGTGCCGGAGATCTGGGCGTAATACTGGTGCACCCGCTCGCTGGCCTTGCGCACGCGCGGGTTCATAATCGTGAAGGTCAGCCCGTACAGCGGCAGCACGCAGATGCACGCCAGGGCCAGCTTGGGGCTGATACCGACCAGCAGCACCACCGCCATCACAAGCTTTATCACATCCAGCCAGACGGTGATGATGCCGCCGTTGATAATGGCGGTAGCCGATTCGACATCGTGCAGCAACCGTGCCGTGATCGAGCCGGTGCGGGCCTTGGAATAAAAATGAAGGCTCAGCCGCTGCAGGTGATCAAACAGATCCCGCCGCATTTGTGTCACGATGCGGTGCGTGAGGACCGCGCGGGTATGGCCAAGAATAAAACTGATCAGAGCCGCCCCCAGCCCCGCACAGATACCGAAGATGATAAAGCGGATGACCTGATCCGAGCGCGTAGCAATTTCCTCGGGCGGCAGTTTCTGGCGTTCGGGAGGGCCGCTGAGCCAGGGGAAGATCTGGGGCACGCCGCCGAAGATGCCGGAACCGGCCGGCGTGGGGGCATCACGCGTCATCAGATCGACGGTAGAGCCGATCAGATATGGAAAGACGTACTGCAGGCCGTTCTGCACAAATCCCGCCAGGATGACCAGGAAAACCAGCCATCGATACGCGAAAGCGTAGCGCAACAGGCGCACCAGGTTGTGCTGCCCCGGGCGATTGCCGACGGTTACACGGCCCAGGGGCTGAACGGGAGGTAACAACGACACGGATGCCTCACATGCCCCGCCGGCGGCGGGACGGAAACGGCCACGGCGCAGCGGCCTGGCCCAACGACCCGGAGTGTAGGCCACATCCCGCGGTGTGCGGGACGGAAAATCTCTGGCCCCGTTCATTCACCCGGATCAACGTCCATTGTTCCACCCTGGCGCCCCCGACACAACGCCATGACTGCCCAGCAACATCCGATAACCACGGCGAATCGGGCGGAAGGAACGATTGTAACGCTCCAGCCGCCCCGCGGCACGGGGGCGGGCCAGGAGGCCCCCAGGCCGAGGCGATGCGCTCGATCTCCACGCCGCCCTCCCTCCCGGCCGGGCCGCTTGCTCCTCATCTGCCGGGGCCGGCCAGGCGCCCGGTCGGGTGTCGACCGGGGCGCCCGATCGGCAGGAAAATGGCCACGCCATCCTGCCAGGCCGTGCTGCCGGCTAGGTCTTTGTCAGCCGGCGGTACTTGATACGGTGCGGGCGGTCATCGGTGACGCCCAGACGGCGCTTGCGGTCTTCCTCGTAGGCGCTGTAGTTGCCGGCGAAGAAGTGAACGTAGCTGTCACCTTCAAAGGCCAGAATATGCGTGGCGATGCGGTCCAGGAACCATCGGTCGTGGCTGATGATCACCGCACAGCCGGCGAAGTTCTCCAGGGCCTCTTCCAGGGCGCGGATGGTATTGACATCCAGGTCGTTGGTCGGCTCGTCCAGCAGGAGCACGTTGGCGCCGCTCTTGAGCATGCGAGCCAGATGGATGCGGTTGCGCTCACCGCCGGAAAGGGTGCCCACCGGGCGTGACTGGTCGGTGCCGATGAAGCCGAAGCGGGTCACATAGGCGCGGGTGTTGACCGTGACATTGCCGGCCTTGAAGGTGTCAGCGCCACCGGCGATGGCATCGTAGACACTCTGTTCGGTCCCAAGGGCATCCCGCGACTGCTCCACGTAGGCAAGCTTGACGCTCGGGCCGATGTGGAACTCACCGGCATCCGGCTGCTCATCGCCGATGATCATGCGGAACAGGGTGGTCTTGCCCGCGCCGTTGGGACCGATCACGCCAACGATGCCGTTGGGCGGAAGGGAGAAATTCATGTCTTCCATGAGCAGCTTGTCGCCGTATCCCTTGCGCACGCCCCGGGCCTCGATCACCCGGTCGCCGAGGCGCGGACCCGGCGGGATGAAGATCTCGATCTCCTTCTCCTTCTCCTTCTGATCCTCGGCCAGCATCTGGTCATAGCGAGCCAGACGGGCCTTGTTCTTGGCGATGCGGGCCGAGGGGCTTTTCCGCACCCATTCCAGCTCACGGGCCAGCGCTTTCTGGCGGGCAGAGGCCTGTTTCTCTTCCACCTCCAGGCGCTTTTTCTTCTGCTCCAGCCAGCTCGTGTAATTGCCCTTGAACGGGATCCCCTCGCCGCGATCCAGCTCGAGAATCCACCCGGCGACGTTGTCGAGGAAATAGCGGTCGTGGGTGACGGCGATGATCGTGCCCTCATAGCGCTTGAGATGCTGCTCCAGCCACTCAACGCTCTCGGCATCGAGGTGGTTGGTCGGCTCATCCAGCAGCAGGATATCCGGCTTTTGCAGCAACAATCTGCACAGGGCAACCCGGCGCTTCTCGCCGCCGGACAGCGTCTTCACCAGGGCATCATCCGGCGGGCAGCGCAGGGCATCCATCGCCATCTCGAGCGTCTGGTCGATCTCCCAGCCGTTGACCTGATCGATCTTCTCCTGCACCTCGCCCTGCCGCTCGAGCAGCTTGTTCATCTGCTCATCGTCCATCGGTTCGGCGAACTTGGCGCTGATCTCCTCGAACTCCTTGAGCAGCGCCATCGTCTCACCAGCGCCTTCCTCCACGCACTGGCGGACGGTCTTGTCGGGATCGAGCTGCGGTTCCTGCGCCAGGTAGCCGACGGTGTACCCGGCCGCCTTGCTGATTTGCCCCTCGTACTGGGTATCCTCGCCCGCAAGAATGCGCAGCAGCGAGCTCTTGCCCGAGCCATTCAGGCCGATGACGCCGATCTTGGCGCCGTAGAAATAGGAGAGGTAGATGTCCTTGAGCACGACCTTTTTGTCGTAGCGCTTGGACACCCCGATCATGGAGTAGATGATTTTGTTCGGTTCGTTGGTGTTGCTCATGGCGAACGCAGCACCTTACCCGTTTTCAGCCAAAAGATGAACCGATGCACAGCCCCGGCGCACGGGGAGCGCTGACTGGCCAGCACAGACCGGCGGGGATCATTCCAGGTCATAGAGGGCGTTATCCGCGCTGATGAATCCCGTGCCGGGGGCGACGCCTGCGCCAAAGGCCTGCCCCAGTGACTCGGCATGGCCGTCGGCGAAGGCGATGTTGGTCCGGCCGCGATGGCGGAACCCCTGGGTGCCGGCGGTCCGGCCGGTGATGTTGTCGCTGGGGAAGGGGCTTGGCGCGGGGCTGCGCATATACTTGTTGGCACCCGAGGCATATTCACCATCCCCAAACAGCGCCGTCTCTGCCGGCCGTCGCACCTGCACGAGCCTGGCCGGCGGGTCAAAGCGCGCTCCGCCGGCGTAGAGGCCCCGCCCAATGTAGCTGGTATTGTAGTTGTAGCCGGTGTACGGATTGTTGGCCGCCATCGCCGAGCCCTCGAAGACGGGGCATTGTTGAATCTTGAGGTTCGTCTGCCCGCTCCAGAGCAGGCCAGGCTGAATCGACACCTGGTAGCTCGCCAGGTCGGTGATGATGGTGTAGTCCCAGCCATAGGCGTAGAGGTTTACACCATCATTGCCGGCGTACATGGCCGGGGGAAGAAAACCGCGATTGGCAACCGCGTAAGCATGGGCCGCGGTGGCCATCTGGCGGAGGTTGCTGAGGCACTGGACGCTTTGCCCCGCCTGGCGTGCAGCGGTCAGCGCGGGCATCAGCAGGCCGATCAGCAGCGCAATCACGCCGATGACCACCAGCAGCTCCACCAGGGTAAAACCGATCGATCGGACAGCACGCATGGCTACTCCCGTAAGCGCATGGGCGCGGCGAACCCGGGCGCCACTGCGCCCTGGTTCGCCGGCATGCATTCAGTGCCGATCCCGCAATCCTGCTGGCCGCAGGTTTGCCCGCTGTACGCTGGCCCGGCGCACGCGTGATCGCCGCAGGCCGGCCCCGCCCAGCAGCAGCAGCACCGCCGCGGCTGTCGATGGTTCCGGCACGACATTGATGCTGTCGATCAGCACATCCGCATACTTATTGGGCCCATCGGTATAGACCGACTGACGCCTTTCGAACAGTGCTGTGCCATCGTCCCAGAGCGGATCGGCAATGCGCACGTAGAGGATCTGGTCGAAGGGCAGGCTGGACTCATCGATGTCGATCCATGTCCCGCCCCCCGAACCATCGAGCAGCGCACTCATCTGCGGCAACGTCAGCCCGTTGAAGTCGGCCAGGGTGCCTTCGAATGGCTTGTCAAAATCCGTGGGAATGGCCGGGTTGGGGATCTCCCAGCTGTTCTGGAGATTGGTGAAAGCGAGTGTTGGGATGTTCACGATGTGCCGGCCCACCGACACCATGTTCTCCAGGTCCGCCCCCACCCAGATTTCGGCCGATCGTTCGGCCTCATACTCCCGCCCGGCGAGCGTGCGGGCGACAGGCTCGGCCTGGCCCGTGAAAGTGGGATCGTAGATGGCGGCGTTGGTGAAAATCCCGATCCGGGTGCCGGCATTCACCGCCACCGGATTGGTCAACTGCACCGTCAGGTGCCCCCCCCCGCCCCCCCCCACCAGCCGGTCCTGCTCGAACGGAGCGGCGAATGGGCTGACAGGCTCAAGAAACCCGATGCTTTGCCCTTGCAGGCGATCCGGCGCGTTCAGCGCCGCGGCCGGATCGTTGTAGTCATCATCACTCAGGAATGTGACTGATCCGCGTTCATATTCAATGATGGATCCGGCAAATTCCGCATACGCCGAACCCACGAGAGACAAGGCCGCCATGGCGGCGGCAACAACCGGCTTCCCGGACATCGTGAACTCCTCCGGCCAGCTCGCGCGGCCGAAATAGAAGAACCCTCGGCCACACGAGGCACTGAAACGCCTTTCAGTGCACAGTCCAGCCGAGGGTCGAGTCAATCACTGATGTCAGGTCGTCGAGGCCAGTGGCAACGCCGCCCGCGGATGCTCGCCCGGCCGTCCCATGCGCTCCGGCCATGGTGAACCGGGCAGCGCCTCGCGAGGACGAATCGGAACCGGCATCACCACTGTTGATGATGCCACACGCTGCGAGCAGGTCTTCTGGCTCTGGACCGCGTCGGCCGGCCTTCCCATCCCGATACATCGGGACAGTGGCTTTGGGTGGCCGAGGCGTTGATTGTCCATCACAGCGGCGCGTCCGCGTCGGAATAGGAGTGGCTAAGACCCCATCACCGACTTCCCTCACCTGACCGATCCATCCGGATCAGCCAGGGTGGCTTGGCAGCCGCTCGCAGGCGAGGAACAACATACCGACTCAACGGGGCGATGCAAGCGCGATTGCGAGGATCCTGCCAAAGTACTGCCGGGCAGAGCGGCTCATCCGCCACGCACTCCCCCGCCACAGTTGAATGAGATCGCCGCACAGCCCCTCAGCGCTGGTCGTGGTCCACCCGCACGCTGCAATCGCCCTCGAGATAGTCATCGAGCAGGCAATAGCGTGCTGAGAGGGAGGCGACGAAGCGCTCCATCTCCCGGCGGCGATACCAGTGCAGGTGCTCGGCGGCGGCGAGGCACGGATCAGAAAGGAAGTTGAAGGCAAGGGTCTGCGTTGCCGCCTGGAATGCCCGGCTGAGCGTCATATAGACCAGCGACGGGTCCAGTGTGTTGAGCGAGCCGCTGAAGACGACGACATCGGCCCCCACGAACATCCGGTGCGGCTCGCGGACGAAGTCGACCCGCAGCACCGTGGTGTTCTCAAATTGGCGCGCTTCGATCTCATCGGCCAGCACATCCATCGCCTCAAGGGCGTAGTAGTGGGCTGGCCGCAGCCGCCGCCGAAGCAGATAGGCCATCAGGTCCCCCCGCCCGGCCCCCACATCCAGGATTTGCTTCCCCCGGAAATCAACCAGCCGCGTCAGTGCCTCGAAACGGAGCGATTGGGTATGCCGGCTCGCCCACAGGAGCGTGCCGAACCCGCCGCCGTGGCGCTGGCTGGCCTGACGATAGGGTTGCAGGTATGGCGGATCATCTTCGCGCTCCCAGGCCATGCCCGAAACTGTACCATAGACCGCCATGAACGACAGCGGATCCTGGCTGGCCGAGTTGCAGCAGGCGCTGGCGGCGGAGTTTGCCCGCGCCCCCATGGTCTGCACCCTGGCAACGGTGGATGAGCACGGATTGCCGGCAGCGCGCTGCGTCATCTGCCGGCGCATCGAGCCGACTGGCGAGCTGCTGTTCATCAGCGATGCCCGCAGCCGCAAGAATGAGCATCTGGCCGAGCGTCCGGGGGCCGAGGTGGTCTTCTGGCTGCCCGGCCGGCAGATACAGTTCCGCATCGCCGGTACGGTTGGCATTGTCCGCGCGGGCATGGCCGAGGATCTGCGGGCCGAAGTCTGGCAGGCGCTGTCGGATGAAACCCGCGCCATGTTTTTCTGGCCCGCCAGTGGCGAGCCGCGCCAGCCGGATCATGCCGGTTTCGTGCGGCAGGTCCCGGCCCACACCGCCGCCCCCGCCACGTTTGAGCTGCTGCTGCTGCGACCGATGCAGGTAGACATCGTTGAACTGGCTGTCCTGCCGCACCGCCGTCGCCTGTTCATCCGCGACGAAACCGGCTGGACCGTCTCTGAGATCAATCCCTGAGCCGCCCCGACACAAGCGAAGCCCACGGACCCCGGTCCGTGGGCTTCTTTTTTCGGCAGGCCGTTTCATGCCGGTGGAAAGCCGGCGGCATCACACCATGACCGAATCGGGGATCTCAGCATTGTGGGACACGCTCTGCACATCGTCGTTGTCTTCCAGGGCCTCGATCAGCTTGAGCAGCTTGACCGCGGCCTCCTCGTCCAGGTTAACCGAGGTGTTGGGCATGTAGGTAATCTCGGCGGCCTCGATGGTGAAACCCGCCGCTTCCAGCGCATCTTTCACCTTGTGGAACGAGGCCGGCTCAGTCAGCACCTCGTAGACCTCTTCCTCGTTTTTCACATCTTCTGCCCCGGCCTCCAGCGCCTGCTCGATGAGCTGGTCTTCCTCGACCCCCTCGGCCTTGATGGTGATGACCCCCTGCCGGGTGAACTGGAACGCCACCGAGCCGCTGGTGGCGAGATTGCCGCCATGGACCTCGAAGATCTTGCGCATCTCCGGGGCGGTACGGGCGCGGTTGTTGGTCAAGCCCTCGACGATGATCGCCACCCCGCCTGGCGCATAGCCTTCATAGAGGACATCTTCGAAGTTGTCCCCGCCCAGCTCGCCAGTGCCCTTGGCGATCGCCTTCTCAATCGTGTCCTTGGGCATGTTGGCCTGCTTGGCCTCATCGATGACATAGCGCAGCGCGAGGTTGTCGCGCGGGTCGCCGCCCTTCTTGGCGGCGATGATGATTTTTCTTGCAATCTTGCTCCAGATCTTGCCGCGCTTGGCGTCGTTGGCGCTCTTGGCACGCTTGATCTTGGACCAGTGACTATGACCTGCCATATATCGAATCTCCGGGTTCGTCAGGGTGAGCGTTCAGCGTTCAGGTGGAGGGGCCGGGGTTCCGGCTGCACCCTGAAGCCCGAACCCTGAACCCTTTTCTTCCACGACCGGCGCCACGCGGACGGTTTCACCGTTGTCCAGCGCCTTCAATTTCCGATTGAGTTCCAGCCGCAGCTCGCGCAGATCATCCCGGTCGGTCGTCTGCTCAACCAGCAGATCCAGCGCCTGCTGCCAGTATTTGCGCGCTGCCTGGTGGTCCCCGAGCCTGTAAAGCACATCGCCCAGGTGATCGATCACCACCGGATCGGGCCGAACCGCCTCTGCCAGCGCCTGCTCGAGGTAGCGCCGAGCCTCATCAAACTTGCCGCGCTTGTACAGCACCCATGCCAGGCTGTCGAGAAAAGCGTGATTGTCCGGCTCGGCCTCAACGGCAAGTCGGATCAGCCGCTCGGCCTCATCCAGCCGCTGGCCCGCATCGGCCCAGGAGTAGCCCAGGTCGTTGCTGGCGGAGGCATGCTGCGGGTCCAGCCGCACCACCTGCTCCAGCGTCTCGTTGGCCACCTCCCTGCGATCGATCAGCGTATAGAGATGGGCCAGGGCATAGAGCACATCCGGCTGGTCGCTGGCCGCGGCCCGGGCCTCTTCGAGCACCCGCGCCGCATCCTCGTTGCGCCTGAGCTGGGCGTACGACATCACCAGCCGCTGCACCACCGCGGGATTACCGGGATTCTTGGCATGCTCGGTTTCCAGCAGCCTGATCCACTCATCCCCGCGATTCGTCCGCAGGTACAGTGCCTGGAGCGTGCCGAGGACTTCTTCGTTGTCGCCGGCTTCTTCGAACAGTTGCAGCAGCAGCCGCTCGGCCGCATCGGTCTGGCGGGCCTGGGCGAGAATGATCGCCTGGAGCAGCCGCGCCTGGATCGAGGTCGGGTCTGCCGTCAGCCAGGTGCGGATCACCTTCACCGCCTCGTTTGACGCCCGGCGGGAGATATACAGCCCAAACAGCTTCTGATAGGCATCATCGAATGAGGGCCACTCCCCCACCAGTTGCCAGAGGATCTGCTCGGCCCGGGTGACATCGCCGTGTATCAGCAACGCATCGGCGTAGGTCAGTTGCAGTTCCGGTGAGGGTTGGCCCATCGCCATCGCCGCCGACAGGTCGTTCAGCGCGGCCTCCACCTGCTTCTCGTGCAGGCGGAGCATCGCCCGCAGTTCGTAGGCAAGGGCCTGGTTCCCCTTGTCCCGGGCGCGTTCAACGAGCCGCATGACCTCATCGGCCTTGCGCTGGGCGTCGATGTCATCGCGCATGAGCGTCGACCCGACCAGCACGCGATAGGCCGGCGGGAAGACCCGGTCCTGCTCTACGCTCTTCTGCAGGGCCTCGCGCGAGGCGAACTGGCGGTTCCACAGCTCGGCCAGACGCGAAACCCAGAACCACTTGGCGGCTTCCGCCTCAGGCCTCACCCGCATCTCGCGCAGATCCACCAGTCGCAGGCGGTCCCGTCGCGACACCTGAAGCAGGCTGGACCACAGGCCGGAGGTCTGGCGGAGAGTGCCCGGCTCGGCGGCGGCCGACTCGATCAGCCATCGTGCCGCCGCCAGTACCTGCCCGCGGCGGTCCAGGCTCTGCACCAGCCGGCGGACGATTTCCGTGTCGGCCGGATTGCGCCCGGCCGCCTCCACCAGGTGCTCTTCCGCCTCCTCGGTCCGGCCCTGAGTCTGCAGTTCATCGACCAGCGCAAGCGTGAGCGTTCGGTCATCCGGCCGCTCCCTGTGCAGGCGCTGCAAATCCTCGATCAGCGCCTCAGGACGGCCGTGGCCGGCGTACAACTCACGCAGCAGCTTCATCGACTGCTCAGAGGCATGGAAACGCTGCACCAGCCGGTAAACGCCGCGCTCGAATGCCGCGCGGTCCTCGGTGGCGGCGATCGTGCGCAGCAGCAGCGCATGCAGATCGAAGCGATACGGCTCATGCTCGACCGCCGCCTCCAGCGCGCGCACCGCCCGCTGCGGCTGGCCACGCTTCAGGGCCAGTTCGGCGATCTGCACATGCAGTGCCTCGGGCTGGCTGGCCAGGTAAATCAGCTCGGTGTGGCCGCGGAGCATGGGGCTGGGTGGATCGACCTGCCGCAACACGCGCTCAAACTGATCCAGCGCGGCCTGCTCATACCCCTCCTGCTGAAGCACGCGCGCCAGCAGCAGATCCACCATGGCCGCATCGCCCCCGGATCGCTCGAAGCCGGGACTTTGCCTGGCCAGGCGCAGATGCTCCAGTGCCCGCTGGGGCTCGTTCTGGGCCAGGTACTGGCGGGCCAGATGCAGGCGGGCCTCAACGCTGTCAGGGCGGATCTCAACCGCCTTCTCAAATGCTTCAAGGGACTGACGATTGCCGCGGGTGGGGCCGAGGTGGGCTTCGCCAAGCGCGTAATACAGTTCGTAGCTGTCACCGTCGAGCAGGATCGCACGTTCCAGCAAGCCGATGGCGGCGTGCCGCCGGCCGGCCAGCAGTTCCCCGCGCGCCCGGGCGAACAGCTCCAGCGCCTCCAGCGGCGGCGGATCGGAGTACGTGGCCCGCGGTGCGGGCAGCACAGGGATGGGCTCGATCTGCGCCAACCGCAGCTCGGCTTTGGACGGAGGCTGTGGCTGGGCGGCAGCGGGCTGGGTTGCAGCCGGACGGGTTGCCGGCGACGGTGGAGGCAGCGCGGCGTGGCGGGCCGCACAACCACTCAGGGTCGCGATCAGAATCACCAGAATCGCGCGTGTGATAACCACCATGTATTCATTCTATGCCCGATCCACCTCCGCCGCAGCCTCCACGGCACTCGCCGCTGGGTCCGGCCGCTGCATCACTCTGCATGAACCCGAAATTGACCGCGTCCAAAGCAGCCACCTGGCCCCCCATTTCTGCCTGTCCAGCGCTGCGCACACGGAAAAGAACAGCACGTGCCGCGGGCCACGCTACGGGATCACCTTGTTCAGCGGATAGGTGATGATGCCGGTGGCGCCGGCGCGCTTGAGCCGGGGCACCAGCTCGCGCTCCTGCTTGTCGTCGATGATCACCTCGACCGCCACCCAGGTGCTGTCAGCCAGGCGGGAGACGGTGGGGCTTTTCTCGGCCGGCAGCAGGTTCACCACCTCATCCAGGCTGGATTCCGGCACGTTCATTTTCAGACCCACCTTCGAACGGGCCACGATCGCCCCGCGCAGCAGCATCGCGATATTTTCCATCTTCTCGCGCTTCCAGGGCGTCTGCCAGGCCTGTTTGCTGGCGATGAAGCGCGTGGTGCTGGTCAGCAGGGTATCGATGATTCTCAGGTTATTGGCGCGGATGCTCGAACCGGTTTCGGTGGCATCCACGATCGCATCCAGCAGGCGGGCCTTGATCTCGGTGGTCCCCCAGGAGAACTCCACCGTCACGGGGATATTGCGCTGCTCGAAATAGCGCCGGGTCGTGGCCACCAGTTCGGTGGCGACGATGCCGCCTTTGAGGTCCTCGGGTTTTTTCACCGGGCTTTCATCCGGCACCGCCAGCACCCAGCGCACCGGGTTGACGCTGGCGCGGGAATATTCCAGCTCGCAGACCTCGACGATGTCATCCGCATTGCCGTTCTCCACCACCCAGTCATAGCCGGTCAGACCACAATCGACGATGCTGTCAGTGACGTAGCGGCTGATCTCCTGGGCGCGGAACAGCACCGCGGAGATCTTCGGATCATCAAAGCGCGGAAAGACGCTGCGCTCGGGAATCGAGATGCGGTAGCCGGCCTTGGCGAACAGTTCAACGGTGGCGTTCTGCAGGCTGCCCGAGGGCAGGCCGATGCGGAGGGTGTCGCTGGGGAGTTTGTCGTTCATGGATCCAACAGTTGCCAGGAGTCGATCGCCGGCTGCGCCCGCGGCAACCAGCGGCGTGCCCGGCCGCCGGCAACAGGCAACCGGCAGCTATTTCTTCTTCTTCGCCAGGGCCGCAGCGCGCAGCGAGGCATACACCTCGTAGGACTCATCGGCCTTGGTATGGTGCTCGACGAACTTCTGCACCTCCGCGGGGGTGGCGCCGGCCTCGAAAATGCCGTGGCCAATCAGGAAGTCGGTCATCGTCTGGTCGATGGGCACAGCGCCGGTGCCGCCAAAGCCGTACAGGAACGTGTAAGCTTCGACGAACGGGGTGATGCCCGGCAGATCGCGCAGAAACTGGCGCGTCTCGGTCTTCTTGGTCTCCTTCAGGCGGTCGAGATTCAGCGTATGCTCGCGCTCGAAGATGGCGTTGAGCGTTCCAACCAGCAGGGCCGAGCGCTCCTCGGCCGCCGGGTAGCGCTGTCCCATCAAATCCTGAAGTTCCAGTTCAGTGGCAACCCGCAGCTCATTGGGATCCACGAACTCGCGATCCAGCGCCGCCCAGGCCTCGGCGGCCCGTTCATCGCTGACATCGTAGCTCAGGATCCCCTTGATCAGGGCGATCAGCGGTTCGATCGGCTCCAGCGGCCCGGGCTTGTGCTCGCGCACGGCCTTGCGATAGAGCGACTTCAGTTCATCTGCACGTTTGGTGGCGGTCTTCATGTTGTATCGTGATGATGCGCTGCGGCTTGCAGCGTTTACTCCTGTCCCGGCTCATCCCCCACCTGTTCCACACCCGCGTGCCCGGTGGCATGTCCGGTGCCCCGCTCGACATCCTCATCGGCGGTGGAATCCAGCGGCTCGCCGCCCCGCTCCTGCGCGGCCCGCAGGGCGCGCTGGCGGTCCAGCTCCTCGTTCTCCTTGCGCACCCGCTCCAGCAGATCGAGTGTCTCCAGTTCCTTCTTCAGCCGCTCGTCGATGTGGAAATTAAGATACGGCATCTGGCGCAGCGACAGCATCTTGCCCAGCTTGGTCCGCATCAGCCCCGCCGAATGCTTCAGCGCATTAAGCGCGGCCGTCTGCCTGCCCGGCGTGGCCATGATCGAGACATACACATCGGCCATGCTCAGGTCTTCGGTGACGCGCACGCGGGTGATGCTGATCATGACATGCAGGCGCGGATCGTTGGCCTCGCGCATGATCAACTGAGCCAGCTCCCGCTGGATCGTGCTGCCGAGCATTTCAGTTCGTCGGGACATAAAACCTGATCATGCACGGGCGATGCGTGATGAACCGGACCCGATCCAGTCGCACCTCACACATCGCTCATGCTCTATAGCAACTCGATTTTGTAGTCGTGCAGCACCACGTTTGGCGTCATTCGGACGAAATCGACCAGCTTACTCAGGCCGCCTTCGACATAGCGGCGGTCATTGCTGACCATCGCGATGCCGATCATCGACCGGCGGTACTCGTCCAGCGCGCCCACTTCGGCGATGGAGACGTTGTGCCCGTGGGCGATGCGGTCCTTGAGGCTCCTGATCACCCGCCGCTTGTCCTTGAGATTGTCGGCCTCGAGGATCAGCAGTTCCAGTTGCAGCACTCCTACTGTCATAGTGGGCAGCGGCCGGCAGGCAGCAGGCAGCACGGATCATGACTGCCAACGGCCCGCCGGCCGACTTCTTTACAGATGCCGCTCGATGGTTTCGCGGGCATAGGCCTCAAACTGGTCGCCAACCTTGATGTCATCGTAGCCGACGAGCTTGATGCCGCACTCGAAGCCGCTCTTGACCTCGCGCACATCCTCCTTCACACGACGGAGGGTTTCGATCGCCAGGTCCTCGGTGATGACCACGCCATCGCGGATCAGGCGGATCTTGCTGCCGCGCTGGATGTGGCCATCGGTGACCATGCACCCGGCAATATTGCCCAGGCGCGACACCTTGAACACCTGCCGCACCTCGGCATGGCCGTGCAGCTTCTCGCGAATCTCCGGCTCGAGCATGCCCGACAGGGCCTTCTTCAGATCGTCGAAGATCTCGTAGATCACGCGGTACGTGCGGATCTCCACCCGGCGCTGCTCGGCCATGGCGCGAGCCGCTTCATCGGCGGCCACGTGGAAGCCGATGATCACCGCATCCGAGGCATCGGCCAGTTCGACATCGCTCTCGGTAATGGCGCCGGCGGCGGCATGGATCACCCGCACCTTCACCTCTTCGGTGTTGTGCTGGGCGACCGTGGCTTCCAGTGTCTCCACCGAACCCTGCACATCGGCCTTGATGATCAGGTTGATGGTCTTGACGTCCCCGGCCTTCATGTTGGCCAGGAAGTTGTCCAGCGTCACCGCGTGCTTCTCAGCCAGTGCCTGACGGCGCTGCATCGCTTCACGCTCGGTGGCGATGGCGCGGGCGCGCTCCAAGTCATCGACAACGTAGAACTTGTCGCCGGCCTGCGGCAGGTTATCCAGGCCGCTGATGATGACCGGCGTGCTCGCGCCGGCCTCCTCGATCATCTGGCCGCGGTCGTTGATCAGACTGCGGATGCGGCCGTAGCCATTGCCCGACAGCACCACATCACCAACCCGCAGCGTTCCACCCTGCACCAGCACCGTCGCCACCGGGCCCAGGCCCGGATCGACGCGCGACTCAATGACCGTGCCGCGTGCCGGGGCGGTGGGATCGCTCTTGAGGTCCAGCAGTTCGGCCTGGTAGTCCAGGATCTCGATCAGATCCTCGATGCCCTGGCCGGTCAGGGCGCTGGTGCGGACCACCTCGGTCTCACCACCCCATTCCACCGGGTTCAGGCCGTGGCCGGCCAGTTCGCCCAGCACTTTCTGCTCGTTGGCATCGGGGCGGTCGATCTTGTTCAGCGCCACCACGATGGGGACCTCGGCGGCCTTGGCGTGGTTGATGGATTCGACCGTCTGCGGCTGCACGCCTTCGGCGGCCGACACCACCAGCACGACCACATCGGTCATGTTGGCCCCGCGGGCACGCATGCTCGTAAACGCCTGGTGACCGGGGGTATCGATGAAGGTGACGCGCTTGCGGGTGCCGCCGCGATCCAGCTCGACCATCCAGGCCGCGGTGTGCTGCGTGATGCCGCCGGCCTCGCCCGCGGCAACGTTGGCCGAGCGAATCCGGTCCAGCAGGCTGGTCTTGCCGTGGTCGACGTGACCCAGGATGGTGACAACCGGAGGACGAGGCTTCAGGTTCTCTTCCTTCACCTCGCGCTCCTCGAATTCGCGAATCAGGATTTCTTCCAGCGATTCCTGGGCCTTGATCTTCAGCTCGATGCCGTATTCGGCCGCGATGAGCTGGGCGGTTTCGGCATCCAGCGCCTGGTTGATGGTGGCGAAAATGCCCTGCCGCATCAACTGGCTCATGATGATGTTGCTCTTGAGCCCCAGCGCCTCCGACAGCGAGCGCACGGTGATCGGCTCCTCGATGCGAACCGGCTCGCCCTTCTGGACGATCGTCTTGCTCGGGCCGGTTTGCCGGCGCTGCTTGAGGTGCGAGTTGACGCCCGAACGATAGCTGCCGGCGGCGGCCAGGCGCTCCCGGCGCTCGATCAGGTCGGCATCGGTGAACTCGCGGAGCTTTTCCTCGGCCTCGCCGCGCCGGCCATCCTGCCCGCGACGGCGGCTGGAAAGGCTCTTGCCCTTGGCTGCTGCCTTGGGCATGTCCTCATCATCATCCGTGGTGATGCGGACGCCACGGCCCTGCTGCGGGCGGGCCTGGGTAAAGGTGGGCTGCTGCTGCTGGGCCGGTCCCATGCGGCGGGAGCGCGGTGTGGGCACGATATCCGGCTTTTCCTCGCGGATAACCACCGGCCCCTGCAGCTTGGCCGGCTCGGGCACGAACGGCTTGGCCACGGGAACCACGGGCTTGCGCTCGGTGGTGGTGCCGCCATCCTGCGGGCGGTCGCCCAGGCGGATGGTTGGGCGCATCTGCGGCGCTGCCGGGCGGGCGGGCGCCGGCGGAGGTGTCGGCGCTGCCGGTTGTGCGGGTTGCGCCGGTTGTACGGGTTGTGCCGGTTGCGCCGGTGGTGCGGTCGGGGCGGGCGCTTCGGCGGCCGGAGCAAGAGCGGGAGGCGTCTCAACCGGCGCGGGCTCGGCCGGCTGCTGGGGCGTCGTGGGCGCATCGGCGGCGACCTGCGGCTGCTCCGGCGTCACGGAGACAGTCGGCGCGGTCGGGGCGGCGGTTTCGCCAGCGGCCGGCTGGGGCTCGGCGGCGGGAGCGGCTTCCGCCTCGACGGTAGCGGCCTCGCCGCCGGCGCTGCGGGCATCAGCGCTGCCCGCCTCATCGGCCTTGGGCGATTCCTTGACCGCAACATCACCCTCGCCCTTTTCGCCCTTCTCCTCCGAACGGCTGGTTTCAGCACGCTTCGTGCTGGTCTTGCGGCGGGTGCGCGGCTTGGTCAGCGTGGCCACATCCACCGGGGCGGCGGTTTCGATGGCGGTGTGCGTCTCGACCTCCTCGCTGGCGAACCATTCCTTGATCGTCTCGGCCAGCCCGAGCGCCACCGTGCTCTGGTGATTGAACTCGCCTACGTCCTCGGCGCGCAGCTTGTCCAGGATCGCCTTGCTGGGAACTCCTATTTCCTTGGCGAGCTGGTTAATTCGAATGCCCGATTTCTTTGCCAAAACGCTCTCCGTGTCTCGATCCGCCGTGCATCCTCCGGGTGACGCCCCGTGGCCACGGCTCTTTCATGCAATCGCTATCTTGTTTCTACGTCATCGCAAGGGGTTTTGTGCGGAAAACCGCTCAAAACACAGGTCTTGTGCCAAGGCCGCCGGCCCCAGCGGCACTGGCCGCCGCCTGGCGCCTCAGCCCATCAGGTCTGTCCGCGCCGGGTGGTGTCCGGGGGTACTTCCGACCCCTCGGCCAGCGCCTGCACGTTGGCTTCCTCATCCGGCGTTTCAGACGGATTCCGCACGCCGTTGGCATCCTCGGCCACCGCGCCGGACACCGCCTGTTCCTCCGGCGACAACTGGTCGTCGGGGGACAGGACCTGCTCCTTGTGCGTTATGACCTCCGGCGCTCCACCATCGACAGCCTCCATGGCGCCGGGCAGGGTGTTGCCAGCGGCCTCATCCTGTTCGGACTCATCGCCGGCCGTGCCTTCCGCCGCATCGCCACCGCCCTGCAACGCCGCCAGGAACGCGTTGGCATCGGATGCCCCGGCCTTGGCACGGGCTTCGGCCTCCTTCTTGGCCGCCTGCTCGGCAGCCACGAGCTTGGCTTCTTCGGTGCAGCGCTCGACGATCCGGTTGGCCAGGTCCTCATCCAGTTCCAGCTCTTCCATGAGCGGGCCGATGCCCACTTCCTCGATGTCGCGGACATCGATCAGGCCCAGCGCGATAATTTTATCAACCGTCTCCTGGGTGACCCCTTCGACACTCTTGAGGGTCTGATCCAGCCGCTGTACGCCGGCCTGGAACTCCGGTGGGGTGAGGATGTCCACATCCCAGCCGGTCAGGCGGGCAGCCAGGCGCACGTTCTGGCCCCGCTTGCCGATCGCCAGGGACAACTGGTCCTCGTTGACCACCACCGTCGCCCGCCCCAGCTCAAAGCAGAGGGCCACCTCGGCCACCTCCGCCGGCTTGAGGGCGTTGCTGATGAGGATCTGTGACGATTCGTTCCAGCGGACAATATCGATCTTCTCGCCGTTGAGTTCCTCAACGATGTTCTTGATGCGGCTGCCGCGCACGCCGACGCAGGCGCCGACGGCATCGACCTTGGAGTCGATCGAGCTGACAGCGATCTTGGTGCGGTGGCCCGGTTCGCGGGCCAGGGCCTTCAGTTCAATGGTGCGCTCGCCGACCTCCGGCACCTCTCGCTCGAACAGCTTCTTGATAAATTCTGGGTGGCTGCGGCTCAGGATGATCTTGACGGCGCTGGGGGTGTCGCGCACCTCGAGGATCAGTGCCTGCACGCGCTCGCCGGGCTGGTGGGTCTCGCCGGGGATCTGCTCGCTGCGCGGCATGATCGCCTCTGCCCGCCCGAGCGACACGATCATGGTGTTGCCTTCGAAGCGGGCGACAGTACCGGTGACGATGGTCCCGACGCGGTCCTTGAACTCCTCGTAAATTGCCCCGCGCTCATCGGCGCGGAGGAGCTGGATGATGACCTGCTTAACAGTCTGGGCCCCGATCCGGCCGACGATCTTCAGATCGAGCGGTTCGCCGTTGCGCGAAGCGGTGATGGCCCCGGTGGCCCGGTCAAGGTGAACCTGGAACTCGGATGTATCCTCCGTGTTGAAATGCTTGCGAAAGCCGCTGGCAATCGCCTGCTCAATGTCTACATAGATCTGCTCGCGCTCGATGTTCTTATCTCGCGCGATGCCGTCTACGATTCGAATCAGTTCCTGGCTCATTACCTTTTCCTATTCAGTTGTACGAGCTTGCTGCTTCCTGCTTTGTTACCCGCCGGGTTCCACATCGCCATGGGCGACTGGCGTTGGTCTGGCCGCCGCCAATGACCCGAGTGTGCTTTCGCCACCGGGCCGACTCCCTGTGGCAGCCAGTGACCAATCGGCCAGTAACAACCAAGGGCCACCTTCATCAGGTGGCCCGTTGTTTCTGCCATGATACCTGTGACGCAGATGCACCGAAGTGCAAATGCACCAATCCGCTCAGCCAGAAGGAGACCTCCTTCCGGCCAGCGGCCTGCTCACGCGAGATGCGCCATGCTGTTGCTTATGCAATCGCATGGGCGGGCTCTTGTGTGATGCTCAGGTTCATCCCGGTCGCTCCGGGTTCGAAACAATGGACCTTTCGCGTATCGACATACACATCGATCCGCGAACCAGATTTTACCCCCGCCTCGGCCTCGACACGGCCCACCACATGATCGTGCAGCGGAGTAGCCATGTAGACATCCATGTCGTTGCCCAGCGGTTCGGTCACGTTCACCGTGACCTGAATTGACGACGCACTCGTGTCGCCTTCGATCGGATGCAGCGAAAAATGCTCCGGGCGGATGCCCAGTACCACGTGCTGGTTGACCTTCGGTCCCAGCACCTGGCGCAGATGTCGCGGCAAGGGAATGGTAAAGCCATTTCCAGGCAGCGTCAATTCGCCCATCTTGACCACCGGCTCATCGCTGCGGGGCGTGCCCCCTTCAGCGCCGCCGGCAATACGGACGTTTTCCAGTGTTCCTTCTTCGAAATACAGGTCATCGCCACGGCTGCGGATGGTGCCGTCGAAAAAGTTCATGGGCGGCATGCCGATGAACCCGGCGACAAACCGGTTTGCCGGGCGCTGATAGGTTTCCAGCGAGGTGTCGGCCTGCTGGATGATGCCATCTTTCATCACCACGATCCGGTCGCCGAGGGTCATGGCCTCTTCCTGGTCGTGGGTAACGTAAATCGTGGTGGTGCGCAGCCGCTGATGCAGGCGCTTGAGCTCGGCACGGGTGGTGACACGCAGCTTGGCATCGAGGTTGGACAGCGGCTCGTCAAAGAGGAAGCAGGCGGGATTGCGGACGATCGCCCGCCCCACCGCCACGCGCTGCCGCTGTCCGCCGGACAGGGCCTTGGGCTTGCGCTCCAGCAAATGCTCGATATCGAGCATGCGGGCAGCCTGTGTCACCTTCTCATGGATTTCCGCCTTGGGCATGCCGCGCAGCTTCAGGCCGAACGCCATGTTCTTGTACACCGTCATGTGGGGGTACAGGGCGTAGTTCTGGAACACCATCGCGATGTCCCGGTCCTTGGGCGGAACATCATTCACCACGCGATCACCAATGCGGATGGTGCCGCCGCTGATCTCTTCCAGGCCCGCAACCATGCGCAATGTCGTACTCTTGCCGCACCCGGATGGCCCGACCAGGACAATGAACTCCTGATCCTGAATATGGAGGTCGATGGCATCGACCGCCTTGACGTTTCCCGGGTAGATCTTGGTGACCTTGTCGAGCAGTACTTGCGCCATGGCTCCTCAGAACGAATAAACGACCTGATCAGAAACGATTGCTGGATCGGTGAGTATACAGGCCAATCCCCCTCTGGCGAAAGCCAAAAGGCCCGCCAAGCAGGATTCTGCAATACCTGGCCCGCCGGGGGGTGTGTTTTTGTTTGGTCTTGCCCCCGGCCGCCTTTGCCATACAGGCCAGCCCGCCGCCCTACGGCTCGGATTCACGCTGGGTGCAGATGGAAACGGTATGCCCGCCCAGGCGGAGCATCAACGTGGACCCATTCTCTATCCCCGCGACCTGGTCGTTCAGGCCATAGAAGACCTGCTTGCCGGCCCGCCGATTGGCAATGATATGGCTCATTCTCAGCAGCCCCAGGTGATGCGACACCGTGGGCTGCGGCAGGGCCAGTTCCTCGCACAGGCTGCTGACATTCCGCTCTCCGTGCGCCAGGAGCATCAGCACATTCAGCCGCGTCTTGTCCGACAGCAGACGAAAAAGAGCCGTCAGGCGCTCCAGGTCGGTTTCGCGGACAAGGGGGCGTTCATTCATTGCTGTCATAGCGTCTGGGGGATCCTGGCTCGTCGAGTAACGGATGCGCTTGGTTTTGCGTAAGTATAGTCCATCCTGATTCTTGCGGTAAAGCCACTCACGTACTTTTCATGTGGCACTACAGAGTGAATCGTGCAGGCCAAACGGGCGTTTAGCACTTGCCAGGGTAATCCATCCGCCCGTCCCCCCGCCGCGCACCAGCTCCCAACACCACGGAATGTGACAGCCCCCACCGCCGATTACCCGATCCCAAGCGGCCAGGCCCGCTTGCTTGACGCTCCGCCCCCGCAGGCTACAATTGCCCCTCTGTTCCCGGGGCCATGGTCTAACGGGATGACGGCTGAATCGCATTCAGCAAATCGGGGTTCGATTCCCCGTGGCTCCACTCGTCCCCCCGGTTTTCCGGGGGTTTTTTAATGGCCGAACCATATTTCGGGGAGTATTTCGGGGAGCAAAATGCCTTTCATTCACAGGGCTCAGGAAGAGGTCGACAGCTTGCAAGAGTGGTGTTCAGCCGGCTGGAGCATTTTCTGAGACCGGCACGACCTCCGTACGCGGGATCGGCTGATCGCACAGGAACCGGATCCGCACTCGATCACCCGGAGTTCTACGCAAGGTAACCGGGCCTCGGCACCTCAGGCATCGCTGGGCCGGCTGTTCTCCCCTACCTTGAACTGGCTGGTCATCAAGTTGCTCATCTGCGTCTCGGGCTCTGAACGCTATCCTGCGGCGATGCGATGAGGAAGTTTCTGTGCGGCCGGCCCCGGCTGGACATTCCGCCTGACGCACCCACCAATCCCCTCCGTCAACTAACCACGGAGGTCTGAATGGTACAGTTCAAGCTGGGCCAGCTACTTGCTACCCCCGGTGCCCTCAGAGCCGTGGAGGAAGCTGGCGACGATCTGATGTTCCTTCTCTCCCGCCACGCCCGAGGCGACTGGGGCACAGTCGGGAAGGAAGAGTGGCGGGCGAATGACAGGGCCTTAGTCGAGGACACGCGGCTCTTCTCGGCATACCTGCTCAAGGACGGCACAAAGGTGTGGATCATCACCGATGCCGACCGAGCCGCCACGACGGTGCTGTTGCCTGAGGAGTATTAGCCGGACTTGACCGGGCTGCGAAGCCCGCTACTCCCTTCCCTGCCCGCGGACTCCCCGCAGGAGGTCCCCCCCTCCTCCTGCACCCGCGGGCATTTTCGTGTCTATCGCCGACGCAATACCTTAGCAGGGCCGTCCCCGGTTGTGACCGCTACCCAACCCCGGTAATATTGGTAGGTACGGGGATGAGGCAGACGCCGGGACCGCGCGTCATATACCGGCGTTCGCGAACCTCTTCAGAATGGGGTGAGCGTGCTAACTGAGGCTGATACTTGCACGAGGTATATTGTCCCCAAGCTCAGAGAAACTGGGTGGGATGAAGATCCGCACCCGTTTCGAGAGCAGCCCACGTTCACAGACGGCCGCATCGTTGTTATCGGCAACAAGATCCGCCGCAAAGCGAAGAACCTGAACAGCGACCTCGTTCAGCAGTATCCCAACTACGTCGCCCGCGTGACCGCCGACGAGGCAGACATCGGCCGGCAGCACCTGAGCAACTTTCAAGACCTTGAACAGCAGACGCCCGTCACCCTTACCACCAGCCAACTGCTGGCGACTGGCGTGGACGCCCCGACGTGCAAGAACGTGGTGCTGGCCCGCGTCATCAACTCGATGACGGAGTTCAAGCAAATCATCGGCCGGGGCACGCGGGTGCGGGAAGATTACGGCAAGCTGTTTTTCACCATCCTCGACTACACCGGCAGTGCCACCCGCCTGTTCGCTGACCCCGACTTCGACGGCGACCCCGCCCTCATCACCGAGACCGAGATCGACGTCGACGGCAGGATTATCGATGAGGAGGACGTGACGCCGCCGCCGATCGACCCGCCCCACGACGGCGACACCGACGTGATCGTGGACCCGCTGGACCCGGACGACGATGACAGTGACGGCAAGCGGCGGAAGTTCTACTTCGACGGCGGGCACGTCGAGATCGACACCCACCTCGTGTACGAACTGGACGCGGATGGTAACCAGCTTCGGTGCGTGAAGTTCACCGAATACGCGACCGAGAAGGTACGAACCATGTACACCTCGGCCGACGAGCTACGGGGCAAGTGGTCCGACCCGGAGCAGCGCCGGCACATCGTGGAGCAGCTTGAGAAGCGTGGCATCGACTTTGACCGCCTCGCCGCCGACGCTGGTCAGCCCGAGGCCGACCCGTTCGACCTGCTGTGCCACCTTGCCTACAACGCTCCGCTGCGGACCCGCCGAGAGCGGGCCGAGCGACTGAGAAAGGACAAGAAGGACTTCTTCGACCGCTACGGCCCTGAGGCCCGCAAGATCCTTAACGCACTGCGGGGCAAGTACGAACAACACGGCACCGCCGAGTTCATCCTGCCCGACGCCCTCAGGGTGCCGCCCCTGAACAGCTTCGGCAATGCGATGAAAATTGCCCGCCTGTTTGGCGGGGCCGAGCAGCTACGGCAGGCAGTCAGCGAGCTACAGGCCAATCTTTATGCGGCGCGACCTCTGGAACCACGTTCCATGAGCATTGGAGGGAGCTATGACCAGAACGGCGATTGAGCGTGATCCTTCCAGACAACAGCATAGGGAGGAGCGTCGAACAAATTATGAGCTGTTTGCTGCGACAGACGGCGCTCTACAGATCACGGAATTTTATGATCTGGCGCCGCCGCGGGTGAAATACGGCCACTGCACCGCAAATGTGATCCACGCATGCGACGCCCAATCGGGCTCCAACAGTATTGCCCTTCGGATCGAGCACAAGAACAGCGACGGTTACCGGTTCTTGAGTTTCCTCGACGCCGACGAGGTTATCTCGTTGTCAGCGGCCCTCAAACATGTAATCGACAATTACGATCGGATTGTTCAGGGGGCTAAGACATATACCGAGGTCACATACAAAAGCCGTGGTGGCTTCTCTGCCGGGATATACGTTAACCCTAAGCGCGACGTAGGTGTGTACATAGAAGTCGGTGGTGAGAGTGTTTTTTTTCATTCTCTCCACGAACTAATTCGCCTGGTGGATGACGCACTCTTCCGAATCGATACGTTGCAATCTCGCCCTGCAAGCATCTAAGGCCAAGACAACTCCATAGAACCTGAATCAGCGTCTCGGCGTTTTCCTCATACCACCGGCGCGACTCCGCAGCGTGGCGCCTGACGCGCTCCGCTGCGGCGTTGCGTTCGGCCGGCGTGGTGGCCTTGTTATGCTCGCGCAGCAGGGCTTGCAGTCGGCGTATCCCCGGCCGGCTGGTAGTGCCGGTGCGGCGGGCCTCATCCATCACAAACTGCACGTCGCGGGCCGCATAGGCCGGGGGATCTGCGCTCCATCCCAGGGCGCTATGCAGCAGTCCTTGGATTGGCCGATCCGGCCGCCCGATGTCCGACACGTCCATCAGCAGCACGCCGGCGCTGGCGGCAATCGACGCCACGAAGTGGTCAACGTGCCGGGCGTCGATGCGGTCCCCGCTCATTGCCTGAATCACCTGCCCGATCCGGCTGGCGCGGCTCGTATCACGCAGGCGAACATCCAAATCCTGTTCCCAGGTCGGGATGATATGGGTGTCGAAGAACGTGCGGTAGTTGCTGCGCCACCACGCCACATAGAGCCGGTGGACGGGCCGCGATGCCGGGGCATTTCAACACACCACCATCGCCGCCGGTAGCAATGGGTGCGATGGCGCAGCATGCGTTTGACCTGGACCCCTTCGCCGATGGCTATGTCGAGGAGCCGCCGGCACCGGAGCCCCAGAGCAAGATCCAGAAAGAGCCGCCACCCCCGCTGCGGGCACGGCTGAGCCGGCGGATCTTCTGCCAGATCGGCCACCGCTGCGCTCTGCTGGCGTTCCTGGCGCTGCTGACGGCGGTGGGGCTGATCCTGTATCGCCGGCCGGAATACTGGCACCTGCTGCTGGTGGCCTTCCTGGCCGCCGATACCGCCCTGCTGTGCGGGTTGATCGCCTCCTGGCTGCGGCCGGCCCGGCCCCAGCCGCCGCACCGGCTGCCGCGCGAAGCCCTGGGGCTGGTCATCTTCAGCCTGTTGATGCTCATCCCGACAGTGCTGCTGGTGGTGCTGGCCAAGGCCGACCGCCTCGGCGACTGGATCGACAGCACCTGGACAACCGTGCAGAACGTCGAAACCTGGGTCGATCAGCGCCTCAACCAGACGGCCAGGGAGCGCCGTGCGCTGGCCGATGAGGCGGCATCCCTTCCCCCGGGTGTGCCGGGGCCGTAATCTGGCGCCATGACCCCGGCGGATGATGAGCACGGCATGCGGCTGGCAATCGAGCAGGCCCGATGCGCCCTCGATCTGGATGAGGTCCCCATCGGCTGTGTGATCGTTCACTCACCCACCGGCCGGGTCATCGGCGCCGGCCACAATCGCCGTGAAACCGACCACGATCCCACCGCCCATGCCGAGATCATCGCCATCCGTGCGGCTGGCCGGGCACTGGGCCACTGGCGGCTGATCGACTGCACGCTCTATGTGACGCTCGAACCGTGTCCCATGTGTGCCGGGGCCATCGTCAACGCCCGCATCCCGCGCCTGGTGTACGGCGCCGCCGACCCCAAGGCCGGCGCCTGCCATACCCTCTACACCATCACCCAGGACCCCCGCCTCAACCACCGCGTTGAGTGCCTCCCCGGCGTGCTCGCCAACCAGTGCGCCGCCCTGCTCCGCGATTTTTTCAGAAAGCAGCGCGCCCTGGGAAAGAAGTAACCCGGCGGTGTGTGACCCAAGCCGGTCCAGGCGATACTCCAGACGCACCCCTGTAGCTCAGCTAGATTGAGCATTGGATATCTAAGGGTGTCCATTCCGTGAACCGCACCCTCGACGGGTTGGTTCTACGCTGACAGCTTCGGTCCGGGGGCGCGTTTCGTGCAATCTGCGGAAGGATGGGCGACAACCGCTTCTCGACCGCTGGTCAACAGCGGCTGTGGGCCGGTTGCGGTGTACCGGTTCGCAGACGAGATGGGTGCCTTGGGTGCCAGCTACCGTCCGTATGTGGTCGTACCCGGCGAGTCGTTCATCAGGTTTGCGCTCCGCACGAGTCCTCGGTCTCACATCGGAGCGGGCTCGGCCCTGGACGCACAGGGTGTTTTCCCAAGACTTGGCATCCCCGCTCGCTACAGCAGCCTTCCGGTACAATCATGGAGAGCGCCGGGATATACGCAGCTCATGCAATCGACTGTAGCCCCGACCAAAGGATTCCCCGGCATGGGATACCAGTATTTCCAGACTGGTTCGTTCACGCTGGCACCGACCGGCTACAGCGCAGGCGGGTCGTTTGGCTTCGGCACAATCCAGTATGTGCCCGCGGCGCCGACTCCCTTCAACGCCTTGCCGCGATGATGCGCAGAATGAGGTGATGGAATGCAAAGGAGCAGACCATGACTTGGGACCAGATGATTACGAAGCTTCGCCTGAGCGGCGTACCCGAAGACAACCTGCCCGTGCGCGGCCAGAAAGAGGCCTGCTATGGCCTTCGCGAGGGTGAAAGACGATTCTTCGTCACACTGATGGAACGGGCCAAGACACAAGACATCGCCGAGTTTCCCACCGAGGAGTCCGCGGTGGACTTCATCTATGACGATATGGTGATCAACTTCCGCCTGAACGGAGACACTCGTTTCGACAAGTGGAATGCGAACCCCAAGGCGTTCCCGCTACCCCGCGCCGAGGACTTCGGCGGACGGACTTTGCGAGGCTGAATCAGTGACTGTGCGTTCGAGGCTCCGCTTGATCCTCTGCCTTCCACACCTCCGGCAGGAACTGCGCCAGTTCCCCCATCGGCGGCTGGCCGATCCTGGCCAGCACGCTAGCCGCTTGTAGTAGATGGTCAACCCGCCGGCGGCGTACCAGAGGATCTTCACACGCTGGGCGTTGCGGTTGCGGAAGACGAATAGGCTGCCACCCAGAGGGTCGTGCCCCAGGAACGCCCGCACCACCTCGGCCAGGCCGTCGAAGCTCTTGCGCATATCCACCGGCTGCGTGGCCAGCCACACCTGCACGTTCCGCCCGATCATGCTGCGTCCTCGGCCCGCTCGATGGCATGGACCAATGCCGCCAGTTGCGCCGGGGGCATGGTGATCGGCAGGCGAAGCACGCGTCCGCCGCGCAACTCCATGATGACGGTGCCGCCACCCGCGGTGGCGTCCGTCTGCACCATCACCGGCACGAATGCGGGGGCGGCCTCTCGTTGGGCATCGCGCTGCTGGATCGTTCGCCGCCAGGCGTAGAATGCCGATTCGGGCAGGCGCTCCCGCTGACAGAACTCACGGACGCTGAGGCTGCTCTTGTTCTGCCGCGCCAACACCGCTCGCCACTTTACTTCGCGTGCCGGGTCCCGCTGCTGTCCTTTGGCCATCGCTCATCTCCTTGCCTGCGACGGCATGTTGACGATGTGGAGTTAGCGATTGAAGACGCGGTTGGCGGAATGCACACATCTAAGGCCGGTTGCACCTCGTCGTGGCGGCCGCTGACTTGGTGACGAAGGCATCTTTTTCGCGAAACAACTGCGCGGACGGGGATATCCGCGCCACGATACCGCTACGAATAGATGAGACCCGCCCAAATTCAACCCACCCTCTCCCGATGTCATCTAAGCCCCTTGATAAACGGCATGCGCAACATGAAGATTCGTCGGCAACTTGGATTCCCCTTAAGATCCCGTTTTTTCACACTGGAACGTGCGGCAGCGTTAGGAGAGGCACATGGCGTTTACGCTCGGACACTGACGCCCAGATCGTAGGTTTCTAATAGCCCTCCCCGCAGGCTAAGCGGAATGGCCTGTCATCCATCGTTGCTATCACCTACTCCGGTCTGCTGCTACAGGGACCGATGTTGGTTGGGCCTAGTCCTTGGCGATGAGTTCATTCAAGGTCCGTACAATGACTTCCTTGTGTAACCGATGCGCTCTAAGTGCCGAGTCTTCACCAATCATCTCCCTCGCCTCGTGCCTTTTGATCTCGGCAGCGTGGACAGGATCCACGGTCTCCAGAAGCGCAATAAGCATGTTCCCGATAGCCTCGACATTGCGCATGGCGTTACGCCATGCAGAGTCGTCCATAGCGTTGCCAGTAGCTGCGCTGCTGGAGGCGTCACGGGCAGCGGTCGCGGCTTCGGTATGACTCAGAATCTGCTTCAGCACCTCAACCGAGGCTTCGGAATATCGGGAGATGGCTCTCGGCGCTGAGTTATCCAGACTTGTCAACGAGTCGACCAATTCACGTCGTTTCTCGAAACGGGTGTGGATACCCGGGTAACGTTTGTCGAGCATCTTGCACCAGACGCCTAGCAGTTCGAAGAATGCCTGATCGTATTTGTAGACGGCACGGATTGCCGAATCCTCATTCATCATGCGGATGTCAGACAGACGAATGGCTCGATCCACTTCCTGCTCCACCCGCACATCATTCAGCACGCCTTGAATCTTCACATAGATAGCCAGTAGGTCCCGGGCGGCTTTTGACTGGGTACTCATGGCCCGATACGCCGAATCCTCGCCAATCATCCGCGTTCTGCTGTTGGTATAAACGCGGCGAGCTTCGGCACGGAGTCGGACCAGTTCGGGGGATTTTTTCACCGCCTCGCGTGCCAGCGCCAGCCGTGCTCTCTCCGCTGCTTCGCGTTCGGCGCGCTCGCGTTCCTGGCGACGCTCAGCTTCTTGCCGCCGTTCCTGCTCGGCACGCTGAGCTGCAGCCAATTGCTCCTGCCGCTTCCGTTCCTCTTCCGCACGGGCTGCCGCTTCGACACGGGCTCGTTCCGCCGCCTCTTCACGTGCTATCTCTGCAGATGCCTGTTGCCGTGCCTTCGCCATCTGCTTCTCGGCCAGACGCAATTCATACTTCAGCGTGCTGTCCGACAGTTCGCGGTCGCCCACCAGATCATGAAGTTCCTTCAGCTTGTAGTAGGCGTCCTTGGCCCTGCCATCTGCCAGCATTGCATCTGCTTCCTGTCGAATCGCCAGCAACTGGCTGCGATGCTGATCCTCCCAGGTCGGGCGCAGGATCAGATAGGCGGCCAGCAGCAGGATACAGACGATCGCTGTGATACCGCAGACACCCCAGAATGCTGGCTGGCGCCACATCGTCTGGCCACCGAATGCCTGCAGCCCTGGAGGGGCATGACCGCTCTGTGCAGCCGGCTGATGCTGGGTATCCGCCGCAGCCGACAGAGTCGCTGGCACCGCCGCCTCAGCCTCTGCGCAGGCCTGGCACACCAGTCCTCCCTCTGGTGTGCGAACCTTATGTGCGAATGTGATATCCGAGCCGCAGACGGAACAATACTTTCGGTTGGACTGTCTGATGATCGGACCAGAAGGTGATGTCCCTTGCAAGGATCGATGCGCCATAAACCACCCCTCGTTCATTGCACATGCGGCACAACCGAACCGAAGCCAACGGGTTCGCCCGGTCCGAGCAGCAGTAATCGATATTCAAATCCCTTCCGAACGACATGATCCCGCAGGATGCGGAACTGGCTGTATGAGTCCGGCCACACGGCAAGTGTGATGTAGTGTACGGTGGGATCAAACATGCTGAGTTTGCGATCTACGCCGGCCAGCACGCGATCCGTTGCTTCGACAGGAATTCCCGACGTCCTCCGCAGGTGTTGTGGCCCGATTCCATCATCTTCTGACAACTGTGTCGTCACACGGGGGTCCAACCCCTCCGGCCATCCGCTGGCATCGTAGCGGATGGGCATATACATCCGGCCGTGACTGACAAAGACCACGGCTTCCCGCTTCGATGTTACTCTCGCCCGCGGCAACCGCAGTCGTATGACCTGCTTCTCCTTCGCAGCTTCTGCCGCAGCGTGCGCCTCAGCAAGTTGCTGCTCGGCCTGTGCAGCGGCCGTATTCCTTGCCTCCTCAGCGGCCTTGTAGGCTTCCTCCGCCTTTTCCACAGCGGCCTCGGACCGACGAAGCTCCTCGCCAGCCTGGCTGGATGCGGCTACGAGTTGCTCCCGCTCTCGTGAAAGGCGAGACATTTCCTCTAATAGCTGTTGATATTGGTGCCCAAGGCGGGGGTCCGCTGTCTGAACCAGTGTCTTCAGCAGGTCTGCTCGATGCTGGAGTTGAGCGCGGGCACTGTCCAGTTGCTGCTGCGCTTGCTGCAGTTTCAGATCTGCCTTGCGATGTTCCATCCGCAGGGCAAGGAGTTCGTCTGGTGGCAGTTCAAGCGTCACCTGCCGTGATGCCTGTTGTGTCAGCAGGCAGACCAGAAGCGCCAGGAATAGAATGCCGCCGAAGACGTTGCAAATCGTGTCCAGCAGCAGTTCCATACTGTCTTGACCATCGCGCCGCCTCATGGCGCCTCCTCCTGCGGCTGGTCTGCAAACAGCTCAAGGCCGGAGTCTACGGCGTCCCAGCCAACGTCAAATTGGGTTTCTCGAAGCGCCAACCGAAGCGCCTCGTATTGCCGAACGCCATCTGGGCGAGTGAACAGTACGAAATACTCGCGGCTGGAATCCCGCGAGGCAGCCCAGGCACGGAAGTCTCGCGATACAGAGCGACCTGACCATCGCGCGATCTCCATTAACTCGCCCTGCTCATTCGGTCGTCCAACCCGCACGAGCGTCTCCCGGCACTCCACAACCAGCGGCTGCTTGCCACCGCCATCCCCGGGCAGGAAGAACAGCCGGTTCTCAGGAATGCGATGCTTTTGCTCCGTCGCCGCAGCAGCCGTAGCGGCGTCAGCCTTCAGCTTCTCTGTCTCAGCCGTCAAAACATCTGTTTTCTCCGCCAGAGCATCCCGTCGCCGCTGCCGCTCTTGCACGGCATGCCACGCCTCCTGGATATCCTTGCCAAGTTGCTGATTAGCCGTCAGACGAGCCTGTACTGCCCCGCGCAACTCCTCGATGGAGCCGGCTGCAACACCGGCGGGCGCCTTGCTTATTTCCGCCAGATGACGATCCATCGCTTCAATCTCGCGATGGATGGCTTGCCGCTCCGTCTCGGCATGTGCAATTTGAATGGCAAGTTGTTCCGGGTCTGGTCGTTCCAGCGGCGTCGATGAACTCACGTCGACTCTGGTCACAAGCTCCAGCGTAAGCAGAAGTGTCACCAGAATGAGGATACCAGTCACACTCAGGATGATGTCCTGAAAGCTGAAGAACGACACTGGAGCGCCCTGATGCCGGGCACGTCGAGATGCCATGGCTCATTTTCCCGACTCGAATGGTGTTATACGCAGGCGCGAGACGAGTTGTCGCTGACAATACTCCCGGCACTCATCAAGCAACTGCTCCTCTCTCCGCTTGACACCCGTCAGAATCAGTTGAATTGCAAGTGCTGCGACCAGTGCAACGAAGGTGGTTTCGAAGGCCACGGCCAGGCCACCGGTCACACCCTGCAAAGCCGGCTTGATGGCACTAAGCTCGGCGGTGCTCCCTAGCACGCTACCGAAGTTGCCAATCGCGAGTGAGAGGCCCTGAACGGTACCGATGAAGCCGAGGACTGGAATGGCCCAGACCAGGCCACGGAGGAGCGTATAGCTCGACTCCATGGCATCTTCATCATTATCCGCCTGTGACCGGAGGACATCATCCAGATCGGAAATTCGTCCCATGTTCCTGAGATTGGACAGCGCCAGCTCAATCCGGTTGAACAGGACAAACTGGCGCGGATCGTCACACAGCTCGTGCAGCCGTTTGAGCACGTCATTCACAGTTGCGGTTGAGAGAACAAAGTCCGGTACGTCCGGCACCAGTCGGGTCTGAAGTGCGCGGGACTGCAGTCGCACCTTCTGCCATTTCACCCCGAGCATGATGATGCACCAGAAAGCGAAAAGGACAGTGACATACTGAACGGCACCACGCTCGGTAAACATCTGGGCGAAATGCTCGTGGTGGAATGGCAGCAGTCCGAGGTAAAATGCCACTGTGCAGATCACGGCGATCATGAAGGTGAACAGGCTGTTGGCGCGGGTAAAACGCCCTCCCCGCACGCCGAAGCGCTGCTCGATGTCACTGGCAAACCAGGAGAGGCTGGCAGACGTGGTGGTCATAGAGATGCAACCCTTGCGTGTGACGTGGTCGGCCGGTCGACCATGCTGATAAGCAGTTCCAGCAAACCGGTCGAAAGCAAAGCCACCAGGGCATAGAACACGAAGATGATCCGAAACAGCAGGAAACCCATGGCGGCAGAAGAGGGCAGGTCCGCACTGCTGCCGGCGAATCCCTGCACCAGTTCCCGGCCGACGCCTGCCATATCCGTCGCACCAACCACCATGATGGCGCTGTACAGGATGCTGGATAGAAGCGTCACCAGGGAGAGCACCAGAATCGTTGTATTCAATCCGGGGCTGAACTGCGGTTTCACATTCACGATGCCCAGGATCCCGGTGGCCAGAGCACAAAGGCATGAAAGAACAACGAGCATGAGTACTGCCGTGGCCCAGCCGGGAATGACGCTCCAGCCACCAGGCATCTCCGAGAGCAGGATCAGCGAGGCGATGAAGCTGAGGAGCGCCATCACGCTACCGACCACCGTCAGCAGCACCCGGCCAGGTGCGTACTCGGGGCAGACGGCACGAAAGCGCGCGCTGGCCAGAGATATCGCCGTCAATGGTGGAATCAGCAAGAGCGCTGCCACCATGATCAGGGCCGGCGCGGGCCCAGTTGCCGCAAACGGGCTGAAAGCCCATATCAGGAGTCCGAAGCCGGCCAGCGACATGTAGACCACCGCCCGGGCCTTGCCATGGAGCAGGGCAGCAATGATGCACAGTGTGACGGCAACGAGCAGGATATAGAAGACGCTGATCGTGAAGCCTTCGGCACCCCCGCCAGCGATATGCCACCAGAACAATGACCGATTACCAATCTGAAGCAGAGGAAGATTGACCAGCAGCAGGATCGCGCCGCCCATGACAAATCCCATGGTGGTCGTCATGTCACGAACCTGTTCGCGCAACTTGACGAAAGCAGCTAGATTCGAAGCTGCGACACCCCCTGCAGCCGACCTCCGCGCTGGCGTCTGGCCAAATATCCCGGCCAGCTGAGTCAACTGGCAGGCAGGGGTGGCAACCTCGGCATCCTCCCTCCACACCACGTCGGCCGGCCCCAGCGTTCCATTCTGGGCCAGGGCCTTGAGCACGGGAAGTGACAGCGGTCCGATGGTCGAGCCTGCCTGGGAGTAGTAGTACGTTGCTCCGCTGCTGGCGGACTGCGGGGGCAGTGGCGTGCCGACAGCCGGATCGCCGCCATTGGCAGGGGCCGCCACCTCAGCCACCTCCGCTGCCAGGGAGGACGAAGCCACCTGAAAAACATCAGCCAGTTCAGCGGCAGACGTCCATTTCAACTTGTCGGTGGATACCTCATGAACGCGAGAGAGCATCCCGCGCCGCGCCATACGCTGCAGCGTCGACGAGTCAAACGGCCCGCTGATTCGCCCGCGTGCCCGCACATAGTAAGAAGCGCTCATAGCTGCCTCACGAAAAGCCTCAGTTGAGTCTGCTTCGACAGAAGAAGAGCATCGTTCCCTGTGGCATCGGCCGGACCACCGCTTGGTCAAGTTTGATACTCTTGCCGTCGCACGAACCAACGGCGACCAGCCTGGCCGGCTGTCCTTCATCAGCTGCGGGCAGCGTTGCATACAGCACCGAATCCCCCTCCGGCACGGTATGGCATCCAGCCTGCCACTGCTCTCCGTTGCGCAGAAGGACACCGGTTGCCAATACCTGCACCGCAGCGCCTTCCAGGGTTTGTCGCTTCTGGTTCTCCAATTCCGCCTTCATTTCCTCAGGTTTGGGCAGAGCCCCCAATACCAGCGCTGCACGCTGGCGGACCCGCATCGCAACTTCATCGTTTGGGTCCATCCAGGCGACGTCATCTGCTCGAAGCTCCCGAATGGACCGCAGCGTGGATGAATAATCCGGCCGCCATCCGTACTCCTGTGTGAGCCTTAGCAGATGATCGGTAAAGATGACTGCCAGGATCGGATCCAGGTCCTTCTGGTCACGCACAACCTGCAACAGTTGAAGGCCGTAGTCTTCCCACTGCTCTGGTGGCACACGCAGCAACTGACCACTCAGCTTGTTGGCCATGACTGATTGCGGACTGGGCACAACCTGCAATCCCTTCTGCCCCCTCAGTGTCTGAGGCACCGGCCGATCCAGGTTGTTGCTGACAATGGCATCGAAAGTGGCCCCCACGCTGTCTTCGCGGTAATTGCTCTCTCTTAAAACGTAATACACCTTGCCATCCGGTGCCTGAATACACTTCAGATCCGCCACGAAGGGATTGGCAAGCAGGTTCTCCAGAGACCGCCTCCACGGATCCTCGGCACCCAATACCCTGCTGCCACGTTCCAGGTACTCGCGGTATGCTGTGGCCTGGGCATGTATGGGTGTGCGAGGATGTGCTTTCAGATACGCATCAACCGCCTTGAACCGTGTGGCGAGCGCGGTGGCACCATTCGGCCGCATCTCGCCCCGCCACTGGCGCACCAGGTCGTTCCACGCTTCCATCGCCTTCCATGCCGGCTCCTGGGCCAGAGCGTCAGCCAGTTCTTCCGCCCGGGGCGTATCTGGCAATGTTGACCGATATGCGGCAATCGCACGTACAAGCCCCTCGCTGGTGGCAGCCGCCCGCACCATCAGATCCAGTTGCTCCCTCTCTAGCGCAAGCGCGGACAGTGAACGACGCACTGCGTTCAACCGCGCCTCAACTGCATGGAACGCCAGGCGACTTCCCGACGAGACATTCACCGCGGCAACATTCAGTTTCGATGCCAGTTGCTGTGCCTCGGCCAGCTTTGTGGCCACGGCTTCATCATCCTGTTCGCTGTGGGCCGTCTCGATAGTGCGAACCAGATCAGCGAGGGTGGCCATGTCTTTGCGAAACGCCTCCTCCCGCTGCTCCGCGGCGGCCTTGCGCGCCAGGTCTACCTTTGCCTTCAGTTCATAAACCTGCAGCTTCTCTTCCTGCGTCTTCGCTGCCTGTTCCGCCGCGGCGATGGCTCTCATATCCGGCTGGTCAAAACCGGCGGCCATCGCTGTCTCCACCGCAGCCTGAAACCGCGATGCACGGGCAGATTCCGCCTCCTGGGCATTTGTCAGCTTCTGTCGGACGTCCAGGAGTTCGCCCCGCTGAGCAAAATGGGGAACGCTGGCCACCATCCGCTGCCATGCGGCCTCCGCTTCAGTCAGCTTCTCCTCGGCCAGTAACCCCGCGATCTGGCGCTGCCAGGTTTCCGCCTGGCGGTTTTCGATACTTTGCCAGATCAGATACCCGGTCCCCATCGCGATGAGCAGGACGGCCACAGCACCAATCGCCACGTTCCGCCGCATCTTACGCGTCCGCGCCAACTCCCTTTCCTTCAGCGCCACTGCCGTGCGGCGCTGCAGTTCATCAGGAATAGGCATGCCATAGCCGCCGGCTGCGCGCAACAGGCGCGCGAGTTCCTCGCTGGATGCATCGCGGTCCAGCGCCTCGTCCAACTGGTTACACGCCAGTTGCATCTGCCGCTCGGTTTCGCGGCGCTGGGTCTGCTCCCGCACCCAGTCGAAGATGGGCTGCACCTGCTCCAGCAGGTCGCCCGGAACATGCAGACCATTCTCCTGCGCAATCTTCTGCCACTGGCGAAGCAGCTGGTTGCACTCGGTATACGACATGGCGCTGTAGGCCAGATCGAGCTTCGGCAGCATGCTCCGCAGATGAGCGATCCCCTGTTCCTGCCTGAAGACGCGCCGGGCGCGCTCCAGCCCGCTGCGCAGCTCCGCGGGCACCTCCGTCCGCCAGTGCTCGGGTCGTGTTTCCTCGAGCAGGCGTTCCACCGTGGCCAGATTCCGGGCCTTCACCGCAGCCGTGCCCTCAAGATGCAGTTCCCTGAGTCGCGCAGTCTCAAATGTGCGGATGTCCTCATCCCAGAATGGTGCGCCTGGGTCCTGAAGCGCCAGCTCTCGCATTACTTCCAGCCGTTTGTGCAGCGGGGCTCTTGCCAGCGCCAGCAGCCGGTGTCGTCGCAGGAGGCTCTGCAGGGGCTGCTCGATGGCGTAGGCTTCGTTCAGTTCGGCCGCTACATCCAGCAGCAGCCTGGGTGCGCGAGGCAGTTCATAGGCAGCGCACAGGTTCTCCCAGTCCGGCAGTTCAACCATGTCCAGTGCTGCCACCATGTCCAGCAGATTCGGCGGTGCTTCGGCCAGGTGGATCGCCTCACTGCGCAACCCCTGCCGCAGGTAATCCCCACATCGCCGCAGCCGCTCATTTGCCTCCCGGCACGCCTGCGCATACGCCGCCGCCCACTCCGTCAACTCTGGCGTGTTGGTCTGATCGACGGAGGCGAGGAAGGAACGGATGTCGTCAACGGTCTGCTGGTAATGGGCCATGGCTTCTCCGTCATTTGCCTACGAACTCTAAACGGGAGACAATCACCCCATTCGGCAGACAGACGTCTACCTCCAGTTTCTTGAGTCCATCCAATACCTGGCGCATGCGACTTGCTCGCTCGCGTTTTTCGATCGTCTTCGCTAACTTCTTCCTTTCCTCCTGCCATTTATCCCTTTGCGGATCGCCCGGCTTCAAGTTATCGATGTCACTGCCCAGCTTCTCCAGCCGGTCTCTGCCGTTTGCAACGCTTTTGTTGGACATTGAGTTGATTACTCCATTCAATTCGTTCCAAACTGTATACCACCGCGTGCGCATCTGATTCCCAATCAGTTCAACCTCAAATTCAATCATGTCTTCGCTACGCCCATACTGCACTTTCCACCGCTTCCGTGGCTCCGTCTCAATGATGTCCCACCCCGTTGGCTGAGCGCGCAGCCGATATGCAATGTGGTTTCCGGCTACGCCTTCTGGAAGTGTAAGGGTGTGAGTCTCTCTTAAGCCTACCGCCACTGGTCGCGGCAGTTCCTGCATCTGAACTTTGACCGTTTGCTCACCGATCCGCACCCGTAGTACCGAATGACGAAGTGCCTTCAGTGCCTCCTCTTCGGGAACTCGTTCACCTCTAAACAGAACACCGGCGTCCGATGCAGTGATAGTTGCGATTACGACTTGGCCGCCTAAGCCTGACCGCGATGC
>CAYNMV010000036.1:0-1091 GCA_964398315.1 uncultured Tepidisphaeraceae bacterium | reverse complement strand
TGTTACATTCCAGTTCAGGAGCAGCCTCGATCTTCAGCTTCGCATCTCTAGCGGAAACTCGAGTAGCACCTTCTCCTGAGACCACTCGGATACAGACAGTGCGACGCCCACTATTTCGGGCAGGGGTCCTGCTGGCATTGATACTTGGTCAGGCGCTTTTGTCATCTCCTCCGAATGCGGCGAGATGCCGTCAACTGTCTCCGGCGTGTCAGACTCAACGGCAGCGAGCACATCCGACTTTGCCGTTGTTGGATTCGTAGTCGGCGCTTCCTTCAATTCGGGTTCACTTTGGACCTCAGTCGCTACCGAAGGCAGTGCCGCGGATGCCTCTTTTATAGTGTCTGTCTCACTCAGCGATTGCTCTACTACGGAAGCACCGCTATCCGTGAGGCGATGAACCTCCCTGGTAGTTGCACTCGTCCCTTGAGCCGCTAGCGGCACTGAGGTCTCAGAAGTCGATTTCTGAAGAACAAGAATCCACACAATGACCGCCACAATCACCGGCCAGACTAACGCAACTAACCAGAATAGCGGGCTGGTTCGCACTCGTTCCACGACAACCACGCCACTAACACCATCCATTGGATCGAGTGATGCCGACTCCGTAGCCACTTCGGCATCATTGGCAGTGAGACGGTGTGCCGCACCACGTGCTACGGATGGAGTGCTTCGATCTGGGTGTGGTGCCTGCAGCGGGACTTCATCGCCCTCCATTCCATCCGCGACCGATTGCGCGGGCAGCGCGCCCGTTCGGGCGGCAATGACATAGCGCCCATGTGACGTCAACGCCGTATTGTTAGTCAGATCGATAAGGATTCCGCTCGTCGCCAGCCGTCCTGCCTCTGCCGCCGCGGGGGTACCGGCAACGCAACACCGCCAGGTGCAGGTCAGGCCGGCGGGCAACTCGGTGAAATAGGTATTAAATGTCGCCTGCCAGCGCAGGTGCGGCGGGAGGAGCGCGATCGCCTCATTGATCAGCGGCAGAAGATCGGCCCCCGGTTCATAGATGATGTAAGCCGGCTTGGAGGCATCGAGTACGAACGCCTCGACAAGGGCGCCGGCCCAGCCGGCATCGCCGGCGAGGGCGGCCC
>CAYNMV010000035.1:0-46101 GCA_964398315.1 uncultured Tepidisphaeraceae bacterium | reverse complement strand
GGGGGTTCGATCTCGGGCGCTTCCATCGGCTGGGGATTGGTGGGATCGCAAACGCTGTCGCCGATGTCCACGCTCTCCAGGCCCGCCAGCGCGACGATATCGCCGGCTGCCGCCTCATCGACGTTCTTGCGGCCAAGGCCGTCAAACACCTGCACCTGCGCTACTTTGCTTTTGATCTGCTGGCCATCCCGGCGCACCACCGTCACCTGCTGGCCGGTCTTGACCCGACCATTGTAAATCCGCCCCACGCCAATCCGGCCCACATAGTCGTTGTATTGGATGCTGGTGATACGGATCTGCAACGATTTATCCGGATCGCCATGCGGCGCCGGCACATGCTTCAGCAGGGCTTCGTAGATCGGCGCAATGTCGGTGCCGCGCTGCTCGTAGCTCCACGAGGCAATCCCCTCGCGCCCCGAGGCGTACAGCACCGGAAAATCCAGCGTCTCGTCATCCGCCCCCATTTCGACAAACAGGTCAAAGACCATGTTCAGCACTTCATCGACGCGCGCATCCGGCCGGTCGATCTTGTTGATTACCACGATCGGCCGCAACTGATGCTGAAACGCCTTCTTGAGCACGAACCGTGTCTGCGGCATCGGCCCCTCAGCCGAGTCCACCAGCAGAAACACACCATCGGCCATGCTCAGCACCCGCTCGACCTCGCCGCCGAAATCGGCGTGGCCGGGGGTATCGATCAGGTTGATCTTGTAGGTCTGCTTCGTCTTGGGATCGGTGTAGTTGATGGCGCAGTTCTTGGCCAAGATGGTGATCCCCCGCTCGCGCTCCAGGGGATTGGAATCGAGGATGGTGTCCTGCGCTAGCTGCGATTCGCGGAAATTGCCGCTCTGGCGGAGCAGGGCATCGACCAGCGTGGTCTTGCCGTGGTCTACGTGTGCGATGATCGCGACATTACGGATGTCGTTTCGTACCTGGTTCATAAATTCCTTCACCGCGTCCCCTTCCCTTCGGATTGACGAAGGGGTCATGCGGAACCTGTTGCTTAATCGTATAGACGACCGCGTCGGGCCGGTCGCTGCACGGAGGGGCGGGAGAGAACGTCCCCGCATTCAACTATACAACGGTGGCAGCAGCCGGGTTCGGCAATACCACCCCGGCTGCGTGCGATTGTGTGCAAAGAGTGTAGCACGCTGACGGGACTCGGGCGAGGGGCATGCATGATTTTTATCATCCCGTTGCTCCTCCAGCCGATTTCACGCGGAAAATCCGCAGGATTCTCATAAACCCCCAGCCGATCCCCCCACCAGCCGCGCAACAACGCACTGGGTTCGCTTTTTTGCGCATGACGCTGGCCAATACCGCCCCACCCTCGCTCCACGGTTCCCCAATCGCAATCTCGCGTAGCCAAGGTGGGTTTGAAGTGGGTTCGCATCGAACTCATTTTCGCACCGACGCGCAACAGGTTTCCGGTACACTGCTCTCCAATCTGGCCCGCTGCGTGATAAGCATGTGACATGATCATCCCCCCGTGTAAAAGGATATGAAACGAGAATTCCCGGCTCTGTAGAAAACCCACAGTAACGCGAGCATGCAGTTGTGGGCCAGGACACGCAGAAGCATGTCGCGGCGTCGGGCGTGGTGGCTGCGGCCGGCGAGGGCGGCGCCGAGATTCCGTTTGAGCATCGAGTTCACCGTCTCGTTCTGCACGCGATACCGATAAGCCGGCGGACTGCCGTTGCGGAACTGTCGCTTCATCAGGCGTCGATACCGATCCGTCGGCAGTGCGTTGGGATTCTTGCTTGGTCGCCCGTGAAGCGGCGGGATGACGCTGCGGATGCCATTGTGCTCTCGCAGCAGGCGGTGGTTATGACCTGAGTCAAAGCCGGCATCGAGCGCCATCCGCTGGAGTTTGACCGATGGCACCATCTGCCCCATCACATCGTCCAGTTGATCGATGTCGGGCGTCGGCCCAGCCGAGGCAACGGCGGCAAGAATGGCGTGGCTGACGCAGCAGACCACGATCATCAGTTTGCCGAAACGCTTGTAGGAAACCTGTTTTTTCGGGCGGTTTGGGTCATCTTTGCTGTTGTCGCGGCGATGCACGTAGTAGCGGCTGGCATGTCGAGCGTCGAAGCCGGTGGAGTCGGCGGCTGCATGCGATACGTTGCGGCGGCGGCCCAGGATCCTGCGGACACTGCGATCCAGCAACTTACGGAACTGCGGTTGACGCAGCAGGCGTCTGGAAGCTTTCTGCAGGGTTGTAAAGTGAGGCACCTGATCCAGTTCAATCGCCTGGCGCAGATCAGAACAGTCCGCCAGCAGCGTGACGACGCCACGGTAGTCTTTCTTCTGGTGTTCCTTGAGCACCAGGCAGGCCAACAACTGGTGCTGGGTAAACTTCCTGGGCGAGTTGATATGGCTGTAGGCCGGCAGGCTCTGGCGGGCGATCGTGTAAGCCTCGACCATCACCCTCCGTGGTGATTTACTGGTCCTCATGACAACAGGATTACGTCACACACAACGCCGAAAGCTCAACCGTTAGCCGGGTTTTCTACAGAGCCTGGATGTCACCTTTTTTCGGCTGTCACCTTTTTCCCGGCTTATGTCCCAAGAGGATCCCCTTTATGTCCCCAATCCTTTCCCTCACCCTCCGCGTCTCCGCGGTGAACCCGCCCCCCACTCCAGCAGGCTCAGCCAAATATGGAGGACTGCAAAAAACATTAGCCCGATGCCTTTAATCATCTTGCGGCTCATCCGCAGCGCGTTATAATTCGGTTGGTTTTACGGGGAACAGTTCCTTAACGACTGGGAGGTGGAAGATGCTCTTGACCCGAAATCGTGCCTTGGCCGCCGGCATTGTTGGTTCCTTGCTGTCGATGGCTGCGCCCAGCCAAGCCGTCATCACCTTCACCGAGACGATCACCGACGCCGACATCGGACGCGAAACCCTCGTGTTCCTGTTCGACGAGGATCCCAACGACACCAATCCTCCGATCCTCCTGGCAGGGGGCATGGACGTACTTCTGGGGACCTACCCCACGTTCCCTCTTCCGATCCTGAGCGACGCCCAGGAATTTGCCCCCGGCAAACCGTTCAACCCCGTGACGGCCGATTTCTCCACCGATACGTCGCTGGCGTTCCGGATCGTCGCACCGGCGGGACAGCATTTTCTGGTGCATAGCGACAGTCTCCTGGAGTTCAACCTGCACTTCCAGGAGAGTGGTCAGACCGTCAC
Organism: uncultured Tepidisphaeraceae bacterium; assembly: GCA_964398315.1. Classification (GTDB taxonomy): domain Bacteria; phylum Planctomycetota; class Phycisphaerae; order Tepidisphaerales; family Tepidisphaeraceae; genus JADLCB01. The sequence goes on along the minus strand of CAYNMV010000035.1, from coordinate 42,905 downwards.
TCTGGTGCCACACTCCGCGCTCAGCCTCAGGCTGGACGGCGTGGAGGTCCCGCTGGACCGCGCCCTGGAAACAGGCATGGATCCGGACGGTAAAGCCTTCAGCTTCCGCGGCGATGTGGGGATCCCGGCTGGAACCACCTTCAGCGAACTGATGATCACACTCGACTATACGGTGGATAACGGCAATCAGCCGCTGTCGGTCCAGCCGGGCACGTCCACGCTTACGGCTAGCGACCAATCGTACCTCGTCTTCTCCACTGGCGGACCGACCACCTCAACGGATGTGGACCTGAACCCGGTGATCAGCGTCGTGCCCGAGCCTGCGACAGCCGGCATCGGCGGCGCGATGCTCCTGCTGGCCCTCCGCCGCCGCCCACGACGCACCGGCGCGTGAGGGGCACCAATAGGACGCGGGCATCTCCAACACGATGCCTCTATTGGTCATCCTGAGGACAAAAAGGGGGCCATCCGAATGGCGGGAAAAAGGTGACAGGTGACATCCACCTTTTCTGATGCCGGGTAAATCTGATGCCGGGTAAAAGGGTGACATCCACCTTTTACCCGCTTACGTGGCATCGTCGGTATGGTAACAGAAAAAGGTGGATGTCACCTTTTCTGTCACCTTTTCTTTTCACCTCCATCGCACCACCAACCGCGCCGCTCTGGAGCGATTCGCCCACACTACCGCCCGCAGCGTAGGTGCTGGCGAAGCCGCCGCAGGCGGCAGTGCCGTGAACTGCATAGGTTGGTGGACACTCACATTGCGGACACGTGATCCAGCAGCTTGCGGTTGTACTCGATCTGCGCCAAGAAGAACTCGCTGAATGATTCATATCGCTCGATCTCGTCGCCGGCAAACCAAATCACCGTGCCCATCTTGATAGGTCCCGGATGGATCAACATCAAGAACACCGCCAAGTGCTCCTTCGACACAGCAATGGGAATACCATGCTCCAGGTGAACCTTTGATGCTTCAAGGACATTCGGCTCAAGCTCATTAAGCCTGAGCCACGCGCGGCGATAGGCCGGACCTCCCATAAGTTCAGCTGTACCGAACAAGGTGATGTCCAACTTGAAGTTCGTCCAGCCATCCGCAGTCAGCAAGAACTGGCGGAAGTCCTCTGGCATCGGTCTCCCAAGCCGGCGTTCAAGTTCGCGGATCTTGGCTTCGTCGGCTGCTGGTTCAGGAAGATGTCTCTCAAACAATCCGCGGCGATCAACCAGCTCAAGACGCTGATGTATCTCAACCAGGTTCACTAACGCACGCTTCCATTCGGTTGAATTCATGTGGGCTACCCTTGTGGCCTTGGCACAAGGCGGAAGATAGTCGGCCTGAAGCCGACTGGATATCTGCGCACTTGGCCGGCCAGACTTGAGTTCACTTTGGGGTCGAGGTCAGTGTACGCAAATCCGGCAGGCGTGTCTGTCCAATTAGAATCGGGACCGTGCCCGACGACTCCCTGCCTGCCAGGTCGGTAAGCTTGACCAAGATACGGCAAAGGCGACATCCACCTTTCCTTGATCCTGACTGAAAAAGGTGGATGTCACTTTTTCTCTCCTTCATAGTTCAATGAACCATTTTTAGAAGCTCTTAAGCACCACCACTGTGACAGGAGGCCGCACCTTGCGCGAACCCAAATTCTGACAAGACAAGGGATTAGAGCTTAACTGAATGCCATTCGGGACAGGTCCGAATGGCATTTACAACGGTCACCATGGAATTTATTTGCAATTTGCGTAAGCGCAGCGTAAAAGCGTAAAAGGACCGTACGTCATATCAGTTCGTATTGGGGTCAGGAGGTTTGCAAAATGCGTATGGGAATCCGTTTCGTTGTGGCGTCCGTAATTGCGGTACTGGGACTGGGATTGGTCGCGATCCCCGTCAAGGCGGCGCCGATCGGGATCAATTTCAATTCCAGCAAGGGTCCGGGAGGAAACGTACCGGTCACGGTGACAGCCGACGCCTTTGGCGTCCCTCAGGCTAGCTGGATCAATCTGCCCAAGAGCAGCACCTCCACTGATTACGGGTCATTTGCCGTTAACGGCGGAGCGATCTCCATCGTCACCACCAACGCTGGAGCATGGTCGATGGGCGACTACACACCCTTGCCCGGTGAGCAGGAAATCGCCCACGGTTATCTCGAGGACGGCAGTAGGATCCGAATCAGCGGGCTAAGCTCGATTCTCGCGCCGCAGCAGACCTACTCCGTTTCGGTCATCATGGCCAGCGATAACACCTCTGGCTTTTCTGACGTCACCATCACTGATCTGGTGACCAATGACACTCTGGGAATGGTGTCGCCCGGGATGCTCGTCCGCCCCGCAGAGGCACCTGCACGGGCAGGCTATGCGCAAACGGCAACACTCGCCGGTTTGACCAACGACTCGATTGAAATCACTTCACAGCGGGATGGTGACATCAGGGCTACGCTTGCCGGTGTCATCATCACGCCCGTTCCAGAACCGACGGGATTGTTCGGGTTGGGGCTGGGCAGCTTGGTACTGCTCAAACGGCGCCGGTGAATGGCTCAAAAGAGTCATAATAGACTGACGGGGACGTAGCTCTTCATCCACAAACTCCGTCCCATTCATGTCTAATGGGACGCAGCCAAGTAGGGTCGGTGTACTCGTCCACCACCCACCGCCGCCCGTTGCCCGCCATCGCGCGGGAAAAAGAAAAGGTGACAAAAGAAAAAGGTGACATCCACCTTTTGTGATTTCCACCTTTTGTGATAAATGCGGGGTTGGAGAACGACCAGAATTGAGTATCGCCTGTGGCTTGAACGCCAGTCATACCTTGACGGTAGACTGGTGCACCTGACTCAGCTGCGTTTAACGCCGAGGCAGCTTCTGGCGTTGCCGCCTGTACAGCAGGCCCCCGCGGCGTCATTCCACTCTTTGGGGCAGGGAGGAAGTCGCCAATCGCGACATTCCCCACCACGGCCACCAAGAGGAGGCCAAGAATGACCAATCTGCTAACCTTGGTCACGGCTTGATGCTCCCTTCAAGCGAGCCAAGCCGAAGGCCACCGCACCCTCGGCTTCTGCGGGTACATTGTGCCAGTCGTGCATCAAGCCTTCGTACTCATAGTTCGCCTGGTGCTTGGCGTCATCGACGTTCATGTGCCATGTATCACCGACGCATTTGCCGTTCACATCATACCGATAGAGAAAGACGCCGTCCGGATTTTTCTCAATCACCAAGAAGGCGGGCAAACCCATTTTCTGACGGGTGTCAGTGCCACCGGTCAAATCCCGGGGGGAGCGCCCTGATAATGCTTCACCTTCGTGGAAGTTGGACCTGCGGACAATATTGATACTAATCGTGTTTTCATGCATTGCCCTACGGATCCGTCATCGTAACGTGTGAGTTCTCGATTATGGTTCGACCCTCCGGGCCGATGGCTTGAAAGTGGACGTGCGGGCCCTGCCTGGGATCAAGCAGGTCCGAGTTGGTCATCCTGAACTGGCCAGCTCCATCAGCCGAACGATATACGCCGGGAGAAATCTCCTTACAGCCGGGGCCGAGGCACTTCTCCGCTTGTGTCAAAGCATTCTCGGCCGTCGTAGCTCCACCCCAACGTTACCGTACCCCTTTGTCGATACCTTCGGAGCCGCCCCGGGCCCCTTTGGGGCGGCGGCGTTGTGGGTAATTGAAAGGTTCGCTGAGCGGGTAGGCGAAGGGTCGCGTTTCCGATCAGATCCCGTACTCCCGCCAGCGGCGACTCACCAGGTCGCGGGTGGCGGCATCCATCTCCAGTTCCCTGGGCCACACCCGCACCTTCCCCTCCTCTTTCCATTTAGCAGTGGCATCGAAGCCGATCTTGCTCCCAGCGCCGGTTTCCGGGGCGGCGTGGTCCAGCACATCGATGGGGCCATAGGCCACTTCCATGTCGCGGGCGGGGTCGCAGTTGCTGAACAGGTGGAACAGCACCTGCTGCTCATCGTGCACATCGACATGCTCATCCACCACGATGATGAACTTGGTGAGTGCCATCTGCCCCGCCCCCCAGATCGCGTGCATCACCCGCCGGGCCTGCCAGGGGTACTCTTTCTTGATGCGCACATAGGCGCAGTTGTGGAACACGCCGCTGATCGGCAGCGCGTAGTCGATGATGTCCGGGATCAGCATCTTCAGCAGCGGGAAGAAAATGCGCTCGGTCGCCTTGCCCAGGAAATAGTCCTCCATCGGCGGTTTTCCCACGATGGTGGTCGGGTAGATCGGGTCTTTGCGGTGCGTAATCGCGGTGACATGAAACGCCGGGTACCAGTGGGCCAGCGAGTAGAAGCCGGTGTGATCGCCGAAGGGGCCTTCCATCAGCTTTTCGCTGGGATCGACGTACCCTTCGATGACGATCTCGGCGTTGGCCGGCACCTCCAGGTCGATCGTCCTGCACTTGACCAGTTCGATGCCCCGGCCATTCAGGAAGCCGGCAAAGAGCAATTCCTCGACACCCGGCGGCAGCGGTGCGGTGGCGGCATACGGCAGCACCGCCTCCCCCCCCAGCACGATCGCCAGCGGCATCTTCTCGCCCCGGCGCTGGTACATGCGGAAATGCCGGGCGCCATCGTGGTGCATGTGCCAGTGCATCGCCGCCTTGCGCGGGCCGAACTTCTGCACCCGGTACATGCCGACATTGCGATCACCGGTTTCCGGGTTTTTCGTGTAGATGCCGGCGAGGGTGATGTACTTGCCGGTGCCGCGCTCGGTCACCCGGGCGACATCGGCCGGCTCCAGCACCTGCCCTGAATCCAGGTCACCATCCAGCGGCCAGCACTGGATGATCGGCAGCATGTCCAGGCTCGCCCGCTCCCCCTCGTGCACCACCTGCTGGCAGATCCCGCTGCGCACGACCCTGGGCAGGATCGATCCCATCTTGATCAGTTCCGGCAGCCGCTTGAGCTTTTCCACCAGTGATCCGGGAATCTCCGGCTTGGCCAGTTTCTGCACCCGCCCGGCCAGCGCTTCGAGGTTCTCCGACCCCAGCGCCTGGTTCACCCGCCAGTACGACCCAAACAGGTTGATCGCCAGTGGCATGGAGGCCTCTTTGATGTTCTCAAAGAGCAGCGCCTTGCCCCCCAGCTTCGAAGCCGGCGATTTGTCTTTCTCATCGGACAGGTGCGGTGCCGGTGACTTCATCACGCGATCGGCCACCTCGGCCACCTCCAGCACTGGATCGACCGCCGCCTTCACCCGCACCAGTTCGCCGTGAGCATCCAAATGCTCCACAAAATCCCGTAACGTCTCGAATGCCATGGCGGTGATTGTAGGGAAGAGTGTCAGGTGTGACCAATCGGCGGATGCAGGCCGGGCCGGACTGTGAGTCAATGCGCACGTGTGCGGCACAGCTTTTTGACCCCTTCGAGGCACTGCCAGCACGCACTTGAAAGCCCGCGCCATGAAATGGGGCGTTCATCAACCGGTCCATGCCCTGTTCCGCCCGTCCCCGCCCCCTTCCGGCTCACTGAATCGGCACCTCATCGTTCAGGATGCGCGTCCCGTAAGTCTCCTTGATGCCGGAGCGCACCGTGGCGCCGGGGGTGAATTTCACCTTGGTGAAGCGGTAGCGCTTGATCGTGGTCTTGCCGGGCTCCAGGTTGGTCACCAGGCGCTCCTGGCGGGCCTGGCCGGGGTACATGGTGAACGCGGCGTAGTCGATTGGCTCATCGCCATAGTTGCTGATGATCTGCTGGACGATGATGTCGTCCCCATCACGCAGGGCCAGCGTTTGCAGTCCCACATCGCTCAGCCCCAGCCGCAGCGGGATCGCAACGCGGAAGCTGCTGTTGCGGTCGGCCTGCACGTGGAACTCCGCGCTGATCGTCTTGACGCCCGCCAGGCTGTTATACGGCAGCTCAATGGTCACATCGCGCTCGAACACCTCGCCGGGGTTGAGCGAGAACTGGAATGTCGGAGGGTTGATCGTCCACCCGGCCGGCGGGCGCAGCTTGAGCTGGCCGCCGATCGCCTGGCGATAGGGGTTCACGAAGCGGATTTTGCGCAGGTGCGGCTTGAAACTCGACTCAATCAGCGGCCGGTCAAAGGCCACACTGGCCCGCATCTGGGCGAGATTGGCATCAATGCCGACCAGGAAGATGGGCATCGCATCAATCGGCAGGTCGATTTCATCGGCCCCGCCCTCCACCCGCGGCACCGTGAGCGGTGTGGCATTGCCCCACAGGTCCAGCCGCACCGGATGCGGGCCGAGGTTCACCTGGAGGCGCTTGAGGTCGCGATCATTGCCCACGCCCCAGAGCGCGAGGATGCCCTGGCCATCGCGGTCAAACAGGAACGCCTCCACTCCCTCGGCGATCGGCACTTTCCCCTTGAAGGTAGCGCCGCCCAGGGTGTGAGTGAGCGTGCGCACGATCAGCAGCAGTTCCTGTGGCTGGCGCACCACCCGCCCGTCGATCGTCTGCACCGTAAACGGCAGCGGCATGTCGATGCGCTGGGCATTGGCCGCCAGGGCATACACCACGCGCTGGGCAAAATCGCGAATCTGAAGCTCCCGCCCGTAGCGCTCGCGATCCAGAAGCTGGAGCGTGACCGAGAGCGAGGGTTCGGGGCTGGCGGCCCGGGGTTCCACTCGGGCAAAGACACCGGTCCCCGCATAGCCTGATTCCGCATCGCCGGAGCCGACATTGCCCGAACCCTGAACCTCGAACCCAGCCCCCCTGCCTTTCACATCCGTCATGTAGAGCGGAATCTGCGAAGGCAGAACGCTCGGCGGCACGCTCAGGGCAATGGTGGCGGGCATCTGCCCTTCCAGCTCGTACCAGGCTGGCCACGGCATCGCCAGGTCGGGCCGCTGGATCAGCGTGGAAAACTGGCGGTAGATCTGGGCATACACCTGCCGCATCTGCGGCTCTACCACGAATGCCTCCGAGCCATCCGCCCCGAGCTGCCAGCGGTCCAGGCTGTCGGCATGGCGAGACACCAGGTGCGAAAGCTGCGGCTGCCACTGTTCGGGCCGGGCTTTGAGCAGCCCCTTCCAGCTCGGATCGGCCAGCTGGCGGGCGATATTCGGTGGCAGGTCCACCAGGCAGGCCGTCGGCGTGATCCCCTTCTCGCGCAACTGCTCCAGCATCCGGTCGAACCCCTTGGGATCGATCTGCTGGATGTCTCCCTCGTGGCTCCAGACCGCCAGCTTCACCCGCCCGGCCGACAGGTACGGCAGCAGTGCCGGCAACTCCGCCCACCCCGCGAACGGCAGATCGGTTGCGATGATGCCGAAGCGCTCATCCGGATGATCGGCCAGGTAGGCATCGGCCAGCTGCACCAGGTCCACCACGTAGTCGCCCACCGACTGGCCGTGGCTGGTGACCTGCATGGTCACGCGATACCACCCCGGTGACAGCTCCGGCAGCAGCAGCGACAGCTCATACTCGCCCGGCCCGGTCTGCCGGGCGGTCGTCATGTCCAGTGCTCCGCTGCGCTGATGCACCTCGCGCCCGGTGGCATCGCGTACCACCAGCCGGCCGGCCAGGTCATCGGTGAAGCGGTCATTCACCTGCACCGTGATGCAGGGCTTTTCGCCCCGGCGGAAGATATTGCCCGGCCGGCTGGTCCGCAGCGCCACCTTGGGCACCTGGGACACCTTCACATCATCGAACCATGCGCTGCCACGGATGTCCTGCGAGAACAGCGCCCGCTCGCCCAGTGAGGTCGGGGTGTAGTGCTCGGGCTGGAGCAGCGCCAGCTCCATCACCAGGTAAGCCGCTTCCTCGCGCGGGGTAGACAGCTCGATCGACAGGTGCTTCCATTGCGCCTGCCCGGCCGATTCAGACTGGGCGGCATACAGCTCGCTGTGGGTGACCGTATCCACCAACGGACGGTGATCCAAGTCGGTGAAATATGCGCTCAGCCGGGCCCGCGCATGCGGCAGCGGCGTGGTCTGTACATACGTCTCCACCCGGTAATGCGCCCCCGCCTGCACCGGGATCTGGCCTGAGTCATAGCGATACACAAGCCCGCCGCCATTGAGATCGAAGCGGAAGGCATACTGGCCGGAGCGCGCCCGGTCGGTGGCAAGCTGGCCGTTGACGTAATGCGGCAGCGATGGGCCTTCCACCTTGCTCCAGTGCATCGGCAGATCTTCGTTGTTCCCCAGCCGCCGCTCCTCAAAATCGAGCGCGCGCAGTACCCGGTTCACCGCCTCCGGCACCGCCAGCGCCGGCGCGGAGGTAATCGCGATCAGCAGGAAAGCAACAAAGCGCATAGTCCGATAACTTCATCGGACAAAGTCCACTGTCCAATCCAGCAAATCCTGCCGCCCCCGGCCCCCTGTCCCGCTCCCATGCCCTACAATGCACCAGTCATGGCCGATGCCCAGCCCATTTTGCTCACCGGCGCCAGCGGGTTTGTCGGCGCGGCCGTGCGGCGTACGCTGATCGCCCGCGGCCAGCGCGTACATGCCCTGGTCAATCGCACTGTGCTGGAGCCCCATCCCCAGGTCACCAGCTTTCCCGGCGGCCTGTTTGACGAGGCCGCCCTTGATCGTGCGGCCGCGAACTGCTCGAGCGCCATTCACCTGGTGGGCATTATCGCCGAGCACCCGCGCCAGGGGGTGACCTTCGAGAAAGTGCATGTGGAAGGCACCCGCCGGGTGATCGATGCTCTCCACCGGGCTGGGGTGCGGCGGATGGTCCACATGTCGGCCCTCGGTACCCGCCCCGATGCCCGCAGCACCTATCACCAGACCAAGTGGCAGGCTGAGCAGCTCGTGCGCAGCAGCAGCCTGGATTGGACGATCCTCCGTCCCGCGCTGATTCACGGCCCGGCGGGCGAGTTCACGCAGATGGCGATCGCCTGGGCAAGAAAACGCAAGGCGCCCTGGCTGTTCATGCCTTATTTTGGCCGTGGCCTGCTCGGCACGGGCGGATCCGGGCGCGTGCAGCCGGTTTATGTTGAGGATGTTGCCCGGGCGTTCGTGGAAGCGCTGGAAAACCCGCGCACCCTCGGCCAAACGTATGACCTGGCCGGCCCCGACCCGCTCACCTGGCCCCAGATGCACCGCGCGTTTGCCGAGGCGGTCATCGGCCGCCCGCGCCTGACGGCGGCGATCCCCGCGTGGTATGCCCGGCTGCTGACGCGGGTCCTGCCGCGCTGGGCCATCCCGTTCAACCGCGACCAGGTGCTGATGGCCGAGGAGGACAACACCGCCGATCTGCGGCCGTTCGTGGCTGATTTCGGCTGGTGCCCCCGCCCGTTCGAGCCTACCCTACGGGAGTACCTTGCGCGCAGTTGAGGGCGGCCCTCATAATGCCTGAGATCATCGCCGGGAAGCTGTTTCGCAAAATATTGCCACGAGAACAAAATCGTCTCTTAGGAAAGTCCCCCCCAGCCCATGACGCCCCTGCCGCCATTTGCCATCCACCCTGATACCTGTCCGCGCTGCGGCCAGCCACTGTCGCCTGAGGACCTGGCCTGTCCGCGTTGTGGGTTGTTCACCCGCCTGGCGGAACTGCACCAGTTGGGCTACGAAGCCCAACGGCTGGAGGGATTTGACGCCGTTGCCGCCGCCCTGGCATGGCAGCGCGTGCTGGAGCTGATCCCGCCGGGAACACCGCAGTACCGGCAGGTGTATGATCGCATCCGCTGGCTGCGCGGCCTGCCGCCCGCGCCGGATGAGTTTTTCGGCGGCGACGGCGAGGGAGCGATCCTCCCCTCGGCCGCCCCGCGATCCGATCCCTGGCGCCTGGCGGTCCTCAAGACCGGCGGCTCGCTGCTGCTGAATATCCCGTTTTACGCGATGCTGTTCTATCGCGCGATCGGGGAGAATGCGCTGGCGACCGCATTCGCCATGGGCACCGGCTTTCTGCTGCTGATCCTGATCCACGAGATGGGGCACGTGCTGGCAATGCGCTACTATCGCCTCAGCGCCAGCCCGCCGATCTTCATTCCGTTCGTGGGCGCGCTCATCAACCTGCGCCAGCCGCCGCAGAACGCCAAGGTAGAGGCGATCGTCGGCATTGGTGGCCCGGCGCTGGGCACGCTGGGAGCGATCCTGTGCTATGGCCTGTTCCTGGCCACCGACTCGCCCCTGCTGCTGATCCTCTCGTTCTGGGGCTTTGCCATCAACCTGTTCAACATGCTCCCCCTGCCGCCGCTGGATGGCGGCCGCATCACCGCCGCGGTAAGCCCCTGGATCTGGCTGGTGGGCCTGGGGCTGCTGATCCTGCTGATTCTGGCCAGCGGTTTTCGCTCGTTTTTGCTCCTGCTGATCCTCTTTGTCGCCTTGCCGCGAGTCATCAACACCCTGCGCAGCCGCGACCGCCATGCCCCCTATTACCGCATCTCGCGCCGAGCCAGTTGGCTGATCGGTATCGCCTATATCGGCCTGACACTAATGCTGGTGGGGTTCATGTACCTCATCACCATGGAAGCGCACATGCGGCTGTGGTAGACGTGCGGCGGGCTGCCTGCAGATGGCGCAGTGGCGTGCCCCTGGTGGTCGCACCCACAGCGCACACTCCCCCCACGCACGACCAGCACAATGGCAGATCATCTCCTGCCAGCGCGGTTACCGCGCAAACAGGCTGGCCTCTTCCCAGCGCTTCAGCGCCTGGCTGATCTGCGGCTGCTCGGGCTGGATTTGCAGGCTCTGGCGCCACATGGTCAGTGCTTCCTGGCGGGCCTTTTCATTGAGTTGAAGCCCCTTGACGTACTGCTCGATGCGCACGGCGGCGATCTGGTTCATCGCCGGGTAGTAGCGCGGGCTGAGACGCAGCGCGGCCTGGTACTGTTCAACCGCCCGATCCGGCTGGCCGGCCGCCGCGTAGGCATCGCCCAGCCGCCGCAGTCCCAGCACCGAGCGCTGCTCCTTGACCAGTGGCTCCAGCAGCGAGATCGCTTCCTTGGGCCGGTTCTGGCGAATCAGGTTCGTCGCGTAGTTCAGCCGCACGCCGGCGACGGTGGGATCCAGATCCAGCGACTTGCGATACGCCGCCTCGGCCTCGGCATGCTGGCCGCTGGAATCGAGCACCAGGGCATAGTTCCCCCACGCCGCCGCGGAGTTGGGGCTGAGTTCCGTCGCCCGCCGGGCGTAAGGCAGGGCATCGTCGATCTGCCCCAGCGCCATGAACGCCAGGCCGAGGTTCATGTTGGTCTTGGGGTCATCGGGGCGCAGGTTCGCCGCCTTCAGGTAGCTGGCGATGGCCGCCTTGAAGCGGTCCATGAAATGGTTGGACACGCCCAGGTGATAGAAGTTGAGGTAATCGTACGGATCAACCACTGTCAGCCGCTCGTAATGGCGGGCCGCTTCGGCGTAACGCCCTTCCTGGCGGTAGATGTCAGCCAGCAGCGCCCGGGCGGTGATCAGGTCCGGGTTGTCCGTCAGTGCCTGCCTCAAGGCACGGACTGCCGCATCGCGGTTGCCCGACTGATAGGCTTCATAGCCGCGGATGTAGTCCACCATCCCCTTGTCCAGGCTCGGCCCCTGCTCGGCCGGCGTTTCCTGGCGACAGCCCGCCAGCACCGCGAGCGACAGGACCACGGCCGGGACAATGCGACAAGCTAAATGGAGGTGTTTCATGGAGAAGTGTTTCATGGAAGCAACATTCTGCCCAACTCTCCGCGAATATACGAGCCGCCGCGCAGGCGGGCAATGCATCACGGCCACGATTGCCGATTCTTGTGTGGCGTGATCGATGATCCGAGCCCAGGTGCCGGGCAACTCTTTCGCCGGCCAGCCCATCACCAACCGCTCCTTGCCAGGCAGCGCCATGTGAAGCGATCTCACCCATGCCCTGGCACAATGGTGATCGCCACGGCCGGGCAGGATCGACCTTCCCGCTCCCGCGGCTTGCCCCCCTTGGCGCTGTCTCTTACATTGCTCGCCGCTCCTTTTCGTGGGATTTTCATTATGGCGAGTAAAACCATCGGCATTGCGCTTCTCGGCTGCGGCACCGTCGGCGGCGGCGTGGTCAATCTCCTCACCCAGCAGCGCCAGCTGCTGCGGCGACGAACCGGCATCGACTTTGTCCTCCGCCACGTCGTGGTCAAGAGCAAGGAAGACTACCCGCCCGAGGCGGCAAACCTGCCGATGACCACCGATGGCAATGCCGCCATCGACGACCCCGCCACCGATGTCATCATCGAACTGATCGGCGGCACCGGGGTGGCCGGCACGTTCGTCGAGCGCGCCCTCAAGGCCGGCAAGCCGGTCGTCACCGCCAACAAGGCCCTGCTGGCCGCCCGCGGCCGTGAGCTGTTCGCCCTCGCCCGCCAGAATAACACCGCCATCGCTTTCGAGGCCAGCGCCGGCGGCGGCATCCCGATTATCGACGCCCTCATGCGCGGGCTGGTGGCCAACCGCATCGATGCCCTGCTGGGCATCGTCAACGGCACCTGCAACTTCATCCTCAGCAAGATGACCCAGAACGGATGGAGCTATCAGCAGGCGCTCAAGGCAGCGCAGGAGCAGGGCTTCGCCGAAGCCAACCCCGCCATGGATGTGGAAGGACGTGACGCAGCCCAGAAGCTGGTCATCCTCGGCTCGATCGCGTTCAACGTGCAGTTGAGCGAGAGCGACATCTACTGCCAGGGGATTGACGGCCTGGACGCCCTGGATATCCGTTTCGCGCAGGAACTGGGCTACGTCATCAAGCTGCTGGCGATTGGCCAGCGCGTCAACGGCAAGATCGCACTGCGGGTCCACCCGACCCTCGTCCACGAAAACGACCTGCTGGCGGAAGTCAGCGGCAGCTTCAACGCCATCAGCGTCTACTCCCACGCCCTGGGCCACGCCCTGTGGTATGGCCGCGGCGCCGGCCGCATGCCCACCGCCAGCGCGGTGGTGGCGGACCTGGTCAGCATCGGCTTGGGGACCGCGCAGTCGGCGTTCCAGCAGCTCAATGTGCTGTGGGACCAGACCGACCCGGGCGAGGTGCTGCCGTTCGACCAGCTTCAGAGCCGCTACTACCTGCGCCTCCAGGCCAAAGACCAGCCCGGCGTGCTGGCCCAGGTCACGAGCATCCTTGGCGACCAGGGGATCAGCCTCAGCGCGATCCGCCAGCACGAAGCCCACGACGCGGACAACGTGCCGGTGGTCATCACCACGCACCTGGCCCGCGAGGGCGCGATGCAGGAAGCGCTCAAGCGCATTGCCGCCCTCGGCACCATCAACGCCCCCCCGGTGTGCCTGCGCATCATCGATCAGCCGGAGGAGTTCGCCGGGGAATGAGAGAGAAGGCGAGGATTCAGCGCTGAGGAAATGCCCGAACAACGCCATTCTGGACACAATGCCGCATCTCGGCCGCAGGCCGGCGCTTGAGCGCCTGCAACGCGTTCAGGGTGAGGGGCATCATACTTGCTGATGGGCATCGCACGTGCTGTCCGCGGCCTGCTATTCTGGACGCTGAACCCTCCCACAACATGCAAACTCACAACGCATGCCGGAGTCACCATGAAACTCGATGAACTGGCACAGCAGATCAACGCGGAAGTGGTGGGCGACGGATCGATTGAGGTCACGCGCATCAACACGCTGGAGCAGGCCCAGCCGGGGGAGCTGAGCTTCCTGTCCAATGCCCGCTACGCCAGGCAACTCGCCACCACCAACGCCTCGGCCGTCATCGTCGGCCAGAGCGAAAAGAGCGACCGCGTGACCCTGCTGCGGGCCAAGGATCCCTACTTTGCCTTCCGCCAGGCGGTGGTGGCACTGCACGGTTTTCGCCGGCACCCGTTCGAGGGGATCCACCCGCAGGCGGTGATCGACCCGACCGCACAAATCGGCAAAAACCCAACGATCTACCCCGGCGTCTACGTGGGCCCGCGCGTCGTCATCGGCGATGACTGCATCCTCTATCCCAATGTCACCGTCTATGATGATTGCGTGCTCGGCGACCGCGTGATCCTCCACGGCGGCACAACCATCGGCGCTGATGGCTACGGCTACAGCTTTCACGAAGGCGCCCATCACAAGATTCCGCAAGTTGGTAACGTCGTTCTGGAGGATGATGTTGAGATCGGCGCCAATTGCGTCATCGCCCGTGCTGCGCTGGGAACCACCCGCATCGGCCGGGGGACCAAGCTGGATGCCCTGGTGATGATCGGCCACGGCGTCCAGATTGGGCCGCACTCGCTGCTGGTCGCCCAGACCGGCATCGCCGGCTCAACCACGATTGGCCAGTACGCCACCATCGCCGGCCAGGTTGGCATCGCCGGACACCTGAAAATCGGCGACCGCGTGACCGTGGGCGCCAAGTCCGGCGTGATGTCCGACGTGGAAGATGGCCAGACGCTGCTCGGCACCCCTGCCATGCCGGCCAATCTCGCCCGCCGGGTGCTGCTGCACACGACCCAGCTTCCTGACCTGGTCGATCGACTGCGCAAGCTCGAACGCCAGGTTGAGCAGCTCAAGGCCGCGGGGAACGAGAATCCGTCCCAGGCGGGATAGAGCCCGGTGATTTGCCAGCCGCCCCTTTTCAGGATGCGGGTTTTGCAGTTTGTGCGCCCCACCCTGCCAGCAATTTTCCTACACCCCGATGGGATCTGGATCGACAGCCCGCACCGGTCGGGATCCCCACATGACAGGTGGCTTGTGTTGCGCTTTGCGGGGTTGCCCGCCGGAATCATGCGATTTCGCCGGTGATGCCGTTTGCGCCACTACCGTACCCGTGTTAAACTGGTGGGCCTGATTGTGTAATCCCAGGAACCATCCGCATGCCTGACCTTCTCACGCCCCGCCAGCAGACCGTCAGTCATCAAAATCCACTGGTGGATTCGCTTGAGCGTTTCCTCCGGGTGCATCCGCGCCTTGAGGGCAAGCGCATCCTCATTTGCGGCGATACGGTTTCGGTCCTGGTGCATGGCCTTCAGCAGGCCGGTGCGCAGGTCTTCATCGCCGCCGGCACCCACGACGCCGCCGAGCGCGTGCGCCGGCGCTTCCCCGATGTGCCGGTCGGCGTGCGCGACCGCACCTTCGCCAATCCCGACCGCCACGACACCCGCTACGACCTGATCATCATCTGGGATGGTATCGGCAACCAGTTGATGGGGTGGCTGGATGGGGCGCGCCTGCTGAGCCGGCAGATCTGGGCCGACTCGATCACCGATGGCTGGGTGCGCGTGAAGCTGCCGCTGGAAACCGCCGATTTCTTTCCCGACTACTACGTCAAGCGCGCCAAGGAGATACCGTTCGAGCAGTTGACCAGCCCCCTGCTGGTGCATGTGCACGTGCCCAAGAACGGCGGCTCATCCACCAATGACCTGCTCATTGAAAGCTTCGGCTACCGCTACCAGCCGTTGTACGTGAATGATCCGTACATCCAGCAGAAGGAGGATTTCCTCCAGCAGCAGGTGCCCCTGCACCCGCATGCGCAGGTGATCTCCTCGCACAACTTCCGCGCCTTCCCCGAGAAAGTCGGCAACAGGCCGATGCTCTACTTCACGTTCCTGCGACATTCGCTGGCGCGGCACCTGAGCTATTACCGCTACGCGAAAAAGCATTACCACCGCTTCCCGGCCGAACACCTCAAGACACTGCCGGAGAATTTTCTCCAGATGACACCGCAGGAGTACCTGCGCTTTGAGGCAGGGCTGTTCGAGATGGGCTACGGCCACGACCAGCTTCGGAACTTCGACCCCGGTGGCAGCCTGGAGCGGGCGCGTGACACGCTGGCCGATTTTTTCATGGTGGGCGTGGTCGAGCAGCTCGATCGCGGGCTGGCGCTGCTGCGCAAGAAGCTCAAGAGCATCGATTATCACCTGGTGGAGTTCCCGGTGAACCGCGCCAACACCACCGAAGACCTGTACGGCGAAACCGGCGGCCTGCTCAATGACCCGGAAGTGAAGGCCGCCGCCAAGTACCTGGAGAACGACCTGAGTCTCTACAACTGGGCGTTGCGCCGATTCGAGCACGAGTGCGTCATGTATGGTGTATAGCGCGTACGGTGTGCAGCCGGGCGGTGTGCAGCCCGGCCGCCGCGTGCCCCATGCGCTCGCTGCCACCGGCAACGGCGCCATCACTGAACGGGCTGTGACTCCCCCGCCCGCGCCAGCACGTTTCCCTTGCGATCCAGTTCCATGCCAGCCCGGCGGGCGCATTGGCGCACCAGGTCGGCGGCGAGTTCGCCGGCCAGGTCATCCCGCATGCGGCGAAGCAGCTTCACCTGATCAGCCTCACGGCCGATGGCAGATGACCACCTGGTGGCATCCTGCTGGGCTGAGGCGATCAGCACGGTGCGGCCGGTGGCCAGGTCGATCATCGCCGCCGACGCCCGGCCGGACCCGATGATCTCGCGGCTGGGAACGACAAACGCGCCGACGATGGTGAGGTCGGCCAGCGCCAGGCCGTTCTGCTCATGCGCCATGTCGATGCGCCCGCCAAGGATGACCAGGTGGGTCATGCCCATGTCACGGGCCATCTGCCGCATGCGGGTGGTGTGGGCGTGCAGCGCCTCCCGCGAGCGCTCCAGGTGCTCGCGTTGCAGCCGCTGGCTTTCATCCGGCGAGAGGCGATGGGAGAGATAGACCGGGGCAACCGCAGGCATGCCATCGCCCGGCAACGGCTCTACCCGCTCAAACAGGCCATGCTGGCGCTGCAGCCTCTGCATCAGTGTCTCCGGCGGCGCCACCTCGCCGATCTGGGCCACCGCCAGCCGCACGGGGAAATCCGCCTGCCGCAGCGTCGTCTCGCCCGCGGCTGGCGCGGCCGGCTGGTCATACAGCGAGTGAATGTAGGTGGAAAAATCCTGCCCGGGCTGCTCGCGGCTGGACAGGCCAACCTGGGTGCAGCCCAAACAGGCGATCAGCAGACCACAGACGATCGATGCAGCGGCTCGGCGCATGAACGTGCTCCTTCCTCGGATGAGAAACCGCCGGCCCGCACGCCTCGGTGCGGCAGGCGCCGGCACACATGAAGTCCGCCGGATCGGAGAAAGGTTCAAACAAAATGAGGGATTTGCCCGTGCCCCCAGGCTGGCCGGGCGCGATGCCATCTCGCCCCCGCCCGGCAGGGCGGCGGCTGTGTCACCGCTTTCCCCCGGGAGATGTGACAAGGCAGGCTGGTGCTTGTGATGCTATCCCGCCGTGCCCTTGTGGGCCTCGGTGATGTCGGCCGGCTTCCAGTCATAGAAAAGGCGGGCGGTTTTGGCGGCCATCTCCTGCAGCATGCGGGAGCGGAGCATCTCGGGGCGATCCGTTTCGGTGATGTGCAGCATCGGGGTCTCGTACACCAGCGGATGGCCATCGGCCGCATCCTCCGGCCAGAGGGTGTGCCCGGTAGCGGCATCCACCACCTTGATACGGAAGGCCATGCGCCCCCGCATCATCCGCCCGGCAGCCTGCTCGACATCGGATGTGGCCAGGTCGACGTAAATCACCTGCTCGGCTCCCACCTCGCGGGCAATTTCCGACACCTTCATCTGTGCATACGCCGCCCCCTGGCGCTCGCGCAGGGCGTAGAGCCGGCCGGCATCCACCAGCGGCACAACCCGGTTGGTCCGCAGTTCATCGGTCAGCAACTGCCCGAAACGGTCGGCATCCATCGCCACCGCCGACGGCGCGCGATAGTTCTCCACGATCACCAGGGTTGGCCGAGCCTGCGGCTTGTACGCCGCCGGCTGCTTCGGCGGCCCGGAGACCGCATACCCCACCGCGCCAACCACATTGCACCCGGCCAGAAACAGCAGGATCACCAGGGAAATCGCCCGCATGAATCACCTCAATCCGCCCCACTCATTCAGTTCCTGTAATGCGAGAAGAACCGCACCGCCACCTGGGTTGTGAAGGCATCAACCACGCCGCGGTAGGTGCGGTAGTCATCGAGATTGGGCGTGCCGGCCTCGGGGGCATCCTCGGGGTAGACCGCGACGATGTCCGTCTCCTCGTAGGCCACTCGGCCCTGGCCGTCAATGACCTCCACCACCTTGATCGTGCCGCTCATGCGCCCGCGGTAGAGATTCAGCGCAGCGCTGCTGGTGCGGGTGCGCAGGTCATTGACCTCGATATAAATCAGCCGGTCCACGCCCCCCAGCTTGGGGGCCACCCGCTCGATGGGCATGGCCTCGATCTGCGGATAGCTCTGCTGGTAATGGACAATCGACTCAGCCCGGACCGGGAAGGTGATCCCCTTGACCTCGCGCGCCTCCCGCGTGGCCTGTTGCAGCTTGGATTGCACCCCCTTGGCCACATCAAGCTGCACGCTGGAGAAGTCGATCTTCACCGCCTGCGGCGCCCAGACCATGATCCCCACCTTCTGGCCGGCCAGGCCGCCGTAACGGGCGGGGTTCTTCTCAAACTGGGCGCAGCCAGCCAGCAGCAGCATCGGCAGGATCGCGAACCATCTCATCATGTATGCGACTTCTACACCCGCGCGAGCGTCTCGGCAAACGAACGCACCCCGGCCGACGCCCCGATGGCCGTGCAGCAGTCGGCGGCAGCGCGGTTGGCGAAGCGGCCCATCTGCTCCAGCGGCATCCCCTGCTTCAGTCCCATCAGCAAACCGGCGTACCAGGTATCGCCCGCGCCTGTCGTGTCGATGCAATCGATTTGGTAAGCCGGGCAGAAAACCGCCCGCTGGCCATCATCCAGATAGCAACCTTCTGCATCGAGCTTGATCCCGATCAGCCCCCGCGGCATGTGTCGGCGAAAGTGCTCGACCATGCGCGCCGGATCGGTCTGGCCGGTCAAGTGCCGGGCCTCGGCCCGGCTGGGGGCGAAAATATCCAGGTACGGCAGGATCGGCTCCAGCAGCGGCCAGTCATCCGGCGGGTTGACCGTATCCAGCGCGAGCTTTGTCTGCGGCGCATGCTGCTTCAACTTCGCCAGCAGCGGCGGCAGGTGAGGCGTCAGGCCTGGCAGCAGGCCAAAATAGCCGATCTGCACCAGCGCGCTGCGGGCGAACAGGTCAAAACAGCGCTCGAAAACCGCCGGGTCGATCAGGGTCGTCGTGCCGGGCGTGTGGAAGAAGACGCGCTCACCGCCCGGCTCAACGGCAACGACGGTGGCGCTGGTCTGGGCGCGATCGGTGGTGAAGACGGCCGTGGTATCCAGCCCCGCTTCGTTCAGGCGGGCCAGGACGCTGCGGCCGAGAGTGTCTTCGCCCACCAGCCCCGCCGCCGCCACCCTGGCGCCAAGCCTGGCCATGGCGATACCGGTGTTGGAGACGTTGCCCCCGGTGGTGAAGGTGATCGATTCGGTGACAACCAGCCCGCCGGGGGGCGGCGGGTGGCGCAGGTCCATGGGGCTGGCAATCAGGTCGGCGACGATCAGGCCGAAGATGGCGGCGTCAAACTGCTGTGGAGCCATCTGCTGTATAGCCATGGGCCGCGTTCTCCTCTTCCGCCGCGCGGCCCGGGCGCGATGGCTGAATCGCGGCACGGTGCTGCGGGCATGAGCAAGGCGGTTGTTCGGCAGCCAAAGTGCCGCCCATCACCCGGCATGCCGCGGGCGGCAGCCAAGGCCGCCTCCGGCGCTGTCAGGCGAGCACCTCGACGCTGCTGTACTCATCGAGGTTGAGCGTGATCAGTTCGCCATCGTCCTTGCGCAATGTCAGGCGGTCGAGCCAGAGCTTGTCGTTCTTGGAATGGGCATACCACGACCCGGTGGGCCGCTGTTCAAATTTCACCACCGTACCGCGCACTTCCGTGGGCAGGGTGTAGTGCCGCGCTGCGATCTGCTGAACGACCTTCACGCGCGTTCCGGGCGTGAGTTTTTCCGCCGCCTCGCTCATCATCGTCTGGCTCATAGACCCGCATTATAACGTGCGAAGCACATTTGTGATGCCCTCGCGGATGAAGTTCACCGCGATGGCCGCCAGGAAGACCATCACAAGCTTGCTCAGGGCCATCATGGCATGCTCGCCAACGACCCGGCTGATCCAGTTGGCACTGAACAGGATCATCAGCAGCAGCCCCATGTTCACGATCACGGCCACAGTGGTCATGGCATAGGCGTTGTAGGGACCGGTGTGGCTGGTGAGCACCAGGGTGGTTGTCAGCAGGGCCGGGCCGGCCACCAGCGGCATGGCCAGCGGGACCAGGCCGACCATGTGGGTTTCGTGGGCGGTGGGCTTGCCGTAGCTGATCAGGTCATACACCGCCAGCACCAGCAGGATCGCCCCACCGGCGATGCGAAAATCATCGGCGGTGATTTGCAGGAAATCGAACAGTTCCCGCCCCAGGAACAGGAAGCCCAGGGCGATGACGGTGGCGGCGGCCACGGCCTGCACGCTGATTCGCCGCCGCTGGACGGCATCCTGGGCCTGTGTCAGCGCCAGGAAAACCGGCACCAGCCCGATCGGATCGATCGCGACAAACAGGGGGATGAAAAAGGTGAGGAAGTGTTCCATGGGTGTTGTTTGTCACCGGTCAGGCGCTGTGGATCGCTCGCCGCCGGCGTGTTCAGATGACTGTTCGCCGCAGCGGGCGCTGGATCACCGCGCTGGCCCCTTTTGCGCTCCGGCGCATGCCCCGCGGTCAATGATCCCCTGCCGCCTGGCCCTATCGGCCGCGGGCGGCCATCAGTTCCTCGTAAAGCTGGCTCATCGCCTGGGGGACAATGCGGACCTCGCCCACGACGCTCATGAAATTGGTGTCGCCGGCCCAGCGCGGAACGATGTGCTGGTGCAGATGCCCCGGCACACCCGCACCGGCACAGCGCCCCAGGTTGATGCCAATATTCAGTCCCTGGGCCGAGACTGCGCGCTTCAGCAGACGGACGGCGGCCGTGGTCTGGAGCATGAGATCGGCTGATTCCTCGGCCGTCAGTTCCTCCAGGTCGGCCTTGTGCGCCCGCGGCGCCACCAGCAGATGGCCGTTGGTGTAGGGAAAACGGTTCAGCAGCACCACCGAGTGATCGGTCTGCCACAGCACCAGCCGCTGGCGCATGGCCTGCTCATCCAGCGGTTCGGCGGCCTTGCACAGGAAACACTCGCCGGGGTTCGGCTTTTCCAGCGAGCGGATGTACTCGATGCGCCAGGGGGCATGCAGGGAGGATCCTTGAGTCATCTTCATCCCATTTGTCGGCACAGAGGCCCGGGGTTGATTGGAAAAGCTCACGACTCGGCCGGCGCTGCGCTCAGGTCATACGCCCGCTTCGCTTCATGCCGCGGCCGGGCGGTCACGATGCGGCGGATCATCACCAGCAGCACCACCGCACAGGCTGCGCCGGCCACATCGTACACCCAGTCCTTCACATCCGCATGGCGGCCGACGAACGGCTGGAGCACTTCATCAATGATGCCGTACACCACCGCGATCGCCAGCACCATGCTGCCGGTCCAGCGACGGGCCGGATTGGTGATCCAGGTCGAGATGTAAATCATCGATGCCAGCCCGAAGTAGGCGATGAAATGCATGAACTTGTCGGAAACCGCCACATCCGGCAGGTTGTGTGCCGGCAGGTGCGTGGCGATAAACAAGCCCGCCCACAGGCCCGCCGTCAGCACCCACAGCATGCGTCTCATGTGTTTTCGCTGCCGAAGTGTCATGCCACCGCTTCCGATTCAGAGGAGTCATCTCCAGCAGGCCGCACCGCGCGTCCCACGCCTGCCGTGGGCACGGGGGTTGTCGTGGGCACAGAATCTGCCGCAGGCACGCCCGCCACAGGCGATGGATCTGCATCGGATGCGGGCGGCGGATCGGATGCAGGCGGTTCACTGGCAGCCGGCGGCACAGCACCGGTGGCGGCGGCTTCGGATGGATCAGCGGGCGGGATCGCCGGCGAGTTGGCCGGCGGTTGGGCGTCGCGATCGGCAGAGCGGTTCACGGGCTGCCCGGTTGCCGTGGCGGCTGTCGCCGCTGAGTCTGCCGGGGCCGTAACGGGCGTTTGCATCGGCGCTTCCATCATGACCAGTTCGCGCGCCAGGGCGCGGTAGTCGGCCGCCCCGTTGCTCGATGGCTCGTATTGCAGAATCGTCTGCCCGAAGCTGGGGCTCTCGGCCAGCTTGATGTTGCGGCGGATCCGGGTGTCGAAGATGCGCGCTTCGGACCAGGGGAGGTTCTGCCCGCGGGCCTGGTCGAAGAACGTCTGAAGTTCGTGCACCACCTCCGCGCTGAGCTTGGTCTGGGCATCAAACATGGTCAGCACGACCCCGCTGACCCGCAGTCCGGGATTCATCCGCTCGCGCACCAGTTGGATCGTCTCCAGCAGCTTGGCCACGCCCTGCAGGGGCAGAAAATGCGGCTGCATCGGGATGATCACCTCAGTGGCCACCGCCAGGGCATTGATCGTCAGCAGTCCCAGGGAGGGCGGGCAGTCGAGGATGAAATAATCAAAATCGTGCGTCGTCTGTTCCAGCTTGCGCTTGAGAACCTGCTCGCGGCCGATCACGCTGACCAGCTCCACCTCCGCCGCGGCCAGGTCGATTGAACTGGGGACGAGGGCCACATGATCGCTGACCTTGTGGACGGCTTCGAGAAACGAACGGTCATCGCACAGGACGTGATAGAGGCTGACGGTATCAGCGGTCGGCTCCAGGCCGTAGTTGATCGTCAGGTGCGCCTGCGGGTCCAAATCCATCAGGCAGACCCGCCGCCCCAGCTCACCGAGCGCAGCGCCGAGGTTGACGGCAGTTGTCGTCTTCCCCACCCCCCCTTTCTGATTCATCATGGCGATGATGCGCATGGGACAGATGTTACTGGTTATGGGCCGCTTGTCACTGGAGAGCGGCCCCTGATCCCCGCTTCGTTTGACTCTCCGGTTGCTGAGATGGCGCCGGCATCGGTCGATAACCGGCAACCACACAGGACGAGCCACAAAAAAGAAACTCCCCACCGTGGCGTGGGGAGTTTCTCGTGTTTCGAAACCTTGTTGTCTTGGAGCCAGTTACGAAACAACAAAAGGTGACTGTTGGTGTTCGTGACGCATCGTTGAGACCACTGGCGGCCGGACTGTCAACCATCCCTGGGGAGCCACGGTCATCCGGCCCACGCCAAGAGAAGTTACTTCTTCTTCTTGGTCGTCTTCTTGGTCGCCTTCTTGGCGGTGGTCTTCTTAGCGGCTTTCTTCGTAGCCATGGTGCTGAGTCACCTCCTTTCTTATCCCGCAATTTATGAACAACATGCAGCGGCGTCAATGTCTTTTTGCGCACACGACACCAGATTTTGCACCGACAGGATGTTAGCCCCCACCTGTGGTAGGCCCTCACATGTCATCGCGCCAGCCGCGTGCCGGGCACGGCCGTATGGAGTGCCGCCCGCGCGAGACACCCAGATGCTCGCAAACCGGCCCGCCGCAAGTGACAATTGCCCCGACGGCCAGTGACACAGCCCGGCCATCCGGTAGACTCTCCGCCTCATCATCGACTGCGAAAGAAAGGAAGTTATGTCGATCAGCAAACGCCCGCTTGTTCTGATTATCCGCGATGGCTGGGGCAAGAATCCCGATGCCCAGTGGAACCACGCCAATGCCGTTCATCTTGCCCGCCATCCAGTGGCCGACCGCCTGCTGGCCGAGTACCCCAATGTGCTGATCAAGACCAGCGGCTTCGATGTCGGCCTGCCCGAGGGCACGATGGGCAACAGCGAAGTCGGCCACCAGAACATCGGCGCGGGCCGGATTGTCGATCAGGAATCGGTGCGCATCACCAAGGCCATCCGCGATGGTTCGTTCTACGACAACGCCGCCATCAACGGCGCGATCGACAACGCCCTGAAAAACAACTCGAATCTCCACCTGTTCGGCATCGTCAGCGATGCCGGCGTGCATGGGCTGCTGGAGCATCTCTATGGCTGTCTCGAGGCCTGCCGCCGCAAGGGCCTGAAGCGCGTGTTCCTG
The DNA here is from genome assembly GCA_964398315.1 of uncultured Tepidisphaeraceae bacterium. GTDB lineage: Bacteria > Planctomycetota > Phycisphaerae > Tepidisphaerales > Tepidisphaeraceae > JADLCB01. The sequence goes on along the minus strand of CAYNMV010000035.1, from coordinate 19,184 downwards.
CATGCCTTCACCGATGGCCGCGATTCGCCCCCCACTTACGGCCTGGACTACATCCGCCAGGTCGAGGCGAAGATGGCGGAGATGGGCCTGGGCAAGGTGGCAACCGTCTCCGGGCGCTACTACGCGATGGACCGCGACAACCGCTGGCCGCGGGTGGAAAAGGCATACCGCGCAATCGCCTTCGGCGATGCTCCGCGCTTCCGCACCGCCGAAGAGGCAATCCGCCATTACTACGACAACCCCACCGAGCCGAACATGAGCGGGGATGAATTCATCACCCCCTCGGTCATCACCGGTGATATCAGCGACAAGCCCCTGGCGCACCTGAACGATGGCGACAGCGTGATCTTCTATAACTATCGCGGTGACCGCCCGCGCGAGCTGACCCGCGCGTTCTGCCAGACCGACTTCGCCGGCTTTGACCGCGGCAAAAAGCTCAACCTGCACTATGTGACGATGACTGCCTACGAGCAGGGGCTGCCGGTGACAGCGGTGGCGTTCCCCAAGCCGCCGAAGATGACCAACATTCTCGGCCAGTACATCGCCGATCAGCGCCTGCGGCAGTTCCGCTGTGCCGAGACGGAAAAATTCCCGCACGTCACCTTCTTCTTCAATGACTACCGCGAGGAGCCGTTCCCCGGCGAGGACCGGCAGATCATCCCCAGCCCCAAGGTCAGCACCTACGACCAGCAGCCGGAGATGAGCGCCTACGGCATCTGTGATGAGGTCGTCAAGCGCATCGACAGCCAGCGCTACGACCTGCTGGTGGTCAACTTCGCCAACGGTGACATGGTTGGCCATACCGGCGTTCTGGAAGCGGCGGTCAAGGCGGTTGAGCACGTGGACATCTGCGTCGGCCGCATCCTTGATGCCGTGCAGAAACAGGGCGGCGCGGCCATCGTCACCGCCGACCACGGCAACTGCGAGCAGATGATCGACCCCGAAACCGGCGGCCCCCATACCGCCCACACCACCTACGATGTCGAACTGATCGTGATGGACGACCGCATGAAGGGCAAAAAGCTGCGCGAGGGCGGCCGACTGGCCGATGTCGCGCCCACCCTCCTGCACATGGCCGGCCTCGACAAACCGGCGGAGATGAATGGCACCTCCCTGATTCCCGATTAAGCGCCAAGCGCCCGAGCTGTGGCGCGACGCAGTCGGGGCACGAAAAAAGGCAACGGAAGGCGCAGCGCGCGGCCTTCCGTTGCCTTTTGTCTATCGCCGCCCTGCTCTACAGCATCGCACGCAAGACAGGTGCCCAGGCTATGACACCCGCGTCTCAACCGGAGACTGCGTGGGGGTGGCTGGTGCGCTCGGCTGGGCGCGGGGGATATCAAGAATGCGGAACGGCGGGCGATCGGGAAAGTTGTGCCGCATCACCGGCACCGAGACGTTGTAAACCGGGATGCCGGTGCTGGTTTTGCCCTCGGCAGCGCCCCTATGGGCATGGCCATGGACCACCGCCGTGGCGCCGTGACGATTGATGGGCTCTTCCAGCCGGCTACTGCCCAGGTAAGGCCAGATTTCCACCGGTTCGCCCTCGATGGTGCGCGTGATGGGGGCATAGTGCAGCAGGACGATCCTGCGATCGCAGCTCAGCCGCGCCAGCCCCGCCTCCAGTTTCGAGGCCTCATCAATGCACTCCTGCACGAATCGCTTCACCGCCGGCTCGCCAAAGGCCGACAGCGTCGCCCTCCCGAAGCCGCCGGCGAACCCCTTGACGCCCACAAACCCCACCCCCAGCACCTCATGCGGGTCACCATCGAGAAAGGTCACCCCGGCATCAGCCAGCAGGGCGCGCACTTCCTCCGGTTGACCCGATTCGTAGTCATGGTTCCCCAGCACCGCCAGAATCGGCAGCTTGGGGCCGCCGGTCAGCTCCCTGACCAGGGCGCGTGCCTCATCCGGATGCCCGTGATCCGTCAGATCGCCGCAGAGGGCCAGCACATCGGCGGACTCGGCAATCTGGTCCAACAGAGGCCGCAGCCGCCCCTGGCAGTCCTTGCTGCAATGAATGTCGCCCACGGCGGCGACGCGAATGTAGCCATTGGGTTGATCCGGCAAGGCCTGGCCTCCGTTCTCCTGTGCTGTGGCTCTCCTGTGCTTCGGTCTTCCGGCAGCCTGCAATGGCCGTACCGGGCGGGGCATTCCGTTTGCTCATCTGCACCTCAGCAAAGGCTTTTACCGGGAGTTGCCCTTGTCACAGACCCCTGTTGCGGTTCCATCGGCCGAGCTGGATGAAGCCACGCGCGATTTCTACCTGCGCGCCCTGGATATCCTGGATGCCACCGGCATCCGCTACGCCGTGGGTGGTGCGTATGCCATGGCCGCTCACGCCGGCATCATCCGCCACACCAAGGACCTGGATATCTTTATCCGCCCGGATGACCTGCGGCGGGCGTTCGAGGTCTTTCGCGCACACGGCTACCGTGTTGAGCTGACCCATCCCCACTGGGTGGGCAAGATCTATGACCGCCCTGCCGGCGGATCAACCGGCGCCTTCATCGACCTGATCTTCTCAGGCGGCAACGGCCTGACCCGCGTGGATGATGAATGGCTGGACCATGCCATCGAGGGCAGCGTGCTGGGACGCAAAGCGCCTGTCTGCCCGGCCGAGGAGATCATCTGGAGCAAGGCCTTCGTGCAGGAGCGCGATCGCTTCGATGGGGCCGATGTGGCGCACCTGCTGCTGGCGCGCGGGCCACAGCTCGACTGGCCACGGCTGTTGAAACGCTTTGCGGGGCACGAGCGGGTTCTGCTGGCGCATCTGGTGCTGTTTGGCTACATCTTCCCCGGCCAGCGCCACTGCGTGCCGCAGCAGGTGGTCGATGAGGTCATCCAGCGCGTGCGCAACGAACCCTGCGCCGATGCCAGGCTCTGCCGCGGCACCAATCTCTCCTGGAGCCAGTACCTGGTAGACATCAACGGCCGCGGCTACGTGGATGCCCGCCTCTGGCCTCACGGCGGCATGCAGCCCCACCAGATCGATACCTGGACCAGGGCCGAAAAGTAAGGCAGCGGCCCTCGGACGACGCGCCCCCGGCGCCAAGCGAGGGCAAAAATGCGTAATTTGCCTTCCTTCGTCCCATAAAAACTCACGTCACGCATCTCCGAACGCCGATGACCCTCTCAGAGTCGTCCTGCGCCCACAGGGGCGGTGTGTAGGAGTGCCGATGTCGTCGAATCGGAAAATCTGCTCGTTTGATCAGTTGCTCGCATTGCGTGCCGAAGCCCGCCGGGAGGGGCGCGTGGTCGTCCATGCCCACGGCTGCTTCGACATCGTGCATCCCGGCCACATCAGCTACCTTCAGTTCGCCCGCCGCCAGGGCGATCTGCTGATCGTCTCGGTGAGCGCTGATCCCAATGTCAACAAGGGGATCAACCGCCCGCTCATCCCCGATGACCTGCGGGCCGCCAGCCTCGCGGCCCTGGAGTGCGTTGATTACGTTTACATCAACCACGCCCCCACCGCCGTCGAGCTGCTCGACCAGCTCCAGCCGGACATCTACATCAAGGGGCGAGAATACGAGACCAACCACGATCCCCGCTTCCTGGCCGAGCGGGACACCGTCATCCGTCATGGGGGCCGGGTCGTCTTCTCCAGCGGCGAGGTGGTCTATTCATCCACCGCCCTGATCGGCGCCCTGGAAGATGCCGAACCATTCAACCAGGAAAAAGTGCGCCGTTTCCGCCAGAGCTATGACCTGTCCGGCCCGGCACTGCTCAACCTTGTCAATCGCTTCCGCGGCAAGCGCGCCATGGTAATCGGCGATTATCTGCTGGACCGCTATCACCACTGTGATGCCACCGGCGTCGCCAGCGAGGGGCCGATGATGACCCTCCGTGCCCTGCGCAGCGATGATTATGATGGCGGCAGCGCCATCGTGGCGGCACACCTGGCAGGCCTGGGCGCAGAGCCCACGCTGGTGACCGCACTGGCCGACGATCCTCTTTCACAGCAGGTTATTCAGCGGCTCACAAGCCAGGGCGTGCAGGTTGAGGCGCTGCACCAGCGCCGCAGCCTCGTGCTCAAGCACCGCTACCTGGTCGATCACCAGAAGATGTTCAAAGTCGATGAGGGCGACGTGCTGCCGCTCGATTCCCAGGCGGAAATGCGCCTGGGCGAGCGCATCGTGGCCCTGGCGGATAAGTGCGATGTGATCATCTTCTGTGATTTCGGTTACGGGCTGCTCACCGCGGGGCTGCTGGAGCGCATCATGCCGCTGCTGCGGCCGCGCGTGCCGGTCATCACCGCCGATGTCAGCGGCATGCAGAGCAGCCTGCTGCGTTTCTGCGATGTCGATCTGCTCTGCCCCACCGAGCGCGAGCTGCGCCAGGCGTTTCATGACTTTTCCTCGGGCCTGAACGCCGTTGTCTACCGCCTGTTGCAGACGACCCGCGCCCGCCAGGCGCTGATCACCCTCGGCAAGCAGGGGCTGGTGGCCTTCGATGAGATGCGCCCCCTCGATATTGATGGCGCCTGGGAGCGCAAGCTGCGCAGCGCCTATCTGCCGTCGCTGGCCGGCCAGGTGACTGATCCGCTCGGCTGCGGCGATGCCCTGCTGGCCACCGCCAGCCTGACCCTCGCCGCCGGCGGATCGGTGCAGGCGGCGGCGTACCTCGGCTCCATCGCCGCCGGCCTTGAAGCACAGAAACTCGGCAATCAGCCGATTACCGCCGACCAGATCCTGACCCGAATTTCCCACCAGCCGCGCGTGCTCGACCTCGAGCCGCCGCGTCGGCTGGCCTCCTAGGCAGCGATGCGGGCGAGTAACCCGCCTCCTGCCGCAGCGCCTGGGCCAATCGCCCACGGCAACCGAACCTTGAGCACCTCGCCAAACAACCTCGCCTGGCATCCCCTCAGCTCGCTGCGCGCCAACTTCGATGCCAATCTTACCGCGCTGGCCGGGCGCGAGCCGCATCTGGCCGAACGGCTCGCCGCCATCCAGCCCACGGCCGAATACTACCTGGCGCCCGCCGGCGACAGGATCATGCTCGCGCGTCGCAGCGGCGATACGGTCAATGTGCTGCCCAACCCGGTGCCCGCACCGTCTGCGCGGGAACTGGCGCAGAAGGTCTTTCCGGCCAATGTGTGCACCGCGCCGGCGATGGTCGCCGGGCTGGATCAGGGCTGGCTGTGGCATGCACTGTATGAGGTGCCATGCACCCTGCCCGCATTGCCGGGCCATCGCCCGCCGCTGTACCTGCTGGCGCACGATATGGAGCGGCTCTGGGTGGTGCTGCACCTTCAGCAGTGGCAGAAACTGCTTGGCGACAGCCGTGCGCTGCTGTTCGTCGGCCCCGATGCGGTGGCCCAGGTGCGGCAGGCGATGATCGAACGGCTTGAGATCCCCTGGCCGAAATATTGCCTGACCGTCGAGCCGCAGCTCTGGGCGCCGGGGATGAACCTGGATGCCCTGATCGCCGATGCCAGCGGCCACGCCAGCCGGCGGCTGCGCGCTGCCTCCGCGCTGGATCTGGCGCCCCAGCCACCCCGCCAACTGCTGCCCGAGGACCGGCCGCTGCGCGTGCTGGGGCTCACCAGCCGCTATACCACCTTCCTGCAACACTCGATGCGCGACTGGCTCAGCGCCTTTCAGCGCCTCGGCCATGAAACGCGCCTGCTGATCGAGGAGGCGGATCACGAGATCCTCAACAATATCATCTACGCCGAAGCCTGCCGCGACTTCCGGCCTGACCTGATCGTCATCATCGACCACTATCGCGCGGAACTGGAAGGGTTGCCGGCGGATGTGCCGTGCGTGATGTGGGTCCAGGACAACCTGCCCAACATCTTTTCCGCCAGGGCCGGTGCAGCGCAGGGATCGCTCGATTTCTGCGTTGGCTTTGGGCGCTATCACCTTTCCAGCCAGTTTGGCTATCCGGCCGAGCGCTTCTGCCCCGCCACCGTCGGTGTCAACGATGCCCGTTTCTCGCCCGAGCCGGTGGACCCGGACCTGTTGAGCACCCATGCCTGTGACATGAGCTTCGTCGGCCATGCCAGCACCCCGGCCGAGACCCTCCTGCAGGCCGAGAAGCAGAGGGCAACCACTCCCGAGGTGGCCCGGCTGCTGGATGATGTCTTTCAGCGCATGCGGGCGCATTACGAGGCCGGGGGCGAGGTGCTGTGCGCGCCGTGGATCCGGCGAATCATCGATGAATCGCTGCGGGCGCTGTCGATGAACGTGCCCGAGCAGCACATGCCGCCGCTGATCGACCTGTTCAATCAGCGCATCAACAACGCGCTGTATCGCCACCAGACGCTCCAGTGGGCAGCAGGCCTGGGCATTGATCTGCGTCTGTATGGCAAGGGTTGGGAGAACCACCCTACCCTGCGCCGATTCGCCTGCGGCGTGGCCGACAACAACACGCAACTGCGCGCGATCTACCAGGCCAGCCGCATCAATCTGCAGGTGACGCCCTTCGGCGCGGTGCATCAGCGCCTGCTGGACGGCCTGCTCGCCGGCGGCTTTTTCCTCATTCGCGACAGCCGCGGCGACCGCGTGGGCAACCTGCACCGCCAGCTCTGGGACTTCTGCCAGCAGCACGGTATCACCAGCGATCAGCAGCTTCAGGCGGCGATCGATGACTCGATCCGACCGGTGGTCGAGCGGATCAACTGGCTGGAAGGCCATCGTTTTGGCCCGCGCATCTATCCGCCGCTGTTTGACACCTGCCGGCTGCATGCTGAGAGCAATTTCCTGCTCAGCGCTGACAGTATCTGGCCGGAGTTTGACGACGTAGCGTTCGATAATGAACAGGACCTGCGCCAGCGGGTGGAGCGTTACCTGAAGGACGATGCCGCCCGACGGGCCATCAGTGAGGCCATGCGCCGGCCGGTCGCTGAGCGCTGTACGTACATCGCCATCACCCGCCGGCTGCTGGCGTTCATGCGCGAGCACCTGGCGGCATCGCGGCTGCGCCTGTCGGCATAGGTTGGCGTGTGAACCGGGCGCAACACTCCCGGGCATGGGTTGACATCCCAAGCCAGAGTAAGCGGCGCTTGCCAGTACGGCTACTTTGACGACGACACTTTTCATGCGACTGCTCATCGTTAACACCGACTATCCGCCGTTTCTTCGCCGGCACTACACCGCCCAGCCGCACCTGGCGGCTGAGAGCTATGACCGGCAGATGCAGGCCCGCATGGCCAGCGGCTTTGGCGTGGCCGATGCCTACTCCGATGCCCTGCTGCGGCTTGGCCATGCGGCCGCCGACATCCATGCCAACAACGTCTTCGCCCAGTATGCCTGGGCGCGCGAGCACGCGCCCCACCTGGTGCGCCACATCCCCGCGCCCGAGCCGACATCAGCGCGCATCCCCTGGTCATGCAACCTGGCCGATGCCAGCGCGTGGCTGGCGCAGGTTCTGATTGAGCAGGTACGCCAGTTCCGGCCGGATGGGCTGCTGAATCAGGCGATGGATGGCATTCATCCTGAGGTGCTGTGCGCACTGCGCCCGCACGTGCGGCTGATCATCGGGCAACATGCCTCGCCAAAGCTGGATGAATCGCTGGATTTCAGCGTGTACGACCTGTGCATCTCTTCATTCCCGGCCACGCTGGACTTCTTCCGCCGCCGGGGCAACCGGGTGGCGCTGAGCCGGCTGGCCTTCGACGGGCGGCTGCTGGCGCGCCTGCCCCAGACACCGCGCGACCTGCCGCTGACGTTCATCGGATCGTTCTATGACATGCATCGCTCGCGCACTGCGCTGCTGGAGCGCGTGGCCGAGCGCTTCCCGCTGAAGGTCTGGGGGCCCGAGCCCAGGGGAGGCTTCGGCGCATCACCGCTGCGCAACTGCTACCAGGGCGAAGCGTGGGGTCTGGAGATGCTGACGCTTTTGCGCCGCTCACGCCTGACCCTCAACCACCATGGCGATGTGCCCCCCTTCGCTAATAATTTCCGCCTGTATGAAGCCACCGGCGCGGGCGCGCTGCTGATCACCGACTGGAAAGCAAACCTCCACGAGATGTTCGACCCTGAGCGCGAAGTGGTTGCCTATCGTGATGAGAATGAATGCCTGGCGCTGATCGAGCGCTACCTGAACGATGAGCCGGCCGCCCGGGCCATCGCCGATGCCGGCCAGCAGCGCACCCTGCGCGATCACACGTTCCTCGACCGCATGCGCCGGCTCGCGGGCATCCTCGAACCGCTGATCGATGCCCCACAAGCGAGCCAGTCGCGCCGCCGGGCGGGCTAGCATCTGCATCACGTGTAAGCCCTCTCTCCAGCGCCACATCGCAGCATAGAACGCTGAACCCCCTTCCCATTCCATGGCCACACTCCAGCAATCCTCGCAGTCCACACTCAAGTGCCTCGGCATCCTTGAGATGCGCCTTGGGCACCGGGCATCCAGCCTGGCCGGCAGGCCGGTGGACGCCGCCGGCCTGCCGATCCCGTGGTACACCTACCCGGCGATCGAGTACCTGTCGGCACTTGACTTTCGCAACTGTGCGGTGCTGGAGTGGGGCTGCGGCAACTCCACTCTGTTCTGGGCAGCACGGGCCAAAACCGTCCTGAGCATCGAGAACGATCCCAAGTGGCATGATGAGATGAAACAGCAGGCGCCGGCCAACGCGACTCTCGTGCTGCACACGGAGGCCGATGCGTATGTCGCCGCCGGGGCGGATGCCGGGCCGTTCGATGTCGTGATTATCGATGGCCGCCACCGCCGTCGCTGCGCTGAGCGCGCGGGCGGACTGATCAGGCCCGGCGGCCTGCTCGTGCTCGACAATGCCGACCGCCACCCGATCACCACCCGGATGCTGCGCGACCTGGGCCTGATTCAGGTTGACTTTAGCGGATTCGGCCCGATCAACGGCTACACCTGGACGACCTCCCTCTTCTTCACCCGTGAGTTTTCGATCCCGCGCCTCAACCTCGCCGAACCGCCGCACCCCATCGGGGGCCTGCGCGAGCTGGATGATTAGTCCTGCCTGCGACTCCCCCGCAGCAGCGTCCCATCACAGGCAGGCATGGCCGTGTGACAGGAGGTGGCGACCCGGTCTGCTTCAAACCTGCGCCGGCCGGATTTCGTACTCTATGTGATCCTCCCACAGCAGGAACGTGTTGAGCTGCTCGGAGCGCAGCAGCATCAGCGCGGCGAAGGCCTTTTCACGATCGCTGCGCGGATCGCAGTTCATCTTCATCAGCACATCGCACCCCAGGCCGATCAGGTCCTGGTCCGTATACGGTTCGAATACGAGCTTGCTGCCGGACCGGCTCAGCACCCAGCGATGATTGCTCGACTGCGCCTGGTGAAGGAACAGATCCTTGGCGCGGTTGGGGCTCTCGATGTAGCCGCGCCTGCCCACGCGCGACAGCTCGCGGCAGGCCGCGGCCGGGTCGATCACATGCTCCATGATGTGCGAGCAGTAGATGAAATCGAAGCTCTTGTCGGCAAAGGGCAGTGCCTCGACGCTGGCCTGCACGAGCTGGATCCCCTCGATTCGCCGCAGTGCCTGGCCCGCCCGGCCGTAGGTGTCATCACTGATGGCGTATTCCGCCTGATGGGTCGCCAGCGGCAGTGGATGATTGCCGCTGCCCACATCCAGCACCCGGTCGCCGGGGCGGATGCCCAGGTCGAAGTGTCGGCGCTGATACAGGTCATAGCGGTTCTCGCGGCCGGGCAGAATCTGGTACAGGTCGTACAGCCGCGACAGCAGCGGCACGCACCGGCGCGGGTGGGCCAGCAGGATCTGCTCGAACACATCGATCGCCTTCAGATGCTCACCGGCGGCAAACAGGCGCTCGGCCTCAGCCAGTGCGGTGTCATAGTCGCTGACATCAATCCGATGTGGCTGTCGTTTGCCGAATGCCATCCGATGCTCCGGTTCTACTCGCCCTGCATGATCCGCCACAGCCCCCGCAATCCCACCACGATCAGCGCAGCCGCCCCGCAGAAGCTGAGTACAGCCAGTGCATACAACACCACCATCAGCAAATATCCGCTGCGGCTGACCGGTGGCGGCGTGGCACTGAATCCCATCGGCGTTACGATCATCAGCACGCCAATCAGGAAACACCCGCCCAGCGCCACCAGTCCCAGCCCGGAAAGCATTGTCACCGCCGCCGCCCAGACCCGCGGTGCCTGCGGACGGGGCGAGGCATAGCCGATGACATGGTCGGTCGACTGCGGCGGTGCGGATTCGATACCAGGCATGATGAAGACTCCCTTCTACCCGATGCACGGGTTGAGCCTCAGAAGAATAGTGCAAATCTGCCGCTGGCGAAATCCTGCTGACCGCACCACCGCCCGGCCCGCGGGATGGCTGAACCGAATTGCAGGTCACGGCACACGTGTGTGCGCGGGTTGGCAACCCGCGCCACGACATGGCGTGTGCATCACGTTGTGATGCGCTCCAGCGGGCGCAGATGCGTGACGGGCACGGCACGCTGGCGGCAGACAGGCCTGCGGCCCGTGCCTCAGGCTGCTGTCTGCCTTCAACGCAGCGATCTGCTAGAACCCTCGCGCGTACTGGCGCGGGATCAGTCCCTGCGCATCATGCTTCAATTCGCGGGCGACATGAATCGGCCAGTATGGATTGCGCAGGCTGGCGCGGGCGATCAGCACCAGATCCGCCTGGTTGTGGCGGATGATCTGGTCGGCCTGCTGAGGTGATTCGATCGCCCCCACCGCCGCGGTCGGGATGCCCGCTTCATGGCGAATGCGATCGGCGAAGGGAACCTGGTAGCCGGGGCCAAGCGCAATCCGCGCCCGCGGCACATTCCCGCCGGATGAGCAGTCGATCAGGTCTGCTCCGTCCTCCCGCAGCCGGCGGGCCAGCTCGATCGAATCCTCGATCATCCAGCCGCCGTCGGTCCAGTCGGAGCATGACAGACGCACAAACAGCGGTACTGTATCGCCGATCGCGCTGCGCAGGTCGCGGGTGATCTCGCGCACCAGACGGGTGCGGTTGTCGAAGCTGCCGCCATAGTCATCCTGTCGCTGGTTTGACAGCGGCGAATAGAAGCTGTGCAGCAGGTAGCCGTGTGCCGCGTGCAGTTCAACGGCGCGGAATCCCGCGGCCACCGCCCGGCGTGCGGCGGCTACGAACGTCTCGCGCAGGGCCTGAATTTCCTCCACCGTGAGCTCGCGCGGCGTGCGGAAACCCTCATCGAACGGAATGGCGCTGGGACCGACAATCTCCCAGCCGCCCTGGCAGTCGGCCAGGGGATGGCCCCCTTCCCATGGCCGGCCGACGCTGGCCTTGCGGCCGGCGTGGGCGATCTGGATGGCCGGCACCGCCCCCTGCTGCTCGATAAAGCGGGCGATGCGCGACCACGCCTCGGCCTGCTGGTCATTCCAAATCCCGGTATCACCCGGCGAGATACGCCCGCGCGGCTCCACCGCGGTGGCCTCAGCGATGACCAACCCTGCCCCGCCGGCCGCCCGGCTTCCCAGGTGGACCAGGTGCCAGTCATTGGGCATGCCCTCAACGGCCGAGTACATGCACATGGGCGAGACCCCGATACGATTGCGAAAGCGCACGCCGCGCACAACCAATTCATCAAATAAATGAGCCATAGTGCAGAAGTGTAGGCAGCCAACCGGCCCGCCGGGGGCAGGAGAGCAGGAGCGGTGGTCTTGCTGATCCATACCACTCGCTATCCATGCCATCAGCGCAGGCGAGACAACACACCGGCAACACGGGCATTGGCCCGCGACCGGAATGAATAGCGGCAACGCCATTGGCGAAATATTGCGTCAGGAAACACCGTGATCATCACGGCAGGTCTATCCGCGCTACGGCGGCAAGGTGTGAAAATCACGCATCGGAAACACCGGGGAAAGAAAAGTGAAAGAAAAAAGATTTGACCGAACCCGGATGGGACGACTATCGTACATTATCCTAACACACATTCCGCCGCCTGTCAACTCTTTTTCATCATCTTCTTTCCCTATCCGGTTCGACTACTATCTGATTCGCACACGCTTTGGAGACTGTCATGGCCGATTTGCCTCCCTGGGCAGTTGAGATGCGCGACCTGTTCCGCAGTGGATCGGTGGCGCAGTTTGTCCTGCATGGCAACGTGTTTGACCTGGTTCCGGCCCCCGCCCCATCGGCGCCGGGCGGCCCGGGTTCGGGCGGCCCGGGCCAGCGCCTGGTGCCGCTGCGGCAGTACCTGGATGAGGTGATGTTCGCCACCTATGACGTGATCCTGCACTATGACCGCGGGCGGGGTATCCGCCTGAGCAAGGGAGCGGATGATTTCGGCCGATGGCTGGAAGACAATGCCGGGGCTGAAGATGCGCGCAAGCTGCTGGCATTGCGCGAGCCGGGTAAGGTGCTGGATATCCTCGATCGCTACCTGCTGCGGGCGCTGAACCTGCGGGCGGTCGGCGGGCAGGCGCTGAAGATCGCGGTGGTGCTCGACTTCGCCGAGTTCATCGTGCCCGCCGGACAGGCGTTGCAACTCGGTGGCGACTTCGCCGGCAACATCGTGAAGATTCTCGGCTGGGCGAACGATCCGGCCATCCTGCAATCCAATATCGCGACGGTGCTGATCACCGAGAACCTGCACGATCTGAACGAGTTGGTCATTGAGAACCCGCACAGCGCCAAGCTCAAGATCACACTGCCGGATGAAAATGAGATGCTCGCCTACCTGCGGGGTCTGCAGGCCGGGCCATTCCCCGATCTGCCGCAGCAGAGCGAAGTGCCGATGGAGATGCTGGCCAGGCGGCTGACGGGCCTGTCGCGGGTCGGGGCGCGCACGGTCATCTCGCTGGCGCTGCGCAACGAGAAGAAGCTGACGCAGGCATGGCTGACGCGCATGAAGAAGGAGATGATCGAGCGCGAGACCGCCGGCCTGCTGGAGTTCCTCGAATCGCCGTTCAACCTGGACATGGTGGCCGGCCACGAGGCGGTAAAACAGTGGCTGCGCGAGGACACGAAACTGCTGCGCGAGGGCAAGCTGCACGCCCTGCCGATGGGGTACCTGATCGCCGGCCGCATCGGCACCGGCAAGACGTTCATCGTCAACTGCTGGGCCGGGGAGCTGGGTATTCCGTGCGTGGTGTTCAAGAACTTCCGCGACCGCTGGGTGGGGGCAACCGAGTCCAACCTGGAGAAGATTTTCACCATTCTGCGGGCGCTGGGACAGGTGGTGGTCTTCGTCGATGAAGCCGACCAGATGACCGGCAAGCGCGATGGCGGCGATAACGATTCGGGCCTGTCAGGGCGCGTCTATGCCATGCTTGCCAAGGAGATGAGCAACACGCGCAATCGCGGGAAGATCATCTGGGTCTTCGCCACCAGCCGCCCCGACCTGCTGGAGGTGGATCTGAAGCGCCAGGGCCGGCTGGATGTGCATATCCCCCTGTTCGCTCCGCAGGGGCCGGATGAGCTGCGGGCATTGCTGCAGGCGATTGCCCGCAAGATGAAGCTGCCGCTGCAGGACTCCGATCTGCCCGACCTGCCGGCCGGGGTGCAACTGGGCGGCAACGAGATCGAAGGGATCCTGGTGCGTGCGATGCGCACGTGGGAGCTGGCCGATGATCCCAAGCCATCGATGCGTGACGTGCTGGAACAGGCCTTCCAGGAGGTCCGTCCCAGCGCCCATACCCGCAAACTGGAATACATGGACCTGGTGGCGGTGAAGGAATGCACCGATGCGCGCTTTCTCCCCGCACACTTCCAGCAGCTTGCTCCCGAAGAGCTCGAAGCCCGCATCGATGCCTTGCGGCGGTTTGTCTGAGCGGCCGGGCGCAAAGAGAAAGGCGAAGGCTAAAGTGTGAAGCATCCAAAAATGCTTCTGCGGCGGCCTTTTCATGCTTCAGACTTCGCGTTTCGGCTTTGCGCTCATCGCCTTTCCCAAATAGTCTCGCGCTCCAATGTGGCGGCCAGGCGGTAGTGCGTGTGGATATAGGTTTCCAGTTCCGACCACGCCCGCAGGTAGTTTTCCCGGCGGCGAGGCAGGCGCTGGAGCTCGGCCACCACCGTCACCGTGTCCTCCAGGTATGCCGGCAGGTCGCGCGGCAACACCATCCACCGTGGCCGCAGCGTCTCAAAATCGCGCTTCATCTCGGCCCAGTAGCGCTGTGGCGCTTCATCGGCGTTGATGAACAGAAATGTCAGCAGGTAGCGCGAACCGGGGCGCAGGCCGGTTTCGATCAGCAGGCGACTGGTCATGTCGCGCCAGACGCGATCGTGCGGGTGGGCATGGGCCAGCAGCCATTGCCCGGACTCCAGCGGCCGCTGGTACTGGCCGGCCCAGTAAAGCACCTGCCCGATACCCAGCAGCGACAGCAGCAGCGCAGGCGCCAGCGTGATGCCCAGGTCGCGCAGCGTCACCGGCCGGCGGAGCATGCCATAGATCAGCGCAGCCGGTGGCGCCAGTACGAGAAAGTGATAGCCATACATCCGCTTCTGGAGAATGACGCCGAGCAGTTCCATGCCCAGCCAGAGCCAGGCGAAGATGAAGACACCACGCGCGGGTGCGGTTCGCGCTGTGCTGTCAGCCTGCGCATCGGGCCCGCCTTGCAACGGGGCAGCGGTGGCCGGCTCGCTGGCTGGGGCCGCGTGGCACAGCGCCTGTCGCCGGCCCACCCACCAGCGGGCGAGAAGCGGAAAGCCCACCACGCCGCCGGCCCACACAAGCTTGTTCAGGTCGCGCAGATCAGTGGCGCTGTTGGCGGCGTAGAGTTGAATCTGTTCCCAAGCGGCAGGCAGGTAGGCCAGGGCTCCGGTGGTGTGCAGGTAGATCAGCACCACACCCGCGACTGTGCCGAGGCCCACCAGCACGCCGGCGCCGATCAGCAGCAAAGACATCACACGCGGAAGATGGATCAGCAGCACAACCGCAAGCGCAGCCAGGATCGACAGGCCCGTGGGCTTGGCCAGGGCCGCACAGCCCGCGCACAGCCCGAGGGTCATGGCATCGAGAAAGAGCCCATACTGGCCGCCTGCCAGCGCAGCGTGCCCCCGCAGCCGGGCCGCAGGCACGCCCGCCGGGGCACATCTGCCGGTGGTGTGTTCGGACAGGGCGCACAAAAGATGAATCGCGCTCATCGCGCCCAGCGAGGCGAAGAAAGCATGGAGGGTTTCAAGCTGAAAACCGCCGAAGACAACCGTGTTCAGGTTGAGATAGACCAGGGCGAACAGGGCCGTGGGCCACCAGGCCCTGGCGCGTGCCGCCCATCGGGCCGCACGCGCCAGGGCGAGGGCGGCGATGATCGCCAGCAGCGTTTGCAGCAGCACATAGCCGAGCCACCAGTCGCCCAGCAGGCGCCAGGCACTGCTGGTCAGGAAGCCGACGGTGGGGAGTTTGTTGTCAACGATATCACGCCAGAAGACTCCCCCCTCGGCCACCAGCTTGCCCATGTAGATGAAGATCGCCCCATCCGGGTCCCACGGCCGCAGGGCGTAGGTCAGGCGCGAGCCGATGGCCATCAGCAGGCAGACCGCCCCCAGCCCCCAGAGGCGCCGGTTCAGCGGGCGGGATGAGACGTTGACGGGGGTCACTGTCTATTTATCGGCAGCCATGCGGGCCAATCCACATGCACGCGGCAACCGGCCGGCAAGATGATGCTGCATGTGAACCTCAGCGGGCGGCCGGCGGTATGATCAATAGCCCGATGCCCTTTGCGCAGAAAGCAGGCACGGTAGAATAAGCCCTCATGGCACACTCCATCGGCCATCCCCGCCTCACCCGCCGTTAGCGTCATGCGCTTGCCTGCGCGTGTGCTTCTGCCCGATTTCCGCAAACCGATTGCCCCATGATACAGACGATGAACCAAACGGATGCCGCGTTATTGCGCAAACTGGAGGAGTTGGAAACCCGCCTGGCGGTGGTGAAGGAGGAACTGGCCGACCCGGCGGTGCTGGCCAATTCTGCCCGGCTGGTGCCCCTCTCCAAGGAGCAGGGCCAGCTTGAGCCGGTGGCTGAGCAGCTCAATGCATACCGGGCGGCGATGAAGAATGTCGAGGAATTGCGGCAACTGGCCGAGGGAGGCGATGCCGAGATGGCCGAGCTGGCCCAGGCTGAGCTGCCCGAGGCCGAGGCCAGGGCGGCGGCGATCCTCGAACAGCTCAAGGATGACTTCCTGGCCGCCGAGGATGCGAGCATCACCAGCTTCTTCCTGGAGATCCGCGC
Source organism: uncultured Tepidisphaeraceae bacterium (assembly GCA_964398315.1). Lineage (GTDB taxonomy): Bacteria > Planctomycetota > Phycisphaerae > Tepidisphaerales > Tepidisphaeraceae > JADLCB01. The sequence continues at coordinate 3,084 of CAYNMV010000035.1, read as the reverse complement.
GGGCACCGGCGGCGAAGAGGCCGCGCTGTTTGCCCGCGATCTGTTCGAGATGTACCGCCGCTATGCCGAGAGCAAGCGATGGAAATTCATCGTCTCGGACTTCTCCGACACCGAGCGCGGCGGCTTCAAGGAAGTGGTCATCAATATCCAGGGCAGCGATGCGTGGCGGCACCTGCGCTTTGAGGGGGGCGGGCATCGCGTGCAGCGCGTGCCGGAAACCGAAACCCAGGGACGGATCCACACCAGCCTGGCGACGGTGGCGGTGCTGCCGGAAATGCCGGATGTGCAGATCCACATCGACCCCAAGGACATCGAGGAATTCGGCTGTCGCGGCGGCGGCCCGGGCGGGCAGAACGTCAACAAGGTCGAAACCGGCTGGATGATCAAGCACAAGCCATCCGGCCTGATCTTCAAGATGACCGAGCACAAGAGCCAGGCCCAGAACAAGGAACGCGCCTGGGCGCTGCTGCGGGCGACGCTGTATGAACAGGAACAGGCCAGGCAGCACGCCGCCGAGCGTGCCAGCCGCAAGGCGATGATGGGATCGGGCGACCGCTCCCAGCGCATCCGCACCTACAATTTCCCGCAAAACCGCTGCACGGACCATCGCCTGGGCGGTGAAGGCGGCGGCGAGAAAAATTTCAACCTTGATGTCATCATGCAGGGCCACATGGATGACCTGATCAACGCCCTGCTGGAGATGGACAAGCGAGAGCGGCTGAAGAACCTGTGATGTGACACGACCTGTCATGCGATGCGACGCAAACTGCGCCATACTCCGCTGCGCCTGTGGCGCCAGGCGGCCCAGGCCCAGCGCACCGCGAGCCTGATCTTTTCCTGCCTCACGCTCGGCAGTTATCTCATCAGCATCGCGCTCAGCGAGGGCTGGCTTGTGCATCGCTCATACTGGATGAAGCACGAAGAAATACGGCTGGTTACGGCCGGCGTGATGGGATTCTGCTTCATCGCAGCGCTTGGCTCGCTCCTGCCGATCTTTGGTCGAAAGCCCCAGTGCACCAACGCCTGCCCCATCTGCGGCTACGACCTTCGCGCCACCCCCAGGCGCTGCCCGGAGTGTGGGCATGTCGTTGAACTGGATTGCGCTGGGCCCCCAGACAGGCAGCTTTGAAGCGGCATGCGTTCAAATCTGCCGATGGGGCAGAGCAGGCTAGCCTTACCCCAGCCCCCACTGCCCCACCGCAGCCATCATCAGGACAACCGCCCACGGCGAGGTTTTCCAGGCGACCAGTGCACCGAACGCCAGCAGGGCTGCGGCTAGATCTGCCGGGGTGTGCACTGCACTGGTGATCACCGGGTGGTACAGCGCTGCCAGCAGGATGCCGACGACGGCGGCATTGGCACCGAACAGCGCTGCCCGCGCCCAGGGCCTGGCACGCAGGCGATGCCAGAACGGCAGCGCACCGCCGATCAGCAGCCATGCCGGGAGAAAAATCGCGACCAGCGCCCACAGCCCATTCAAACAGGCCCATGCGCCCGGCTGCATGATGGCGCCGAGGTAGCCGGCGAAGGTGAACAGCGGGCCGGGGATGGCCTGGGCGGCGCCGTATCCGGCGAGGAACTGGTCATCGCTCACCCAGCCGGGCGGGACGACCTCGGCATGCAGCAGCGGCAGGACGACATGTCCGCCACCGAATACGAGCGATCCAGCGCGGAAAAAGCTGTCGAAAACCGCCACCGCCCTGATCCCGGTTGTCTCCTTCAACACCGGCAACAGCACCAGGAACAGGAAAAACGCCCCCAGCGCCATCATGGGTGCGACCCAGCGCCGGCCGGCGGGAGAGCTGCCAGCGCCATCAGCGCCGTTTCTGGCATCGGGCACCGGGACCGATTTCCGATACAGCAGCCAGCCGATGATGCCGCCACCGAAGATCACGCCCACCTGCACCCACGCATTCTGCACCACCAGGAGCAGCGCGGCGGCAGCCAGGCAGAGAGTGAAGCGGGTCCGATCAGGGCAAAGACTGCGCCCCATCCCCCACACCGCTTGGGCCACCACGGCAACCGCTGCCAGCTTCAGGCCGTGCAGCCAGCCGGCCTGGGAAAGATCACCCAGCCGGGCAACGCCATAGGCAAATCCGATCAGGAGCAGGGCCGAGGGAAAGGTGAAACAGAACGAGGCAAGCAGGCCACCGGCAAGACCCGTGCGCTGAAGCCCGAGTGCGAAGACCACCTGGCTGCTGGCGGGTCCGGGCAGGAACTGGCACAAGGCCACCAGGTCGGCGTAGTCCCTGTCAGCGATCCATCGCCGGCGCTCGACGAACTCGGCCCGCATGTATCCCAGGTGCGCCACCGGCCCGCCGAAGCTGATCAGGCCGAGCTTACTGAACGAGCGCACCACCTCGGCCAGGCCGCCCCGTGTCGGGTGGGCCGCTGGCCGCGCAGCGGGCTCGGGGTCCGTGTTCAGGCGATCCATCGCAGGTGATCTACCGCCGGCACCGCCGCATCGCAACTATCCGGGCAGCGCAAAAAAGAACCCCGATCCTTTCGGACCGGGGTCTAAGTGTAAATGCCGGCAGTAACCTACTTTCCCGCAGAAGCAGTATCATCGGCCCATGAGGCTTAACGACCGTGTTCGGAATGGGAACGGGTGTGACCCTCATGGTATGGCCACCGACAAAGCCTCGCCGGAGCGTTTCGGCCACGGCGGGGTTTGATTCGTGAATACGGGCTCAAGGTGAATCGACAACACGCGGGTGTCGAACAACTTTTCGTATGGCGTCTCGCAGATCTGAACGACCTGTGAGACGGTGATCGATAAAAGTGATCAAGCAATCGACCGTTAGTACCGGTAACCTGAGAGCCTCTCAGCTCTTACAGCTCCGGCCTATCAACCGGGTGGTCTTCCCGGGGTCTCTCGGGGCAAGCCCCATGGAACCCTCGTCTTGACGCTGGCTTCACGCTTAGATGCTTTCAGCGTTTATCCGTTCCCGACATAGCTACCCAGCCGTGCCGCTAGCGCGACAACTGGTACACCAGGGGTCGGTCCTTCCAAATCCTCTCGTACTATGGAAGAATCGCCGTCAAGGTTCCTACGCCCACAGCAGATAGGGACCGACCTGGCTC
>CAYNMV010000034.1:28743-46527 GCA_964398315.1 uncultured Tepidisphaeraceae bacterium | reverse complement strand
GACCTGATGATGGGGCTGATCCACAGCCTCACCAGCGCGGTCGATGCCAAGGATGCCTATACCTGCGGCCATTCCGAGCGCGTGGCGCTGCTGACGCGCCAGCTCGCCCGCGAGATGCGCCTGCCCGAGGCCAGCGTCGAGCGCTTCTACATGGCCGGGCTGCTGCATGATGTCGGCAAGATCGGCGTGCCCGAGCGCGTGCTGCAAAAGGAAGGCAAGCTGACCGATGAGGAGTTCGATCTCATCAAGAAGCACCCGGAGATCGGCGCCCGCATTCTCGGCGACATCAAGCAGATCGAAGACATCCTGCCCGGGGTGCTGCATCACCATGAGCGCTTCGACGGGCGCGGCTATCCCTACGGCCTGTCGGGCAAGAACATCCCGCTCATGGGCCGGGTGATCTGCCTGGCCGACTCGTTTGATGCCATGACCAGCAACCGCACCTATCGCAAGGCGCTGCCGCTGGAGGTGGCCCTGGGCGAGATCAAGCGCTCGGCCGGAACGCAGTTTGACCCGGAACTGGCCGAGATTTTCCTGAACATCGGCGCTGACCGCTTCCTCCGTCTCCTGCATGACCACGAGCAAAAGAGCAAGCGCCTGGTCGATCTGCAGCAGAGCCTGCGAGTGCAGTGAACCGCCGATATGCGATGCGTGATGGGCGATGGGCGAATACGGGATGCGTTTCGCCTGCCGCTCATCACTCATCATGAACTGTGAGGGATGCCCATGGCCATCACCTGCGAAGATTACAACCAGATCTGCGTGCTCCGCGTCGATGGCGATTTCGTTGGTGAGGATGTCGCCGCGGCCCGGCAGGCGGTGGAAGAGGCGATCGAGCAGAAACAGATTGTCGATTTCGTCATCGACATGGAAAAAGCGCCGTTCGTCGATTCCGAAGGCCTTGAAACCCTGCTCTGGATGAAGAGCCGCTGCGAAGAGCTCTTCGGCCAGCTCAAGCTGGCGCGCCTCGATGAGACCTGCCGCAAGATCATGCAGATCACCCGCCTCGATCACCGCTTCGAGTGCCATGACAACATCGAATCGGCCCTCAAGACGATGCGGTAGATCGCCTTGTCGGCTGCGCGCTGCATGACCGGGCAATAACCTGTCATGCACGCGGATAAGTCCATCTCCCCGTGCGCCAGATTTGTTCCTGCCGCCGCCTTGCTCTATCCTCCGGCGGCCATGCTGCTGCGCATCTTCTTTGACGTTCTCGGGCCGATCCTGGCCATGATCGGTGTCGGCGCGTTCGTGCGGTGGCGCTTCAAGGTTGATATTGCCTCCCTCTCCAAGCTGAACATCTACGTCTTCGTTCCCGGCTTCGTCTTTTACAATGTTGCCCACAGCACGATGCAGTGGGACCAGATGGCCGGCGTCGTGGGGATCACCGCCATCAACGTCTTCACCATCGGACTGATGGTGGGGGGCTTCGGCCGGCTGGCGGGGGTGGATGCCCAGACCCTGTCGGCGGTGGCGCTGGCGGCGATGTTCTACAACAGCGGCAACTACGGCCTGCCGCTGGTTGAACTGGCCGCCCCCAACACCAACGCCCCGGCCGTGCAGACCTTCGTCCTGCTGACCCAGAACATCCTGACCTTTACCTGCGGCCTGGTGATTGCCGCCTGGGCGGGCGCTGGAGGGCTGGGCAAGGGGCTGGTCATGCTCATCCGCCTGCCGATGATCCCCGCGCTGGTGGCCGCACTGCTGGCCAAGTGGTGGATCGATCCCGACCAGGGCCGCCAACTGCCGGCCATCATCGAAAAGACGACCGAATACCTGAAAAACGGCCTGGTCCCCATCGCGCTGGTGACACTGGGCGCGCAGCTCGCCAAGAGCCCGCGCTGGCCGCGCTGGAAGCCGGTGGCGGTGGTGGCCGCGCTGCGGCTGGTGGTTTCCGGCCTGCTGATGATGACCCTCCTGTGGATCGCCACCCGCATCTGGCCCAGCGGCGGCCCGCTGGCCGGCATCGACACCCGCTACCTGATCCTCACCGCCGGCACACCCACCGCCGTCAACACGCTGCTGCTGACACTCGAACTGGGAGGCGATGCCGACTTGGCGGCCGATTGCGTTTTCTGGACCACGCTCTTTTCCATCGCCAGCGTCGCCATCTGGCTGCTGGCACTGGGATTGTAACAGCGATGACAGGCTCCCCGCGCAACACGCAAGCGGGCAGGCCGTAGCCCGCCTGTCATCAGGACAGGCCGGCATGGATCCCGCACGCCACCCGGACAGTGAAAGCATTGAACTGAGCGCAAGTGCGGGCAGTAGAAGGGGTTGCATTGTGGCTCTCCGAAAGATGGGAAATGAGGGCAGGACCAGTTGAAGGCCCGATGTGCCAGAAAAGGCAGAAGATGCGACGCCGAACGGCAACGCGAGAGGATATCCGTACATTATCCTAACTTAATCCCGCTCGCCAGTCAAGATAATTTTCCATTTTTTCATCGTGGCATGATCCGATCATCCAGTGGTGTGCTCCGCTCGCCAGGCCGCTTCGCCAGTTACCGGCGATGCGCCAGCCACTGCGATCGGCAGACAGGCGGCTCGCCCGTGCCCGTTTCCTGCTCGGCCTCGCCGCAGGCAGAAGGTGGCTTTTGCTTGGATGAGCGTGCCCGCATTGGTAAGCTCATCGGCTGTCTTCTCATCATTTTGCGATTGTGAACCAACGCCCATGAACCTTCCGCTGCTTCCCGTCGTTGCCATCAGCGCTTTCGTGTTGGTCATTGCCTATCTCACCTATGGCCGCTGGGTCATGCGCTGGCTGGGCATTGACCCCTCCCGCACCACGCCCGCGGTCGAGATGGAGGATGGCAACGATTACGTGCCGGCCCCGGCGCCGGTAGTGCTGGGGGGGCACTTCACTGCCATTGCCGCCGCCGGGCCGGTGGTAGGGCCGATCCTCGCCGGGCTGATGTTCGGCTGGCTGCCGGCTTTGCTCTGGATCCTGCTCGGATCGATCTTCATCGGCGGCGTGCACGACAGCGGCGCGCTGTTCGCCTCCATTCGCCACCGCGCCTCCAGCATTACCCAGGTGGTGCGCGAGCATATGTCGCCGTGGGCCTATGTGCTGTTCCTGGTATTCGTGTGGCTCTGCCTGGTGTACGTGGTGATCGCCTTCGCCGATGTCACCGCCGGCACCTTCGCCAGCTTTACCACGGAGATCGTCGAGATCGATGGCGCGGACCATGCCCTGCAACTCAACGGCGGGGCGGTGGTCATCGGCGCAACCGCCTATCTGCTGCTCAGCATCATCATGGGGCTGGTGATGCGCTTCACCCGCACGCCGTGGTGGGTGGCGCTGATCGGGGCGGTGGCGCTGATGGCTCTGTGCATCTGGCAGGCGCCGGGGATGGCGATGTGGCTGGCCGACCACGGCCTGTCGTTCATGGATACCCAGGGCAAGAACGCCGGCATGCTGACCCGCAACTGGGATCAGGTGCTGCTGGTCTACTGCTTCATCGCCAGCGTCGTGCCGATGTGGCTGTTGCTCCAGCCGCGCGGCGTGATCGGGGCGACGTTCCTGTATGCCGCGCTGGCGTTCGGCATCATCGGTACGCTGATCGGCGGCTGGAGCGGCACGAGCGAACTGGCGATTCGCTGGCCGGCATACAAGGGGTTCACCGCGGCCGATGGGTCGTGGCTCTTCCCGTTCCTTTTCATCACCATCGCCTGTGGCGCGTGCAGCGGATTCCACTCAATTGTCGCCAGCGGCACCACCAGCAAGCAGGTGCGCAGCGAGCGTGACATCAAGCCGATCGGCTATGGCGCCATGCTGCTGGAGGCGATGGTGGCGGTTTTTGCGCTGGCGTGCGTGATGATGCTGCCGCCCACCAGCGCAGCGGGCAAGCCGGATACCGTCTACGCCCTGGGCATCGGCCGATTCGCCGCCCAGATGGATCCGCGCATCTTCTTCTTCGCCGTCAGCTTTGGTCTGCTCGCCTTCAGCAGCTTCGTTTTCGACACGATGGATGTCTGCACCCGTCTTGGGCGGTATGTGCTCCAGGAGATCACCGGCCTGAAGGGCATTGCCGGCGGGATCATCGCCACGGCACTGACCCTGGCCGCGCCAAGTGTCTACCTCTGGAACAGCCCGCCGGGATCGTTCAAGACCTTCTGGACGATCTTCGGCACCAGTAACCAGTTGCTGGCCGCGCTGACGCTGGTGGGGGTGAGTGTCTGGCTCTGGCACACCGGCCGGCGCTATGTTTACGCGCTGATCCCGGCGCTGATCATGGTCGTCAGCACCTGCACGGCGCTGGTGTTCAACTTCCTGGGCTTTTACCGCCGCTATGTGGCGCTGCGTGCCCAGTCGCCGGAGGAGACGGTGCAACTGTTCAATTTCAGGAGCGTGCAGGAGGTGGCGCGTGAACTGACTTCGCTGCCGGTGAACATGACCATCGCGGCGGTGCTGCTGGGGCTGGCACTGCTGGTGGTGGGGGAGGCGATCCGCATCTGGCTGGCCGGCCAGCGCGTGCCCGCGCCGGTTGTGGCGGCCGCGCCGGTGCCCGCCGGGCGGGAAGAGTAAGTCCCCTGGTCAGACACCACCATGAAGCTGCCACCCAGCCTGCCCGATGCACCGGCCATCATCGCCCATCGCGGGGCCAGCGCCTTGGCGCCGGAGAATACCTTTGCCGCCTTCGATCTGGCGCTGGAACGCGGGGTGGATGGGCTGGAGACCGACCTGCGGATAAGCCGCGACGGCACGGCCTTCTGCATCCACGATGCCACGCTCGACCGCACCACCAATGGCCACGGCCGGGTGGATGAGCGAAGCGACAGCGAACTGGCCGCACTCGATGCCGGCGGCTGGTTTGATCCGCATTTTGCCGGCCAGCGGCTGCCAACACTCGCCGCGTTTCTTGATCGCTACGCCCATCGCGTACCGCTGCACATCGAATTGAAGTCGCCCGGTGTGGTGGCGGAAGTCGTGCAGCGCATCGGTCGCCTGGGGGCGGGTGGCCGGATTGAACTGTCCAGCTTCGATCCGGCTATGCTGGTGCAACTGGCCGCGATGCTGCCGGCCGTGCCACGCTGTCTGCTGGTGGATCGCTGGCGCCTGCCCGAGCCGCACCTGCATGCGGCTGCCATCGGCGCCCCAGCGCGCGAACTGGATGCCCAGCGCATCGCCGCAGCCCACGCCCACGGCCTGAAAGTGCGCGCCTGGGCCATCGAAGCCCGCGCGGATGTCGCGCGCCTCCGCGCTATCCGCGCGGATGAGCTGACCCTGGACGATCCCGCCTGGGGTCGATGATCCGGCACACAGGCAGCGACATCACAGCCGCAAGTGGGTGATCAGCTCAGCGCAACCCACGCGCCATCGGGATCGGTCTGGCGGAAGGCGGCGCGGAGCTTGTCGATCGCCTCCTGCGGCAGGGGGCCTTTGCCCACTGCCTCGAGGTTCGCCCGGGCGCTGGCCTCGCGGGTGGTGCCGATGATCGCCACATGCACCCCCGGCTGCGAGAGCGTGAACCGCAGCGCGATTTCCGGCCAGACCTGCGCGAGATCGCCCTGGAAGCCCAGGTCGGCCGGTGTCACACCCATCTTGCGCAGGCGCTCTGTGTAGTCGGCGGCATATTTCTGGTACATGCCCTGCTGCTGCGACAGGTCCTTCCAGGCGGCGTTGGCGATGGGACGCTTGGCCAGTACGCCCACGTTGTGCTGCACGCACACCGGCAGGCCCGTGTCGATGTTGCGCTGGTCGGCGATGCTGACCGAGGTCTCAACCACCTCGATGTCCGGCTGGGCCGCGGCCCAGGCCAGGGCTTCGTTGTCGCCGCTGTAGCCGACGTGGCTGACCTTGCCCGCCTTCCGGGCATCGACCAGCGCCCGCAGGGCATCGCCTTTCTTGAGCGTCTCCAGGTCGCACGAGTGCAGCAGCATCACATCCAGGCGATCTGTCTTCAGCCGCCGCAGCGCCCGATCGACGGTGGCGGCGACGACCTCATAGCTCCAGGCCTCGCCGGGCACATCGTCAAATGCCTGTCCGCACTTGCTGACCAGCACGAACTGATCGCGCCGGTGCATGATGTGGTTGCCGAGGAACTCCTCGGAGCCGGGATAGCTGGCGGCGGTGTCGATCAGGTTCACGCCGTTGTCGAGCATGAAATTCAGCAGGCGGGCCGCGGCCTGGGGGTCGGTCTTGAGATAGGCGGCCGGGGCGGTGCCGATGCCAAGGGGAAAAACACGAAGTCCGGTACGTCCGAGAGTGCGGTGTGTCATAGCAGCTGATTCTAGGCATCTGCCGCCGCTCCGTCAGCCATCGTCCCATAACCCCCGGCGGGATCACATGTTCGTAAATTGCACCGCCCGTATGCCCGATACCCCGATAGGCCCGCGCGAGCGACCGCGGGAGTGGGGACTCACGAGGTAAGTGCATCACGAGGTAAGTGCATCACGAGGTGCGTACGCCATGAGGTGAGTACACCATGACGAACTACCGCGCTCATCATCGCAGCGGCGCCATGTTGGCGTTTTGTTTGATGGCTTCCCTGGCCGTGGTGGCCGTTGCCGTGCTGGCGATTGACTGGTCACGCGCCAAGCTGCTGGACAATCAGCTCAAGGCGGCGCTGGATTCGGCGGCCCTGGCGGGCGCAGGTTCCTTGCGCCATGGCCCCGAGGCGGCCATCAATGCCGCCATCCAGGCCGCCGGCAAGAACCAGGTGGATGGCAGCCCGGTGGTGATCACCGCGGCCAACGTGCAACTGGGCGTTTGGGATCCCGCGGCGGAGCAGTTCACCCCGCTCAGCGGCAACCAGCGCCGCTCGGCCACCGCGGTGCGCATCGTGGCCGAACGCGCGGGCATCCCCACCTTCCTCGGGCGTGCGCTGGGCAAGAACACGGTTACGATCCGGGAAGAAGCCATCGCTACCCGCGGCCTGGTCAAGAACCACAACATTGACGGCCGTGCCAGTCCGTGGCTGGCGGGGATGCCCAACGGCAGCAAGGTCACGCGTTACGGCGGCAATCCCTATCACAGCTATGCTCCGGAGTGCTCGCCGTATCGGCTGAATATCCCGCTGGTCCCGGGAGCGGCGATCCATTTCAGCGGAGTTGGCGGATTCACCCGCTATGCCGACTCGGATTACGTTTCGGCCGAAGGGGATGTGACCTGGATCGTGGCCCAGCAGCCGGATAACGGCATCAATACCACCTATGGGCCGATCAACTCGCTGGGCGGTATTTTCCTGGATGATCGCCGGCCCGATACCTGGGCGCTTCAGCCGACACTCGATTTCAGCACGGCTGCCAAGCGGAACTTCACCGAGCTGCGCCCGAAGCTGAAGCAGGTCTTCTTCATCGGCGACGGACTGAACAGCGACGGTGAGCTGCAACGCTTCATCGTGCCCGCCGGCGCCACGCGGCTGTACATCGGCATCATCGATGAAAAGGGGTGGTGGTGGGACCAGGTTGAGGGGGATGAACTGGAGTTCATCACCATCGAGGGCAACACCCAACTGGTGCGCTGACCGCACACAGCGGGCGAATCGGACGCCAGCCGCGCCGATGCGCTATCCCGCCACGTACCGCCTGATCGCACCTTAACAGCACAACGGCCCATCCATCCCCAAGCCTGCCAGGTCGCCCGGCCTGGCGGGCGCTGGATGGCCGAAGGCAAGGCCGACGCAGGGCTGGCAGGCCGACGCAGGGCTGGCAGGCCGACTCAGGGCTTGCCTGACAACTGTGCTTCCAGATAGGTCAGTTGGTTGGCGATCTCACGGTCAGTGCCCGAGGCATTGTCCACGGTGCGGACCGCGTGCAGCACGGTGGTGTGATCGCGGCCGCCGAAATACCCGCCGATCTCCTCCAGGCTGTAGCGTGTGTGCTTGCGGGCCAGGAACATGCAGACCTGGCGGGGGAAGGCGATCGATTTGTGCCGCTTCTTGCTCTGCAGGTCGCTGAGCCGCACGTTGTAGTATTTGGTCACCACGTCCAGGATCTGCTGGATCGTGATGCGCTGCTGCTCGGGGGCGGCGGTGTCGCCCAGCGCCTGCTTGGCCAGCTCCAGGTCGATCACGCCGCCGGTGAGCATGCTCATCCCCTGCACCTTGGTGATGGCGCCTTCCAGCTCGCGGGTGTTGGTCTCGATCTTGGCGGCGATGTAGCAGATCACATCATCCGGCAGCGTCAGTCCGCGCATGCGCGACTTCTTCTGAAGGATCGCCATGCGGGTCTCGTAGCAGGGCTTCTCAATTCTTGCCACCAGCCCCCAGTTGAAGCGGCTGACCAGCCGCTCTTCCAGTTCGGGGATCTCGCTGGGTGGGCAGTCGGCCGAGAGGATGATCTGCTTCTGCTGCTGGTAGAGGGTATTGAAGGTGTGGAAGAACTCTTCCTGCGTCCGGTCGCGGCCGGAGAGGAAGTGGATGTCATCGATGACCAGCAGATCCGCGTGGCGGTAGCGATGGCGGAACTGGTTCATCTCCCCGGTTTCGACGGCTGTGATGAACTGGTTGATGAAGCTGTCGCACGAGAGATAGAGGATGCGGCGATCCGGCTCGCGCTCCAGCACGCGCTGGCAGATCGCCTGGAGCAGGTGGGTCTTGCCCAGGCCCACGCCGCCGTGAATGAACAGCGGATTGTACGTGTTGCCCGGCTGCTCGCTGACAGCCAGCGATGCCGCATGTGGCAGGCGGTTGCACGGGCCGGTGACGAAGTTGTCGAAGACGTAGTCGGGATTGAGCGGCAGGAGCTGCTCGCTCTCATTGAAGACCCCGCCGCGCCCGATTGCTTCGCAGTGAAAGGTGACGGCGACAAGCCGGCCGGTCACCTGCTGGGCGGCAGCGGTGAATGGCTGCTGGCACTGGCTCTGGCAGAAATTGAGCTGGGCTGGGGTAGCGACCGTGACCTGGATCACACCATTGGTCAGTTGCCGCGGGGTCATCTGGTCGAACCAGACGCGGTTGAGCGTCGGGTGCTGCATGCGAACGATCTGCAGCACGCGCTGCCACATCGTGGCATCAAGGGCAGTAGACTCCTGTGCGCGGCGAGAGGGCATCTCCCGCGCCGGCGGCGGTTGAGTCGTGATCATCGGGCGATCTTCTGGTCTAGGAAGAGGCGCGATCTAAACGGGCGATGGCGCGATCTTCGCTGTTAAATGCTCTTTACAGGCACGGCCACACCCCGCAAGTGATGACGAAATAATGTGCGAAACAACACACTAGCGTATCAACCCGCGCGGGCAAAGAACTTGGCCGTATCACGACAGCCCGGCCCAAGCCGTACATGAAATCACCGATGCAGACCGATTCGGGATGCGGCCGCGAGCCGCGCGGGCCATCGACCGGTCATCCGTGCGCATCCGTGTGCATCGGTGAATCCTTCTTCCTTGCTGTCGTCGCGACGACGAGGCCACTTAAGGCGATAACCGCAAGGCTCGGCAAGCCGTGAAATGACGCATGCATTTCACTGCATCCGACGATGCGACAATCGCCATCGCGATACTCTTATGTAGAGCGCAAAACGAGGTTGTCAACTGAACAATCTGTCGCCCCGCGCCCAGGGCGTGGAAGGCATCCTACCCCTGCTTTTTCGGCCTGTTTGTCAAGCCCACTTCCGCCATGACCTGTTGCAGATCATCCCATACCGCCCCTCGTGTCTGAGTTGTGTAGTTACGCAATATGTACGCCGGGTGGTACGTCGGCATGAGCTTGATCCCGCGCCAGGTATGCCACCGGCCGCGCAGTTTTCCCATCGCCAATTTTGTTTTCAGCATGTACTGCGTTGCCGGCCGGCCAAGCGTGACAATCACTGCCGGCCGCACGATCTCGAGCTGGCGTTCGAGGTAGGGCGTGCAGGTAGCCACCTCATCCGGGGCCGGTTCGCGGTTGCCGGGTGGGCGGCATTTAACGATATTGGCGATGAAGACCTGCTCGCGCGACAGCCCCATGCCGGCGATCATCCGGTCCAGGAGCTGGCCGGCACGGCCGACAAAGGGGCGGCCCTGAAGGTCTTCGTTTTCGCCAGGGCCTTCGCCGATGAAAAAGATGCGGGCGTTGGGATCGCCTTCGCCGAAAACCGTATTCGTGCGCGTCTGGCTCAGGCGGCAGCGGGTGCATCCCTTCACCTCGTTGGCATCCATTTGCTGAAGCGCGATGCGCTTCTGCTCGGGATCCAGCGGCGGGGCGGTGAAGGGGGTGTTGGGATCGGCCAGCAGGGCCATTTGCGGGCCAGGCGCGGCGGCTGCCGCTTTCTCGGGCGGATTGGCCGCCTCAGGCGGGGTGCTCTGGCGTTTGATGGCCTCAACAACCGCCGCCCGACCGGCTGCGACCGATGGGGCGGGCCGGGGGGAAACAGGCGAAGCGGCAGGAGAAGATGCACGGGCCTGCGCGGCGGGGGGCAGGGCTTGCCGGGGTATGGCCGGCAGACCCATCGCGCGCTCCGCCCGCAACCACAGCCGCAGGCGCGCTCTCTTGCGCCCATCACTCATGGCCTTATCCTAGCGGCCCGCGGCCGATGGGCCAAACCCCCACTTCCCCGGCCAGCTCTGTCGCCTAAGCGGCCCGGCTGTCAAACAATTGCACCGCATACTCATACAACTCCACATCCATCGGATTGTGCTCGCGGATCAGCCCCGCCAGCTTTGGAGAGATCTCCACCGCGCTGCCGGTGCTGGAACGCATCTCATGCGGCACCTCCACCTCGGGCCAGCCGAAATGCGCCCGCATCCGCCGTACGCTCTCATCCATTCGCTCAACCAGTCCCAGGACGTCGATTTTCTCCAGGTTCCGCTTGGCCTGCTCCAGCACTTCGCTGCGGGGCAGGTGGGCCACCGCCTTGCGGTAATACATCCACCCATCGGAGTGCAGGCTGAAGGTCTGCAACTCGCGGAAAAACAGCTCGACGAAGGGGTCGCTGGGGTCTTGCAGCATCTCTTCCAGTGAGCGGCCGCGGAGGATCGAGCCGTAAGGGTTGAGCTTGGTGCTGGTGTCGCGGGCGCAGTCGACAAAATATCGATACTGCGACACCACGCGGGCCACCGGATCGCGCAGGAAGGTGATCGTCTGCACCGGTGGCCGCAGGCGGCGGATCAGCGCAAACCCGGCATGCCCGGCAATCAGCGGGTAAACCGACAGGTCGTGATCCGTCAGGTAGGTCACCTGAAGCGGCGACTGCGGCACCAGCACCGCCGCCGGCTTGATCGCCTGGGTAATAATCTGCCGGACCGAGGTGCCCGCCGTCTTGGGAATGTGGAGAAAGAAAATCATAGATTGCGACGATTCTCAGTCTCACAAGGCTCGAATCAAGCCTGCCGCCTCTGAATTGCGCTGTGTCCGCCTGGGCCGGCCCTGCGCGAACCGGCGGTTGACTTGGACGTATATTTTGACAACAATCCGATGTTGAAAAGCCACCACGGGCAGCAATGGCGGGTGCGTGCGTCACACCGTAGCTGTCTGCGGTGGCTTTTTGCGTTTGGCTGTTGTGTTGCACGGGCAACTGGCCCGTTGCGGAACGTTAGTTGCTTTGTCACGGGTCATACACCGCGGCACGCGGATCGGGTTTGCTGACCGGATCCTGCGGACCGCAGCCCAGCCCGTGCCACAAGGAGGCGCCCCATGGCCCAGCACGAACTGAACGTCACGCCGATGAAGGCTTCGCAGACGTCGAACAAGAGCAAGTTCATCAACGAGTCGAACATTGTCCGGCACATCGACATCACGCAGATGGACGGCATCGTACCGCTGGTGGAGTCGTTTGCCCACCTGGCCTACAGCTCGCGCGACCTGCACCGGGCGGCCGACATCTACGACCGTATGCTCAAGGACACCGGCTGCGGCGTGTTCCTCACGGTGGCCGGCTCGATGGTTTCGGCCGGGATGAAAAAGATCTTCGTCGATCTGGTGCGCAACAACATGGTCGATGCGATCGTCGCCACCGGCGCCAACATCGTGGACCAGGATTTCTTCGAGGCCCTGGGCTTCAAGCACTACATCGCCAACGAGGAACTCAAGAGCGGCCTGTATGACAACGAGCTGCGCGATCATGCCATCGACCGCATCTATGACACGCTGATCGATGAGGAAGAGCTGCGGGTCTGCGATGAAACCACCAAGGTCATCTTCGATGAGCTGGAGCCGCGGGCCTACAGCTCGCGCGAGCTGGTCCGCGCCATGGGCGAGTACCTCGACCGGCAGGGCGGCCCCAAGTGCGCCGAGAGCCTGGTCTATGAGTGCTACAAGAAGGGCGTACCGATCTTCGTGCCGGCCTTCAGCGACTGCTCGGCCGGTTTCGGCCTGGTGGCGCATGCCGCCCAGCGCGGGGACCAGCCCCGGACCGTCTGGGATGGAGGCAAGGATTTTTACGAGCTGACCCAGCTCAAGATGAAGACCGCCGACACCGGCCTGTTCATGATCGGCGGCGGTGTGCCCAAGAACTTCACCCAGGACATCGTTGTCGCCGCCGAGGTGCTGGGCATGGACGCTCCGATGCACAAGTACGCCATCCAGATCACGGTGGCGGATGTGCGCGATGGGGCTCTGTCCAGCAGCACGCTCAAGGAAGCCAGCAGTTGGGGCAAGGTCAGCACCGCCTATGAGCAGATGGTCTACGCCGAGGCCACCCTGGCCCTGCCGCTGATCGCCGGCTATGCCTACCACAAGCAAAGCTGGAAGGCCCGCTCCGAGCGCCGCTGGAACGATATCCTCGACCAGCAGCCCGCCACGGTCAGCGCCTGAGACTTCGGCAGAACAATAGAACCACACAGACACCAAGGCACGGAGAGTTTTAAGCGCTCTCCGTGCCTCTCATTTGGAAGCGAAGAAACGGCTCACCGTTCAGCGGCGGGGTGAGCACCTGTTGGGGGGCAGATCATGGTAGGCGGGATGCGCTGCCGCCAGCGATACAAGACACGCGGCCTCGCACGGGCTTCTGTCACCCCCTCACCTTGTCACCCTGTCATCGTCTCCGCCGATGCCGGCGCGTGATGGGGATCTTGCTGCCGAGGGTGCGCTTGGGCAGGGGGACGGCCGGGGGATGGGTTTCCTCCGGCGGGGGGGCGGCGGCCGGGGCGTGGGTGGGGCCGCGGTCTTCCCAGTCGCGCGGGGCGGGGGTGGGGGTAAACCCTTCGAGCTGCGCCTGCGGGATCATCATGTTGATCAGGCTTTCGATCCGGGTCAGCTCATCGCCCTGATCGCGGCAGACAAACGTAAACGCCTTGCCCTGGGCGCCCATGCGCGCCGTGCGGCCGACGCGGTGGACGTACACCTCCGGGTCCTCGGGGATGTCGTAGTTGATGATGTGGGTGATGTCCTGCACATCGATGCCGCGGCTGGCCAGGTCGGTGGCGACCAGCACGTCGAACTTCCCGGTGCGGAAGTTCTTCATCACGCGATCGCGCTTGCCCTGGGCGAGGTTGCCGTGGATTTCACGACACTGGATGCCATCATGCACCAGGCGCTTGGCCAGCTTCTCTGCGCCGTGCTTGGTCCGGCAGAACACGATCGCCAGATCGGGGTTCTCGCGCTCCAGCAGCATTTTCAGCAGCGTGTACTTGTCCCACGGCTGGACCGAGAAATACCACTGCTCGACCTTCTCCACCGTGGGCTTCTCATCGGCGCCGGGGGCAATCAGTTTTTCCACCGGCTCGGTCATGTAGCGCCGGGCGAGACGCTCGATCTCGAGGGAGATGGTGGCCGAGACGAAGATGAGCTGAATGCGCGAGGCGGATTCGGGGCCGCGGGTGCGGGATTCAGATGGAGCGTCGGCGGGCACCTGACCGGTGTCGATGCTGCGCTCGCCGCCGCCGTCGCCGGTGTGCTCCACCAGCATCTCGGCCTCCATCGCCTTCACCTGCTGGCGCTGCTCGGCGGTGTCCTGGTCGGAATCCTGGGCCTCTGCGTGCACCTCAGCATCCTGATCACCGGAACCGTCTTCATCGTCCCACTCCTGCGCCTGCAGCTTGCGGCGAACGCCTTCCATGCGTGACAGGATGTTGCGGATGTCATCGCGGAAGCCGATGTCGAGCATGCGATCGACTTCATCCAGCACGATGAAGCGGATGTTGTTCAGGTTGATGATGCGGCGATCGAGCAGGTCGATCACCCGGCCGGGGGTGCCGACGATGACCTCTGGCCCGTGCTTGAGGAACTTCATCTGCGCCGTGATGCGCTGGCCGCCGTAGACGGCAACGGTGCGGATGGGGGTGTGGGCCCCGATGCGCTTGAGCTCGGCATCCACCTGCACCGCCAGCTCGCGCGTGGGCACGAGGATCAGCGCCTGGGTGGCGATGCCGCGCTGGGCCCGGCACAGGATGGGGATGCCAAAGGCGGCGGTTTTGCCGGTGCCCGTGCGGGCCTGTCCGAGCAGATCCACCCCGGCCAGTGCACGCGGGATCAGCAGTGACTGGATTTCCGAGGGGGTTTCAAATTTCAGCTCGGCCAGCGCCTTGAGGATGGAATTGCGCACGCCCAGTTGGGCAAACGCTTCAGGCAGGGGCGGTTGTTGAGTTTTGTGGGTCAAAGCGGCGGTCTTCTCCGTAGACAAAAGGCTCAAAACGGTTCGTCCAGTGTAAGGGCGGCAGCAGGCCGGCTCAAGCGGGCGCTGCCGACTTGACGGTGATGACCGGGCCGCGTCCCATACCCCCATGCAGCAGACCTGTGACTGGTTTTTCCCGCTGAAACGAACCCACGCCGGCATGCTCCAGGGCAACGGCACGATGGGGGTCATGATCTGGGGCGAGGCGAACGTGCTGCGGCTGACGTTCGGGCGGGCGGATTTCTGGGACCGCCGCGGCGGAACCCCCTGGACCGACCAGATGAACTACCGGCACCTGCGCCGGCTGCTGGAAGCGGGCGATGAGGCGGCAATCCGTGCAATTTTTGCCGGCACACCCGCCCGGCCCGGCGAGCCGGATCGTCCGACCGTGCTGCCGGTGGGGCGGCTGGAACTGGCGTTTGATCCATCGCTGGCGCTGAAGCGCGGGCGCCTGCATCTGGGCAGTGGCGAGATCGTCATCGAGCTGGCGCGCCATGCGGATGCCGCCAGCGCGCCGGTGCAGCTTCGCCTGAACCTGTCGATGCACGCGCCGGTGTTCCATCTCGCGCTGCCGGCGGATGTGCCGCCGCCCCAGGTGTCCATCGTGACGGCATGGGACCATTGCGGGGCGGCCCTCGCTGAGCGGGGCATTCCCGCACCCCGCCCGTTCGAGACCACAGACCTGTCGGGCTGGATTTCGCCGCGCGTGGTGGATGGTCCGCTGTGCGTGGGCTACCGCCTGATGGAGCACAACCTGCTGGTGGCAATGGACTATGGGGCGGATGATGCGGCTGCGCAGCGCGCGGTCCGCGGGCACATTGATGGGAGCCTCGCCGGCGGCGTGGCGCAACTGCGGCAGGCCAACCAGCGCTGGTGGGAGGACTACTGGCGGGATGTGCCGCGGGTGCGCATTCCGCATGAGCACCTGTCGTTCCTCTACCACTATGGCATCTACAAGTTCGCTGGCCTGACCGCGCCGCAGGGCGTAGCGGCCACCTTGCAGGGGCCGTGGATCGAGGAGTACCAACTGCCGCCGTGGAGCAGCGATTATCACTTCAACATCAACGTGCAGATGTGTTACTGGCCGGCCTATGCGGGCAACCGGCTGTCGCACCTGCGGCCGCTGTTTGACCTGATCTGGAGCTGGCGCGATCGCATGCGGGATCATGCCCGCAAGTTTGTCGGCATCGACGATGGCTATGTCCTGCCGCACGCGGTCAGCGATGAGTGCGTGGTGGTTGGCAGCTTCTGGACCGGCACCATCGACCATGCCTGCACCGGCTGGGTCGGCAAGATGATGTTCGACTACTACCGCATGACCGGCGATATCGGGTTCCTGCGCGAGCGGGCGTATCCGTACATGCGGGGGGCGATGCGGGTTTTCGAGGAGATGCTGGAACGGCAGGCCGATGGCAGCTATGTGCTGCCGGTGAGCGTGTCGCCGGAGTATGGTGGATCGGCCATCTGGGCCTGGGGGCGCAACGCCTCGTTTCAGATTGGCTGCATCCACATGCTGATCGAGTGCCTGCTGGAAGCCTGCCGGGTGCTTGGCGAGACGCCGCGGCCGATCTGGCGCGAGATCCAGGCCAAGTTGCCGCGTGCGTGCGTGCAGGCAGGGCCCGATGGCCGGCAGCGTATTGTCCTGTGGGAGGGCCAGGACCTGGATGAGTCACACCGCCACCACAGCCACTGGGCCGGGGTGTATCCGTGGGACATCATCGAGCCGTCCGATCCCACCTGGCGGCCGATCATCGCCGAAACCTACGCCCGCTGGCAGCAGCAGGGGATGGGCCAATGGAGCGGCTGGTGCATCCCCTGGGCGGCGATGTTGCAGGCGCGCATGGGCTGCCCGGATGCGGCGGTGGCGCTGATGGATTACTGGCGGCATCTCTACACCAACGAAGGACACGGCACGCTGCACGATCCCAAGCTGCCGCGCACGAACCTCACCGGCGATCCAGCGGTGCCGGCCATGCCCGCGCCTGGCCAGGGCGGGGAGATCATGCAGATGGACGCGGGCATGGCCGCGTGCGCTGCTGTCCTTGACTTCCTGGTCCATACCCGCCGCGGCGTGCATTACCTGTTGCAGGGCGCGCCGCCGACCTGGCGCGAGATCGACGTGGAAGGGATCCAAACAGAGGGTGGTTTCCGCGTTGGGCTGACCCGCCGGGATGGTGAACTGGTTGAGGTGCGCATCACCAGCACCCTGGGCAACCGCTTCCGCATGGCCGATCCGTGGCACCCCGGCAGGATCATCGAGCGTCCAACCGCCCCCGGCGAGCAACTCACCATCCGCCCATCGGATGCGGCTGCCGATTCGTGCTGATCACACACGGGCCAGTGCGGTCCATCCGCACGGACAACCAGCACGGCCCATCCCGGCGAATTGCTCAGGCTGCTAGACGGGTCGGCGGGCCACAATCTGAAGATGGGCACAGCGGCCGGCCGAAGCGGGATCCCTGGCCAGCTCCTGCTCCAGCCGCAGCAGTCGCGACATGGCGCCCGGCACGCTCAGCAGCCGCTTGTTCTGGCGGACGGGCAGGACTGTTTTGCCGGCCACCTCCAGCACCTCAAACCCCGAGCGCTCGAACAGTTTGCGCAGGGAGATGGGGGTGAAGGTCGTCAGCTCGAACTGCTCCTCCCTGGCGCTGGTCAGCCAGCGGGTGCGGCTGGTGCGCACAAACGTTTCCAGGGCATCAAAATTGCCGCGCTCCACGTAGTGATCGAGGGCGGCGAGCTTGTTGTCGGCGGTGGCGATGACAATGCCGCCGGGGCGACTGGTGCGGAACATCTCGTTGGCCGCCGACTGCGGATCGGTGCAGATCGACAGCGGATCGCCCATCGCCAGCGTCAGGGTGAAATGGCGGTCGGGCAGGTCGGGCATCTTCACGATGTCAGCCACCAGCAACTGCGCTTTCGAACTCTTGCTGCCCAGCTCCGCCAGCTTGCCGCGCACCTGCTCGATCATGGCCGCCGAGTGATCGACAAATGTGGTGGCGAACCCGCTTTTCAGCAGCTTCAGCCCCCATTTGCCGGTGCCCGTGCCCAGGTCGAGACAGTGGGCGGATGCATCGCGCGGCAGGTGCGGCTTGATCATCCGCCAGGTCAGCTCATCGTGGAAATGCCAGTAGGGGTCATCGTAAATCGCATCGTACTGGCGGGCGACACGATCGTGATATTTCCGCGAACCGTGGGACATGCCTCATTCGGTATCAGGCCGGCCCGCGGAGGTAAAGCGCCGCAGCCGCCAGGGAGGTGCATTGTTCCACGTGGAACAATGCGGTGCGGACGGGGCAGTGCACTGTTCCACGTGGAACA
>CAYNMV010000034.1:0-28643 GCA_964398315.1 uncultured Tepidisphaeraceae bacterium | reverse complement strand
TTCCACGTGGAACAATGCGGTGCGGACGGGGCAGTGCACTGTTCCACGTGGAACAATTGCGCAGGGGGTGTGGTGTAGTGTTCCACGTGGAACATTGACGCGGGCGGGGTGGTGCAATGTTCCACGTGGAACACTGCGCGCATCGGACCGGCGT
Source organism: uncultured Tepidisphaeraceae bacterium (assembly GCA_964398315.1). GTDB lineage: Bacteria > Planctomycetota > Phycisphaerae > Tepidisphaerales > Tepidisphaeraceae > JADLCB01. Next base: position 28,489 of record CAYNMV010000034.1, on the reverse strand, counting down.
CTCCGCAGGGATCACCCGGCCAGCTCGCGCTGCATCTGGTCGGCGATCTTGGCGAAGGCACTGGCCATCGGGCCTTCAATTTGCGAAAGTTTGCGATGGCAGTCCATGACATGCTCGGCCAGCTCGCGCGGGTCGGTGCTGACCGATTCCACCGTGACCCACTGGCCGGTGATGGGTGGCGGGGTCTCCAGCGCGGGGATGATCTGATCGAGCTTCGTCAGCCCGAGCAACTCAGTGCGGTGCGGCAGCGGGGCGGCCAGGAAAAAACGCGGCGGGGAGCAACGGCCATGATCGCGATAGAGCGTCAGCAGGCACCCGATGAAGGTGCTGTCGAGATAGGTGCAGGCGGTCAGGTCAAACACCACCCGGCCCTGGGGGCATTCGGCGAAAGTCCGCTGGGCCAGATCCAGCGCGGTGCGGCTCTGGCTCATGGTGCCGCGGCCTTCAATGCGGATGCAGCAGCCATTGTCGATCGGCGCTGCCTTGAGGATGTCCGGCACGTCTGCACGGCCCGCCATGTGCCTCTCCGTGAAAGATTGCCCAAGGCCACTATACTCGCGGGTGCCCGATGCTGTCTGCGGAAAAAAGCGGATGGGCGGGCCGTCCGTGGCACGCGGAATGCCACCGTATGAGCGCCCCGTGCAGGGCGCGTGCAGCCGATCCGCCGTGCCAATCACCAGCGCATTGGCTGCGGTCTTTCGGGCCATGCTGTTTGCCTGGGATGCGCCCTGCGCCGGGTGCGCACCATGTACTGCCCGCTTTTTTCGAGAGGAGCTATCTGACGATGACCGATTCCACGCCGACTGACTCCACACCGCCCGCCACTGCCGCCATTGCGCTGGTGCGCGACCTGATGTTTTCCAGCAAGATCAGCGCTGAGGCCCGCGCTGCGGGGGCGGTGGTGCGGATCATGCGTGATCCAGCGCAACTGGCCGATGCCGATGCGCCGCTGCTGCTGGTCGATCTGAACCAGGAAGGCGCGCTTGAGCCGGCGGCCGCGTGGGGCCAGGCCAGGCCGGGCCGGCGCGTGGTCGGCTTTGTGTCGCACGTGGATGTCGAGCGCATCGAGGCCGCCAGGGCGCTGGGGATCGACCATGTCCTGCCGCGCAGCGCCTTTGTTCGCCAGTTGCCGGCGTTGCTGCGTGCGCAGTCCTGAGCCGCCACCGCCCGCGCATCCCCGGGCGCATGCATCCCCGGGCGTTGGACGTACCCGGCCGATACCGCCGCGATACCTCCCGCGCAGGCGTGCTCAGCCCCGGGCGCGGGCATCAGACCGCATCGGCTTCAGACCGCATCGGCTTCAGATCACATCCTTGAGCCAGGCTGGCGCGATCGGTTTGCCCTTGACGCCCTCGGCCTTGCCCTCGCTGACCAGTTGCAGGATCGCGTTGCTGAACGCCGGTAGATCGTCGGGCGTGCGCGCGGTGATGATGTGGCCATCCACCACGCACGCCTCATCCACCCACAGGCCGCCCGCGTTGATAACATCATGCACGATGCTCATGTAGCTGGTGCAGCGCCGGCCACGCAGGGCATTGGTCGAGCAGAGCATCCACGGCCCGTGGCAGATGGCGGCCATCGGAATGTTGTGCTTGTCCGCCTCGCGCACCAGCTTCACCATGTGCTCATTGCGCCGCATGTGGTCCGGCGATGACCCGCCGGGGATCACGATCAACTGGTAATCGGTTGCCTTCACATCCGCAGCGCTCTTCTCGGCAACCTGCGGATACCCGTGCTTGCCGATGTACGTTTCGCCGGCCTTGGGGCCGACGATATCCACCTCATGTCCGGCCTCTTTCAGGCGGTACTTGGGATACTGAAGCTCCAGGTCTTCGTAAATCTTCTCCAGCAGGATTGCGATGCGGGCCATGACATCCTTTCTTTCAGGGTAAACAACCCATGATAGTCAGACCCGGCCGATGCGGAAGGCTTGATCTGATCCAGCGCATCCAGACGCTCCCCCGGGTGGCCGGGATCGCTTGCATGGCCACCTTGTCGCAAGGTCGATGCATGCAGTGCTGTGCAGGCGCGTGCCGGATCAAGGGGCGGCGGTTACCGGCTCGGATTCGGGCGCGGGGGCAGGGGGCGCTGGAGTGGATGGGCGGCTGGCGATGAAGATCATGACCAGGCTCCAGGCGGCCAGCGCCAGCGAGAACAGCGAGAGCTGTAACTCGCCCGGCAGGCTGTAGATCATCAGCGTCATGGGGATCCAGTAGCACCAGCAGGGGATCAGCAGCGGCAGCACGCGGGTGAGGTACCAGCGCACCGACAACTCGGCCAGCAACGGACCGGGTCGGTAGCGGTGTGCCCGCAGCCCGTAGAGCAGGATCCAGTAGGGCGTGCCATAGAGCGGGGTGGTGATGAACTGGTCGGCCAGCACCTTGGAGATCACCGTCCAGGGAGCGTTGTCATGCCCCAGCAGCAGCGCCAGGCCGCGGTACTGCATATCGACGATGATCCCATTCAGGGCAAACCCCACCAGGGCAAAGCCGATGTCCCGGCGGCGCTGGCGATCGAATGAGCGCTGCCCGAGGACCACGGCCTTGGCCCCCTCCGGCAGCACAACGCCCGCCAGTGCGGCCGCGACGGCGCTATAGAGCAGACCGGTGTTGCGTTTCAGCTCCGCCAGACCGCCACAGGCCGTGCGCACCGCATCATTGTAAAAATATGCGATCACCAGCAGCAGCGCCAGCGATTGCAGCAGCAGAAACGGCTTCCAGAATCGGCGCACTGCCTCAAGGCCGGGCGTAACCAGGCTCCTCAGTGTGATCGGGGGCAGGCAGGCAGCACGGTCCATCATGCGCTGGCCTTGTACCCGATCCGTGCGGCGGGCGATAGCGGCCGGGCGGCACAGGCACCGCAAAGGGTGCGAAGACGGACAGCGCTGGTAGCGGCGGGGGGCAAAGGATGGGGGCTGCGCCAAGGCGAGCGCCTGGCCGATGGCCCCGGACCCGCAGCGGCCGCCGGCCGAACCGGTGCAGAAATGGATTCGCGGGCGCGCAATGGGGTGACGAGCGCCCGGGGACGCGGTAGGCTGGAGGGGTTTATGGAGAGTATGCTGCCCCCTGACACCCTCGAAAGTGCCGGCTACGAGCTGACGCGCGTCCGCCAGTTTACCGTCTTTCTGGAAAACAAGGTCGGACGCCTTCAGTCACTGGTGCGTTCACTGGAGCAGGGGGTGGGCAAGATCGTCGCGCTGTCGATCGAGGAATCGGGGGATGCCGCCCTGGTGCGGCTGATCGCGGCCCACAGCGAATTTGGCCGCGAACTGCTGAAAACGGCCGGCTTCAGCTTCAGCGAAACCGAGATGCTGGCGGTACAACTGCCGCGCAATGTGAAGCAGCCGCTGGTGTCGATCTGCGCGGTCCTGCTGACTGCCGAGATCAACATCCACTACGCCTACCCGCTGCTGCAAGGCCCCAAGGGGCCCTGCATGGCGCTGTACGTGGATGATCCCACCCTCGCCGCCCGCCTGCTGATCAAGAAAGGTTTTAACCTGATCGGTGAGAGCGATTTGCAGAAGTGGTAGGGGGCGATAAACGCAATAGAGGGGACCGATCCTGCTGTGCTTCACGCAGCCCGCGCCGCCGTGGCTGCCAGGGGGCCGGGGGTCCGATAGGTCGAGCCGGCGCGTTGTGTGCATGACACCTGTTACATCTGGGATGGTTGTTCCGCGCCCCATAACCCGCCCAGGGGCTGAATATGTCAGTCTGACACTGGAAAAACCGAAGTGGCGCATCCCGATGCCGATAGTGTGAAGGAGGACTTGCCCATATGCGATCAATTGCATTCACGTTATCGGTGCTGATGAGTTGCGCCGTGGCAGGGGGGCAAGCGAACGAATCACACCAGGCCATGTGGCAGCAAGCCATGCGCGAACTGGCCGGGGCGCTCGTGCAGGAGGACTCGGCGGCGGTGGCCCAGGCGGTAGAGAAGATCCCGTTGTTCACCTTCAGCGCCCGGCGGGGGAGTCTTGTTGACTTGTTTGATCAGTGCTCGGGCAGCCTGCTGATCACGGCCCGTGGTTACCGGGGCACGCCGGATCGGGCTGCTTCGGACATGGGAGTGGATTTTGCCAGCTCGGACCTGCCCGATGCGATCAAGCGCAAGTTCATGCCGCCCGATACCGTGGCCGCCCGCGAGGCCGACAAGGTGGCCGCGCAGTGGATCGGCGATGCTCTGCGGGCCGATGCCGACACCTTCGTCGGCCTGATCGTGCTGTGGCGGGGCAATCAGTCGCTGCCCAGCCTCACTGATGGGCATACCCGTCATGTCGTCTTTGTGCTGGTGGCCGGCGGGTTCTCTGAAGAAACCGGCGCACCGGAGCTGCGCCGAATTGTCTTCGGCAATCCCCTGAAAGCGGCCCACTGATCCATCGGCCGGCCAACCCGCCAGGCGCCTCAGCGTTTCAGGCTGTTTGCGGATAGCCGCAGGCAGGCTGTCGCGGCACGCGCATGCAGCGCATGCTGACGGCGTTCTCCGCAGGGCGGTGAGCCCATCCCAGTAGTGTCCATCAAGGTGCAATCCACCCCGGCCTGATCTCCGGCCGGCCGGATCCGCGCACCCTCCGCGCCACATGGCCATGGCTTGGTGCAGGCCGTGCGCACGAAGCATCTGCGCAAAATTGAAGCCCCCGGCAGGAGGAGGGCCGGAGGCTTCGGGAGGAATCGTGAGCCGCTTGCATTTACGCCTTGGCGCCGGCGGTGGCCGTGCTGGATGCACCGGTGCCTGCGGGCGAGGTCGTGGTCTTGCCGTAGGTTCGCGCCCGCGGCGGCACCAGGCTGGTGTCGACCGGCTGATAACTGATATCGGTCGTGCGCGATTCAGGGTTGAATGTTGCGATGGTCGTCTTCAGGAAGTTGGCATCATCGCGCTCGGGGAACGCCGGCTTGTAGTGAGCGCCGCGGCTCTCGTTGCGGAGCAGCGCGCCCTTCAGGATCGCTTCGGCCAGCACGATCATGTCACCCAGCGCCCGCGCGAATGACAGGTTCTGGTTGGTCCACATGCCGGTGTCGCTGAGACGCACGTTCTTGTAACGCTCTTTCCACTGTTGGCACTGGGTCAGAGCCTCTTCCAGCTTCTGGTTGTCGCGCACCACCGTACAACTGGCGGTCATCACTTCGCCCATCTCCTGGGCCAGCTTGTAGGGGTTTTCGTTGCCGGTGCTCTTGAGCAGGCGATCCTGCTTGTCTTCTTCCTGCTTGCGGACGGCATCGAAGACGCTCTGGGGAACGTCCGCGGCGGCCTTGGGAGCGGCCTCTTCGATGTAGTTCTTGATGCACGTTCCGCCGAACAGGCCGTCGAAGATGCACGAGAGCAGCGAGTTGGCCCCCAGGCGGTTGGCGCCGTGGTAAGCGAAGGAAACCTCGCCCATGGCGTACAGGCCGGGGATGTTGGTCATCATGTTGGCTGGGTCGCCGAACTTCAGCCCGCCGCTCTTCTCATCCTTGGTGAACCCGGCCCACAGCCCGCCCATGGTGTAGTGGACGGCGGGGAAGATCTTCATCGGCTCTTCCAGCGGGTCATCGCCGACGAACTTCTCGTAAATCTCGAGGATGCCTTCCAGCTTGTTGAGGATCGCCCGGCGGCCAATGCGCTTCACCTCATCGCGCAGATCCAGGTAGACCATATTGCCGCCGCCGACCCCCATGCCTTCCTGGCAGACCTGGAAGATCTCGCGGGTGGCGATGTCGCGCGGAACGATGTTGCCGTACTTGGGGTAGCGCTCTTCGAGGAAGTAGTAGCGCTCGGACTCGGGGATATCGTTGGGCCGGCGGGTGTCGCCAGGCTTGCGGGGAACCCAGACGCGTGCTCCTTCGCCGCGGGCCGACTCGCTGATCAGCCGGCACTTGTCCTCACCGGGGATGGCGGTGGGATGCACCTGGATCATCTCCGGGTTGCCGTACCTGGCCCCGGCCTGGAAGCAGCGCGAGGCCGCGCCGCCGGTGCAGATGACCGACATGGTGCTCTTGCCGAAGATCAGCCCGTTGCCGCCAGTGGCCATCACGACCGCGTCGCCGCGGAAAGCGCGGATCTGCATGGAGCGCATGTCCTGGGCGACGATGCCGACGCACTGGCCATCCTCGATGACCGGCCACAGGAATTCCCAGAATTCGTACTTGGTGACTTTCCCTTCGACTTCCCAGCGGCGGGTCTGCTCATCCAGGGCGTACAGCAACTGCTGGCCGGTGGTGGCCCCGGCGAAGAACGTGCGCTTGAACAGCGATCCGCCAAACAGGCGCAGCGCCCGCTGACCCTCGGGGGTGCGGTTGAAGGGCACGCCCATGCGGTCCAGCAGGTCGATGATGCGCGGCGCCCAGTTGCACATTTCCAGCACCGGGGGCTGGTCCGCCAGGAAGTCACCGCCGAGGGCGGTCTCGTCGAAGTGGATCCACTCGCTGTAGCCCTGCTGGCGGGCGATCTCGTTGCAGGCGTTGATGCCGCCCTGGGCGCAGACGCTGTGGCTCCGCTTCACCGGCACCATCGAGAACAGGTCCACGTTGACCCCTTCTTCCGCGAGCTTGATGGTGCAGGACAGGCCGGCAAGCCCGCCGCCAACGACGATGACACGTTTCTTACTGGGAGCAGCCATTGCGATATCCTATTGGGGCGTCGAGGGACGCGAAGTTTTCGGTTCTGACACGCGATGCACGCAGCGTGATGAGCCGGCGGCAGTAATCCGCTGCCTGCTCAGCGCCGGCTGTTTATCCGCCCGTCATCTGGATCCCGTCAGTCTTGGGCCCGGCGAGGGCCGGGTCAAGGCTGGCGAAAAGGGCGACGAAGCCGCAGATCATCGTCACCACGAACAGCCCGAGGCAGACAAAGCCCCAGCGGCGCTGGGCGGCAGCGCTGATGGTCAGTCCCCAGGTGATGGCGGCGGTCCAGAAGCCGTTGGCCAGGTGGTAGCACGAGGCCAGGATGCCGATCGGGTAGACGAAATACGCGATCAGGGCGCTGGCGGTCATGTGCCGGTGCACCGTGGCCGATGCACGGTCGGGGTCGAAGCTGAGCGTCTGGCCGAACAGGTGGTACTTGAGGCTCAGCACGTGGAACACCAGGAATAGCACGATGATCATCGCGCTGAGGCGCTGAAGCGTGTAGAACCAGTTCTTGGAGTAGGGATAGTTGCCGACGTTGGGCTGGCCGGTCACCGTGATCCAGATGCCGTAGATCGTGTGGAAAATGATCGGCAGGAAGATGAAAAGCCACTCGATGGCCCACAGCAGCGGCAGGTCGTGAATTTTGCGGACCTGGACCTGGTAGACATCGCCGGCCTGGGCGATGGTGGCGTTCACGATCAGGTGAACCACCAGGTAACCGCCGAATACAAGGCCGGTCAGGGAGTGAAGGCGGCGAAGCAGGAATTGCCTGGAACCGCCAATGTCATGTGCCGCGTAATCGGGAGCTGTCGCCGTTGACACAGGGAACGTCCTTTCGATGCGTAAGGTCAGGGCGGCATTATAGGTACGCGCGGTGGGCATGCAAAAGATATGAAAGGAACCGCACGCCGGAGGTGTTGGGAAATGCCCGCCACGGATGGCCGGGAATGGGCGCACAAAGCCACGGCATGGCACTGGGCCGGGGCAGGGGCCGGCCCCCGATACGTCGCATTTGTCACCGGTTCCGGCCTGCACGGCCGGCACCAGGCATGACTGGCATCAGGTTTCGGCGGCGGGGGTGATTGGCGCGGGGCGGGCGCCAGGCTCAGTGAGCAGACGGATGACTTCGGCAACGATCGTCGCCGGCTCGCTCATGCGCCCGATCCCGACATTGCGGCAGGCGAGGAATCCGCTCTCGGGGCCGATGAAGCTGTAGCCGATCGAACGCAGCTTGTTCACGTTCTCCTGCGTGACCGGATGGGCCCACATCCGGTTGTTCATGGCCGGGGCGAAGACGACCGGACAGGCGGCCGCGCTGATCATCAGGCTGACGATATCATCACACAGGCCGTGCGCCACCTTGGCGATCAGGTTGCCCGTGGCCGGGGCCACCAGCATCAGGTCGGCGCGCTCCGTCAGGGCGATGTGCTGCGGATCAGATGAATCCGGCAGTGCGAAGGTGTCGATTCGCACGGGGCGGGCCGAGAGCGCCTGGAAGGTCAGCGGACCTACGAAGTGCTGGGCTTCGCGCGTCATGCAGACGGTGACGCCGGCGCCGGACTGCACCAGCTTGGAAACCACATCTGCCACCTTATAAGCGGCAATTCCGCCACAAACGCCCACAACAATTTCGTGTCCTTTGAGTATAGGAGGGACCGGTTGCGGCGAATCAGGGCTGTGCGTGGACATCACTTAAGCGTATTCCGCGGCCGCTGCGAAGGCAAAACAGGCGTTGGCAGCGGGTCGTGGCCGATTAGGCACTGCGGAAGTTGGTGAGGTTGAAAGCATTTTGCGTTCATATCGGGAATTGGTCATAATGCCCGACTTGGTCAACCATGGCCGATTCCCGAACGTCTTGCGGGTCACATGGGCGGCCGGCGACGGCAGCACAATCTTGTTTCTACCTTTCAGGGCAGTTGCGTGATGGATCGAACCCGGCGTCGAAGCGAAAACCCGGATGGTGATTCTGCCGCGAACGGGGGCTTCAGGCCGTCGTGGCTCATCTGCCTGCTGGCATCTCTGATTGCGATAACTTGTTGTCAGCCGGTGGTGGCGCAGCCCGATGGCCGCTCCCAGCAGCTCGATGAGCAGTTTCGCCGTGACTATGAAGCGATCGTCGCTCCGGCCACCCGCATCGTCGGCTCCGAAGGTTATTACCAGACCGCCGACTACATTGAGCAGCAGATTCGCGCGCTGCCCAATGTCGATCTGAAGATCCACGAATTTGATGTGATGGTGCCGGTTTCCAAGGGGCCGGCCACCCTGGCGATCGAGGGCGGGCAGACAGCCCGGGTTTACCCCTTCTGGCCGGCGCATGTACGCCTGAATGCGACACCCGAGGAGGGCATCACCGGCCGCCTGGTGTACGTGGGCAAGGCCTCATTCAACGAGATCAACCCGGGCAAGCTCCAGGGCCAGATCGCGGTTGTGGAAGCCACCGCCGGCGACATGTGGACCCAGGCGCCTTACTTCGGTGCCCGCGCGATCATCGTGCTCGGGTCGCCGGAGGTGAACAATCAGCACCTGCAATCGCACGAGTTGACGGTTCCCATCGCCATTCCACGCTTCTACCTGCCCGATGGCGAACTGGCCGACCAGCTTCGCCAGGAGGCCATTACCGCGCCGGCCACCCTCAAGGCCCAGGTGAACTGGGAACTGCGCACCGCCCGCAACTTTTACGCCTACATCCCCGGCACAACCGATCGCCCGCAGGGATGGACAGGCAATCTCAATCCCGGCGTGCTGATGTTCAGCGTCGGCTATGAATCCAGCGGCCTGGTGCCGGATCTGGCCAAGGGGGCCAGCCAGGCGGTCCAGACGGCAGCAGGGCTGAACCTTTTGCGCGATTTTGCTCAGCGCCCGACCGAGCGGCCGGTGATGGTCTTCTTCGGCGGTGCCGACAGCATTTCGATGCTGGCGACGCGCAACATGTTCATGGCACTGTCTGATGTGCCCAAGGTCTGGCGCGAGGAACTCAACGCCAAAGAGGGGCTGAAGTGGGAGATGCAGACGCTGGAGCGCGATCTGGCGCGCATCCGCGAACTGGCGGCCAACCCGGCCTCGGTGAGGCCCGAGCAGGACCGCCAGCAGGTTGATCGCATCGTCAAGCTGATCGAAACCGACATGGCGCTGGAGCAGGACCATCTGTTCCGCCTGCGCGTCATGTCCGAGGATCGCCTCACACCCGAGCAGCGCGAGCAGCGCCAACGGCTTGAAGATAACCAGGTTCGCCTCAGCCGCCTGAAATACGCCTTCCAGACCAAGCCCGAGCGGCTGGCGGGCCCGACCAGCGCTGATGCGGACGAGGATATGCGGCCGCTGGCGGCCGAGTACGTCCGCCGCACCATCGAGCGCCTCGAAGAACAGCGCGAGCACTATCGTCAGCGCGAGATGATCCTGCTGGAGCGGATGGATCTGTTCCGCTGGCTGGCCGGGCACCTGGGAATGGATCCCGACCCGGATGACCGCTCCAACGACAAGCGCCTGATCGAGTGCGTGGTATCGCTGGACCTGAGCGACCGGGGCGTGCGCATGGGACCGATGTCCTACGGCATGTTCCAGCGCACCAGCAACATCACATCGTTGCAGAACTACCGTGACTGGTTCGAGCGGGTCCGCCGCGACAGCAGCGCGCATCCCTGGTTCGAATCGATCGCAGGGCTGGTGGACTTTGAGCCGCTGACCGGCGTGCGCGCGCCGCAGAGCTGGTTGTGTGCCTCGATGCCGATCGGCACCGAACTGTGCCGTGCCTGGGCGACGCCGGGCTTCTCGCTGGTGACGCTGGATGACCTGCGTCCTCGCCGCGATACCCCGCTGGATACCCCCGAAAACCTGAACCTGCGCGCCATCCTGCCGCAATTGAACGCGGTGCGGGTGCTGATGCGCCAGGCGTGGGAAGACATCCGCTTCAAGGGGCCGGTGGAGAACAAGTGGCAGCGCAACGGCTTTACCGGGCAGGTGGTCAGCGCTGCTCCGGGCCGGCCGGTGCCGGACCTGCCGCGGCCGGGGTTCCTGGTCACCTATTATTACGCCGCCGGGACCCGCAAGATCCCACTGCCGCGCAAGCTGCCCTACACCATGGGCTTGCGCAAGAGCGAGGTGGCCGTATGCGATGCCGAGGGACGCTACCGCTTTGAGGCCTTGCCGCGGCTGCACGGCGAACTGCGCCAACTGGCGATCCAGGTCTACCGCATCGAGCCGGATACGGGTGCCATCACCGCCGCCAGCGACCTGGGCCGCCAGAGCGCGGATATCACCCTCTATGCCGATCTGAATCAGAACCTCACCACGCGCCGCAGCCTGGTGTTTAACTGCGCAGAGTTCCCGCTGGTGGGGTTGTACGATCCGCGCTTCCTGCAGGACCTGGGTGAGGTGATCCCGCTGGATGCCCGTCGCAATGCCGAGCCTCAGCGCTTCAATGTGATGCTCGGCCAGCAGCTCATGGCCGGCTTCTTTGAGCCGGATATGTCCGTCTACCTGCTGTTCCGCTATGGCCGCATCGGCAATCGCCTGATGCTGCTGAACATGCAGGACTGGCGGCAGGTCAGCGACAAGGGCGTGGCGGCGCGCGAGGTGAAGAACCTGGCCGAGGGTCTCACCCTCGAGCAGATGCGCAACATCGGGCCGCTCACGCTCATGACCAGCCAGGATTTCCACCTGGTCGACTCGGTGCGCCTGGCCAATTATCGTGCGGCCGGCGTGACCAGCGAACTGCTGGATACGCTGCACACCCAGGCCGCCGAGCAGATCGAGCGCGCCCGCCAGGTCTATCCGGTCGGCCGGGGCATGCGGCTGGCCACCAGCATGAACCTTCAGGATTACCTGGGGATGTGGCAGCCGTATGCCGCTGACTTCCTCATCAAGGAATCCAACGCGGCCTGGGCAACCGAGGCGCGGGTCTACTCCGCCGCTCAGGCGATGGCCAATGACGTGGTGCGGGCCGCCATTTTCCTGCTCCTGCTGTGCGTGCCGTTCGCCTTCTGCATGGAGCGGCTGCTCATCGGCTCGCCCAACATCTACAAGCAGATCACCGGCGCGGTCATCATCTTCGCGGTCATGACCGCGATGCTCTGGGTCTTCCACCCGGCGTTCCGCATTTCGACCAGCCCGCTGATCATCATCCTGGCGTTTGCGATCATCTTCATGTCGATCGTGGTCATCAGCGTTGTCTATGGCCGCTTTGATACGGAGCTGAAGAAAATCCGCTCCGGCCGCGGCTCGGCCCAATCGACCAGCTTCGCCCGGGCCAGCGTGCTGATGAGCGCTGTAACGATGGGCATCGCCAACATGCGCCGGCGCAAGTTCCGCACCGCGCTGACGGCGGTCACGATCGTGCTGATCACCTTCGCCGTGCTGGCCTTCACCAGCGCCAGCCGTTTCCTGGATACCACCACGCTGCCTACCGGCGAGCCGACCAGCCATCCCGGCCTGATGATGCGGCAGCGCGGTTTCCGGCCCATGCCGCAGATCGTGGTGGACAACCTCAAGGCGGTACTGGGTGACAAGGAAGTGGTCGAGCGCTGGTGGAACGTCAACGCCAGCGATCCCAAGGACCAGATTCATATTGTCCATGTCCCCGGCCCGCAGGGCACGGCGGTTGCGTCGGCGGATGGGGGTGAAGCAGCGCTGGCGGCAATCAAGCCGAAGATCTTCGCCACGCAGGCGGTACTGGGGCTTTCGCCGGGCGAGTCGCGCCTGGCGCCGGAAATCGCCAACATCCTTGGCCACGAGGCCTTCGCCCGGCTGGAGAACGGCGAGACGAACATCATCTTCCTCAGCCGCATTATCGCCGAGCAGCTCGGCATTGCCGCTCCGGGCGCCAAGGTGCTGATGGGAGGGATGGAGCTCGAGGTCGCCTCGATCTTCGATGCCGCTGCATTCGATCAGCGCGTGGTGACGCTCAGCGGTGAGTCGATCGCACCGCTGAAGTACAGCTCGGGCGCGCTGGATGCCGGCGGTCGCCGCCTGGCGGACACCAGCAGCGATGCACTGGATCTGGACGCAGACGCCACGGCCTCCGAACTGGCCGGCGCCTATGACCACCTGTCGGCCACGCAGTTCGTCATCGTGCCGGCCGAGATTTCCCGCCGGCTGCCCAACGCCTCGCTGCGCAGCGTGGCGCTGCGGCTTAAGAATGAGACCGAGGTCAAGCGCTGGGCCGATGAACTGAGCAAGCGCTTTGCGGTGGCGCTGTTCGCCGGTTACGAGGACGGCGTGAAGATGGTGGCCGCCAGCAACCTGGCCAGTGTTTCGGGCGCTGGACAGGTGGCGATCCCGCTCGCGATTGCGGGGCTGATCATCTTCAACACGATGATGGGCTCGATCGCCGAGCGCAAGCGTGAAATCCATGTTTACACCTCGCTGGGCCTGGCTCCGGTGCACGTGGGCGCGCTGTTCGTGGCCGAGGCAATGACCTATGGCCTGATCGGTGCGGTCTTCGGCTACGTGGGCGGGCAGCTCGTGGCCTACTTCCTGAACTACATGGACTGGCTGGGCGGGGCGACGCTCAACTACTCGGGCACCAGCGCGATGCTGACCATCGGCCTGATCCTGATCATCACGCTGCTGTCGGCCCTGGTCCCAGCGCGGCTGGCCAGCAAGATCGCCGCTCCCAGCATCGACCGAAGCTGGAAGGTACCGCTGCCCAAGGGCGATGAGATCAGTGCCCAGTTGCCGTTCACCATCAACAAGACGGCGGCGGACGGTGCGCTGGCCTACCTGGCCGAGTTCTTCGAGGCCCACCAGGAAGGCTCAATCGGCAAGTTCTCGGCCGGCAAGGTGGAGGTCTTCAGCTTCACCGACGAGCAGGGCCGCGACAGCCGCGGGCTGAAAACGGTGATCTGGCTGACCCCCTTCGACCTGGGTGTGCGCCAGCATCTGATGCTGATGATTCACCCCGGCGAATACCAGGACATCTACGAGGTGCAGGTGCTGCTCCAGCGTCTCAGCGGTGATGATGGGAGCTGGTACCGTATGAATCGCACCTTCCTGACCGAACTGCGCAAGCAGTTCCTGCAGTGGCGCAGCCTCACGCCGCAGCGGATGCTCGAGTACGTCGAGGAGAGCAAACGCCTCTTCGCCGACCAGGCCCCCGAGCGCGTTGTCACCACTGCACCGGGCGAGGAGGTCCGGCTGGGCTGAAGCATTTGCGATTTGCAATTGGCGATGTGCGATTGGGATCGCTCATGACGGAGCGGGAGCGTGAGAGGACGAAGCCGTTCTCGCGGCGGTCTTTCAACTGATGGCGGCGCTGCCCGGCTCGAGGCTCGGGCGGGCGGTTGCCGGGCAACTGGTCCGGGCTGGAGGTTCGGTGGGCGTGAACTGTCGCGCCGCGGGCTATGGGCGGTCCAGGCGAGTTCATCGCGAGGATCGGTACGGTGGAGGAGGAAGCGAATAACAGCGCGTTCTGGATGGAGATGATGTTTGAAGTGGGCCCGTTGCCACCGAACCGAGTCAGTTTGTTGCTGGATGAGACGCAACAGTTGACGCGAATCATGGCGGCGTCTTGGCAGTCGGCGCGGCGGTCACAGGACGCCGGTAATCGCAAATCGCAAATTGCAAATCGCAAATGAAGGAAGACAAGGAATTAAAACAGTTCCGCGACCTGATGCCGCCGCCGGATCGGTGGTATGACGGGTTCGGTCTTAAGGCCATGATCGGCGCCCTGTTCGTGGGGCTGATCATGACGCCGGCCAGCATGTACATGCAGCTGGTCGTCGGGCAGGACGTGGGCACGGCGGCGCAGTGGGTGACGATCATCCTCTTCGTCGAGGTGGCACGGCGCTCGTTCACCCAGCTTTCGCGGCCGGAGATTTACGTCCTGTACTACATGGCCGGCGCCAGCCTGGTGCATGTCGGCCAGAGCGGGCTGCTGTGGCAGCAGTTCATGGTGCAGAGCGAGACCTTCCGCCAGTTCGGCATTGCCGACAAGATTCCCGGCTGGGTCGCGCCTAATTCGCCGGATATCCTGGGACAACGCAGCTTCTTCCACTCCGCCTGGCTGGCACCGATCGGCCTGATGGCCATCGGCATGTTCCTCCAGCGCCTGGACCACTTTGGCCTGGGCTACGTGATGTACCGCATCACCAGCGACGTGGAGCGCCTGCCGTTCCCGCTGGCACCGGTGGGGGCCATGGGCGTGACGGCGCTGGCCGATGCCTCCGGCGGCGAAGAGACCTGGCGGTGGCGCGTCTTCAGTTTCGGGGCGATGCTGGGGATGGTGTTTACCGTGGTCTATGCGGCGCTGCCGGCCGTCTCGGGCGCGTTCCTGCCCGAACCGATCCGCATCTTCCCCATCCCCTTCAAGGACCTGACCAGCAACACCGAGACTTTCCTGCCGGCCATGCCGATGATGATCAGCTTCGACCTGGGGCTGCTGATCAGCGGAATGGTGCTGCCGTTCTGGGCGATGATGGGGGCGCTGGTGGGCTTGATTGTCACCTTCATCGCCAATCCGGTGCTCTATCATACCGGCGTACTGCACAATTGGCGGCCTGGGGTGGGGGCGATCCGCACG
Source organism: uncultured Tepidisphaeraceae bacterium (assembly GCA_964398315.1). Lineage (GTDB taxonomy): Bacteria > Planctomycetota > Phycisphaerae > Tepidisphaerales > Tepidisphaeraceae > JADLCB01. The sequence continues at coordinate 13,375 of CAYNMV010000034.1, read as the reverse complement.
CTCAACTCCAACGTGCTGGACTTCTACTTCTCCTTCGGCCTGGGCCTGACCGCCGCCATCGCAGTGATTGGCTTCTGGCATGTTTTCGGCAGCCTGTTGCGCAAGAAGCGCGACCTGGATGAGACGGGTGTTACGGAGGGGGTAAGCTGGCGGAACCTGCTGCATCCCCCGGCCGGCCGCGGCGACTTCTCTATCTGGATCGGCCTGGCGATCTATGTCTTCTCCACGACGGCCACCATCGTCATGGCCTATCTGCTGCTGGATAATGCCGCGCAGAAGGGGCTGGGCAGTCCGGTGTCGTGGACACTGATCGGGATCTTCGCCTTCTACGGCTTTGTCTACACGCCGATCATCAGCTACGTCTCGGCCCGCATGGAAGGGATCATCGGGATGAGCGTGCAGATCCCGTTCGTCCGTGAGGCGACGTTCATCCTCACCGGCTATCAGGGGGCGGCCATCTGGTTTGCACCCTTCCCGGCACACAACTACGGCGCCCAAACCCTTTACTTCCGCCAGACCGAGCTCACCGGCACCAAGATCTACTCGATGGTTAAGGCCGAGGCCTTCATCTTCCCGATCGTGCTGGTGGCAACGCTGGTCTTCAGTCAGTTCATCTGGAGCATCGCTCCGGTGCCCAGCAGCGCTTTCCCCTACGCTGACCAGTTCTGGGAACTCAACGCCTTCCGCCAGGGGCTGATCTACAGTTCAACCCTGCCCGGCGGTGAGGGCGGGCCGTTCTTCCAGGCCTGGAAGCCCATGCTGTTCTTCGGCGGGCTGGGCATCGCGCTGGCCTGCTATGCGGGCCTCAGCGCGCTGGGCTTGCCGGTGCTGCTGGTGTATGGCGTGATCCGCGGGCTGGACCAGTCCACGCCGCACGTGATCCTGCCACAGTTCATCGGGGCGCTGCTGGGGCGCTATTACTTCTCCAAGCGGTTTGGCGAAATGTGGCCGCAATACCGCGTGGTCTTCTTTGCCGGCTATACCTGCGGTGTCGGCCTGGTGATGATGCTGGCCCTGGGCCTGGTGTTCATGAGCAAGAGCGTCTTCCAGAGCACGTTCTAAGCAGTCACCGACCGGGTGTGTCGCGGGCAGCCAGCGTCTTCGACGGACAGTGTCCACGGCGCGGCGATGAACCCTGATCCATCAGGACCAGGCGGTTGGGATCGCCTCAGTGCGGCAGACGGGGTGCGAGGGTGCCTGTCGGGCAGGCCGCGCGGAATCAACAAGACCTGTATCGAGCGTCTGATTGCCTGCGGCGTGATGGTGGGAGTGCAGCGGCGATGAGTGAGAGTCAAGCCGGTTTTCAACATCCGCAGAGTGAGCCTGTCCCGCCATCGGGGCAGCCCCAGTCGTCGCCGTCCACACCACGGCACAACCCCGTGAGCTGGCGCAGTATCAGTGTGGGCCTGCTGGGGGTCTTCCTGATCTGCGCGTTTACTCCATACAACGACTTCGTGATGGGCAACACCTACCTGGTCGGCAACTTCATGCCGATCGGGTTGCTGCTGTTCTTCATGCTGTTCCTGCTGCTGGCCAACGCGCCGCTGCATCGCTGGCTGCCGCGGCAGGCACTGACCGGCGGCGAACTGGCGGTGGCGCTGGGGATGGTGCTCGTCAGCTCAACCATCCCCAGCAGCGGATTAATGCGCTATCTGCCGCCGACACTGGTGGGCTTCAACTACCTTGCCTCCACCGGCGGTGAGCGGTTGACCATCCTTGAGGAACTGGACCTGCCCGAGTGGATGTTCCCGGCTCGAACCGGCGAGATGCTGCAGGAGCAGGCCGGCTCCGCGGTAATCCGTGACTTCCACGGCCGTTCCAGCGAGGTGGCGGGGGCCGACTCCTGGTGGGAAGCCCTGGCGGCGGTGCCGTGGATGGCCTGGGTGACGCCGGCAATCAGTTGGGGCATCCTGCTGATCGGGTTGTATGGGGCGGTCCTCTGCCTGATGGTGATCGTTCGCCGGCAATGGGCGGATAACGAGCGGTTGGCGTTCCCGCTGGCCACCGTTTACAGCTCGCTGATTGAGCCGCCGGATCCCGGCCGATCGCTGCCGCCGCTGCTGCGCAGCTTCGGCTTCTGGGTGTCGTTCGCCCTGGTATTCATCCTGCACAGCTTCAACGGGTTGTATACCTACGACCCCCAGTTGTGGCCGCAGATCCCGCTCAACTTCGATCTCACCTCGCTGTTTCAGGAAGAACCTTGGCGCTACATCGAGGGCAGCGCCCGGGCATCCACCATCTACTTTGTCATCATCGGCTTCACCTACTTCCTGCAAACCAACGTGGCGTTCAGCCTGTGGTTCATCTTCCTGCTGGTGCAGCTTGTGCGCATGCAGGTCGGCCTGTTGGGATCAGAGCTGTCGCAGGCGATGGAGCAGGACCAGACCTTCGGGGCGACCCTGGTTTTCGCCCTGGCGATTTTCTGGGTGGGCCGTCACCAGTGGTGGACCGTTTTGCAGCAGATGGTCCGCAGGCCGCGTCCCGATGAGCCGCAGGGACGCTACCTGCCATATTTTGTGGCCGGCTGGGGCTTTGTGGCCTGTGTCCTGGTGATGGTGTTGTGGCTCAAGGCGGCGGGAGCGAGCCTGGCGGGGGCAGTGGTGATCGTCGTCCTGGTGCTGACCTTCATGCTGGTGGTGGCGCGGGTGGTGGCGGAGACGGGATTGATCTTCGTGCAGATCAATGTGCCGTTGATCCGGCCACTCGTGTATGCCCTCAATGATGTGCCGGAGGGCATGCAGGTTCGCCGGCCGCTCCATGACTACTTTTACATCAAGTTCTTTGAGCGTCTTTTCACCCATGACATGCGGGAGGCGGTCTCACCGTATGCCATCAATGCCTTTCGCGTGACAGACTTGCAGGCCTATGAAGGCCAGGGGCACTGGAAGCGGGCCATTCCGTTTACGCTCTGCCTGATCCTGGCGCTGGCCTTCGGCTATGTGGTGGCCGGAGCGGGCATGCTCTATGCGGAATACGCCCATGCTTCTCCCATCGCCTCGACCAGTGGCGAGCCGGTCAACGGCTACGGAGTCAGCGATACGCCAGCGAACATCTACGACAGCACTGCCAGCTTCCGGGCCGGCGGCACCGGACCCAAGGAAAACCACAACCGGCTGCTGCATTTTGGCTTTGGAGCAACGATCACAGGGGCGCTCAGCGCCCTGCGACTGCAATATGCCGCCTGGCCACTGCATCCGGTTGGATATCTGCTGGTTTTCAGCTATCCGCTGCGAAGGATCTGGTTCAGCGTGATGCTGGGGTGGCTGGCCAAGGTGCTTCTGGTGAAATATGGCGGGGCGGGCGCGTATCGCGCAGCACGGCCGTACTTTATCGGGATGATCATCGGAGAGGCATCGGTGGCGGGATTCTGGTTACTGGTGGCGCTCGTGCGCAACGCGCAGGGCCTGCCGTTCGAGGCGATCCGGCTGCTGCCGGGATGATGCAGCGGTTGCCACCAGTGCTTTGCCGGGTAAACATGCAGGCAGTGACGAGTAGACAAGCCCATCGAGCTGTGGCCGGCCGTAACCGCCAGCACTTGTGCTGGCAGGGATGGCGGATCGAGGTGCCGACACGCTGGAATCCGGTGAAGCTGGAAGGCACCTTCGAAGAGGGCTATGTGCTGCTGGCCGATCTGCATCGCCCACGGCTGGGCTTGAGATGGACCAGCGGCAGGCGGGTGAGCAAGGATCCGCAAGCCTGGGCGAAGAAGCTGATGCATGATGAGGTTGGCCAGCTCGCCGCGGCCCAGGCGGTGGATCACCCGATGCCCGAGCACTGGACGGTGTCGCGGTTATTCATTGAGCCGGAACCGCCGGGGCGGGATGTGTGGCTGGGATACAGCACGATCTCTGGCCGGGCGGTGCAGCTCACCCATCACGCCCATCGCCGTGAGCGTGTTTTGGCGGAGGTGCTGCTGCCCACGTTGGAGGATCAGGCAGAGCTTGATCCGCGGCCCTGGTCGGTGCTGGACCTGAGCTGCCGGGTGCCGCGCAACCTGATGCTGCAGAAGCCGCTGTTGTTCGCAGGTGATCTGGGCCTGCGGTTTGTGGACAAGAAGCAGCAGGTAACGGTTCGGCAGGTCGCCCCGGCATCGGTGGCGCTGAAGCGCATGCCCATCGAGCGCTGGCTGCGGCAGCAGCAGATAAGCGAACGCAAGCACTATCGCCCGGCCAGGGAGCATGAGCCGGTGGTGCTGACAACCGAAGATGGTCGCCAGCTCAAGGGCGTATGTGCGATTTTGCCTCGGCGCAGGCGATTCATCTGGAAGCGGACGCTGCTCAAGGAGATGATGACCTATGCCCTGCACGATGAGGCCCGCGATCGCCTGGTGATGGTGCAGGGCGGTGGCGTGGGATTGGACCTGCCCGCCATCGCGCGGAGCGTGGGATTGTAGATACTTGCGGGTTGTGGGCGAATCGCTTCCCACCTGCAATCGGCAACCGGCATGTTTTTCAGACGACGTAAACCCCGCCTCTCGCTCGACCAGACGCTCGCGGCCAAGCCGATGCGCCTGGTGGAGGCCGTTGCCACCGAGCGCGAGGATGGTGGCGTGAACCTGAAGGTCTCGCTCAGGCAGATGCGCTTCGGCTGGCTGCTGAAGATGCCCGAGGGGGCCAGCAAGACCTTTGAACTGGATGAGATGGGGCGGCTGGTTTGGGAAAGTTGCGATGGCAAGACCAGTGTGCAACAGGTGATCCGCAAGCTGTCGAAGCGTTATAATCTGAACTTGCGCGAGGCCCAGGTCGCCACCATCACGTTTCTGAACATGCTGACCAAGAAGGGCCTGGTCGGCATGGCGGTGAAGAAGGACAGTTGATTTGCGATTGCCGATGTGCGATTTGCGATTGAACGGGAGAACCGTCTGCCCCCTGTAGCCAACCGCAAATCACAACTGGCGGATCGCAAATTGGAAGCGCCCATGACTTCAATGACAGAAACACCCTCAACCTCTCCCGGCACTCAGGATGCCATCAAGCGGCAGCCGATGCTTCCGATCAGCAAGGCCGTCGAGATCGCCTGGAAGAGCATTCGCCTGCGCCTCAGCCGCAGCCTCCTGGTGACCAGCGGCATCGTGCTGGCCCTGGCGTTCCTGATGTCAATCCTGGCCAGCGAGGCGTTCATCAACGGCATGCGCCGCTGGATCGAGCAGCCCAACATCAGCGTCACGCGCGAGGAACAGCAGGCCCTGGCTGACAGCCTGCGCCAGAAGCGCACCGGCGTGCAGGAGGCGGTTGCCGCCTCACAGAAAAAGGGGCTCAAGCCTGATCCCGGGTGGAAAGTCGCAGATGTCTTCGGCAAGCCGCTGGCCGAGATTCAGCAGGAACTGAGCATGCCGCTGCCGCTGACCGCCGCTGAGCTGGAGAAGGCAATGGCGGCCGATGCGGAGCTGGTGCCGGTGGTTCAGGATTGGGTCCAGACCGCACGCAGCCTCAAGGCCGTGCAGGATGAGCGCACCGCGCCACAGCGCCTGCAGGCACTGATGGAGAAGAATGGCGTACCCTCGGATCCGGTGCAGATTGCCCAGAGCCGGATCCAGACCCGGTGGCTGATCGGCTTGGCGCTGCTGGTGGCGTTCGTGGGCATCCTCAACGCCATGCTGATGAGTGTTACCGAGCGCTTCCGTGAGATCGGCACCATGAAATGCCTGGGCGCGCTCGATGGTTTCATTATCAAGCTGTTCCTGATCGAGAGTCTCTTCCAGGGCGTGGTTGGCACGGTGATCGGTGTGATCATCGGCCTGCTGCTGAGCATTGCCGCAGCCTCCATCGGATATGGGTCGTTCGCCTGGAAGAACGTGCCCTGGGGGGAGTTGGGTCTTGGCGTGGCCATCTGCCTGGCCGTCGGGATCATCCTGACGGTGGCGGGGGCCCTGTATCCCTCGTGGCGCGCTGCCCGCATGCAGCCGATCGAGGCGATGCGCGTCGATGCGTAAAATGTGGTGCAACAGTTGTCACGGGCCACTGGCTGTGATCGCCATGCCCGGCGCCGCGGACGCGGGACAACTGATAGCGGACTGGTGACAAACTACCGAAAGGTCCTGTGATTCAGCGAACGCTTCTGGTTGTGCTTCTTGCCCTCACTGTGGTCGGCTGCCGGCCCAAGGGAGAAATCGTCCGGTACATGGCCCGGCCGCCGGCCTCGGTGGTGCGCGCCCCGGAGGATGGGACATACATTCTCTATCCCGGCGTGGATGATCCGCCGATCCTGATCGACGACCTCAAGGCCGGCGATCCGATCGGCTTTACCCTGGAGAAAACCACGGCCGGCTCACGGCTCTACGCGGTGGTCGGCGACGATCGCAGCTTTAACCTCGAGCGCGGCGAGCGCTACGCCTGGATGCTGCAGCACCGTATGGAGCCCCGCGCGATGCCCAGCGGCGTACGCGGGGCCACGCCGCAACAGCAGCGCCGCGAGGCGGCGCAGCGCGCCTATGACGCTGCCGAGCGGCAGCTCAAGATCGCGCAGCAGAACTTCGAAGCGGCCAAGCGCCGCCTGGAACAGGTCCAGCAGTCACAATAAGGCCGGCCGCGCTGCACGCGCTGCACGGCACAGCCTTCTGGGAGAACGAATGACCACTACCGCGGAAACAACCAAGCCCGCCACCGCCGGCGCCCTCAGCGAGTACACCGTCCGCACCATCGACGTGAAGCGCACCTACAAGATGGGCGGTGAAACGATCCACGCGCTCAAGGGCGTCAGTGTCTCGATCCAGCGCGGCGAGTATATCTCGATCATGGGCCCGTCCGGGTCCGGTAAGTCTACCCTGTTCAACATGATCGGTGGCCTGGACAAGCCTACCGAAGGCAAGGTCTACATCGACGAGGTGGACATCGCCCAGCTCGACAGCTACGAGTTGGCCTGGATGCGCTGTCACAAGATCGGCTACATCTTCCAGACGTTCAACCTGATGCCGGTGCAGACCGCGCTGGAGAATGTCATGCTGCCGATGATCTTCGCCGGCATGAACACCGCAGATGCCCAGGACAAGGCCGCCGAGATCCTTAAGCGCGTCGAGCTGGGCCACCGCCTGATGAACCGTCCGGCTGAGATGTCCGGTGGTCAGCAGCAGCGCGTCGCCATTGCCCGTGCGTTTGCCAACGATCCATCCATCATCCTGGCGGATGAGCCCACGGGGAACCTCGACCTCAATACCGGCAAGCTGATCATCGAACTGCTGCGCGACCTGAACAAGGAAAAGGGTGTCACCATCATCAGCGCCACGCACGATCACAAGATGCTGGCAGTTTCCGACCGCATCATCTGGATTCGCGATGGCCGGGTCGACAAGATCCAGAACCGCGAAGATCTGAAGATCGAGGTCGGCACCATCGAAGGGGCAGGTGGCGAGGAGATTCACTAATACAGGCGTGCAGGTGCGTGACTGGTGCCCACGGGCGGTCGTATGCCAATTGCGGCGTCCGGTGGGGTACGGCGGGTGGCCCGCGGTATGAGTGCTGCGCACGGTCAGTGCCTGTGTGTCTGGCGATCGACAGAGCCACCCCCCCGGATACGCCTGCTGCCTGTAAGCCGGTGCCCCCACGCGCCTGGAAAGCACTGATCGAGTAAGTGCGGTCGGCTCGCCTGAGCATCAGTCGAACTTCGTCAGCCGTGCCAGGGCCACCTGGATGAACCGCAGCAGCGTCCCCTTGAGCCCTGGCACAGGGGCCCACTCTTCCAGCGCGTTCTTGCGCCTGAGCGCTTCGCGCACCGTGCGGATTTCCTTCAGTTCGCCCCCGTCCAGCCAGATTCCCCGGCAGTCACGGCACATGTCCACCGTCGCTACCGTTTGCGGGTAGTGAAAGGCCGCCATCGGCACGACACAGCGGGGACAAAGGACTGTCGGTGGCTGCTCATCCCGGCGGGGCGGCTGGAGATCCCGGGCGGCCACATCCAGCACGCGATCCAACTCGCCAGCGTCGAAAAGTATGCCCTTGCACCGGTCGCATACATCCAGCGCCACACCGGTGGGGCGGTGCTGCCGCGGCGTGAGGGGATGATTCTTACAGCGTGGGCAATTCATGTGTGTTACCAGCTCCCCGTGGCGCCGCCGCCCCCGGAGGAGCCGCCGCCAAATCCGCCGCCAAAGCCACCGGCGCTCCAGCCGCTGCTGTGACCTTCACGGCCCAATGCGCGCAGCACGCGCACGCCCACGAAAATCACCCCCAGCACCACCACCAGCAGCAGTCCGATGGTGATCCACCCCCAGCCGCGCTGGCCGTTGCGCAGCAGGCTGAAGGCGATCAACCCCAGCACCGGAATTGCTGCCAGACCGCCGATGAGCGGCCAGTTCCACCCGATGCCCACGCCGGCAAACTCCAGCATCAGCGCCCGCACGCCCGCCTCGATGCCATCGGCGTAGTTCCCCTTGCGGAAACGGGGGATGATCGTGCCATCCATGATCGCGGCCGCATCACCATCGCGGGACCGCCCATACCCTGCGCCCAGTTCGATGCGGGCCTTGCGGTCTCCGATGGACACCAGCAGCAGCACGCCGTTGTTGTCCGGCAGGTTGCCAATGCCCCACCGGTTGAACAATCCGGTGGCGAAGCGCTCGATGTCAGTGTTGGGTGTACCGGGATAGTCGTTGAGGCGCTGGACAGTCACCACGGCGATCTCGACGCCAGTCTGCTTCTCCACCCGCATCAGCCACTGTTCGATGCGTTCCTCCTGCGCAGGGCTCAGCACCGATGCCAGATCGGTCACATAGCCGCTGTCGGGTGTGGGGAAAGGGGCATATCCACCCGGCTCGGCGGTGCGGGTGGCCGTCTGCCTCCCAGCGGCGCCGGCCACGGCGATGCAGGCCAGGAGCATGAACAGGATGATCCGCTTAAGTCGCATACTCGATCCGGTTCGGCAGCTCATCACCACCTGTATCTGCGGCGGGCGGGAAATACTCCGCTAATTGCCGGCCCACCGTCTCCACGCCGGCACACAGCCCTTCGGCGAACTGGCCGGCCCGGAAGTGCGCCTGCATCGCATCGCGGACCTGCTGCCAGAAGGCGCTGCCAACCTTCCCATGGATGCCGCGGTCTCCATAGATCACAAACTGGTGATTGCTGGTGATCAGCAGGATCAGCACGCAGTTGCGCTGCGTCGTGCGATACAGCCTCAGGCGCTCGAACAGACGGTGCGCCTTGTGCCGCAGCCCCAGCCAGCAGTACCGCGCCAGCACCACCTTGATCTGCGCGCTGCATTGCCGCTCCGCCACCCCGATCGCGGCCTCCACTCGCCCGACTTCCTCTGGCAGCAGGAATCGTCGGGGATTGTTGCTTCGTTTTGCCAAGTCGCGTGCGCCTCCCTGTCACCAGCCCGAACCATACGGCCGCCCGGACACGGATGCAATTATGAGCCAGCGAAGCAGATATAATCAGGGTGTGCGCTGAGATTCTGAGAGGGGCGGGGAGAGGGGTGTTCTGAGTGTAGCGTTCAGGAAGTTGCCAGTGATCAGTGGGACGCCTCGGTGGAGCGCGTGTCATCCCCAGGCGCGTCCATGAGGATGGCAGTCTCGCATCCTGTTCACCGGGAACCGAGGCTGGCCACGCCCCCGGGTGCTCCCTGAACCCTGGACTCTGAACCGCCGAGCTTTCTACTCCACGTGCCCGCGTGAGAGTCGACAATCCGCCGTCGCCGGCCCACAATGCCATCATGCTCTCGTTGAGCCAGAGCCTTCTGCCTGTTTTGCAGCTGACGCGCATGGCGCTGGTGTTCACCGCCATCGCCGACAGCTTGTGCGCGATGCTGCTGTGGGCACGCTACACGAGCGATCTAAGCTCGCTTACCTTCTCGCGGGTGGCCGGGATGGTGCTGGTGTCGGTGGGGTTGTACGGGTTCGGGATGAGCCTCAACGACATTATCGACCGGCGGCGAGACAAGCACCTGGCCGCGCATCGGCCGCTGCCTTCGGGACGGATTTCGCTGCTGGCGGCATATGTCATCTGTCTGATTCTTGCGGGCGTGACGCTGCTGGGGGCGATACTCCTGTTTTTCACGGCGGGCGATGCGGCGATGGGGTGGGCATCTGTACTGCTGATTCTCTGGACGGCCGGGCTGATCGCCTTCTATGACCTGGCCGGCAAGTACCTGGTGGCGGTGGGGCTGCTGACGCTGGGATTCATCCGGTTCTTCCACGCGCTGGTGCCGGCGCCGCAATGGCCGCTGGTGTGGTATCCGCTGTTGCTGCTGAACCATGTCGCCCTGCTTTCGGCGGTGGCTTATAAATGGGAGCAGAAGCGCCCCAGCCTGACCGACATCCACTGGCGGGCGATTTTCGGCGGCCTCCTGCTGATCAATGGCCTGATCGTGGCACTGGTGGCATGGCTGCGCCTGCGCGCTGGCGCGGACTGGACCGAAGCGCTGTGGATTCGCCCGGGCCTGATCCTGCCTCTGGTGGCGGCGATGATTTTCATCGCCGTCGCCTACTCGATCTACTGGTGGAGCGATTCGCCGCGGCAGGCAGGGCAGAATGTGATGCTCTACGGCCTGCTGTGGCTGATCGTTTACGATGCCTGCTTTGTCGCCGGCTATGTTGACTGGGTCTGGAGCCTGGGCATCCTGCTGCTGTTGCCGATCTCATTCCTGAGCGTGCAGGCACTGAGATGGTGGAGCCGCGTCATTGCCCTGTCCCAAAAGCCGGCTTTCAAACGCGCTGAGGCACGATAGGCAATGAAGGCAGAAGGCAGAAAGGGCAACGCGTAATGTGCTCTGCCTTGCCTTCCAGGACTCAACATTTGGCCCGATGAGCCATCCACAACGCTATCAACGCCAGGAAGTTCTGCCCCAGGTGGGGGCGAGCGGGCAGGCGCGGCTGCGCGGGGCGCGGGTGCTGGTGGTGGGGTGTGGAGCGCTGGGATCGACGATCGCCGAGCAGGTCGTGCGGGCGGGTGTCGGGTTCGTGCGGCTGGTGGACCGCGATCTGGTGGAGTGGACCAACCTCCAGCGGCAGGTGATGTTTGATGAGAACGATGCCCGCCAGGCCGTTCCCAAGGCTGCGGCGGCCGGGCAGCGGCTGGAGCGGATCAACTCCGATGTCGTCCTCGACCCGGTGGTGATGGACATCGACAGCACCAACATTGAATCATTGCTCGATGTGCCGGGGGAAGGCACCGGGAACGCTGGCGCTTCGCCTGATGCTCCAGCGCGGCAACGGGTCGATCTGATCCTGGATGGCACTGACAACGCCGAGATTCGTTACCTGATCAACGATGTAGCCGTACGGCACGGCATTCCGTGGGTGTATGGCGGGGTGGTTGGCACCGAGGGGCGGGTAATGCCCATCTGGCCCGGATGCGGGCCGTGCCTGCGCTGCCTGTTCGAAACCCCGCCGGCTCCCGGCGAACTGCCCACCTGCGATGTGGCCGGCGTGCTGGGGCCAGCGGCATCAGTGGTGGCCTCTCTCCAGGCGGCGGTGGGGCTGCGCCTGCTGATCGAGGGGGCCGGTGCCCTCGATTTCGGCATGCTCGCTCTGGATGTTTGGACCGGTCGGATGCACCGGATCGGCATCGCTGATGCGCAGCGGGATGATTGCCCCTGCTGTAGCCACGGTCGATTTGATTTTCTCAATGCGCCGCGTGCCGGCGGCTCGGCCACGCTCTGTGGCCGCGATGCGGTGCAGGTTCGTCCGGCCGATCCGCGCACCCGCCTCGACCTGGATGCCCTGGCCCGCCGTCTGCAGCCCGAAGGCCGCGCACCTGCCGGCCGGATCCAGCGCGACCGCTTCTTCCTCCGCCTGTACCCGGCCGATGCCCCCGAAACCCTCACCATCTTCCCTGATGCCCGCGTCATCGTCTCCGGCACCCGCGATCCGGCCCGCGCCCGCACGCTGGTGGCGAGATGGGTGGGCGGGTGAGAAGGGGGAGAACATGCCTTCTGTTGCCTTGTCATCGCTAAATCGGCATCAGGTTCACACTTCGGTACACGTACCCCATCTGATGCAGGATCACGCTGATCAGCAGCCAGAAACCGGCGGCAGCGCACTCACCGAGGATCAGGCCAAGAAAAAACGGGCGGCTGTTACGATATGAAGTGGCGCCGCCCAGGCGCACGATGATGACCTTGCACAGCCAGCCGATGAAAATGCTGAACCACAGCAGCATGCCCGGTGTCGTGCCCAGCATCAGAAAGCCCACCGGATGCAGCGGCCACCAGGCGTAGTGCAGGTTGAGTGCCCCCAGCCCCAGGGTCAGGACAAAGCCGATGCCGATGTGCAGCAGCGGATCGAACGTCGTGGGGCGGTATCCGTGCTTGTACATGGCCGTCTGCTCCATCAGGTACCAGTCCGGCGCCTGGGTCGATCCCCACAGGCTGATGGGCTCGATCTGCGCCTGGTCCTGGGTGGCGGCGAAGTGGTACTCCGTCACCAGCGTGCTGCCGAAGCTGACGAAATACCCCACCACCAGTGCCAGTCCCAGCACGGCCAGCAGCCGCCGGCCGGTGCGGCGCTCGGTGGCCGGGTCGGGCTTGTCGCCGAAGATCGCCTGATCGCTGATCTTGTAGGCGTGCGAGGCGTAGACGCTCAGGGGCTCGCGGAAGTCATAAAACCGCACCTGGGCCAAGGCGCTGTGGAAGAAGGTCTCCAGTGGCACCGCCTTGGTCCAGCCGTAATGGGCCAGAAGCTGCCACGGCAGGTAGATCGGCAGCAGGATCTGTCCATAGACCAGGCCCGTTTCGGCGATCACGCGGGCAATCACCAGGAACAGGAACAGCAGCAGCCCCACGATCACTACTGCGCCGATCACGGTGCAGCCGGCCATCACCAGGAACGTCACCATTCCCGCGGTGCACCCCAGCAATGCCAGCACGGCGAAGCGATAGGAGAGGTAGCGTCCCTGCGGTTCGCCGGGGCGTGGCCCGCGGATCGCCTGGGCGAAGACCATCTTCCAGTGCCGCCGACCCAGCCACAGCACGGTCAGGCCGAAGGCCAGCACCGCTCCCATGTGCTGGTGGCCCATCTCATTGCGCCCGGGATCGCCGGTGGCGGTGCCCAGCACCATGCGCACGATCTGGTCGAGGATGAAAAAGGCCCACAGGCTGAAGGCCATGGTGCTGGAAATGAAATAGGTGATGCCGACGACGATGAAGTAGATCGTCGCCTGCTTGGCATCATCCATCAGGAAGCGGAAGGGGGCCTCGGTAAAGAGCGTGCGCAGGTCGTAGCCCAGCGGAATCTCGGGGAAGTAAGTCGGCTGGTAGATTGCCGCTCCGTTCCACAGCCGCAGCCCGAAAACCAGCAGAAACGCCACCCATAGACTGCGTGCCCGCAGCGTCTGGTTGACCAGCCGGCCCGGGCGCGGCGCCTCGATCAGGGCCAACTGCACGCTGGCCAGCGGGAACGCCAGTCGTTCATTGTCGAACCACTGCCGCCGCACCAGCACCATCA
>CAYNMV010000033.1:0-46970 GCA_964398315.1 uncultured Tepidisphaeraceae bacterium | reverse complement strand
GCGTGCTCCCGGTAGCGGCACAATGCCTGCCCACTGGTTGAGCGTGTATCCATTGCCGTCGCCATTGGGCAGTGGGGCGCCACCTGCTTACTCTGGTCGCCCCGGACAGGCCATGGTCCTTTCCAAGACCGGCATGCTGCGGCACAAGATTACGCAAGCAACCAGAGAGCGGCGACGGGCAAGCAAGGCTGATTTGGGCCGAGTTGGCCATGTCGGATCTGTTCGCTCCAGGCGGCAAAGACCGGGCAAACCGCACACGCCGCAGTCATTCGCCCGCTCACGCCCTTTGCCCGGCTTGCCGGCGGACGAAGCGTATTCGATGAATCATCTGTGGGGGGAACAGTAACTCGCCGTGGGGAAGCAGACAGGAGTGACCGTGCAGACCATGACGTTGGAACCCGCCACCGCGCCGCCCTTGCGGCTGACGATGACCCGCCAGCAGGCGCTGCGCGCTGTCAGCGCCGCGATCAAAATCGGCCAGGCAATCGCCGGCCAGCGTATCCGCGAGCGCTGGGAACTGGACCAGGCGCGGGCGGAAAAGCTCGAATGGGTGCAACGCACCACCGATGTGCTTGAGCGGCTGTTCAACAGCTCGCGCGTGGCCGACTGGTGCAACGACTGGGTGGGCCGCATCCTGCCCGAGTACGCCGAACTGGGCGCGTTCATCGAGCAGTTTGAGCAGGAAATGGAACACCGCCTCGGCCGGCTCAAAAAGGTGCTGAAGAAGATCGAGGACATTCCTGATGTTTCGCAGGCCGTCATTCCGATCCGCCGCACCGATGGGGCCTCAAACGAAGCGGATTTAGCCCTCGCCCCCACGGCCGAACCGGCATCGGATCAACCCGCATCTGATCAACCCACATCCGATCAATCGGAGGAACCCACCATGACCATCGCTTCCGCCACGCCCGCCCAGCCGTCCGCCGCCCCGCAACCCCCTGCTGCTGCGCCATCGGTGCGGCTCACGGGCCCGGCCTCAGCGCCACCAGCCAGCCAGCCCGCCGCGGGCCAGGGAAGTTGCCTGCTCATTGGCCGCCACGACCAGCCGGCGATGCAACAGGCGCTGGAACAGTTCGCCGCCCAGCTCGAGTTGCCGCTGAAATCGATGGTCGGCGCTGCCCCGGAGGAACTCGATCACGCCCGGGCTGGCTTCGCCATCCTGCTGGCGGGCCCCGATGGGCCGGATGCGTTCGAGCTGGGCTTCTGCATGGGGCGTCTGGGCAACAAGCGCCTGTGCATCATCCATCCTCCTGCCGACCCCGCCGATGGCGACCGCATCGCCAGATCAACACGCGGGCTGCCCACCATTGAGTTCGATGCCGGCGAGGCCTGGCAACTGCACCTGGCCCGGCAACTCCGCCGCGGCGGCGTGAACATCGACCTGAACCGGCTGGTGTGAGCCGGGCCGCACCCGCCCACGGCCCGGTCCGGGTGGTGGATCAGGCCAGGCGGCTTTTTTCATCGCCGATGGGAGGATACCCTTGCGATGACAGATGAAGATCGTCCATGTCATCACGCGCCTGATTATCGGCGGAGCGCAGGAGAACACGCTTCTTTCCTGCGAGGGCCAGCACGATCGCGGGCACGATGTGACCCTCATCACCGGCCCCGGCATCGGGCCGGAAGGGTCGTTGATGGAACGCGCGCGCGGCTGGGGGTATCGCGTCATCGAGATCGACGCGATGCGGCGGTCGATCCTGCCGCTCAAGGACTGGCAGACCTACCGCACCCTGGTGCGCATCCTGCGCGATCTGAAGCCGGATGTGGTGCATACCCACTCCAGCAAGGCCGGCATCCTCGGGCGCTGGGCTGCACGCAAGGCGGGCGTGCCGGTCATCATTCATACGATCCACGGCCTGGCGTTCACCGCCTCCACCTCGTCGCTGGTCAATGGCGTTTACCGCCAGTTGGAGCGCCAGGCAGCGCCGCTGACCACCCGCATCGTCTGCGTGGCCGATGCGATGGCTGAGCAGTCGCTGCGCGCGGGGATCGGCCGCCCCGAGCAGTATGTCACCGTCTACAGCGGGATGGAAACCGCCCCCTTCCTCAATCCGCCCATCCCGCGCAACCAGATGCGGGAGCGGCTGGGCCTGTGCCCCGAGGATGTGGCGGCCGGCACCATCGCGCGCCTGTTTGACCTGAAAGGGCATGATGACCTGCTGGATATCGCCCCGGAGCTGTGCGCCCGGTTCCCGAATCTCCGCTTCCTGTGGATCGGGGATGGCGCGCTGCGCAGCCGGTTTGAGCAGCGCATCGCGGCCATGAACCTGCGCGATCGATTTATCCTCACCGGCCTGGTCAAGCCCCAGGAGATCCCCGCGCTCACCGGGGCGATGGATCTGCTGGTTCATCCCTCCCGGCGCGAGGGGCTGGCGCGGGCCCTGCCGCAGGGACAACTCGCAGGCTGCCCCGTCATCTGTTATGACATTGACGGCAATGCCGAGGGGCTGATCGACGGACAGACCGGTTTTGCGCTGCCGCCCTTCGACCAGCGACAACTGGCCGACCGCATTGCCCGGCTCGTGGAAGATGCCGATTTGCGCCACCAGATGGGCGCAGCCGGCCGGGCATTCGCGTTGCAGCGGTTCGACAAGCATGTCATGGTGGAAGCGCTGGAGCGGGTCTACCATGAGGCGCGGGCCGCTTCGCCGGCTATGCAGACGGCGCCAGCATAGAAGCCGTTTCTGCACGCCGCCGGCAAACGCCAACCCAACACCCGCGTATGAGAGATTGATGACCAGACTGCCAATCATTCCGTGCCTGCTGTCGCTGTTGATCTGCCTGGGCGTCGTCCATGCCCAGCCGCGCTCCGGCGCTGCGCCGGCCAGGGGCGACAGCGCTGCGAGAGCCGATGCCCTGCCGCTCGGAGCGTTCCTGGATGAGCGCCTGGAGCGGCTCGATCGCGAGCTGGCGGCAACCGCGATCCAGCGGGCACAGGTGCCGCCTGACCAGGTCGCCCGGATAGACCTGGAGATCGACCTGCGCATCCTGCAACGCTGGACCTGGGACCAGATGAGCAAGGCCCAGAGCGCTGATCTGCAATGTGCGCTCTACGCTCGTGGGCTGGCGCTGGAGCATGCTGCGGAGCAGGTGCGGCATTACCTGGCGGCCCGGCCCGGCCTGCCCCCTGCCCCCACCCAGACCGCGGCAATGGCGCGGCTGCACGAGCTGACTTTCACGCTGGAAGACCTGGAAGACATGGCCGCGCTGGACAAGATCGCCCGGCACATGGGTGCGGCCCTGCTCGAGGTGGTGGCGGAGCAGCCGGTTGATTTGCGCACCATCCCGCCGATGCGTCCGCGTCCCCTGCCGCGCCCCACGCGCCAGAGAGAGCAGCAGGATGATGCGCCTCCCACGCCCGGTGAGCTCATCCAGCACGCGCACCTGATGACCGTCAGCCAGCCGCTGCGGGCACAGCTTGTCGCCGTCGGCCGGGCCGCGGAAGAGGCGGCGGGCATCCCGCAGATGCGCGAGGAGGCGGATCGGCTGCACAAGCTGCTGATCGAGGCAACCGAGCTGGCCGAGGGACTGGCCAGCAACACTGCCGTCGCCCCCGAGGAGCGCATGCGGCTGGAGTCGCAACTGACCGAGGCCCTGGCCCTGTCGGCCGATCGGCGGCTCAAATCGGCCGGCGATGCCCGCATGGCCGCGCTGCGCCCCTACCGCCAGACACTCACGCGCGTCGGCCGGCTGCAACTGACCCCCGAGCAGCGCACACGCCTGGCGGCGGCCCTCAATTACGCCCAGAACAACCCGGATCAGGCCGATGCGGTTTTCAGCGCCCTGGACCGCCATCGCCATCTCCAGGAGCGCTACCGCGCGCTGCCGCCGGAATCGCCCAGCGAACCGCACCTGCGCCGGGCGATTGATGAGCTGCGCCGGCAGTTCGGCCAGAGCGATGGCCAGTTCTACGAAGTGGCGGCCAGGATGGGCGCTGGTGGCATCTTCGCATCCACCCCCGAAGAGCTGGCCGGCGAGTTGGAACACATGCAGCGATCCATGGAGTTGCTGGAGATTCTCCACCGGCTGCCGCAACTGGTGCAGGCACTGGCCGAGTACCGCCCGCGCCCCCCCGGCGGCCTGGAACGCCGGGTGGCAACGGCCGCGGTGGCCGCCGCCGCCGTGGTGGACAATGCCCAGCGGCAAACCAATGAGGCGGCCCTGCGTGGGATTGCGCAGCTCGGCACGCTGGCTGAGGAGCTGGCGCGTCAGCCACTCTCATCCCTGGATGCATCCCAGGCCCAGCCGTTCACCGGCGGGCAGGCCGCCGCCTTCGACGAACGCTGGCGCGGGTTGGTGCAGGAACTGGCCAGCGCGGCCGCCAGCGGTGCGGTGTTGGATCCCGACAAGCTTGACCGGCTCCGCCAGTTCAAGCGCATCATCGACGGCGTGCGCGATGGCATTGAGCTGGTCCGCGGTGAAGTGAACTGGGCGGCCTTGTCACGCTGGGCGGACTGGACGATGCACCCGGACGATTTCACCAGCATGCTCACGCCGTTGCAGCACGAGCTGCGCACCGCGGTGGAGGCGGTGGCCAGCGGCCAGGGACATGACCTGGGCGGCTTTCAGCGTCGGCGCGATCGCTACGCGCCGATCATCGCCTTCGTCCGCCGGGCCAACCAGTACGCCGACCAGGTCGGACAACTGCCCACCGGCCTGACCGGAAGCTGCGCCAAGCTGATGACACCCATGGCCGGCCAACCCTTCGCCACCGAGCGCTTCGCCGGCCTGGCAACCCGGCTGTGGGTTTATCAGGAGGCTGAAACCGCCCAACGCATCCTCCAGATCCTCTCCCACCGGGTCGCTCCCGAAGTCGGCATGCGGCCGCCGGGCGAGCGTCGCCGCTAGGCCACCGGTCGCGCTATAGCGATGGGGAAACCTTGCTGCTACTGGGAGTCTTCGCGCAGGGGTGAAGCGGCTTGCGGGGTCCTGGCCTGCCCTGTCGGGCGAAGCACCTCATCCGATGACGCGGGCAACCAGCAGCGTCCGATCATCTATCGCGGGCTGGGCAGCGGAAAAAGCCTCAACGGAGTGGATGATCGCACGGATCAGGCTCTGCAGATCACCCTCGTGGTCGCAGAGAATCTGATCCAGCCGGGCGGTGCCAAACATGGCGCCGTCCGGGCCGAAGGCCTCGGTGATGCCATCGGTGTAGAGCATGAGCGTATCACCCACATGAAGCTGGATGCTGGCCTCCTCGTAGGCTTCTGATGGCTCGATCGCCAGCGGCAGGCATTGCACCGCATCGAGAATGGTCGGGGTGCAGGACTCACCATGCATCACCCGCGGCGGATTATGCCCCGCACTGGCATAGTCAAGCCGGCGCGTGGCCGGGTCATAGATGCCATAGAACGCGGTGACAAATGAGCCGCTGGTAACGGCCCGCGCCAGACGCTGATTGAGGTAGGTCAGCAGCCGGGCTGGGGGTGTTGGCTCGCCGGGAAAGGCGTGGGCCATGGTGTGGGTCATGGCCATCATGACAGCCGCGGGCGTGCCGTGGCCGGAGACATCGGCGATGAAGATCCCCCAGCGCCCATCGCCCAGGGGAAAGAAATCGTAATAGTCTCCGCCGGCACGACGGCTGGTCTGGTAGTGAGCCGCCAGTTCCAGGCCGGGTATGGTCGGCACGGGCGATGGCAGCAATGACCGCTGGATCTCCCCCACCACGCGCAGTTCGCGATCGATCGCCTCGTTAGCTTTTTTCAGTTCCCGGGCCAGCACGAGGTTCTGGGTGGAGCGGCCAAAGAGGTTCGACATCCAGACCATCTCGGGGAAGATCTCCTTGTCGAACGCCCCCGGCTCGCGCCCCAGGCTGACAATCATGTTCAGGCCCTGCCCGCCGTCGAACTGGGGAATTGCCGTCAGCGAGCGGAAGCCGGCCAGGTGCTCGGCGGCCGGGTCGTCCGGCTCAATCTGCAGGTCATCGATGACCACCGCCCGCTCATCGTAAATCAGGCGGGAGAAAATCCCCCGGTCCAGCACCGGCAGCGATGCCTGCCGCAGCCAGGGGTTGTGATCGGCCGGCCACAGGTGGCTGCGGGTGATGCGGACGAATGGTTTCTCCAAGCCGCGCCGGGAGAGGGCCACGAAACCATCGGTTTGCAGCGATTCCCGCACCACCTGGCCGTAGGCGCGCACCATTTCCTGCGGATCGTCGATCCGGCTCATGCGGCGGACCAGGTCCATCAGCCCATCCAGCCGCTCCTGCCAATGTCGGTTGCGTGTGAATAGCATGGCCGGGATGAGCGGATTGTAGGGCAGATGGCAGCGGCTGTCAGTTAAGGATTGCACAGATCCGCCGATTTATGGCCAGGATGGGATGCCACCGCTGCCTGGATGCGAGGGGCGGGTCGCCGATGTGCCAAAGGGATGACAAGGCGCGCATCAGACAGGACAATCGCAGGCATGATCCGCCGTCATCTGGGCCGCCGCTGGCTCCTGTTTACACAGCACGATCACGCCCAACTGGCCCGCGATCTGGCCGAGCACGTGGGCAATGCGCGCTTCGCCCGGCCCGAGCCGCGCGAACCGGTGCTGGCAGCGATCGGCCTGCATGATGCCGGCTGGCCGCTGCATGATGATGCACCGACGTTGAACAGCCGCGGCGAGCCGCTGGATGTGTTTGAGTCGCCGCACGAGATCGCGCTGGAGGTCTGGACCGCTTCGGCCCGGCGCGCCGCCGAGGTCGATCCCTACGCCGGGCTGCTGACCAGCATCCACGTGCTGAACCTGTCGATCTATGCCACCGGCCATGCGCCGATCAACCATGCGAAGTGGGATATTTCCGATCCCCGCAAGCGATTTGCAGTCAATCAGTTCCAGCACGATCAGATCGAGTTGCAGGAGCGCTTGCGCGGACAACTGGGCCTGCATACCGACCGTCCGCTGAAGCACGGCCTGGCCGAGGGGTGGACCGAGCCGCGCGAGCGCGCGCTGGCCTGTCATTTCCGGCTGCTTCAGGCGATGGACCTGCTCAGCCTGAACCTTTGCTGCACTGAGGTGGTGGCACCGGTGATCCAGAATGTGATCCCCGGCCCGGATGAGCGGCCGATCATGCTGGCCGTGCGCCGGCTGTCGGATGAGGCGATGCAGGTGAATCCGTGGCCGTTCGATGTGCCGGCGTTCGAAGTTGCCATCCCCTACCGAGCCGTTCCAGCCCAGCCATTCGCATCGCGCGAAGCATTTCTGCAAGCCTGGCAGGCTGCGCCCATGGAGACGTTCCAGGTCACCGTGAGCGCTGGCTAGCGCCCATGGCTCGGCCGATCCATCAGCGCCTGCGCTACAGGCAGGCAACGGGCCATCTGCGGATCACGGCAACCGGTGATAACCAGCGAAAACGATCAGATGGCAGCGCCGGCGATGGTGCTGTCATCGGGGCGGCGGGTGTCCTTGTCATGATTGCGCATCGTGCTGCTGCGCGTCAGGCCGTGATGGATGATCTCCAGCCGGCGCTGAACGATGCTCATGCTCTCGGGGCGCTTCATTGCATTGGAGCGCACGCACTCCATCGTAAGCCGGCTGAGCGGCTCAGGGATGGTGGGATTAGCCTGGCGCGGGGTCTCGATGGCATCATCGAGCAGGAAACTGTTCTCGCCGCGGGAAAGCGTGAAGAGCGTGGGAAGCTTCTTGCCCGACAGCGCCCAGTAGAGGGTGGCACCGAAGTTGAAGACATCGGTCCGCGGTGTCACCGGCTCGCGCTTGACCTGCTCGGGCGCGATGTAGTCAGGGGTGCCCTGGATGCGCTCCTTGGCCGTGCCGCTGCGGGCGGCCTGCCCCAGGTCAATCACCTTCACCCCCCCGGCGGCATCCACCAGGATGTTGTTGGGCTTCAGGTCGCAATGGACATAGCCGGCCTCATGCATGGCGTGCAGGGCCGCGGCCGTCTGGATAAAGACATTCACCACGCTCTTGAGCGTCCGGGGCAGGGCAAATTCCAGCGGACGGCCATCGACCAGCTCGAGAACCAGCG
This sequence comes from uncultured Tepidisphaeraceae bacterium, assembly GCA_964398315.1. Classification (GTDB taxonomy): domain Bacteria; phylum Planctomycetota; class Phycisphaerae; order Tepidisphaerales; family Tepidisphaeraceae; genus JADLCB01. The sequence continues at coordinate 39,001 of CAYNMV010000033.1, read as the reverse complement.
CTGCCGCCGTCACCCGCCGCAGCAGTGTGCGTTCGTATTTGAGATCAATGCTGCGGCGCAGGGCCGGATGGCGCACGCGCTGGCCGACCTCATACTCGGTCTCCAGTTGCTCGACAAAGCGAATGTCCTTGTCGGCCTTGCGGATAACGTGTTTGAGCGCGTAAAGCTGGCGGGTCGCCGGGTCGGAGACAGCGTACAAAAGGCTTCCCGCGCCCTCGCCGATAAAGTCGAGGACGTCATACCCGAACAGAGACTTTGGCGGCTCGACGCCGAGACCGTTAGACATCAACATCATACCCTGGGGGCCAAAGGAGGGCGGTGGTCGGCTTGTTACAGGCACCGGCAACGAAAAGCCGGTGCGGCGGGACCCGCTCTCCATCTATCATACGTCTGGACCGCCTCAATATTGAAGCGGGCGCGACGGAAATTTCGCATGCCGGGTGGTCCGCTCCTATCCTTTATGACGCTTGACAGGGCCATTCGGTTCGCCAATCGCCAAATTCAGGCTGATATCCACCTTTCTGGCCTGTTTCAACGCCTTCTCAAGCGGCATCCGGCACCCCGGCAAATATCCTGCCTCCCGGCGGGCGGCCAGGCGGCCACGGCCATATACCTGCCCTTTGGGCCCTGGCCGCAAGGGGATGACCCGGCCCCTCTTCCCTCCTTCGGCACGCTGCAATACCCACATAAGCCGGCTAGACCACCAGCGCACACCCTCCGGCCGGATTTTCATCCATCCTGGGGGCCTTTCTCGGGGCGGAATGTTGACCCGTACCGCTAAATGGGATATTTTCATCTTATTATGCGGCGTGTGGGTGCAGTTACCCCGCGCCGTGGGCAATTTCAGCCGAAGGAGCCGTGTTATGCCCGCCAAAGTCGATCGCGAACAATGCGATGGGTGTGGTACATGTGTTGAATCGTGCCCATCCGAGGCCATCGTCATGCAGGACGATAAGGCCATGGTGAAGGAAGAGGACTGCATTGACTGCAATGCCTGTGAAGACGCCTGCACCACCGGCGCCATCAAGGTCGAGATGTAACGGTCGCCAGCCATGAGGCGGAGGGCTGGCCGTGCCCCCCCTCACGAGGTCCAGGCCGGTTTTGCCTCTGCCCGCCCGCGGATTACACTTATCGGTGCATGACCCCGATCGTGTTGCATCACGGGCTGTTCGGGTTCGGCCAGATCGAAGTGGGGAAGATCCGTCTCTCCTACTTTCACGGCATTGACGCCGCCCTGGCTGAGTTGGGCCACCCGGTCATTGTGTCGCGTGTCCACCCCACCGGCGGGATCGAGAAACGCGCTGCCCAGCTCAAGGCGCGCATCCAGCGCGACCTGTGGACCCTCGGCCAGCCACATGGCAAGATCATCATCATTGCCCACTCGATGGGCGGGCTGGACGCCCGCTACATGATCAGCCGCCTGGACATGGCCGAGCACGTGGCCGCCCTGGTGACGATCTGCACCCCCCATCGCGGCAGTCCGTATGCTGACTGGTGCCTGAACCATCTCGGCCAGCGCCTCGGAGGTCTCAAGCTGATGGACCTGATCGGTCTGGATGTGCAGGCGATCAGCGACCTGACCACCGATGCCTGTGCCCGTTTCAACGAGATCATCCCCGATGCCCCGGGCGTGCGCTATTTCAGCATCGGTGCGGCCCGCCCCGCTCATCTGGTAGCGCCCTTCTTCCTCCACTCGCATGCCGTGATCCGCAAAGTGGAAGGCGACAACGACGGCCTGGTCTCGCTGCACAGCGCCCGCTGGGGCGAACACCTGGCCGACTGGCCCGCCGACCATCTGCACGCCGTCAACCGCCGTTTCATGATCGAAACCCACAACCCCACCGGCGATATCGTTCCCTACTACCTCAAGGTGCTCGAACACCTCCAGGCGGAGAAACTCTGCTCGGCGAGCTGATGGGCCGTTAAGAGGGGGCTCAGGGTTCAGGAAGTTGCGATTGGAGAAGTGAACGCCCCCGTCCAGGCGCGTACCTGCCGGCACCTGCCCTACTTCACCTGCATCCACAACTCATCCAGCCGCTTGGGCGAGACGGTCACGCTGGTTTTGAGTTCCTGGGCGAACAGCGAGACGCGCAATTCCTCGAGCATCCAGCGGTAGTGTTCCAGGGTGGGATCGACAATTCCCTGCTTGTTGTGTTTTTCCCGCCGCTCGGTGTAGCGCTGCCACAGGGGAGCGAGGGTCTGCATCGCCTGCTGATCGCGCTTCAGGCCGGCGTTGGTCAGTTTGCGCAGGCGGATCTCGATCGCCTTCATAAACCGCGGCAGGTGAACCAGCCAGGCCGGCGGGACCGAGATGAGGAAATCGCGCGGCACCAGCCGGGCCAGGTCGCGCTTCATGTCGTCAATCGACGGTTGCAGCAGCGGTGGATACGGCTTCTGAAGTTGCAGGGCCACGGCATGGTGCGCTTCGAGGGTCTGCCGGGCGACCTCCGTCACTTCATCAGCGCACTTGTTCAACTTGCGCCAGGCTTCCTCCGCCACCCGTGCGAAGGCCTCTTTGGTCCGCACCTGCGATGCCCACGGCTCAGCCGTGGGTTGGCCCTCGTAGAGGGCGCGGTCGGCCGCCGCCGTGGCGATCTGCTTTCTCAGCTCATCACACGGGCCGATGGGGGCAAATTGCAGGCACATGCGGTCGATACCGCGGATGTTTCGCTGGATATAAGCCAGCTCCTGGCGGGTCTGAAGCATGAACAGCCGCCTCAGGCCGCCGCGGGTGGCCTGGGCCGCCGCTTCGGGGGTATCCAGCAGGCGGAGCGAGACACTCTCCCCCCTGTCCTCCAGCGCGGGATAGCCGCGCAGGGTCAGGCCGTGGCGCTTCACCTCGACCGATTCGGGCAGATCGCCGAAATCCCATCGCACCAGGCCGTCGCGGTTGAACTGCCCTTCCTGCGGCGGGCTCTTGACGAACTCCTCCTTGGCGGCCAGCCCGAACTGCCGGCGCAGGGCCGCCAGATCACGTGAGGATGCCAGCGGCTTGCCGGCATCATCGACGATGGTGAAGTTCATGTGCAGGTGATCCAGCAGCGAGCCGGGATCAAAATCATCCGCCCGCACCGTCACACCGCTGCTGCGCGACAGGAACAGCGCCAGCCCCTCATAGAGCGATCCCTCACCGGCACTGAGCTTGTTGAACGCCTTCTCCGCCCAGTCGGGGGCGGGAACGAAGTTGACCCGCACCTGCTTGGGCAGGCTCTTGATCAGGGCCGTGATTTTCTCCTTGAGCATGCCCGGCACCAGCCACTCAAAGCGTTCGGCCTTCACCTGGTTGAGCGCGGCCAGCGGGATGCGGGCGGTGATGCCATCGCCCGGGTGGCCCGGCTCGAAGTGGTACGACAGCGGCACGGTCACACCGCCGGCGGAGAGCACATCGGGAAACAGCTCGGCCGTCGTCTCTGCCGCCCCGTGCAGCATCAGGTCCCGGCGCGTCATGAACAGGAGCCGGGGGTTGGCCGGCTCGGTGGCCCGCCGCCATTTCTCGAATGCCGGGCCGTTGTGGATGCCGGCCGGAATGCGGGCATCGTAAAAATCGAACCGCACCTGCTCATCCACCATCACATCGCGGCTGCGGCGCTTGGCTTCGAGCGTGTTGATCTCATCGATCAGTTTTTCGTTATGGCGGAAGTAAGGCGCGGTGGTGTCGTAATCCCCTTCCACCAGGGCCGACTGGATGAACAGAGCGCGGGCCTGCTTCGGATCGATCGGGCCGTAGTGAACGCTGCGCCGCGGCACCAGCGTCAGGCCGTAGAGCGTCACCTTCTCATACGCCACGACATGGGCGGTCTGGCGGTTCCAGTGCGGATCGGAATACGTGCGCTTGACCAGATGCTCGCCCAGGCGCTCGGCCCACTCGGGGCGGATGCGGGCGACGGTACGGGCATAGAGCCGGGTCGTCTCCACCAACTCGGCCGCCATCACCCACTGCGGCTTGCTGTTGAACAACCCCGATCCGGGGAACAGGTGGAACCGGGTGTTGCGCGCCCCGGTGTACTCAAAGCGGTCGGTGCGGGTGCCGATATTGGACAGCAGCCCCGCCAGCAAAGCGCGGTGGATGGCATCGTAGCGCTGGGGCGTGATGGTGCGGGCAAAGGCCTGTTCCGTACCGGATGATGCTCGCTCCGTACCGGATGATGCTCGCTCCGTACCGGATGATGCCTGCCTGCCGGACGGTTCCGACTGGCCGGCCTCACGCTGATGCCGGCGCGATCGCCGCGCATTGGCGCGGGCGGCAGGGGCAGATGGACTGCGCGAGCGCCGTTCGATCCCGATCTCGCTCACCAGTTCCTTAAGCTGGTGATGGATGTCATGCCATTCGCGCATCCGCACATAGGAGACAAAATGCGCCTGGCACCATCGGCGGAGCTTGTTGCCGGACAGATGGCGGGCCTGCTCGTGATAGGCATCCCACAGCTTCAGGATGGCGATGAAATCCGAGTTCTCATCGCGGAACTTGCCGTGGGCGGCATCGGCCAGGTCGGCCTGGTCCATCGGCCGCTCGCGCGGATCCTGCACGCTTAAGGCGGCGGCGAGGATCAGCACTTCCTCCAGCGCATTTTCCTCGGCCGCTTCAACAATCATCCGCCCGATGCGCGGATCAATCGGCAGGCGGGCAAGCTGGTAGCCCAGGTCGGTCAGCTCATTGGTGTCATCGATCGCCCCGATCTCATGCAGCGTGGCATAGCCATCGCGGATCTGCCGGTAGTCGGGGGCATCGATGAAAGGGAACTCCTCGATCCGCCCCAGCTTCAGCGCCTTCATCTGAAGGATGACGCTGGCGAGGTTGGTCCGCAGGATTTCCGGGTCGGTGTACTGCGGGCGGCTCTCATAGTCCTCCTCGGAATACAGCCGGATGCAGATGCCTTCGCTCACCCGGCCGCAGCGCCCTTTGCGCTGATCAGCGCTGGCCCGGCTGATGCGCTCGATGGGCAGGCGCTGGACGCGCGTGCGCGGAGCATAGCGCGAGATGCGCGCAAACCCAGGATCGACCACGTAGCGGATCCCCGGCACCGTCAGCGAGGTCTCGGCGACGTTGGTCGACAGGACGATGCGCCGCCGGCCGCCGGGCTGGAAGACCTTCTGCTGCTCGCTGAAGCTCAGACGGGCGTAGAGCGGCAGGATCTCGGTGTGCGCCTGCCCCGGATGTTTGCGCAGCGCCTCGGCGGTCTCGCGAATCTCGCGTTCACCGGAGAGGAACACGAGGATATCCCCCGGTCCTTCGCGCATCAGCTCATCGACCGCGGCCAAGATCGCATCCTGCATCGTCGGCTCATCTTCATCGGCCTCCTCGACCACCACCGGACGGTAGCGCGTCTCCACCGGATAGGTCCGCCCGCTGACCTGCACGATCGGGGCATCGTTGAAATGCCTGCTGAAGCGTTCAGGGTCGATGGTGGCCGAGGTGATGATGAGCTTCAGATCCGGCCGCCGGGGCAGGAGCTGCTTCAGGTAGCCCAGCAGGAAATCGATATTCAGCGAGCGCTCGTGCGCTTCGTCGATGATGATGGTGTCGTAGGCTTCGAGATAGCGGTCCCCCTGCGTCTCGGCCAGCAGGATGCCATCGGTCATCAGCTTGATGAAGGTGTTGTCACTCAGCTTGTCGCTGAAGCGCACCTTGTAGCCGACTGCGTGGCCGAGGGGCGAATCCAACTCGTCGGCGATGCGCGCCGCCATCGTGCGGGCGGCGAGCCGGCGCGGCTGGGTGTGACCGATCATCCCGGCCACCCCGCGGCCCAGTTCCAGGCAGATTTTCGGCAGTTGCGTCGTCTTGCCCGAGCCGGTCTCGCCGCACAGGACGATCACCTGGTGAGCCTGGATCGCCTCGGCGATCTCCTGGCGCTTCTCGACCACCGGCAGCGACTGGGGATAGGTCACGCGCGGCACATTGGCACGCCGCTGCGCCTGGCGGGCGACCGATTCCTCGATTTCCTGCGCCAGCCGTTCCAGCCGTCCATCGGCCGGGCCGCGGATGGCGCGCAGCCGTCGGCGCAGGCCGTGCCGGTCTTTCAGCATGGTCTGGTCGAGTCGGGCGCGAAGATGGTTCAGGTCGAAGCCCACGGGACTGAATAGTAATACGCCAGGCAATGCGAAAAAGCCCACGGCCAACCGGCCGTGGGCTTGATCGTTCTCGTTCTCCGGCTCGAGCGATTAACGCTTCGAGAACTGGAACCGGCGACGGGCGCCGCGCTGGCCGTACTTCTTGCGTTCCTTCATGCGGCTGTCGCGGGTGAGGAAGCCGCCGTTGCGCAGGGCGGTCTCGGTGGTTGGGTCGTATTTCACGATCGCCCGGGCCAGGCCCATGACAATCGCGCCGCTCTGGCCGGTGGTGCCCCCGCCCTCACAGTTGACCCAGATGTCAAGCTTGCCGGCGACGCTGGACGCTTCCAGCGGGGCAAAGATCGCCTTGCGATCGGGCTCGCGGCTGAAGTAGTCGTTCAGTTCGCGGTTGTTGATGGTGATCTTGCCCGAACCGGGCGCGATACGGACGCGGGCGACGCTGGTCTTGCGCCGGCCGGTGCCGAAAACAAAGCTCTTGGGGCCGGACGGTTCCGCCGGCGCCTCGGGAGCAGGAATAACCGCGGTAACGGAAGGATCGATGCTGGTGGTGGCTTCGCTCATGGCTGGGTGCTGCCTTTCAGTTCGGTTTTGTCGCCCCGGCGATGGGGCGTTTTGTTCCGGAACGCACTCCCGGGACTGATCCGGGACTCAGGATGTATCTGCTCACTGCGGTCGGCCGTCTGCGGCAATCGCTTGCGCTGCGGACTGCCGAAGGTCGGCAGATCGCCGACGATTCTCAAATCTTCAGGGGCTTGGGCTGCTGGGCGGCGTGGGGATGCTGGTCGCCGCGATAGATCTTCACCTTGCTCAGCATGTTGCGCCCCAGCTTGTTCTTCGGAAGCATGCGCCGCACCGCCAACTCGATGAGCTTCTCGGGGTGCTGGGCGCGCATGCGCTCGAAGCTGTAGACCTTGCGGCCGCCGGGATAGCGGCTGTAGGTGTCGTACTCGAGCACTTCCGCCTTGCGGCCGGTCACTTTCACCTTCTCGGCGTTGAGAATGATGACGAAATCGCCCGAGTCCACATGGGGCGTGTAGGTCGGCTTGTGCTTGCCCTGGACGATGACAGCGATCCTGGCCGCCAGGCGGCCGAGAATCTGGTCGGTGGCATCAACAACATGCCAATCGGCCTTCAGTTCGCCGGGCTTGGCGAAGTACGTGGGCGAAGCAACAGTGGCGGTGCTCATGGTCGGTTTCCTGCGAAGGCCGCATCCCGCGGCGGCTGGCCTCGGGATCGGCCCGAATCAATAAAAGAAGCACGCGCAGGGGTTCTGCGCGGGGAGCGAAGCATGTTACCGGGCATGCGGTTTCTGTCAAGGGACTTGCCTGCGGGACTTACGCACGCCGGGGCGCTCCCGCCGGCGAAGGCAGCCCCCCACCGGGCCGGCGGGCGATGCGATCCGGGGCGGCGGGCTTGGGCGCGGACTTGCGCGGCGGCGGCGGAGCCAGGACGATCTGCGGGCCCAGCTCGCGGATCCGTTTGGCAAGATCCTGCTGCTGGGCGAATATCTCGCGATTCACGCTGGAAATCGCCCGGTCATCGGCCCGGTAAATGTCGCCGGTGAGCGTGCGGGCGATGGCGCTTTCCACATAGTGGATGCGGTTGCATTCCTGCCACGCCGCCTTGACCACCACCGACAGCCCGGCGGTGCCGTAAGTCAGTAACCCCCAGCGCGGCGGCAGGTCTTTTTTCTGGATGATGCCAGTCGGCGCCAGCACATAGTGGATATTGGCGAATGGCTGGGCAATGCAGGCCGCGAACTTGCCCAGCCCCACCGCCTGGCGCAGGCCCCGGCGCGGATCGCGGTAGACGCTGTTGCGGATGTTGCGCTTGCGCTCCAGGTTCGTGAGTGACAGTTGCCCTGCCTTGCTCAGGTCGCGCAGGAAATCAGCGCGCGAGGCCTTGCACTCGATAAAGCAGACCTGCGGCACCTCGCGCGGGACGAACAAGTAGTTGTGGTGGGCACGGAAAATGCCGGTGCCAACGGCATCGATGATCCCCAGCGGCTTGAGACGCACCTCCGCCGCTATGCAGCGGTAGCCCATCCGGTAAAGCCAGCGGCAGGCTTCCTTCTTGAGCGTTTTGTGAAGATCCGTCTCGCCGGCCATGCCAAGGCACTCCTTGCCACGCTGCCTTCCCGTTGGACGGTCATTGTACGGGCGCTTTTCGCCGCGGGCAAACGGGATGGCCGCGGTTTGCGCGGGCAGCGCATGAGCCCGTTTTGCGCCAAATGGCACGGGGCGCGAGCAGCGCGCCTGCACAAACGCGGCTGTACTGAATCCACCGCCCCATCGCACCGCGGCGGATCAGTCGCTGGCCGTTGAACCGGGCTGAAAATCGACGCCGGTGCCTTCGATGATCGACAGGGCCCGCTCCAGCGTCGCCCGGGTCAGGATGGCCACGATATGAGGCGGAAACTCCACCTCCGGATTGCGCAGATAATCAGGCGGCAGCACCGCATGGACCATATCGCGCAACTCTTCTCTCACCTTCTGCTCGCGCTCGGCCAGCCGTGCATCATCATGCCGCGGCAGCGGCTCGATGACATCGTATGCGAGCATGAGGGTTGAAACCTGCCAATCGTAGTAACTGTGGGTTGCTTCCGACATATGGCCGGATCGTATCACAGGGGCGGCGAGTCTGTCTCATCCACAAAAATGGGGCCGGCATGGTCCGGGCGATCAACACAACTGGTACTCAGGCATGGACAGGATCAGGTGGATCATCCGGCGGACGTTTTCCTCGCGCTGGGGGCGTCCATCGAGGGCATCGATCAGGACTTGCCGCTTTTCAAGGGCGATCGGGCGCTGGATGAGCCGGCGGGTCCACTCATCGACCAGTTGGCCGGCATCATGGCCGGTCGTAACCGGGAACAGATCGCGCTGGCGCGTGCCGGCCAGGCGGTTGATGCCCCGCCGCCCGCCACCGGTGGGCGAACCAGCGCCGGCCAGCCACAGACAGGTGTTGTAGCGCACGAACAGCGTACTGGTGTTGATCCACATCCGGCCGCCGGGCCATCCCTTGACGTTGGGCGGGAAGAATGGCACCTGGCCCATCTGCTGAAGCATGTTGTTGAGCAGGCGCGGATCGGGCAGGTCGGTCCCGAGCAGCCGGCAGGTGCCAACCACCAGTTGCACCGGGCTTTTGATCTGCGTACCCATGGCCCGCTCGCTGTAGAACGCCCAGCTGGACAGGATCGTCCGCAGCACGGGGCGCAGCTCAAAGCGGCTCTCCCTCAGCACTTCGGCCAGGCCTTCGACGATCGGTTCTTCCGGCTCTTCATATGCCAGCCAGGTCCACAGCCGCCCGGCGATGTAGCGCGCGCACTGCGGCCGGCGGAAGATCAGAGCGATGATGTCATCCCCGTCGAAGGCGCCGGTCTGGCCGAAGAAGGTCTTGGGGCCGTAATCGTGCTGGTTGCGGCGGAAGGTGAACTGCTCACCATCATGCCCCCAGCCGGTAAAGGCGCGGGCGGCTTCCTTGATGTCCTGTTCGGTGTAATGGCCGATGCCGAGCGTGAACAGCTCCATCAACTCGCGGGCGTAGTTCTCATTGGGCCGCTGCTTGCGGTTTTGCTGATTGTTGAGGTAATCCAGCATCGCCGGATCACGGCTGATGGCGCGGACAAACTCGTGGAAATTGCCGGCGGCCTGGCGTCTCAGCAGCTCATTCTGCTTCCACATCAGCCAGGCCGAGCGTTCATCGCGGGCACTGGTGGTGAAATGGCCGTGCCACAGGAGCGTCAGCTTTTCCTGCAGCGGATAAGGCCCATCGACCATCTGCGACAGCCACCACCGCCCCATCGCCCGCAGCGCCTCGCGCTGGGCGGCGTTCATGCGCTGGCGCAGCAGCCGCTGCTCCTCTTCATCCTTGCCCTGCAGCAACTCCCGAAATTCACGAAAGCTGCGCGGCAGGCCGTCAATGCTGGACAAATCCGGCTGATCGGTTGGACTCTGCTCATCAGCGCCGGCATCGGGGAAATCCAGCAGCCGACGGATGGTGGCCGTCAGCCCGTCGCGGTGGGCGGCGTCTATTTCGGGCACCGTTCCACCAAACCCCGCACGGCTGAGCAGATGGGCGGCCTTGTACCAGTCCCATTGGTCAGCTTCCAACGGTCTGAGCATCGGATGCAGCTTGGCCATGAGAGGATCACTCCATGCGCAACCTCCCCCTCATCCCAATATACGCCCGAGCAGGTGGGATATTGAGCGCCAGCCGGTCGGAATGTGAATTTCGGAGGCTCCGCCCCGGGAGAGACCCCGGTGCGGCCACCGGCACGGCCGGGCAGGGCCCACACCGCGATGCAATCCGCGGCACGGGCCCTGCCGGCGCGCCGGCATGGGCCTATCGCGCAGTGATGTAGTCGATTCCACCAATCGCCGGAACGATGCCGGCCTGGGCACCTTCCTGCAGCAGCCGATTGATCGCCTCGCGGCCGCGGGGGCCGTAGTCGAGCGTCCAGTTGTTGACATACATGCCCACGAACTGATCGGCCAGCCGGGTGTCCAGGTCGCGGCCATATTGCAGCGCGTACTCGACCGCCTTCTCGCGATGATCCAGGCTGTACTGGATCGACTGCTTGAGGATGTCGGTCACTTCCTGCATCACCTGCGGGCCCAGGTCACGGCGGATGCAGTTGCCCCCCAGCGGCAGTGGCAGGCCGGTTTTCTGCTTCCACCAGACGCCCAGATCCACCACCAGGTGCAGCCCCAGGCTTTTGTAGGTGAGCTGCCCTTCATGGATGATCAGCCCGGCATCACACACGCCCTGCTGGACGTACTTGGGGATCTGGTCGAACTCGACGACCTCGTAATAAAACGCCGGCTCCGCCCCGCCTGCCGCCTGCTGCCCGCGCGCATCCACCTTCTCACCCTTGCCCATCAGCAGTTGCAGGGTCAGGAAGGCGGTGGTCAGCACGCCGGGGATGGCGATTTTCTTGCCGCGAAGCTGTTCCAGGCTCATCGGCTCGCGGGTGATGACCATTGGGCCATAGTCATCTCCCATCGATGAGCCGCAACTGGTCAGGGCGTACTTGTCGGCCACATAGGGGTAGGCATGCACCGAGATGGCGGTGATCTCCAACTCTCCGTTGCGGGCCCGCTGACTGAGGGTCTGGATGTCCTGCAGGACATGGTTAAAGCGATACCGCCCGGTGTCGATCAACGGCGGATCCTGCGCCAGGGCATAGAACATGAACGCATCATCCGGGTCGGGCGAATGGCCGAGCTGCAACAGCATTTGATCCATGATTCGGGGCAATCCTTTCTGCAAACGGGCGGATTATAGGTAAACCGCCGCGCTTGCCCAGCCGTACCAGGGGTTTTGAAAACTCCGCGGATGCTCCGCGGTCGCGCATGCGCTTCTTATAGCTGCAAATACAGCAAAATAAGTAGGTTATGAGAAAAGGCGCGCAGTGAACAGACAGTCAGGCAGATCAGCCAGCCGATTTGCGGCTCTCGCCTTGCAGTGCCGTGCGTATGATACCCTCCCGCGCCGGGCGCGGTTTGGCATGAACCAGACACCGCTTTCCATTCTCATTGTCGGTTTGCTGCTGGGCTTCGGCCTGCTGGGCGGATGCAGCAAAACAGTTCGCGAGCAGCCTGCCCAGCCCGCGATGGCGGCGGAACTGGGCCTGAGCCTGCCGAGACTGGTCGAGCCTGTCAGCGTTGTGGCAGCGCCGCCGCAGGGGTGGTTGGCCGAACCGCTCAAGAGCAGCGATCGCCATGCCCACCAGGTCTGGCTCAGCCCAACCGGGCGAACCGCGTATGGGGTGATTCATTTTGCTCTCCCCGGCATCGCGGAGGTGTTCGCGATTCCGTATGACTGGGTCCTGAAAGGGTATCTGGATGAAATGCGCAAGGACCAGGGGGAAGCGATCCTGCTAAGCAAGGAGCGGGATCCTGATTTGCCCGGCCTGCGGTTTATCGCTGAAGGCGGTTTGTACCGCACTTACACGAACCTGATCGTGGCCGGCAGCAATGGCTGGGCGATTTACGCCGGCGTCCTGCGGGGTCAGCCGGTGCTGCCCGACGAGCTGAAACTGGCTGAACACGCTCGCGAACAGACTCTGATTCGCCTGCCGGAAGAATAGTGCAGCAGGCTCTTGGGTTGTACGACCAGCAGCCCCGGCGGTTCGTTCCAGTTCGAAAAAAATCTCATCCATAAAAAGCAGAGAGAGCGCGGGCTGCCCTGTACATGTGCAGTCCAACGACGGCGCACCGCACGGCGGCCGCTATCTCGAAATCCAACCCGCTTACCCCACTGCCGCCCGCTGCGCCCACTCATCGAATCGGCGGGTCATCTCCGGCGCAACCGATGGCTGCGTATCGGCCAGGACACTGTCGAGAATCGCCTGTGTGATCTGCCCCTCTTCACCGCGGGCAACCGACTGAAGAAAGGGAATCACCGCCGCCCGATCGCAGATGTACTTGATATCCGCCCCGCTGTAGCCGGCCAGGCGCGCTGCCAGGTCATCCAAATCCACCGACTCGGCCAGCGGACGATGGGCAAGGTACAGATCGAGCATTTTCCGGCGGGCTGGCTCATCGGGCAGGGGGATGTAGACCTTCTCATCAAACCGCCCCGGCCGCAGCACCGCCGGATCAAGCTGCCACGGCACATTGGTGGCCCCCATGAACAGCACCGACTGCGCCGTGGTTTTGTCAAACCCCTCCATTCCCTGCAGGATTTGTGGGACCACGCGCTGCATCACACTACTGCCCTCATCCCGCCGGGCCGGCACGAGCGCCTCGATCTCATCGATAAAGATCACGCTGCGGGGTTCACTGGCGGCAGCATCGAACAACTTCTTGATATTCTGCTCGGCCTCGCCCACCCATTTGCTCAGCACATCCGCCGGTGAGATGCGGAAGAACGTGGCATCCAGTTCCCCGGCGGTGGCCTTGGCCAGCATGGTCTTGCCCGTCCCCGGCGGGCCATACAGCAGCACCCCCCCGCCTCCCCTGATCCCAAACCGCTGGGCCAGCTCGGCGTGAGTGAAGGGGTAGATCATCCGCAGGCGGATCTCCTCCTTGACCTCCTCCAGCCCTGCCACATCGTCGAACCGCAGGCTTGGCCGCTCTTTGACAATCCACTGATCGGCCGAAGTCGATGCGTCGGCTTCCCGTGACGCCTCTGCCCGCGCGGATCCCCGGCTCACCCCCGCCGGCCGGCGATTCTGCGCCTTGGCCCGCTCGCAATCCCGCGCCAGCTCCAGCAGCCGCTCGGCTATCTGCCGCCGCCCCTGTCGCAGTTCCTCGCCACGGGCCTCCTTCGACAGCGCCACCATCGCCCGCGCCGCCTCCAGCAGGTAGATGCGCGCTGAATCCCACTGCCCCGCCCGCCGGGCGTCCAGCCCCTTACGGCGGTAACGCTCGAAGGTATCCCAGGAAGTGGTCATGGATGGGATTTTAGATGTGCGATCCGCAATTTGCGATTCGAAGTGGCGTTGCCGGCCTGCGGCAAGTGCAAACTGCCAGGCCCGCATCAGGCCGCAAACCAGTCATTCAGAAGGTGTTTCGCCCTTCATCGTGCGTGCGGCTGGCGAAATACCCCATGATGATCATGTAGAGCACCATGAACGTCACCACCGCGATGGCCAGCGCCAACGTCGTGTTGAGCATGACGAAGAACCAGACCAGCAGCGCGGCAAGCCCCAGGAAGGCCAGCACGTACAGCGTCCAGCCGATCCATCGCCGCCGACGGCTGATGTCGATCTCCAACTCGGTCACCGGAATCGGTTTTCCATCCGGCGTCCGCGGATTCTGGTAGTCCAGTTCGTCCATGACGCGTGCCATTGTACGCAACTGCCGGGCCAAGGTCACATGCCCGGCGCATATCCACTGCGCCGGCGGCGATTCACACCAGCTCCAGCGACCAGGGCGTGAGGTTTTCCACCCCATCACGCGTCACAAGGTAATTGTTCTCCAGGCGGATTCCACCGGCCAGCTCGGGGGCATATTGGCCGGGCTCGATGGTGAAGATTTCACCTTCAACAAGCGTGTCATCCCACTTGGGGTTCATGTGCGGGTATTCGTGCGGCTGGAGGCCGACGCCGTGGCCGAGGTGGTGCGGCATCCCCTTGCCGGTGGCCTGATTCAGGTGTTCATCCACCGCGTTGAAGATCTCAACACAGCGCACGCCTGGCCGGGCCATGCGCTCAACGATCGGGAAGCACCCGACAATCGCTTCCCACACCTTCATCTGCGCATCGGTCGGCTTGCGATCCACCGCAATCGCCCGGCAGTTATCTGCAAAATAGCCCCGATAGGCAGGGCCAAGGTCGAGAATGTACAGCTCTCCCGCCTGCGCGGTGCGTCCGGGTCGCGGCGGGCCACCCGCCGTGCCGCAGGCGAAATCATTGCCCAGCAGCGCTGACAGCGGCTCACCGGCCGTTTCCACCGCGGCGGCGTGAAGCTGGTTGAACACCTCCAGTTCCGTGATGCCCGGTTCGATGATCTGCCGTGCCCGGCGATACATCGCCTCGGTGCAGGCAATGGCCCGTTTCATCAGCGCCAGCTCATCGGCATCCTTGGCCCGGCGAAGCTGATGCAGTTCATCATCGATCGACTCCGGCCGCTGATCGGACTGCAAAATGACCTGGGAGGACACCACCGAGGCATCGACGGCGAATCGCCGGATGGATTGGCCCTTAAGCGCGGCCACCGCCTGCTCGGCGCAGGCCGCCGGCTGTTCCTGGCGCAGGGTTGAGAAGCGGTTGGCCTCATAGGCAAGCACTTCATCCGCCGCCACATCCCTGGCCGGGCTGTTGGCGCTGACCAGCACGGATCGTCCATCCGCGAAAAGCACGAAGGCCGACTGGTGGACCCACCGCGCCAGGTGACCGCTGAAATAGTAGACATGATGCGCTGCCCCCACGATCACCGCATCGAGCGATCGCTGCCGCATGATGTCGAGAAGACGCTTCTGGCGTTGCCGACACTGAATGGGATCGAGCATGGGCCCGACTCTATCGCCCTGCCGGGGGCCCGACAACCGCCGATGCCCCTGATCGGCCGCCGGGGCCTGGCGGATTGCGGCCTGGCGGCGATTGCGGACCGGGCGCATGTACAACCGGCCGCTCCTGCCCTATCTTCTGCCGTCCCATGAACGCGAAGCAGCAGGCGGCCGAGGCCGCGATGGAATACGTGGCCGATGGCATGATCGTCGGCCTGGGCACCGGCTCGACCGCCGATTACTTCCTGTTGGCGCTGGCCACCGCCCTGCGGGAGGGGCGCTTGCGGGATATCCACGGCGTCCCAACCTCAACCATGTCCGAGCGGCGGGCGCGCGAGCTGCACATCCCGCTGGGCACGCTGGCCGACTTCCCCACCTGCGATGTCACGGTGGATGGCGCAGATGAGATCGACCCGCAGCTCAACCTCATCAAAGGGCTGGGCGGGGCGCTGCTGCGGGAGAAAATCGTCGCCCAGAACACGCGCAAGCTGGTCATCATTGCTGATAGCAGCAAGGTGGTCCCCCGCCTGGGCACCAGGGCGCCCCTGCCGGTGGAGGTGACCCAGTTCGCCAATGAGGCGGCCGAGGCGTTCCTGCGCACGCTCGGCTGCGAACCCGTCCTGCGCACCGCGCCCGGCGGCACCGCCTACGTCACTGACAATGGCAACCTGATCTACGACTGCCGGTTCCCCGCGGGCATCGAAGACCCCGCCGCGCTGGATGCCGCCCTCGCCACCCGTGCTGGCATCGTCGAATCCGGCCTGTTCCTCGGCCTGGCCGACATCGCCCTCGTCGCCGATGACCAATCCGTCCGAAAGCTGACGCGGGAGCGGTAAAGCGGATTGCGGCTTCAACGCCCACTTGTGCGCGGCACAGGTTTGTCGGCGCGTATGGAGGATGCTGTCAGCACGGATGGAAAACCCATGTCACGATCTTGCGCTGTTCACACATGTGCAACCGCTCCCGGGCGCGAAAAAGAGGACAGCGGACATTGAGTTTTCGAATCCTGCTCGCGCGGACTGCTGCCCGCCGAGCACGCCCTTACTCGCCCCGCCGGATGACCAGAGCGCTGTTCTTGCTCCCGAAAGCGATACAGTTGCACAAGGCCGCCTCGACCTGGGCCGGGCGGGCGACATGGGGAATGTAGTCGAGATCGCACGCCGGGTCGGGCCGGTCGAGGTTGATGGTGGGATGAAGCTGCCCGCAGCGCATGCCGAGAATGGTGGCGGCGACGCCGGCGGCGCCGCAGGCGCCCTGGGGGTGGCCGATCATCGATTTGGTGCTGCTCATCGGGATGGTGTGCGCCCGCCGGCCGAAACAGCGCTTGATGGCGGCGGTCTCCAGGCGGTCGTTCAGATCCGTTCCGGTTCCGTGCAGGTTGATGTAGCCGATCTGCTCCCGGGCCATGCCGGCATCGGCCAGCGCTTCCTCCATGGCGCGCACCGGCTCGATGGTATCGGGCGCGATCTGCACGCGGTGATAGGCATCGCAGGTGGAGGCATACCCGGCCAGCTCTGCAAGCACGGTCGCCCCCCGCGCCAGGGCATGCTGGCGGTCTTCCAACACGAACATCCACGCCCCCTCGCCGAGGATGAATCCATCGCGGTCGGCGCTGAAAGGCCGCGAAGCCCGGGCCGGATCGTCCCAGCGGCGGGTGGAGACAACCCGCATCTTTTCGAAGGCAGTCAGGATCCCCGGCGCGATCGGCGCATCGGCCCCGCCGGCCAGCATCGCCGGCACGATACCCGCGCGGATCATCAGCATCGCGTGGCCGATGGCATCGGTGCTGCTGGTGCAGCCGGTGCTGAGGACATGGCTCGGCCCGCGCAGGCGCAGGGCGATGGACAACTCGCTGGAGAGGTTGCCGTGCGTGCCGCCGGTGATGGAGTAGAGCGATCCGCGTCCTTCGGTGAAGAAAGTGCGATACTGCTGCTCGACAAACGCCAGCCCCCCGCCGCCGGTGCCGAGCATGACACCGATGCGCCGCTGGGCGGCCAGGTCATCGGCCGCCGGCTCGATCCCCGCCTGTCTCAGCGCCTCGCGTGAAGCGACCAGCGCTAGGTGGACCATGCGCGGCACCCGCCTGGCCTCGGCAGGATCGAGCACCGAGCCCGCATCCAGCCCGCGCACCGCCGCCACCGCGCTGGTCTTCAGTTCCACCCCCTCAAACGGCTCCAGCCGCGAAAGCCCGCCGCGTCCCTCCAGGCACGCCCGGCCGAACGCCTCCGCGCCGATCCCATTGGGACTGACCACGCCGATGCCGGTGATGACGATGCGTTTGCTGTGAACTGACGGCACGATCCCTCCCGCAGTTGCGTGTGATCATACGCACCGGCAGACGGTTTGGGATTGCCCGAATCTCGCGCCTTGCGGAATTGGCCCGATCGCGCCGTGTGGCTAAGATGAATCAACCATGTTCCGCCATCGTCCCCTGCTTACCTTTGCCCTGGTGCTGATCGCGCTGGTCCTGATCGTCCGCCTGATCTGGGGCTGGCACGTCGATCGGCTGGTGCGGGCTGAACTGGCCCTCATCCGCGAGCGCGGCGAGCCGGTGACGGTCGACGATATTGTCCTGGAACCCGTCCCGGACAGTGAAAACGCCTGGCTGCTGCAGCAGCAGGCGGCGACGCTGGCCATGGCCTCCGGCGTCGATTCGCCAAAAAGCAGCGCGGCGATCTACCAGGACTACCCACCATTCAGCGACCCCTGGATGCAGGTGGCGGCCGCTTCGGCCCAGGCCCACGGCCAGGTCTTCGCCCTCGCACGCCAGGCCCGCCAGCGGCCGCGGGCGCAAATTGCCACCACCATCCCAGCATCCATGAGCCAGCTGCGCTTGGCGTACCTGAATGATGCGCGGCAACTGTGCAACCTGCTGGCAGATGATATGATCTATCAACACGTGCAGGGCAACGATTCCGAAGCGCTGGAGCGCGTGCTGGATGTGATGCACGTGGCCGATTCCCTGCACAGCGATCCACAGCTGCTTTCTCAACTCGTGGGGATCGGGATCGACGCCCTGGGGCAAACCTCTCTGCAAACCATCGCACCGGGGCTGGACCTAAACCGCCGCGGCGAAGGTGAGACACCCGCCCGCCAGCGGGCACGGGAGGTGATCGACCGGCTGCTGGATGAGCATCAGATCATCGCCGGTTTTCACCAGTCGCTGCTGGCTGAGCGCCCGATGGGCGTCAGCTTCACCCGCGAACTGGCGAAGGGCACCTGGATGATCCGGCCGCTGGCCGAGCTTGAAGTCGTGCGGCAACTGCGCCAGATCAAATGGAACATCGAGGCCGCGACGTTGCCCAACCAGCCTGCCGTGCTGGCGTTGCTGGCAAAACGGCCCCAGGCCAATTTTGTGCCGCCGGTGATGATTGGCCAGCCGCTGAGCACGGGTCCGCGCTATGCACAGGTCTGGTTCTCGCTGTACAGGTCTACGTATGATCGCTCCCACGAGACGCTGTTCCGCATGCTGGCCGACCGGCGGATGACGGCGGTGTCGCTGGCAATCCAGCTTTACCGGGCCGATCACGGCGACTGGCCAGCCTCGCTCGATCAGTTGGTACCGGATTACCTGTCCGCAATTCCGGCCGACCCATTCCCCGCTGATGGTGCCCCGATTGGCTACGAGATCCTCGCCGATGCCCGCCCCGACGGCCTGCCCCGACCCATGCTTTATGTCGATCATGGCGATGCCGAGGACACCCTCCGCCCCGAGCCCATGTTCGGCTGGCAAGGAGACACCCGTTCCGGCCGGGACCGCCGTGACAACTTCCGCCAGTACCGCGATATCTCGCGATGGATGCCAGCAACGCTGCGGGAGGAGGATTGGACCTGGGTCTCGTCAACGCAGGCTGTCGGCGGCGATCCAGAAGAAGCCGATGCACCAGGGGACCAGGCCGAACCAGACGATGGCGGCGAAGAGCCACAGGGCCAGTAGCTGCCCACCGCCCAGGACGGCAGAGAAAAACCCGTCATGGGTGAGTCGTGCCCGCCACTGCATCGTGCGGCCGAAGGTGGCGATCAGGCCGACCAGCGTCATCGGGAACCAGATCCAGGTCGCGATCACCTGCGCCGGCAGCGGAAGCTCGATATCACGCCAAAGCAAGAGGCCCACATTGATGGTCCACACCAGTATCCCCAAGGCGAGCCATAGCAGTGGCGCCCCGGCGTATAGCAGCAGCGTACGGGCCGCCTCTTGCCGCGGCGTGGGCAGCTTCCACCAGGCCAGCACACCCTGCCCTGCCCCGGTGAGGTAGTACGCATACAGCGCGATGCACGCCGGCAGCACGGGCCAGAATGTCGCCCCCGCCGACCACGGGACGGCCAGATCCTGTTTCCATCCCGCGGGATAGTTCATTCCGGCCCATATACTAGGCACCTGCACCGCAAGTTCCTCCAGGCCGCCGTTCAGATGCAGCAGGGTGATGCACAGCCCCACCGCCGGCCCCGCCAGCAGCAGCGCCAGGACCAGGCGGAAACGCCGGGCCGATTTTAAGTCCTGCTGCCGGGCGGCCTCGTGGCGGATGGCCTGTGCGTCGATGGTGAGCTGCCAGGTGGTTTTCAGGAATGCGCGTACCCACCCAATCTGCCTTCGGTAGGCCCACGCAATCGCCGTCCGGCGGAGCGAATCGTGATCGATCTGGAGGCCGCATTCGCTGCATCGATCCGATGTCGCCCCCCGCAGGTCATACCCGCAACCCGGGCAAAGCAGGCCGGTGTCGGAGTCGGTGGGAGCAGGTGTCGCGCTTTCCATGCGCGCATTATGGCCGAATGGATACCATCGGGCCAAACCCGCTGCCCAGGTGCAGTGGAGGGAACATGCTGCGCGGAAAGCGCAAGGTTCAACATGCGCTGGCTGTCAGCCAAACACAGCACAACAGGCTAAGCCGGCGTCATTGGCAGGGTTGGATGTCAACCGGCTTGCCAGTGCGGGCCGATTCGTAGACGGCGAGGATCACCTCAACCGGCTTGCGACCCTGAACGCCATCGATCAGCGGCTTGCGATCCTCGCGGATGGCGGAGATGAACTCCTCAAGCTGTGCACGATGGGCATCGCCCCAGACCGCGCCGACCTCAGCGCTCTCCTGCCGGCGGGCGGCTTCATCCTTCACGCTGGCGGTCCCGCCCCGCGCCACGCTGACGGCATGGGCGGCGGCCTCCTCCGACACATAGCTCTCGCCGCTCTTGAGGATCATGCGCTTGAGCCGGTCTCCCTCGATGATGGCCGACCCATTCGTCCCAAAGACATCGATGCGGGCAGGAAGCGCTTCGTAAGCGGCCGTGGTGGCGATGAAGGTGCCGACGGCGCCGTTGACGAATTCAAGCGTGAAGACGGCAATATCTTCCACCTCAATGCGCTCGTGGGCGCTGGTGCGGGTCAGGGCGTATACCCGCTTCACATCCCCGGCGAGCCACTGGAGCACATCCACCGTGTGCACCCCCTGGTTCATCAGCGCGCCGCCGCCATCCCAGCGCCAGGTGCCGCGCCAGTCGCCGCTGTCATAGTATTGCTGGGTGCGCCACCACTTGACCGTTCCCTCGGCCAGGATGATGTTGCCGAGTTTTCCACTGGCAATCGCATCCTTCACGACGCGCGACGCCAGGTCGAAGCGATGCTGGCTGATGATGGTGAGCTTCCGGCCAGTCTCGCGCTCGGCGGCGATCATGCGGTCGCACGCCTCCAGCGAAACATCCATCGGTTTTTCCACCACGACATGCTTGCCGGCCCGCATCGCCTTGACGGCCCCGTCTGCGTGCATGCCCGAGGGGGTGCAGAGGCAGACCACATCAATCTCGGGATCGGCGATGAGCTGATCGTCGCTCTCGTAGATGCGCGTGATGCCGAACTTTTTGGCCATGGCCTCGGCACGATCGCGCAGCCGGTCGGCTACCGCCACCAGCTCGGCATCACCGATCTGGGCCAGCGCCCCCGCGTGCGTCGGGCCGATTGATCCACAGCCGACGATTCCAAACCGAAGCTTGCCATTCTCCGATATCGTATTCTTGCTAAGAACCATGGTGAGTTGCTGAGTATCCTAGCGAACCACTCGGCTCATCGCCATTGGTTGCGCCCCAATCCACGCTTCCCCGGTACCGGAAGCCTTCCCCAGCAGCCCCTCGAGCAGGCATAGCCTGCAAAACCGGCCTTCCACCGCCGCTCCGGCAGGCGAAACAGCATGGCGGCGGGTTCGTTTGCAGGGGCGGCAGCACATTGCGGGCAATTCGCGCGCATCGGCGAGGCCCAGGGCTACCGCTCCAGCTCCCATTTGACCTCGCCGCCGACGATGGTGGCGATCTGTCGGCCCGTCAGCTCCCAGCCGTCGTAGGGGCAGTTGCGGCTCTTGCTCCTGAACTGCTCGAGATCGACCGTCCAGTTCGCCTGCGGATCAATGATGGTGACATCGGCCACCGCGCCTTCGCGGAGGGTGCCGCGGTCGAGCTTCACGATCTGGGCCGGGCGGGTGCTCATCATGTCGATCAGCTTCATCCAGGAAATATGCCCCGGCAGCACGAGCGCTTTGATGTACAGCCCCAGGGCACACTCCAGGCCGATGATGCCGTTGGGAGCGTAGGGAAATTCCAGTTCCTTTTCCTCGGCCAGGTGCGGCGCGTGATCGGTGGCGAGGATGTCGATCGTCCCATCAACCACGCCGGCAATGCACGCCTCTACATCGGCCTGCGTGCGCAGCGGCGGGTTCATCTTGTAGTTGGTGTCATAACTGCGGCAGCATTCATCGGTCAGCAGCAGGTGATGCGGGGCCACCTCGGCGGTGATGCGCTGGCCGTCGTGCTTGGCCCGGTGGACGATCTCCACGCTCCAGGCGGTGCTGATGTGCTGCACGTGGTAGCGGCAGTTGATCGTGCGATTCAGCAGCACATCCCGCGCGATCATGAGTTGCTCGGCCTCGGCCGGCACACCCGGCAGGCCCAGTGAGGTCGAGACAACGCCGCCATGCATCGCCCCGCCGGACAATGTCGGCTCCTCGCAATGCTGCATCAGCACCGTGTCAAACATCTTCGCGTATTGCAGCGCCTTGCGCATGACCGAGGCATCGCCGACCCCCACGCCATCATCGCTGAACGCCACCGCCCCGCGGGCGTGCATCGATCCGATCTCAGCCAGTTCCTTTCCCTCGCGCCCCTTGGTGATGGCGCCGACCGGGTAGACATTGGCCAGGTTGACCTTCTGGCTCTCGCGGAAGACGAACTCGATCTGCGCTTCGTTGTCCAGGGCCGGGCGGGTATTGGGCATGCAGCACACGGTGGTGAACCCGCCGGCCACCGCAGCCGCGCTGCCGGAAGCGATCGTTTCCTCCTCCTCATCGCCCGGCTCGCGGAAATGCACGTGGATGTCGATCAGGCCGGGCGTGACGTAGCAGCCGGTCGCATCGATGGTGCGATCCGGCTTGATCGCCAGGGCTTCGCCCGGGGCCAGAATACGATCGATCTTCCCGTCGCGGATAAGCAGATCCGCCCGGCGTTCCAGGTTCTGGGAGGGGTCGAGAATCGTGCCGTTCTGAATGAGAATCGATGCAGGCATGTTGGTGGGAGAGAGTACCGGTGTAAGCCGAGAAAGACAAAGGCAGGCGGGTGCAATCCCGGCCGGCAGACAAGGATCGCCCCCACGGGCGCAGAGCCCCGGCATTGGCCGGCAGGCGGCCGGCGCCTCGGGCAGGCGCGGGGACAGGTTCGTGCCCATCCCTGCATCCCGCCGGCCGCTTCCCCGGCAGTTTGGCCCCGGCTCCGGCACGCCTGATCTCCCCGCGCCATCGTGCCATTAAGGGCCCGCTCGGTTAAAGTAAGGGCCATGACCGCGGCGGACCCACAATCAACCGAAGCGCTGACTTACGTCCGGCGGGATGCCGAGGAAGCGCCGCTGGCGCGCTACCTGTCGCCGGTCGCCCTGGTGCGTACCCTGTGGGATCATCGGGTGCTGCTGGCGCAGCTCAGCCGCACCAGCCTCTCGACCAGTCACCGCGGCAGCCTGCTGGGGCGCGCCTGGGTGGTGCTCGATCCGCTGATCATGCTGGCGGTGTACGGGTTTGTCTTCGGGATGATCTTCGCCAGCCGCGGCGACCGCGGCGACTTCGTGCTGGGATTGTACGGAGGCATGCTGGCCTATCAGATTTTTTCCACCGCCGCCGTCGCGTCGGCCGGGGTGGTGTCGGCCAGCCGCAATTATGTGAAACAGCTTGTGTTTCCTGTCGAAATCCTGCCCGCCTCCACCGTGGGCGGGATCATCATCCCGACCGCCATCGGCATGGGGCTGTTCCTGCTGGCCACGCTCATTGTGACCCGCGGACTGCCGCTGACCGCGGTGCTGCTGCCGGCTGTACTGGTTCCGGCAGTCCTGTTGGCGCTGGGATCGGCGTGGCTGTTTGGATCGTTGGGGGTGTACATTCCCGATGTCCGCCGGATCGTTGCGCTGATCGCGCAGGTAGGATTCTTTCTCACGCCCATTATCTGGCCGATCGAGCGGTTTCCGCAGGAATGGGTGTGGATCGTGCACCTGAACCCCCTGACCAGCGTGGTGGAAGGTGTGCGGGCGGTGGCGTTGCGCGGGATACAGCCCAACTGGCCCGCTCTGGCGGCCGCCGGCGTGTTCGCCGCCGTCTTCTGCCAGCTGAGCTATGCCTTTTTCATGAAAACCAAGCGTGGATTCGCGGATGTGCTCTGAGCAACCCAGCCAGGAGACACCTCCCGGGCCCGGTACTTGCGCCGACTGCACGCACGCGTGAGGGGCACGATGCGGCCGGGCCGATTGTCCCCGGCTCACTTGGCCCCTATAATGTGGCAATGTCCTCCGCCGCCGAACATGATCTGAGCATGCGCGATCGCGTACTGCACGTGATCAATCTGATCCGTCCGGCCGTGCAGGCGGATGGGGGCGATATTGAACTGGTCAACGTCACTCCTGAGGGGGAGGTGCAGATCCGCTTCCACGGTGCCTGCGTCGGTTGTCCGAGCAGCACCATGACCCTGCAAATGGGCATCGAGCGCAACATTCGCGAAAAAGTGCCCGAGGTGACGCGTGTTGTCCCCGTGAACTGAGCGCTGCCCCGCCTGCTGCAATCACTCCCGCACGTCCTCAATCACCGCCTGCTGCACCTGGCTGATGCCGTGCTTCCTTATTGCTATCCACCTGCGCGAAAATTCTGCGCTGGCCGCGTGCGCTTCAGCGCCCGGGGGGAGCCCTTCGACAAGTCCGATAATATCGCGCGTCCTGCGCGGCCATGGCCGCGCGCAAAATCGATGGGTGACGCGAATCACAGTTCTCCGCCAACGCACAGCCCGCTAGTGTGTCTGATAAGGTGAGGTCTCTCAGGGTTTGCGCCCGGCATGTCGGCACATTCTGCACCGCCCGACTAAAGCGCGGAACCGCACTGCCGATATAGATGGTGTCGCCTGTTCAATCGGCGATTTCGATCAACGCTGACCTAAGAGAGAGGGAGAGAAATGCAAATGAGTGCCGCCAAAGCCAAGGATGTCCTCACGACCGGTGAAGTTGCCAAGATCTGCAATGTTGCTCCGCGTACGGTGAGCAAGTGGTTTGATTCGGGCGCCCTGCTGGGGTATCGCATCCCCGGCTCCAAGGATCGCCGTATCCCGCTCAATCAGCTCATTCGCTTCATGAAGCAGCACGGCATGCCGCTCAACGGGCTGCTCACCGGCCGGACACGCATCATGATCGTGGACGAGGAGCATGACATCGTCGAGGTGCTGGAAAAGATCCTCGAGGATGAGGCCAAGTATGAGGTGGAGATCGCCCGCGGCGGGTTCGCTGCCGGCGTGACGGCCGAGAAGTTCCGCCCGCACGTGATCCTGCTCGACGTGCATCTGCGCGACATCGACGCCCGCGAGGTAGTCAAGCAGGTCAAGAGCAACAGCGACCTGCAACTGACCAAGGTCATCGCCATGAGCGGCAAGCTCACCGATGAGGAGGCCAGGGGCCTGCTTACCCAGGGCTTCGACGGGTTCCTGCGCAAGCCGTTCCACGTCCGCCAGGTGGTCGAGAGTATCGAGGACGCGATGGCGGTGGTTTACTAACGGGCCATACAACCAGTCCAATACCGCGAGCGGGGTCGCCCTCGGAGGGGATCGGCCCTGCTCGCTTTTTTGCGCCCGCGCTGCGCAGCCGACCTGCCTGAAGGGGCATCTACAGCCGTTTTCGGGCTGCGGTGACGGATCGGAGGGGCTTGTATCAGTGCGGCGTGCAGGCGAAGGCGGGTCTCTATCGCCTATCCATCGCATACGGCGGTCGCCAGGAACAGGGCCGGGCCCTTGGCGCCAGGCTCGGGGGAGAGCGGGCGGACGGCGATCTCGCGCAGGCCGGCGGCAGTCAGCATCGACTCGACCTGTGCTTCGCTCAGCCCGCGCACCTTCTGCCCCATTGCACGGCGGAAATCGTCGCGGTCATGCGGCAGCAGATCGACGATCACGGCTCGCCCCCCTGGCCGCAGGATGCGCCGCATCTCCCGGACCGCCAGCGGCGGATCATCCACGTAAGTCAGTGCCAGCACGCACAGCGCTGCATCGCACGTGCCTGCCGCGATCGGCAGCTTCGCCAGATCGCCCTTGCGCAGCTCGACATTCGCCAGCCCGGTCATGCGCTGACGGGCGGCCTTGAGCATTTCAGGCGACAGATCGATCCCGATCACCTGCTTCACGTGCGGCGCCAACTGTGCCACCAGCGCGCCCGTTCCGCATCCCAGATCGGCCACGACATAATCAGCCGGCAGCAGCGAAAGCATCGCCTCGAGACTGAAGCGATCACCGTACAGTTCGGACCTGAGCTTGTCCCACTCCCCCGCCGCTCCGGCAAAAAACGATCGCGCATCCTGCTGGCGCTGCTGCAGGACGCGCTGCAGGCGCAGGCGGTCCTGCTCAGCGGTGGCCCAGCCATCGGTCTGCTGCCGCGCCACCAGCCAGAGCTGGCGTGCCGGGGCCGACAGTTCATCCAGGATCATGCGGTACAGGTTTGTGGTTGCCCGCCGGGTGGAACGAACCCACCCCTGGTCGGCCAGCACCTTCAGGTGCCGTGACACCGTGGACTGCGGCGCCTGGAGCACATCGCAAAGTTCCACCACGCCCAGCTCGTGCTGCTCCAGCAGGCGCAGCAGCCGCAGCCGGGTGGAATCCGCCAGTGATTCCATCCACGCCAGCAGGGCATCGGGCCGGTTCAATCTGACGCCGTCTTGTTCCATGGTGATTGGGTGGCGAATGACCGCCCCATCAAGGTCCGCCTGAAATGAAAGCGGCACGCCGGATGCGATGAGCAAGACAAGCCGATCGTGCGCTCGCTCATAACCTGTCACGCTTCCCGCCGGTCCTACAACATGCCCAGTTCCAGCAGCGCTGCTTCGCTCATGCGGTCCTTGGTCCACGGCGGATCCCAGACCAGTTCCACCCGACAGCTCTTGACCTCATCGATCGACTCGATTTTCCGATCCACCTCGGCCACGATGTCACCGGCCACCGGACAGCCCGGGGCCGTGAGGGTCATGCGCACACGCACCTCATTCTCGGGTGAAATGTCGATGCCGTAAATCAGGCCCAGCTCATAGATGTCAACCGGAATTTCCGGATCGTACACCGTCTTGAGCGCCTCGATCACCTTCTCTTCGACTGCGCGCTGCGTCGATGATTTGCTCTGGTCCACCGCGCGATCGATCAGGCTTTTCTGGTTCGGATGAACCCCCTCGCGGGCAATCTCCTGGCGCAACTGCTGAACCTTGTCATTGGGATTGACCACGTTCAGGCTTGCGCGGTGCTTGGGTTTCTGGTCACTCATGGCTGAACATCCTTCTCCCCCGCCTGTCGCCGGCATGACACGCCCGCGCCTCCGGCAACCTGAATACCCCCCTGCTTACTTCTCCTGCACGACTGCCGCCGCCAGCGACCGGATGCGGGCGATCATACCGGCCAGGCCATTGCGCCGCTGGCTGCTGATGAACTGATCGAGGCCGATACGGCGGAAGAAATTCTCGATATCGAACGCCAACACCGCCTGCGCCGACTGGCCGGAGTAGATGCGCTGGAGGATCGCGATCAGCCCGCGGACGATCTCGGCGTTGGAGTCCGCAACGAACTCGAATTTCCCAGGCGCCTCCGGCACAGCGCGGCCAATGAGGTAGACCTCGCTCATGCATCCCGGCACCCGCGCGGTCAGCGGCTTGAGGGTTTCGAAGGTATCGGGCAGTTGCCTGGCCAGGTCGAGCACGTACTCGGTCTTGGCCTCACGATCATCAAACAGTGCGAAGTCCTCGGCCAGGTCTTCGGCTGCCGCCTCAGGTGAGTCTGCCGCGGCGGGTGCAAATGGCAGGTCCTCGGGCGCCAGCACCACCGGCGCTGCCGGGGCGCTGGCACGATCCGCCCGCCGCGCCTGCACCAGCTTCTTCAGCGATGCCACCAGCGCATCGACATCGGCCCGCGTATTGTACATCGCGAAGCTGGCCCGCGTGGTGGCGGCGATGTTCAGGCGGGTCATGATGGGCATGCAGCAATGGTGCCCCGTGCGGACAGCAATCCCATCCCGATCCAGCGCCAGGCCGATGTCCAGGGGGCTGATGGATGGGTTCTCGATAACAAAACTGATGACCGCTGCCTTGCGACGGGCTCGTCCGATGATGCGCAGGCCGGCGATCTGGTCGAGCTGCTCGGTGGCATAGGCCAGCAGGTCCGCCTCGTGGGCCTCAAACTGCTCGATCCCCAGGTCGGTCAGGTAATCGATCGCAGCGCCCAGCCCGATGGCACCGGCGATGTCCGGGGTGCCGGCCTCAAACTTATTGGGCAACGGCGCCCAGGTGCTGCGGTCGAACGCAACCGTCTCGATCATGTCGCCCCCACCCTGGAACGGCTGCATCGCATCGAGCAGTTCCCGCCGGCCCCAGAGCACACCGATACCGGTTGGCCCGAACAGCTTATGGCCTGAGAAGACGTAAAAATCGCATCCCAGCGCTTCAACATCGGTCGGGTGATGCGCCACCCACTGCGCTCCATCCAGCAGCACCTTCGCTCCAACGCGCCTGGCGCGGGCGATGATCTGCTCTACCGGATGGATGGTGCCCAGGGCATTGGAAACCTGCTGGATCGCCACCAGCTTTGTGCGGCTCGACAGCAGATCATCCAGGCGGTCCAGCAGCAGTTCCCCCTGCTCATCCATCGGGATGACGCGGATGGTCGCGCCGGTGGCCTCGGCCACCAGTTGCCAGGGAACGATATTCGAGTGATGCTCCATCTCCCCCAGCAGGATTTCATCCCCCTGCTTCAAGTTCGCTCTGGCCCAGCTGGCGGCCACCAGGTTGATTCCTTCGGTGGTCCCGCGGGTGAAGATGCAGCAGGCCGGATCGGGCGCGTTGATAAACGCCGCCACCTTCTTGCGGGCCGCCTCGTAGGCATCGGTCGCCCGCTGGCTGAGGGCGTAGACACCGCGGTGGATGTTGGCGTTGTCGTGAGTGTAGTAATGGGTAATGGCATCGATGACCGCTCGCGGCTTCTGGGTGGTGGCGGCGTTGTCCAGATAGACCAGTGGTTTGCCATTCATCCGCGTCTGCAGGATGGGGAACTCCCGCCGGACAGCGAGAGGGTCAAATGTCGCGGCAACCACGGGCATTTCGGAGAGCTTGGTCATCTCAACCCTGATTGTAGTCCTCCCGGTCGCGATGAACAGTTGATCTGCCCGGTTCTTGTGATTCCGGGCTGATTTGCGGCCCAGGGCTGCCCGCTTCACTGATGAGGCCGCTTGCCGGGAAAATCGGCTGGAACCCCTGCAGCCGCTCATCCAGCAGGCCAAATCGCGACAGGGTTCGGCCGCACTGCACCACTAATACGATCGCCAGCACGGCAATGATCCCCTCCGCCAGCACTCCAATATTGAGCCGCCCCGCCGCCAGCGCCAGGATCGTGCCCGCACCAAATATCAGCCCTATCAGTGCTCCCAGGCACAAAGCAGCGATCACCGCCCATCGACGGGCCTGGTTGATCTGTGCCGAAAACAGCAGCATCAGCACGCCGGGTGCCAGAACAACACCCATCATGGCCGCCAGGATCAGCAGGTCTCCCACCGCACTGATCTGGCCCATAAGACACGTGCCGATCAGCAGGCCATAGCCGATGCAGATCCAGCCGATGATCCGGCTGAGCTTCACCGCTGCCCGCAGCGGCACCGCAGGGTCGAACGTGCCATACATGTCACTCCTTGGCTTGGCGCAGTGTAAGCGGATTCTGGCCCGTTCGCGACCCTCTCCCCACCTATGGTCCCGCCGCACCGGGCTGCCGGTGGGGAGACCGGATTTTCCACATCAGGCCAGTTTCCGATCAGCACACCGGCGGCGGCAGACGGTATCATGCAGCACCATGACTGGAGATGCACCGGTACTGGCGGAACGAGTGGATGGAGACGTGGCCGTGCACGATTGCTCGGTCGCGATCCGGTGGGTATTCACGGACCTGACTGCGGCAGATGGGCATGCGCTGACGTGCGCGTTTTCCTGCCGGGTGCGCGCGCTGGCACAGCCGGCAGAGAAGCAAATGCTGGCCGAGACGCTGCTGGCCGACGGCCAGCAGGTACGTCCGGCGGATGTGCAGCGGCATCTGTCAGAAACGCTGCGGTCGGCCGCCGCCCGGCGGGTGCAGACCCAGCCGGTGGAGCAGTGGCTCACCGATGCGGCTCAGGCCGAGTTATGCGACGAATTGACACGGGTGGCCCAGGCGGTGGCGTTTACCAGTGGCCTGGAGGTACTGGCCCCCTTCGAGTTGTCATCTGACAGTCCGACGCTGGCCCAGCAGCGCATTGAGGCTCAGCAGCGCCAGGAGATTGAAGCACGTGCCGAGCGCCGTCGCCAGATGGCTCAGCGCATCGCCGAGGCCATTGCCGGCGGCAAGGAACTGACCATTGACGCCGACGATGCCGATCAGCGGCGCGACTATGTCTCAGCCTTGATCGACGCCGCGGCAGCGCGGGCCGCGGCAGCCAGGTTGTGCGCAGTCTCGGGCAACAGTTTGCTGATCGCCGACCCCGCCTCGCCCGCTGCCGTCCAAAGCATCGCCCTGCCAGTCCACCTGGGCCCCCTGCGCAGCATCCGCGCTATTCAGCAGGATGGCCGGCCCATGCTGCTGATTGGAGCCCAGACCGGGCTGTTGGTAGTCGATCCTGCCGCACCCGACGCCACGCGGAGCTACGCCGATGGACAGCTTAAATCGACGCTTGGCTTCAACCAGTGCCTGCGCCTGGGTGAGCAGCTCTGGGCCTGCCATGGGGACGGTGGGATTGTCACCTGGGATCTGGCCAGTCAGGATCAGCCGGTGCGCATGACGCGGCCCGATGCCCTGCGCAGCGCGCTTGGCGCACCGGCCAATGCCTCGCCGCGCCACCTGTGCGCAATCGGTGAGGGGCGCCTGCTCTTCGCCATGGGTCCGATTCTTGCGACGATCGACCGCGAGCATGCCATCACCCGTCTGGAATCATCCGATCCGGCAGATGTCATCGCGATCCTTACCTATGGCACTGCCGGCAGAGTGAATGCAGGCGTGGTGCATATCGTCCGCAAGAACGGAACAACCGGCGTGCGCACACTGCCTGACCTGCGCATCGATCGCCTGCTCGATCGCACCAGCCCCCCCACGGCGGCCGTCCCACTGCCGTGCTTCGGTTTACCCCTGCGCCTGGTGGCCAATGATCGGGGTGTGGAGTGCCTGGATGATACCGGCCTGCGCATTCGTGAGTTCACCACCACCCATCGAGATCTGAGACAACTCGCCGCCAGTCCGCGCTGGATTGCCGCCCTGTCGGCCGACCGCCAGCGCGCGATTCTCTGGCAAACGACCACGCCCGGCCGCGCGCAGCACGAGTGGCATCTGACGGCGCGCACCCGTCATCGCGTGGCCGATCTGTGTTGGCTGGAGCAGTGAAACACACGCGGGGCAGAACCCACGCCGTCTATGCCCGGCCGGGCCGATCGGGGTAGCTTGCCGTCACCTTGCCGCTGGTGCCGCCACGCACGTTGAAGTCTCCGATGACGGTCATGCGCTTGGGCTTGAGGACGGCAAGCAGGTCATCGAGGATGGCGTTGACCACGCCTTCGTAGAAGATCCCCTTGTTGCGGAAAGCCAGGAAATAGAGCTTGAGGCTCTTCATCTCGACGCACGATTTCTTCGGCACGTAGCGCACCGTGATGGTGGCGAAATCGGGCTGGCCGGTCACCGGGCACATGCTGGTGAACTCGGGGAAGACAAACTCGATTTCGTAATCACGCCCGGGCCGGGGGTTGTCGAAGGCTTCGAGAATCGTGCGCGGGCGGGCGATCTGCTCCTCGGTGAGGATCGACCGCGCGCCCAGTTGGGTCAGCTTCTTGCTCATTTGATTCCTTTACTGCCGCGCAGGCTGGTGATGCAACCGCCGCCGTGCGGGTTATCCATCGCGGCGGATTGTACGGCTGATACACGCCCACGGCATCGTACACAACCCCAAAGGCCGCGCCACGATGAGCCGATGCGCCCGCCCGATGGCTATCACTCGGCGGCAGCCAGCTTCTTGACCGTATCCATCAGCGCCAGCGGCGGTTCGAACCAGGTGTTCTGGTAATGCGCGACTGCCGTGCCTTCAGTCGGCTGGATCAGCTCAATCTGGTACGAGTTACCCTCGCCGGCGTTCACGCGGAGCACGTAGCGTCCCTGCACCGACTCCGGTGATGATTCAATGAACCGCGTGGCCCGCAGCGGGTTCAGTTGCCGCAGCAGGCTTTCGACATCCTCATCACGCACGCCGTCTTCACGTCCTTCGGCCACCCAGGTGGCCGCGGACTGTTTTGCGGGCGCTGTCGCAGGTGCGGTCGTAGCAGGCGCCGTTGCAGCGGGCGCGGTAGTAGCTGGCCCTGTCGTAGCGGGCGCTGTCGCCGGGACCGCAGGTCCGAGCGTGACATCTGGCACCTGTTTCGCCAACCGTATCTCGCCGGCACTGGCCGGGCGGGTGGTCGGCTGGGTGGTAGCCGGCAGGTCATAGGCGATCGTCAATTCCGAAACCAGTGCAGGGTCGATGCTCACGACCTCCCGGCTGCGCAGATCAAGCACTCCCTTGTTCAGGGAATCGAAAGAATACGAGGGAATAATCGCCACCGCCCCATCACCCACCTGCGCATACAGGTTCTTGCGGAGCAGGTCGGTGTAGTTGCCGATCTTGACCGACAGCGTCGTCGGGGTCTCCCCCGTGCCAGTGAAATCGATGGTCAGGCGGGGATGATCCAGCCCCGTGCGCAGCGGTACCGCCTCTTCACCGGCAAACGCATTGGCGCGGAGGGTCGTCAGCGCCGTCAGCAGCGACTGCACCGCCGTGGACTCGGTCGCCAGGTCGGCCGGTTCGACGATCCGCCAGGCATCATCCTGCTTTTCCAGCACCACCGAATGCTGTTCACCGCGGAGGGCAATGCGCTGAATCGCATCGGACCGGGCATCGACCAACTGCATGTCGCGATAGTCCTCGGCCGGCCGACCCAGCTCATCGTGCAGGCTGCCGGAGACCACATACACCCTTCCCCGGCCGTCCACCTGCACATAGGTGGTGTTGCCAACAGTCGATTTCTGCCCCACGGCCAGCGTGTGCACCGTGCCATCGGCGGTGGTGATCTCGACCCGATAGGCCGGGTTCTCAGTGACCGACCGCGCCTGCTCAGCCGACTCGCGATCCACCCTGCCCTCGCGCTTCAGGTTGACCAGGGCCGACACCAGATCCTGCACCCGGAATCGCGCTGCCTTGGCCTGCACGGGCTGGAGCAGCCGCCACTGATCGCCACTCTTTTCCAGCAGCAGCTTGCTTCCATCGGCCGCAATCACGCCGACCTTCACGACGTCTTCGCCCGGCACGTCCAGCACAAGCTGCTCCCTGGCCTGCCCACCCCCGGAATCGTCTCCGCCGCGCGTGGAGAAAAACAGGTAAGCGCCAACTGCCAGGAAGATAATCAGGAGGACAAACGTTGTCTTGAAGTTCATGGTGTTCTCTCCAGCTTCAATGGCGATGCGCCCGCTGAGCGGATGATCCGGTCCCGGCCAGCTGTGCGCAGGGGGATGGACCGGGGATTTGGCCGAGACGGGCGCTGAAGCAGCGCTAATCCCGCCGGACAAAATAGACCACCACACCGGCGGCCAGGACCAGCACGGGCAAGCCGCCCCAGAGGACGCCGATGCCCCACCAGCGCCGGGCGGATGGGGTCAGCCCGCTGATGCGACTGACATCCATCGCCGAGGGAGAAATCGCGATCATCGTCTCCATGTCCGCCAGCCAGAAGACGGCGTTCATGAACAGCTCGGCGTTGCCGGGGAAACGGGCGGCGTAGATGCCGCGCTCCAGCAGCCCCTCATCGGGCACCTGCAGCAGCCCGTTGGTGAACATGGATGCCGAGGGCAGCACCACCAGCCTTGCTGTATCCTTGCGGGCGGCTACCCCCAGCAGCATGGGATCGCCGATGTCGGCCAATGCATCATACTCCGGCGTCATCAGCGCCTGGCCCTGGATATTCGTCTCACCCCATCCAGCCGGCGGCGCGGCCAGCATCCCCAGCGGTGACAGCTCCACCCCCTCGGGCGCTGTGCCGCGGGT
The DNA here is from genome assembly GCA_964398315.1 of uncultured Tepidisphaeraceae bacterium. Classification (GTDB taxonomy): domain Bacteria; phylum Planctomycetota; class Phycisphaerae; order Tepidisphaerales; family Tepidisphaeraceae; genus JADLCB01. Next base: position 5,388 of record CAYNMV010000033.1, on the reverse strand, counting down.
CGTCACCGGCACCGGCAACACCAGCAGCGTATCCAGCGATGCCAGCGGCTTGGTCAGCACATGATCGGCATACTGATCGATGATCCAGATGAATGGCAGGCCGCGGGCCTGCTCGATCTGATCGCGCGCTGCCCCCGTCGGCCGGACCTCGGGGTGGACCGCCACCGCCTCGGTGCGCACGCGGATACCCCAGTCATCCAGCACTTCTGACAGGTTTGGTGATTCGGGCTCGAACAGGAGCATCGCCGAGCCGCCGTTGTTGAGATGCTCAATCACCTGTGGCATGGCCATCGCCGGCATGCCGGGTATCGGGCTGGCGCTGGTGTTGACGACAATCCAGATCGCATCGCGCAGGGCATCCTCACTGGGCTCGGGCGGTGTGGGGATGCCGCGCTGCTGCGCCTGCATGGCCCACATGCCAGACAGGTCTTTCTCAAGGATTTCGAAGTTGTATGCCCGCAGCCGCTCGGCGATGGCCGAGAAAGGGCCGGGCCGCTGGAACGGATTGCCCGGATCGGTTAACGGCGGGCCGCCATTGCGCACGAAAGCGATGGTCGGCTTTTCCCGGCGGGTCAGCGAGAGGATCGCGCTGGTGATCTGCTGCTCGCCGGCGAAGCGCGGCTTGATTTCCTCGGCCCGGCTCACCGCCAGCACATCGCGCATGTCCACCGGCCAGACCGATTCATAGCTGATCATGCGCAGGTCATCGGGGCCGAGCACGAGGATCATGTTGCGCTGAGTGAGCGACTGGCGGAACTCATCGAGCTTCAGTTCCCCCAGTTCCCTCTCCGCCTCATTCAGCTCCGCGATCTGATCGCGAATGGCCTGAATCTGGCCGGCCAGCTCGCGTGCATAGACGCTCACCGGCTCGGTGACCGCCTGGGTCGTGGCACGGGTTTGCAGGATCTGCACCGCCGCCTCCAGGTTGGCATCAACCTGCTCCAGGGCCATGCTGATGCGCTCGACCGCGCCGCGGTAGTCGGGGGGATTCTCGCCCAATCGCCGCTCAACCAGCTTGCTCACATCCTCCAGCGCGGTGCGCAGGCTGTCGCGCACATAGAGCAAAGCCATGGATACCTGCTCGCGATCATCACCGCCCTGCTGGGCAAGCTGGTCGATCGGCAGGCCCTGCATGCGCGCTGCCTGGGTGGCGGCCAGTTCCTCGATGCGCCGGGCCAGGGCATGGTACTGCTCGATGTACTGACTGTGGGCCTGCGTTTCACCACCATATTTCTGCACGACACGCGCGATCAGATCATCGACCTTCTGCTGTTCGCGCTGCGGGTCGATCACCTGCACGGTGATATTCCGCCCCTTGCGGGCATACTCCTGCAACAGGTCGCGCACCCGTCCGGCTGCCTGCTCGGCCGTCAGCTCGCGCTGGCGCTGGCGGTCCTGGGATTCGCTGGAAAGGGCCACGCCGCGCGCCACCTGGGTGGAGTAGAGGCTGACAATCTCGATGGGCTGGTCGAGATTCTGGATGATGTTGATCGTCTGCGGCCGCAGGCTGTACAGCCCCAGGCCGGTGGTATCAACGCGCACGCGCGTCGTCGGCCGCTGAGCAAGGTAGATCAGCGCCACACCGATCGCGATCACCAGCAGCATCATCAGCGCGACATTGCCGCCGTACTTCACCCAGCGCTGGCGCTGGGTTTCGGGGGCCGTCGGGTTGGAGGATTGGTTGGTGGTCATGGGATTCAGCCAGGGTTTGGACGGTCAAAGCTCACTGCATGCGGATGGCCAGATCGTCTTGCCTGACCAGGCCATCCGCTGGCCGCGCTATCGCCACCGCCTCGACTCCACCACCTTGATGGTGGCGAAGAGGAAAATGACGGTCAGGACCAGGAAGAAAACGATGTTTCCGGTGTCGAGGATGCCCTTGGAAAAATCGGCGTAGCGGGTGAAGACGCCCTGCTCAATGAGCGTGCGCCAGAGGCCGACGATGGCGGTCTGGGCACCGATCCACCACGGCAGGACGGTAATCACAAACAGGATCGCCGCCGCCGCGACCGCCGCCACCACCTGGCTGCGTGTCAGGGAACTGGTAAACAGCCCCACCGCGATGAACAGCGCGCCCACCAGCACCATGCCGGTGTAGCCGGTGAGGATCGCACCGTAATCCGGGTCGCCATAGAGCTCCAGCAGCACCAGGTACAGGGCCGTGGGGATCAGCAGGAAGACAAAGAAGGTCAGCGATCCGAGAAACTTGCCCAGCACCAGTTCGACATCGTTGATCGGGGCCGTCAGCATCGTTTCGATGGTGCCGGTGGACCATTCCTGGGCCAGCAGGCCCATGCTCAGCAGCGGCACGATGACCACCAGCAGCCAGACCATCGACTCAAATACCGTGCGCATCGTCACCGGCTGGCCCGGTTCGAAATCGCGCCAGAACATGACGCCGGCCACGGCGAGAAACAGTGCCATCGCCACATAGGCGATGGGCGAGAAGAAGTAGGAGCCCAGTTCTCGACTGGCGATGGTGAATGAGCGATTCATGGGTATCACTTCTTGGCCCGGCATCTGGGCCGGGGCGGCTTCCACCTCGATTTCGGCCCCAGGGTCACGGCGACCCGCAGTTAATCCCGGCAGCGCGGCATTTTCCAAAGGGAGCGGTTGGCCATCCGCCTGATGCCTGGCCCGATCGCGCTGCCCCAGCCTGAGGGCCAGGCCACAGGCAGCTATGCCCCGACCGCCTGGCCGGCGGTGACCTGGACGAAGAACTCTTCCAGCGTAGCGTGCTCCAGGCGGATCTCGCGCAAGGGCCAGCCATGCTGGATGATGGTGCGGGCGACTTCCTCGCGCACGTCCATGCCGTCGCGGGCACGGATGGCGGCAACGGTGTAGCCCGGCTCCTTCGCCGCCTGGCCGTCCAGCAGTTCGGTCTTCTGCACGCCGGTGACACGATTGAGGACGTTGGCCAGTTCCTGCGGCGGAGCCTTGCATTCGACCCGCACCCGCGCCGCCAGGCGGCGGCTGGCCCGCAGTTCCTCGAGCGAGCCCTGGGCAGCGATGCGGCCACCGGCGATGACGATCACCCGATCACACACCGCCTCCACCTCCGGCAGGATGTGGGTTGAGAGCATCACCGTCTGCTTGCCACCCAGTTCGCGGATCAGCTTGCGGGTCTCGCGGATCTGGGCCGGGTCCAGGCCAACCGTGGGCTCGTCGAGGATCAGCACCGGCGGGTCGTGCAGCAGCGCATCGGCCAGGCCGACGCGCTGGCGATAGCCCTTGGACAAATGCCCGATAGCGCGGCGATGCACATCCTTGAGCCAGCAGCGATCCAGCACGTACTCGATCCGCTGCCTGCGCAGCCGGCGATCCATGCCCCGCAGCTTGCCACGGAACTCCAGGTATTCCCGCACGCGCATTTCGGTGTAGAGCGGGGTGTTTTCCGGCAGGTAGCCGAGGCTCTGGCGCACCTGGCGCGACTGGTGAAAGATGTCAAACCCGTTGACGCTCGCCCCGCCGCTGGTAGGCGGCAGGTAACAGGCGAGCATGCGGATGGTGGTGCTCTTGCCCGCACCGTTGGGGCCGAGGAACCCCACGATCTGCCCTTTCGGCACCTCGAAGGAAACGCGATCGACCGCCCGCGTCTGCCCGTAGACCTTGGTCAGCTCCCTGACTTCGATCACCGATTAACACCTCCGCAATAGCCTGTAAGGATGGATTGGCAATAACAACTATGAATGCATCTGTAGGTTGTCAACCGCATGGACGGGGGAAGTTGCGGTCATAAACTGTGGCCTGTCAACGTGCCGGCAGACTGCCAAACCGCCCGGCTGCGCCCTTCTGGCGGGCGGGCCGCGTTTTTGACATCATTCCGATCGCCGTTACACTGCCGCACGCTTGGAGCAGGATGCGCAACAACTAACGTAGGATGCGGAATCGGGCAATGGGCTTACTACAGGCGCGACGCGGCGGAACAATGGCGATGATGACCGGAGCGGTGCTGGCCGCGGCCGCATGGGGTGTTGTCTTGCCCGGCAGCGTCCTGGCGCAGGCCTCACCGCCCGGCGAGTTGCAGCCCGCCCCCCAGCGCACGCTGGTCCTGGCCCCTGACCTTGCCGGCCGACCGATCGAGGATGTGCGCATCACCGGCAACCGCGTGGTCAGCGCCTCCGAGATCCTCAATGTCGTCCGTTCCAAGGTCGGCGATCCGCTTGACCCCCAGACCGTCACCGAAGACTACCAGCGCATCTTCGGCTTGCGCAAGTTCTCCAACGTGCGGGCGCGGGTCGAACCGACCGCCGCCGGCGTGATCGTGGTCTTCGACGTGCAGGAGCGCGACCAGATCCAGTCCATCCGCCTGATTGGCAATCAGCGCCTCGACGACATTACCCTGCTCCGCGTGCTGGACCTGCGGCCAGGCCAGTCCATCGACCTGTTCCGCATCAACCTGGCGCGCCAGGCCATTGAACGCGTCTATCGCGAGCGCAACTATCCCAAGGCATCGGTCGAGGTGGACCGCGAAGCGCTGACCCGCACCGGCAACGTCATCTTCCGCATCACCGAAGGCCCCAACGTCCGCATTCGCAACATCGACTTCATCGGGGCTGCCAGCTTCACCGAAGACCGCCTCAAGCGGCAGATCCGCAGCAAGAGCTGGATCTGGATCCTCTCGCCGGGCAAGTTCGATGAGGAGCAGATCGAGGACGATGTCGGTGCGTTGCGGCGCTATTACCAGAGCAAGGGCTTTTTCGATGTGCGCGTGGGCCGCAAGATCATCTGGTCGCCCGACCAGAGCGAGGTGCAGGTCAACTTCCTGATCGATGAAGGCCCGCGTTACACCATCGAGCGCATCACCTTCCGCGGCAACGCCCGCGTCTCGGAGCGCGAATTGCGCGAGCGGCTGAACCTGCTGGAGGGCGAGCCGTTCGACCAGGCGGTGCTGGATCGCGACATCCGCCAGATCGTCAAGGCCTACAGCCCCTATGGATACATCTATGCCCCGCAGTTGCGCGGCCTGCGCGGCGAGCGGATCGATGAATACCTCAACATCGAGACCAAGCGGCTCTACGCCCGCGAGCCGGGCAAGATCGAGCTGATTTACGACATCAACGAAGGCCGCCCCTTCCGGGTTGGGCGCATCATCGTCCGCGGCAACCAGCGCTCGCAGGACAAGCTGGTGCTGCGGGAGTTGCGCGTGTCGCCGGGCGACATGTACAACTCGGGCGAGCTGGCCGACGCCATTGACCGCCTGCGCGCCACTCCCTACTTCGCGGCCGTTGAGATCACCCCCATCGGCAGCGCGCCCGATGAGCGTGACCTGCTGGTGCGCGTGCAGGAGCGCGAGACCGGCCTGCTGTCGTTTGGCGCGGGCGTCAACTCCAACGGTGGCGTGGGCGGCAACATCACCTACGAACAGCGCAACTTCGACATCGGCGC
>CAYNMV010000032.1:0-47001 GCA_964398315.1 uncultured Tepidisphaeraceae bacterium | reverse complement strand
CCGGCAATCCGCTCTGATTCAGCGGACCGCTCGCCTCCGCCGCCGCGCCAGTGCGCCCGCCGCAGCGGTCAGCAGGAGCATCCCGGCCGGTTCGGGCACGGCGGCCATCCACGTACAGCTCGACTTTCCCGGCAGCATAATCAAATCGCGCGGCCACATGCCGCCAATGCCCTTTCCACTGGGCATTGATCGTATCGATGGGGATGCTCAGCCCTGCCCGTTCACTCAAGGCAGGCGAGCTGTCCGTTTTAGAGGCCTCGGCCGCCAGCTTCACCACCTGATCTTCCAGCAGGAACTGAAGATGGGCACGTCCGGCGTGCATCAGCCCATTAATTGCCACGGATACTGCAATCGCAGGCCGCACATGCTTATTTCGTAAGTCATTCACATGGAGAAGGTTACCGGCCTCCAACGAGACCCCTGGCGGCGTGGCAACATCGTTGCGGCGTGGGCTGCGCCCGCCAGTCGCCCAAATGCGTCGTAGAATGAACATTCAGATTGTGAACGTTGCTTCTAAAAACGAATGCATCGTCACAGTCAGTTGTAGTGGAGCAGATGAATGGTCAAGCGCGAGTCGAGTTTATCCCGCAAGGAACGTGAGCGGGCGCGCCACCGCCGGGAGATCCTGGCGGCCGCGGAGCGCATCTTCGCGGCCAAGGGCTACGCGGCGGCGACGATGGAGGAAATCGCGCGCGAGGCGGAGTTTGCCATCGGCACCCTCTACACCTTTTTCAAGAGCAAGGAAGAACTGTATAGCCAGGTGATCGCCGACTTCGTCGAGCAGTTCATGGCGGAATTCCGCCGGCAGGTGCTCAGCCAGGATGACCCGGAAGAGGCCCTGGCAGTGCTGATCAGGCTGCGCGTGCGGCACTTCGAGCAGCACCGCGCGTTCATCCGCATCGCGATGGAGCTGTCGCCGGCCACGCGGATGAACCCGGCACGGTCGCTGCCGGCCGAGCTGCGCCAGCAGCACACGCACTATCTCGAGCAGGTCACGCAGCTTTTTGCCCGCGGGATCGAGCTGGGACGCTTCGATGATGCGCTGGATCCGTTCTACCTGACACTGGCGCTGGAGGGCGTGATCAACGCGTTCATGGCCTGGTGGGCAAGCCTGGACCCTGCAAGCGGGCTGGAGCCACTGGAGCGGCGGGCAGGCATCCTCTGCCGGCAGTTCCTGGGCCGGATCAAGCTGAGGCTGCCTGCACCGACGAATGAAATGGCAGGTGGATCGCGCCCCTAGGCGGGCTGGCCCGCCGGGCTGGCGCTCAAAACACCGATGGAGTGCTATTTATGTCAACTGTCGCAGTAAGAGGAAAATGGATCACCGCAGGTCTGCTGATGATGGGCCTGCTGGGAGCGGGCGCAGGATGCAAGCAGGTGCAGGAGACAGCCGCGCCCCCGCCGCCGGAGGTGGCCGTGGTGACCGTGCAGCCGCAGCCGGTGACGCTGACCACCCGCCTGCCGGGACGGGTTGCCAGCTTCCGCCAGGCGGAGATCCGCCCGCGCATCAGCGGTCTGATCCTCCAGCGTGCTTTTGAAGAAGGCGCGGATGTGGAGGCGGGCGACCTGCTGTACCTGATCGATCCAGCGCCCTTCCAGGCTGCCCATGACAGCGCCAAGGCGGCCCTGGAAACCGCCCGCAAGGCCGCTGAGCAGGCCCGCGCGGCACTGGGGGCGGCCGAGGCGGACGTGGCCCGCCACGAGGCGACGCTGGCGCTGGCCAGGACGAACCTGCGGCGTTACGAGCAGCTTCGCGAACACGGGGCCGGATCGGCCATCGAGTATGACCAGGCCGTGACCAACGCGCGCGTGGCGCAGGCGGCCTTGCGCGTGGCCGAGGCACAGGTGAAAAGCGCGCAAAGTGCCGTGGCAGCGGCCGATGCGGCGGTGGGCCAGGCCGAGGCGGCACTGCAAACCGCCGCGATTAACCTGGAGTACACCCGCATCACCGCCCCCATCGCCGGCCGCATCGGCCGCTCGCGCGTCACCGAAGGCGCGCTGGTCAGCGCGTACCAGCCCGAGCCGCTGGCGACCATCCAGGCACTGGACCCGGTCTATGTGGATGTGCCGCAATCGACGGTGGAATTGACCCGCCTGCGCCGCAGCATCGCCGGCGGACAGCTCAGTGCCAACGGCACCGATCGCGTCGGCATCATCCTGGAGGATGGCAGCGCCTACGGACACACCGGCACGCTGAAGTTCCGCGAGGTGACGGTGGATCCCACCACCGGCTCGGTGATCCTTCGCATTGTCGTGCCCAATCCCGATGGCATCCTGCTACCGGGGATGTTCGTGCGGGCGGTGATCGAGGAGGCGGTACATCCGCAGGCAATCCTTGTGCCGCAGCAGGCCGTGCTGAGAGACACCCGCGGCGAACCGTATGTGCTGCAGGTGGATGCCGATGGCAAGGTGGCGCAGCACGGTGTTCGGCTGGACCGGGCGATCGGCAACCAGTGGCTGGTGGCCGAGGGCCTGGCCGGCGGCGAGCAGGTGATCGTCGAAGGCATCCAGCGCGTGCGCCCCGGCGTGACCCCGCGCATCGTGGCCTGGCGCGCCTCGGATACCCCGGCCGAAGAGCCGGTAGCGCAAACCCAATGAAGGCCGCATCGCAGACAGCCAGGTGCAACCGCCGCCTTCTTTCGCGGTTCTGCTTCCCCCGCCGGGGCCGGAACCAAGCGGCTCATGGCGGACGCGGCCGACTGGCCGCGCCAGAACGGATGGAGATGAAATCGTGTTAAGCCGTTACTTCCTGGATCGCCCGGTGTTCGCGTGGGTGATCGCGATCATCGTGATGCTGGCCGGCATACTGGCGATTTACCGCCTGCCGGTGTCGCAGTACCCGCCGATCGCGCCGCCATCGATCGCCATCGACGCCTTCTACCCTGGCGCTTCGGCCAAGACGGTGGAAGACAGCGTCACCCAGATCATCGAACAGAAGATGACCGGGTTCGACAACCTGCTGTATCTCTCGGCCACCAGCAGCTCTTCGGGCAGCAGCCGCATCGAGCTGACATTCACGCCGGGGACCGACCCGGACCTGGCCTGGTCACAGGTGCAGAACAAGCTGCAACTGGCGATGGCAAGCCTGCCGGAGACGATCCAGCGCCAGGGCGTGAAGGTGAGCAAGTCCACGCGCAACTACCTCATGATCATCACCCTCTACTCCGAGGATGGACGGCTCAGCGGCATCGACCTGCGCGACTATGCCGCATCCAACCTCGAAAAGGTGCTGGCGCGGGTGCCGGGGGTGGGCGAGGTGGAAGCCTTCGGCGGCCAGTACGCCATGCGCATCTGGCTCGATTCGGAGAAGCTGACCGACTACGGCCTGACGGTGGCTGACGTGGTGGCGGCGCTGCGCAGCTATAACGTGGAAATCTCGGCCGGGCAGCTCGGCGGCGCGCCAGCGGTCCCGGGCCAGCGCCTCAACTCGACCATTGTCGTCCAGAACCTGCTGGCGACACCCGAGGAGTTCGCGTCCATTCCGATCCGCACCGATGCCGATGGCTCGGTGGTGCGCGTGGGTGATGTGGGCTATACCGAGCTGGGCACCGAGCGCTACGATGCCGAGGTGGCCTACAACGGCATGCCGGCGGCCGGCCTGGCCATCCGCCAGGCGCCCGGAGCCAACGCCCTGGCCACGGCCGACGCCGTCAAGGCCACGATGGCCGACCTGAGCCGCTATTTCCCCGAGGGGATGGGTTACTCGTTTGCTTATGACACCACGCCATTCGTGAAGGTGTCGATCAGGGAAGTGGTGCGCACGCTCTTTGAGGCGATCGTGCTGGTGTTCCTGGTGATGTACCTGTTCATGGGGAACATGCGGGCGACGCTCATCCCCACCATCGCCGTGCCGGTGGTTATCCTGGGCACCTTCGCGGTCCTGGCGCTGTTCGGCTTCTCCGTCAACATGCTCACCATGTTTGCGATGGTGCTGGCCATCGGCCTGCTGGTGGATGATGCCATCGTGGTGGTGGAGAACGTTGAGCGCCTGATGAGCGAAGAGGGCCTGCCGCCCCGCGAGGCCACCCGCAAGAGCATGGAGCAGATCACCAGCGCCCTGATCGGCATCGGCCTTGTACTGTCGGCGGTGTTCGGCCCGATGGCCTTCATGAGCGGGTCAACCGGCGTGATCTACCGCCAGTTCTCGGTGACGGTCATTGCCGCCATGATGCTGTCGGTGGTGGTGGCATTGATCCTCACCCCGGTCCTGTGCGCGCGGCTGCTCAAGGCGGTGCCGCCCGGCCATGATCCCAGCCAGCGGAGCATCTGGTTCCTGCGCTCCTTCTTCCGCTGGTTTGATCGCCTGTTCGACACCGCGCGCAACACCTACCTGAAACAGGTCCATCGGATGCTGCACCGGGCGGTGCGCGCGGTGATCATCTTCGTGCTGATCGTGGGGGCGATGATCTTCCTGTTCAGGCGCATGCCCACCGCCTACCTGCCCGATGAGGACCAGGGCATGCTGATGGTGCAGGCAATCCTGCCACCCAACGCCACGCTGGAGCTGACCGAACAGGTGATGCAGCGGGTGCGCGAGCACTTCAGCACCCACGAGGCCGACACGGTCGAAACGGTCATGCATGTCGCCGGCTTCAGCTTCGCCGGCCCGGGACAGAACATGGGCATGGCCTTCGTCAAGCTCAAGGACTGGGACTTGCGCCCCGAAGCCCGGCAGAAGGTTGCAGCCATCACCCAGCGGGCCATGGGCACCTTCATGCAGTGGAATGATGCGATGGTCTATGCCTTCGCTCCGCCGGCGGTGGTGGAGCTGGGCAGCGCCAAGGGGTTTGACTTTCAGCTCCAGGACCGCGGCGGGCTGGGGCATCAGGCGCTGATGGATGCGCGCAACCAGTTGCTGGCCATGGCCGCCCAGGATCCGCGCCTGGCTTCGGTGCGTCCCAACGGCATGGAGGATGTGCCCGAGTACCGCGTCGATATCGACTGGGACAAGGCCGGCGCCCTGGGCGTTCCGATCGATGCCATCCACCAGACGATCAGCGCGGCCTTCGGCAGCGCCTACGTCAATGACTTCATCCAGGGCGGGCGCGTGAAGCGGGTGTATGTGCAGGCACAGGCGGCCGATCGCATGCTGCCCGGCGATATCGACAAGCTCTATGTGCGCAACACGGCCGGCCGGATGGTCCCCTTCTCGTCCATCGCCAGCGGGCGCTGGAGCACGGGTTCGCCCAAGCTGGAGCGCTACAACGCCTTCCCATCGCTCAACATCCAGGGCGAGGCCGCTCCCGGGCACAGCTCGGGCGAGGCAATGGAGGCGATGGAGGAGATCGCCGCACGGCTGCCCCAGGGGATCGCCTTTGACTGGACCGGCATCTCCTACCAGGAGCGCCTCGCCGGCTCGCAGACCGGGGTGCTCTACTTCTTCAGCGTGCTGGTGATCTTCCTCTGCCTGGCAGCGCTGTACGAGAGCTGGGCGATGCCGATCTCGGTGCTGCTGGTGCTGCCACTGGGGGCGATCGGCGGTGTGATCGCCTCAAGCCTGGTGGGGCTGCCCAATGACGTCTACTTCCAGATCAGCATTCTCACCACGCTGGGGCTGACAACCAAGAACGCCATCCTGATCGCGCAGTTCGCCAAGGCCAACATCGAGCAGGATGGGATGGACCTGATCGAGGCGACGATGGAGGCATCCAAGACGCGCCTGCGGCCGATCATCATGACATCGCTGGCGTTTGGCTTTGGCGTGCTGCCGCTGGCCCTGGCCAACGGGGCCGGGGCCGGGGCGCAGCGTGCCATCGGCGTTGGCGTGGTGGGCGGGGTGGTCACCGCCACGTTCCTGGTGACGCTGTTCGCACCCCTGTTTTTCGTGCTGATCTACCGCCTGTTCCATCGCTACCGGCCGGCGCCCGCGCCGGTGGCGGCAGCCCTGGCCGTGGCGGACTGACAAAACAGCCCGGCTCGCCGGAGCTCCCACGGGCCTCGCCTCTGTTCAAGCCCCCCCATCCTCTTGGACATGCGAGGCCCACCTTCTGCGCCCCCACCCTTCTGCGCCCCTGCCCTTCTGCGCCCCGCCGCCCTGCCGCGCGCCCCTGTGCTGCATGCCCACAAGCCGGGGTTCTGAGCCATCCTGCGGAGCAGGTCCCCCGCGCCATGCACCCGCGACCTTCTTTACCATACCCCGGGCAATTGACATCCGCCCGCATGGCCCCACACTACGGGGTCTATGGATGCCCAACTCGATTCGCTGAAGTTTGACGCCAGCGGTCTCATTCCCGCCATCATCCAGGATCACGCCACCGGCGAGGTGCTCATGATGGCCTGGATGAACCGCGATTCACTGGAAAAGACCATCGAGACCGGCAAGACCCATTTCTTCAGCCGCAGCCGCAACAAGCTGTGGCTCAAGGGTGAATCGAGCGGCCATATCCAGCAGGTCAAGAGCATCGCCACCGACTGCGACCGGGATGTGGTCCTGATCAAGGTCGAACAGGCCGGCGCGGCCTGCCATGATGGGTATTACAGTTGTTTCTACCGCGAGTACCAGCCATCCGCCCCGGACTGGAAGATCATCGGGAAGAAGGTGTTCGACCCGAAGAAGGTGTATGGGCAGTAGCCGGTAGGCAGTGGACCGTAGACAGAGGAGCAAGCCATACGCTGCTGCGCTGGGCGTCGGCATGCCGGCCCGGGTTGTTCCTGGGCCCTGCAGCCAGGACTCCAAACCTCCATCCGCACGCGCCATTCACTCCATGCCCGATTCCTCCACGCGCCTGATCACCTGCTCGTCGTATGCTCCGCCGCGGGGAGATGCGCCGGCGGCGGGGCTGGGGCTGGCGCTGGTGGGCTACCTGGGGCTGATTCTCATCGGGTTCATCGCGCTGCGCCTGCCGGGGACGCTGGTGCGGGGCAATGAGCTGTCGCCGACCGCCGCGGTGTTCATGGCGATCAACACCGCCACCCTGACCGGCTTCGATCCCACCACCACCCTGGAGCAATACCAGCCGCCGGGGCAATGGATCGTGCTGGGCCTGATGATCGGCGGCACCCTGCTGAGCCTGGGCATAGGCGGGGTGGCGGTAGCGCGGATCATCGGCCTGCCCTATCGGCCGGTGCGCATCGTGGCATTCACGCTGATGTTCTACGTGGCGGCGGTGCTGGGGGGCGTCATCCTGCTTTCCGATGGCTCGCGCAGTCCACTGGAGGCGACCTTCCTGGCATGCAGCGCGGTGGGCAATGTCGGACTGGCGCTGGGCCCGCTGCCGGAGGCCCGCGCCTGGCAGACCCACGCGATCCTGCTGCCGCTGGCGGTGCTCGGATCGCTTGGTGTGCCGGTGCTGATCGATCTGTGGGATCGCCTCACCGGGCGCACCCGCTGTCTCACGCGCTACAGCACGATCGTGCTGGCCTGGACGGCTGGGCTGTACCTCGCCGGCGTACTGCTGCCACTGCTGATAAGCCAGTCCCGCGCTGCGGCCATCGATGGCGCAGTGACGGTACTGAACGCGCGCTCGGCGGGGTTCTCGTTCCACTACGCCGACCAGTTCGCGCGCCATGGCCAGTGGATTGTCATGGGGCTGATGCTGATTGGCAGCGCATCGGGCAGCGCTGCCGGGGGGCTGAAGGTCAACACGCTGACCGAGTTGTGGCTGGGCACGCGCCGGGCGCTGGCGGGCGTGCCGGTGGGCCGGGCCTTCGGGATCGCGCTTGTCTGGGCGGCCCTCTACCTGATGATGGCCACCGCCGCCCAGGCGATCCTGGTCTACACCGAGCCGCAGATACCGGCCGACCGGATGCTGTTCGAGGTCTTCAGCGCCCTGGGCAATGTCGGCCTCTCCTTCGGCCCGGTCTCGCTGGTTGGCCCCGGCATGTTCATCCTCTGCGGCCTGATGCTGCTGGGACGATTCCTCCCGCTGCTTGTGCTCATCTGGATGATGCGGACAACGCGCGATGCGGACTTAGCCGTGGGGTGAGGATCGGGAAAACGCGCCGAACCTGCCTTGGCGAAACGGGCTGGCAGACGGGGGAATTATCCGCTTCGCAAGCCCGCCACTGGTGAACCGCTGCCTGTCGTGACATCATCACGTTTCACCTTGCCGTCCGCAGAACTGGAGCGGATGGCAGTTCAATACGCACCCAGGGTACAGGTGTGCAAGTGCGTGCGGAGGGGCTTATCCGAAGGCGCTTGCAAACCTGTGCCACGAAATGGAGCGGGCACCCACTTGCAAACGCTCAAATCGCCCTCTCACTCAATTCCCTTCGTTCTCGGCGAACGGAAGCTTCACAACCACGCCTTTGCGCATCGCCCCTTCGGCGGGGATGAGCAGCTCGCTGCCTTCGTTGAACCACGGCTTGCGCACGTAACCCAGGCACAGGGCGATGTTCGACCGGACCGGCGAAATGGTGCTGCTGGTGATGCCGCCAATCTCATTGCCTTCGGCATCCTGGATCTTGGTTCCGGCCATGGGCAGGGCATCGCTTTCCATGCGGATGCCAACCAGCTTGCGGGCAACCTGCCCGCGGGCGTGCATGCGTGCGACGATCTCCTGGCCGATGTAGCACCCTTTGGTGAAGCTGACCGCCCGCTCCAGCAGCCCGGTTTCGGCCGGGAGGACCGAATCGTCGAAGTCGATGCCAAACAGCGGCCGGCCCCCTTCGATCCGGCAGGCGTTGTACGCCGCCCACCCTGTGGCGCGCAGGGGTCGCCGGCCCGGTGTATCGGTGGAGGGGGCGAAGTTGGCCTGCAGGCTGGTCCAGAGGACCACCGCATCCTCATTTCGAGCAACAACCTGATAGCCCGGCACGCCGCAGTGGTCATCGCGCCAGATCGTCGCCTCGCGCCCGAGCAGCGGTACCGTCGCCGACTGCATTGGCTCGAGGTCGGGCAGCGCTCCGCCGCTGGCTTCGCGCAGGATGGCCGGGGCGCCAGGACCATGCAGAGCGATCGCATGCAGGTCCGCGGCCCGGCTGGTCAGTTTCACCTCCTCAGCAAAGAGGTAACGATCCAGTGTGGTGAGAATCGAATTGACCAGCCGGGCATCCACATCCAGCCACATCCGCTCGCCCAGCTCGATCACCATCATGTCGGCCTGAATGCGCCCCCGCGTATTGAGCAAGAAAGCATAAACAACCCGCCCCGCCGGCAGCGGGGTCTTGGTGTCCCGATCCACAAGCTCATTGGTGATCAGGTTGTTAAGGAAGCTCGCCCGGTCCTTGCCGGTGAGTTCGATGATCGCACGCTGCGGCCAGTCGATCATGCCACACGCTTTGTGGATCGCGGCATACTCCGCCTGGGGCTGACCAAACGTGCTGACAATCTCGATGGGCCCGTATTCCTGAAACTCCACCTCGGGCTGATGATGCAGATGACGCAAGGGATTGGGGTGAATCGTCTCCATCGCATCCGATTGTAGACCATCCGCCCGCCCGATGCGCGGCACGGGGTGGCGTGCGGCAGCGCTGAAGGCAGATCAGTGCATTGTTCCACGTGGAACAATGCGCTGAAGACGGATCAAGTGCAGCGTTCCACGTGGAACACTGCACTAATCCATCGCCGGTTACGGCAGCATCACCCGGCGCGTGCGGCGTCGCAGGACCTGGCCAGTCCAGATGATCCGCCAGGTGTTGGGATCCAGCAGGCTCGCCATCGCCCTGCCCGAGCCGGTGACAGCGCGAATCGCCTGCTGAAATGAACCCAATCCCGCGCTCCATCGACCCTGGCGCAGTGCCCCCACGCCGGCGGTGGCGTGCAGCAACACCGCCTCCAGGCGGAAATAGGCAGGTAGATCGCCGGCCCCGTGCCGGCGGGCCACACGCTCCACCTCTTCAAGCCGCTGCATCCCTCCCACGGCTGATTTGTTTTCGCCAAACCACCGGTAATAGGCCATCACCTGCGGCACGTACAACATCTTGTAGCCGGCCCCGGCAATCTTGAGCCACAAGTCGTAATCCATCGACCAGTGCAGATCTTTGTCCAGCCCGCCCACCGCTTCAAAGACGCTTCGGCGAAAAAACGCCGCGGGCTGCACGATGTAGTCGCTGTAATGCAGCAGGCGGTGCGGGTTGAAGCGCTCGACGTGGGCACAGCGCCCGATCCGCCGGCCGCGCGGATCGATGAAGTCGGCATCGCCGTAGACGACCGCCACCTCGGGATGATTCAGCAAATATTCGACAGCCGTGCGCACCGCCCCCGGCGCCAGCGTGTCATCGGAGTTCAGCCAGGTGAGGATGTCGCCTCCGCCGCGGGCGAACCCCTTGATGATCGCATCGGTCTGCCCCTCATCCGGCTGCGAGACCCACTCGATGCGCCCGTTGTAGCGCTGGAGAATCTCAAGGGTGCCATCGGTCGATCCGCCATCCATCACCAGGTAGCGCAGGCGTGGGTAATCCTGCGCCAGCACGCTCTCGATGGTCGCCGCGATGTACGGCCCCTGGTTGAACGAGGGCGTGACGATGGTGACGATCGGCAGTTCCGGCATGCGCGGCCGAGAGTATAGACGAACGGGCCACGATCCAAAGCCCCCCGGCAACCCGGGGCCGCCAAAAGGCAGGAGAAAAGACAATAGGAGCGGCAGCGCGCCGCTCCTATGGTCATGGGGATTGTCCCTGGCCTGTTGGCCTTACTCTTCTTCCGCCCCGGGCTTGTACTGGGCCGCAATCTGCTGCTGGATTTGCGGCGGGACGGGCTCGTAGTGGCTGAACTCCATGGAGAAGCTGCCCTGGCCGCCGGTGACGCTCTTGAGCTGGTTCTGGTAGCTCATCACCTCGGCCAGCGGAGCCTCGGCCTTGACCACCGCCATGCCGCCGGGCAGGAAGTCCTGCCCCTGAATGCGGCCGCGCTTGCCGGACAGGTCGCCGGTGATGGTGCCGACCTTGTCCTCCGGCACCGTGACCTCCAACTGCACGATCGGCTCCAGCAGCGTCGGCTTGGCCTTGAGGATCGCATCGCGCAGGGCATACTTGCCGGCGGTGCGGAAGGCGACTTCCTTGCTGTCCACCGGATGATGCTTGCCATCGGTGATCGCCACACGAATATCCTGCATCGGATAGCCGGCGATCGCACCCTGCTCCATCACATCGTGGATGCCTTTTTCCACCGCCGGGATGAACTGCCCGGGGATGGCGCCGCCGAAAATCTCGTTGAGGATCTCAATGCCCGGCCCACCCCGGTCCTTGCGCAGGGGGCTGTCCTCGGGCAGCGGCTCAACCCGAAGGAAGACCTCACCAAACTGGCCGGCGCCACCGGTCTGCTTCTTGTGGCGGTGGTGTCCCTCGGCGGCCTGCTGGATGGTCTCGCGATAGGCGATCTTGGGCGGCTTGGTATCCACCTGAAGCCCGCGCGCGGCAAGCCGTTCGAGGATGAGCCGCAGGTGCAGTTCGCCCAGGCCGTTGATGACCACCTCATGAGTCTGCCGATCGGTCTGCCAGCGGAAGCAGGGGTCCTCCTCGGCGATCTTCGCAAGGTGGCCCGATATCTTTGCCTCATCGCCGCGTGCCTTGGGCGTGATGGCCAGGCCGTACATCGGCAGCGGGAAGTTCACCGGTCGCACATGAACACTGTTCAGGGCCGGGTCATCGTGCAGCACATCGTTGGTATGGATTTCCTCGATTTTGGCCACCGCGCCGATATCGCCGGCGATGATCTCGGGCGCCTCCTTGTGCTCCTTGCCCTGCAACTGAAAGACATGGCCGAGCTTCACGGGTTTCCTGCTGTGGCCGATATACACCTGCGACTGCCCGCCGCAGCGGCCCTGGTGGACGCGGAACACCGCCAGCTTCCCCACGAACGGGTCGGTCGTCACCTTGAACACATGCGCCAGCAGCGGCTTGTCGGGATCGTTTGCGTACTCAAACGGCACTTCCTCGCGCGCCTGCCCGGGCTTCTCCTCGCCGCGATAGGTCAGGAACTCGCGCGGGGCTGCCTCCAGCGGAGAGGGGAACCAGCGGGCGATGAAGTCGAGCAGTTCCGGCACGCCCACGCCGCTCTTGGCATCGGTGAACAGGATCGGCACGAGATGGTTCTCATCCATCGCCTGCTCGAACGGCCCGTGCAGCGCGGTGGGATCGGGCTCCTCGCCACCCAGGTATTTTTCCATCAGGCCTTCATCCAGTTCGACCACCTGGTCGAGGATGGCGGTGTGGCATTGCTCAACCGAGAGGATGTCGCTCTCGCCGCTCCTGTTCTGGAGGCAATCCACGACGGCTTTGCCGCCGCCGGTGGGCAGGTTTACCGGCAGGCATTCGGAGCCGAACATGTCCTGGATGCGCCCTATCAGATCCTCCAGGTCCAGGTCGGGCAGGTCGATCTTGTTGATGATGATGGCACGCGGCAGCCCCCGCTCACGGGCGGCTTCCATGATGCGGCGGGTAACCACCTCAATGCCGGCCTGGGCACTGATGACACACGCCACTGTCTCCACCGCCGGCAGGCACGCCAGGGCGGCGCCAATCAGGTCAGGCGATCCCGGCGTGTCGATCAGGTTGATCCGCTTGCCCAGGTGATCGACATGCAGGATGGTCGAGTAGATCGAGTGCTGATGCTCTTTTTCCTCTTTCTCGAAATCGCTGAAGCTGGTGCCGTCAAGGGTTGAACCCTTGCGTCCGGTGGCACCGGCAGCAAAGAGGATCGCGTCGGCCAGGGTCGTCTTGCCGGACTGACCATGACCGACCAACAGGACATTTCGGATGTCGGCGGTGGTGTAGTTGGGCATGAGCGTCAGACTCCTCGCGATTGTGCATCGCAGTCAAAGCGGATCGGGGACAGGACGCGCCCGCCCCGGGCGCGTGGAACCGTCGGAGTATACCCACCTGCGCCCGGCTCCTGGCAACAACATTTGTGCGAGAAGACACTTACGAGGTGGGTGGCTCATTTTTTTGGATCTCGACCGCTGGCAAACTTGATGCCGACCGCTTCTCTCCGCTTTGGGCGCTGCCGCCGCCGCAGGCACGCATTATCCTGCAGGGTCGCACCCGATTTTGCGGCCGGCTCGGCGCAAGGAGGCGGCAGTTGGTGTACAATGGCGCTCGCGCATCCGCCATCACCCACGCCCGACAGGGAGGATCCATGGAACAGGGCAGCAGCGGCATCTCGTTTGACCAGTCCATCGAACATGAATGGCTGAGCACCAACGGCATTGGCGGCTATGCCTCCTCCACCACCGCCGGATGCAACACGCGCAAGTATCACGGTCTGCTGGTGGCCGCCCTCACCCCGCCGCTGCGGCGGATGGTCCTGCTGTCACGCGTTGAGGAAACGATCACCTATCGCGGCTGGCCCCACCCGCTGGCCACGTGCGAATATCCCGGCACCATCCACCCCGAAGGCCACCTGCTGCTGCGCGCGTTCAACCATGAGCCATTCCCCCGCTGGGGCTACCAGGGCGATGGCTGGACGCTGATGAAGCAGTTGCACCTGATCAAAGGGCAAAACACCGCCTGCCTGCGTTATATCCTCGTGGGCAATGCCGATGATGTAACGCTGGAGCTGCGCCCCCTGCTGGCGCTGCGGCCCATTCACGACCTGATGTACCAGTGGAGCGGTCGCCCGCCGGTGGAGCCGCACGACCCGGGACAGTGGCGCATTACCCCCACCCGCCTGACCCCCGAGGCCTTCTTCGCCCACGATGGCGAGTTCATCGCCGAGCCATACTGGTATTTCAACACCATTTACCGCCTGGAAAAGCAGCGCGGCTATCGCGGGCTGGAAGACCTGTGGATGCCCGGCACCGTCCGCTGGCGGCTGCAACCGGGGCAGTTCGTCAATTTCATCATCTCCACCGAGCCGATCGACCGCGAAGCGGTGCTGCGCGCAGTTGAGGTGGAGGATGTCCCGGCAGCGCCGCTGCATGGGCTGGTGATCGACACCGATGATGCCCTGACAACCCTCACCCGCGCAGCCGAGCAGTTCGTGCTCGACCTGCCGGAAGACAACCCCGTTCCGGCGATCCTCACCGGCTATCACTGGGGAGCGCCCAACGTGCGCGAGGCCCTGATCGGCTTTGCCGGGCTGTTCCTGGCCACCGGCAAGTTCGACCAGGCCAGACGGCTGCTGCTGACCCTCGCCGGGCACCTGCGCGACGGCCTGCTTCCCAGTGAATTTGATGAGGATGGCTCGGGCCCGCGCTATGGCGCGGCCGATCCCTCGCTGTGGTTCGCCCAGGCCGTCTACGACTACCTGCGCTACACGCATGATGAACGGACGGTGCTGGATCGCTTCCTGCCGGTCTTGCAGGAGATCGTCCAGCACTACAACGCCGGCACCAGGCTCGGGATAACCGTGGCCGAGGATGGACTGCTGGGGGCGGCCGATGCCTCAGCCAGTTGGATGAATGCCCGTGTACTGGGGAAGCTGGCGGTCCTGCGCCTGCCGTACATGGTGGAGATCAACGCGCTGTGGTACAACGCCCTGCGCATCACCGCCGAGCTGAGCGCTGCCGCCGGCCAGCAGTCCCGGGCCAGCGCCCTGTCCGAGCTGGCGACCCGCCAGCAGTCGGCCTTCAATCGCCGGTTCTGGAACGAAGCGGACCAGGGCTGTTACGACAGCCTTTCAGGCACCGCGGCGGATGAGTCGATCCGCCCCAATCAGTTGCTGGCCATCAGCCTCGCCTATCCCGTGCTCGATCTGCCGCGCCACGCCGCCGTTTTGAAGACCATGCAGCAGCACCTGCTGACTCCGCTGGGCCTGCGCACTCTCTCGCCGCAAAATGGTCGGTACCTTGCCCACAAGGGAGGCGATGTCAGTGCCCGCGACCGCGCCCGCCATAATGGCCCGGCATACCCCTGGCTGCTGGGTCACTACATCAGCGCCCTGGTCCGGCTGAAAGGGCACTCGCAGGCCACGCGGGATGAGGTGGCCGCCCTGCTCCAGCCATGCATCGCGTTCATGCGCAGCCACTGCGGGCAGTTGCCCGAACTGTTCGACGGCACCGCTCCCCACGCCCCTGGCGGTGCCATTGCCTCGGCCGCCGGCGTCGGCGAGCTGCTCCGCGCCTATACAGAGGATGTGCTCGACCATCGCCCCGAACCGCGCACCGATGTGCTGCCCCCTGCCATCGAGGTCAAGATCAAACCGGTGAACGATCCCGCCCGACCCGGACCGGTGCTGTAAACGGCCGCCGCCGCACAGCGCCCTTCCCGCACAGGCCGGCTCAGCCATGGGTTTTTGCCATCCCCACCCAGAGGATGCGCGCTTTAGCCTGATGGCATGAGGACACTGAGCGCCTACCCCCGCCGCGTGCATCGCGATGCTGATGGTTCGATCTACGTTGCCGAGGATGTGGCGGGCCTGACGATCCTCTTCGTCAATGTCTACTTCATCGGCCCCCGCGGCGGAGGACGCTGGGTGCTGGTGGATGCTGGATTGCCCATGACCGGCGACCGCATTCGCCGCGCAGCCCGGCATCGCTTCGGGGATGAACCACCCGCGGCGATCGTCCTCACGCATGGCCACTTTGACCACATTGGCGCCCTGGGCGATCTGCTGGATCACTGGCCGGATGTGACGGTCTATGCCCATCGCCTGGAACTGCCATACCTCACCGGCCAGTCGCCCTACCCGCCGCCCGATCCCACCGTTGGCGGCGGCCTGATGGCGCGCTCCAGCTTCATGCTCCCCAAGGGGCCATTCGACTTCGGCGATCGCATCCAGCCCATCCCGGCCGATACGACGATCCCCGAGTTGCCCGAGTGGAGCGTTATTCACACCCCCGGTCATGCGCCGGGGCATGTCTCACTGTGGCGCGACACCGATGGCCTGCTGATCGCCGGGGATGCGTTTGTGACGACAAAACAGGAATCACTCAGCGCCACCCTGAGCCAGCGCATGGAACTGCATGGCCCGCCGGCCTACTTCACACCCGACTGGCAGGCGGCCAAGGCATCGATCGATCGCCTGCTGGCGCTGCAACCACAGATCGCCGCCACCGGCCACGGCTGGCCCATGGAAACCCCTCGCCTGCTGTTCGAGCTGCGCCGGCTGGCCCGGCACTTTGAAACGGATGGGATGCCGGCCCACGGCCGCTACGTACGCGAACCGGCCCGCGCGGATGAACAGGGTGTGACCTATCTCCCGCCGGCGGTGAATGATCCCTGGCCCAAGATCGCCCTGGGCACCGCGGCACTGGCGACCTTCGCACTGTTCATGCGCTCGCGCAGGCGCGGGCTGTAGTGGCGGCAGGCCACCCGCTCAGTCCCTGCGCCCTGTATGGGAACGCCCCCTACAGGAACAAGCCCACTGCCACCAGTACAGGTGTCGCCAGGTTCAGCACGACATTCAGCCCCATGTACGGCAACAGCCGGGGGATGTTCTCACCGAAACGATACGCCCCGCGCACCGCCACCGCCGCCAGCGGCGCTGTCAGCAAGCCAAGCAGACATAGCCGCGGCAGCACACCCGCCGCCACGCCAAGCAGGATGGTCAGGTACGTGGCCAGCAGGAACGCGCCATAGACCAGGCTGCTGCGCTGCGGCCCGAGCACGATCAACAGGTGTCGGCGGCCCACGGTCTGATCGGCCTGGCGATCGGGGAACTGGTTGAGCAGCAGCAGGTCGCTGACCAGGAAAAACGGCACCAGCGAAGCGGTGATGGCCGTCCAACTGTAGCCGCCGGCCAGCACTACATGCGTCCCCAGCGTCATCAGGCCAAAGCCCAGCCCCGGCGCGATCAGGCAAAGCAGTGGCTGGCACGTCAGCAGTGGCGTATAGGCAACAATCAGCACAATGCCGACGACGATGATCGGCAGCAGTTCCATCCCCCGCCGCACGATGAAAAAGCCGCCAATCGCCAGGCACACCGCCAGCGTCACCACTCCCGTAACCAGCGCCAGCCAGGCCATCGCCGGCCGCCTGGGCAGTACCCCGCTACCGCCGCTGAAAGGTGTGCGCTGGGTGCGCGCATCCAGGCCGCTGCGGCAGTCAACATACTCGTTGAGGGCATTGACGCTGATATGCGCAGCGACCGCCCCGATCAGCACCAGCCCGGCCCATGCCCAGTTCACCGCCGTCTCGGTGTGCGCCATCCCGGCATGCGCTGTCGCTACCCCCAGCAGCACGCAGACCGGCGGCAGCAGCAGGAACGGCAGGCGCATCGGCCCGATGATGAACTGGATGGTGCTGGACATCGCCTGCTCCGGCGCCGAATGGCGCGGGTCAAGCTGCATATCCTACCTGAAAGCACGCCGCGTTTCGGCCAGGTTGCGCCCGTGAACACCCTGCACAGGTGTCATGGTCGTGAGCCGCCTCGCGGGCCGGGCGGCGCCGGCGGGGTGGAGGTCATCGGGGCGGCAGGACCGGAGGGACGGCGATCCTGGTCACTCATCAGGATGCCGACCAACTGCGCCAGGTTGGCGATCTTGCGGTCCTGGATGCTGACGATGGTCAGCAGTTCAAGAATGATGATGAGGAAAAATGCGCAAACACACAGGATGATCAGCGTGTGGTTCTGGATCCCCAGTTCATGCGCCAGGTAGGTGATGGCATCCGGCCAGAAGGCCAGGGCCAGGAACGGCAGGCCGATGAACAGGAACACCAGCGTGTAGCGCTCCTTGAGGCGATACTTACTGAGTCGCCGCACGGCCAGCAGCAGCAGGCTGGCTCCAATCGCCAGGAGGATGATTTGCAGTGGCTTCATCGCGTCCTTTTCGCGCCTTGAAGGTGGCGATGACCTGCGGATCCAGCGCCGGCTCAACCCGGGTCGATTCGGTCGCCCCGGCCGCAGCGCCCGCGGCCCCTTCGATCTTGGCCACCGGCCACGGCTCGCGCATCACATCCAGCAGCAGGCAGGTCGTCACCTTGATGATGTAAAACAATCCCGCCAACAGCGAAATACTGCTCGCACCGGTCTTGCGCTGCCGCATGCGCACCGGCAGTTCCGCGATGCGGAACCCCGCCCGATGCAGCAGCAGGATCACCTCCGGCTCAGGATAGTCCTCGGGATACCAGTGGGCGAAGGCATGAATCACCTTGCGGTTGCCGGCCCGGAAGCCGCTGGTGCAGTCGGTGATGTTCAGCCCAGTCAACGACCAGATCAGCCCCCGCAACATCGCCGAGCCCACCTTGCGCACAAACGTCTGGCGATAGGTGGGCGCGCCCAGGAAGCGCGAGCCAACCACCAGGTCCGCCTCATCGTTTTTTAATTTTTCCACCAGCCGCAGCACCTCGCTCGGCCGGTGCTGCCCATCCCCATCCACCTGCACCGCGATGTCATACCCATGCAGTGCGGCGTAGCGGTACCCGGTCTGCATCGCCCCGCCGATGCCAAGGTTGAACGGCAGGCTCACCACGGCCGTGCCCGGTGGCACCTGGCTGGCCGTGTCATCGGTTGAGCCGTCATCGATGACCACGACATCAAAATCCGGCAGCGCCCGATGCAGGTGACGAATCAGGCGGCCGATGCTGTCACGCTCGTTATAGACCGGTACGATCACCAGGCAGCGTGGGGCCGGCTCGGTCGAGCGCATTTGTATCGGTGCGGCGGTGCCGATCGGACTCATGCTCCAATCCAAAAACGCGTCAATTCCATGCGATGGCCGCTCATCGGCCGGCAGAATCGCGGCTCATCCCCCTCCCTGGCGCGCTGACCTTATCACGCACAGCAGATGCTTGCAAATCCCCTCTTTTTCCTTCCGGGGCGTTTTGCGGGTTTATCCACACCCCCTTTCGGGGCACGGGTTTGCAAGCCGTACGGATCGCGCACTCCATACGGCCTGCAAACTCGTGCCATATGTGTGTATTGGCCTGCAATCCGCGCTGATGGGCCATCCGTCCATTTGACGCCGCCCCATTGGCCCGCTATGACTTCCCAATGCTTCACGATGAAGTCATCCCGATCCTCGATTTCGGCTCCCAGTATGCCCAGCTGATCGCGCGCCGCGTGCGCGAGGCGGGGGTTTATTCCGAGCTGGTGCGGCCGGATATTTCCCTGGAAGAACTGCAGAAGCTCAACCCCAGGGGGCTGATCCTCTCCGGCGGCCCGAGCAGCGTCTACGAGCCCAACGCCCCCAAGTGCGACCCGCGCATCTTTGAGCTGAACGTGCCGATTCTGGGCATCTGCTACGGCATGCAGATCGGTGCCCAGCTCCTGGGCGGCCAGGTCAAGCCCGCCGCCGCCCGCGAGTATGGCCGGGCCAGGCTGACGGTCATCGAGGATGACCCGTTCATCAAGGGCCTGCCCGCCGAAACCACCGTCTGGATGAGCCACGGCGACCAGATCCACGAGCTGCCGGCTGACTTCATCCCCATCGCCAGCACCCCCACCTGCCCCTACGCCGCCGCCCGCCACCGCACGCGCCCGTTCTATGGGGTGCAGTTCCATCCCGAAGTGACCCACACGCCCCGCGGCGAAACCATCTTCCGCAATTTCCTCTACGAGATCTGCCGCTGTGCCGGCAACTGGACGATGGGCAACTTCGTCGAGCACGCCGTCCGGCGTATCCGCGAACAGGTGGGCGAAGGGAAGGTCATCTGCGGCCTGTCGGGCGGGGTCGATTCCTCGGTGGTCGCCGCGCTGGTGCATAAGGCCATCGGCGATCAGCTCATCTGCATTTTCGTGGATAACGGCCTGCTGCGGAAAAACGAGCGCCAGCTTGTCGAGAACACCTTCCGCGACCATTTCCGGATCGACCTGCGCGTGCATGATGCAAGCCGCGAGTTCCTGCACCATCTCAAGGGCATCACCGACCCGCAGCAGAAGCGCAAGATCATCGGCCGGGAGTTCATCGAGGCCTTCAAACGCGAGGCGGCAACCATCGAGAACGCCGGCTACCTGGCCCAGGGGACCCTCTACCCGGATGTGATCGAATCCGGCCATGGCTATGCCGGAACCGCCGCCAACATTAAGCTGCACCACAACGTCGGCGGCCTGCCCGAGGAACTGGGTTTCGAACTGGTCGAGCCGCTGCGCGATCTGTTCAAGGACGAGGTGCGCAAGGTCGGCGAGGTGCTGGGGCTGCCCGAGGAGATCGTCTGGCGCCATCCCTTCCCCGGCCCCGGGCTGGCCGTGCGCATCATCGGCGACATCACCGAGCAGCGCCTGAACATCCTGCGCGATGCCGATGAGATCGTGCTGGAAGAGCTGGTGGCCAATCACCTGTATCGCAAGACCGCCCAGGTCTTCGCGGTGCTGCTGCCCATCGGCACAGTCGGCGTCATGGGCGATGCCCGCAGCTATGACAGCGTCATCGCCATCCGCGCAGTCGAGAGCCAGGACTTCATGACCGCCGACTGGGCCCGGATCCCCTACGATGTGCTGGCCACGATGAGCAACCGCATCATCAACGAGGTCCGCGGTGTGAACCGCGTCGTCTACGACATCAGCTCCAAACCCCCGGCGACGATCGAGTGGGAATAACAGCGATACTGGGCACAACGCCTCTTGAATGACATCAACCCCCGGGATCCGCGGACAGGCGCTGCGGGTCCCGGGGGTTGATCGATCATGCCTGCTGGATGTCGTCATCACGAAGACTTCGACAACCCCAGGCCGCTGGTTTACGCCAGCGTGCCCATCTCCATTTCATGCAGGCCCTTGCCGGCCGGCACCATGGGATAGACATGCTCGTTGGGCTCGACGAAGAAGTCGGCGATCACCGGGCCGGGGTGATTGATCATCTCCTCGACGCAGCGGGCGACATTTTCCTTCTTGTCGCAGCGGATGCCCTTGATGCCGCACGCCTCGGCCAGGGCGGCGAAGTTGGGGTTCTTCATCTTCGTCTGGCTGTAGCGGCGCTCGTAAAACAGGTCCTGCCACTGCTTGACCATGCCCTGGAAGTCGTTGTTGAGGATGCAGACCTTCACCGGGATGTTGTACTCGGCGATGGTGGGCAGTTCGAACATCGTCATCAGGAACGAGGCATCACCGTCGATGTCGATCACGAGCTTGCCCGGTGATCCCAGCGCTGCGCCCATGGCCGCCGGCAGACCGAAGCCCATCGTCCCCAGGCCGCCGCTGGTGATCATCTGCCGCGGATAACGCCAGCGGATGAACTGGGCGGCCCACATCTGGTGCTGGCCGACGCCGGTGGTGAAGATCGCATCGCCGTTGGTCTGGCGGTTGATCTCCTCCAGCACGTACTGCGGCTTGGCATACTGGCTGTCGTCGAAATACTTGAACGGATAGCGCTTCTTCCAGGCGTTGATCTGGCTGAACCACTCCTTGCGCTCGCGGTATTCGATCAGCGGCAGCATCGCCTCCAGCGAGGCTTTGGCATCGCCAATGACCGCGCAGTCCACATCCACGTTCTTGCTGATCGACGAGGGGTCGATGTCGATGTGGATGATCTTGGCATGCGGGGCGAAGGTGGCCAGATTGCCGGTCACGCGGTCATCGAAGCGCGCCCCCACGGCGATCAGGCAGTCCGATTCCTGCACCGCGTAGTTGGCGAACGCGCTGCCGTGCATGCCCAGCATGTACAGGCTCTTGGGATCATGCTCATCGAACGCGCCCATGCCCAGCAGCGTGGTTGTGCAGGGGATGTTCCCCTTGTCGGCCAGCTTCCGCAGCACCTGCCAGGCGCCTGAGATGATCGCCCCACCGCCGACGTACAGCACCGGCTTGTCAGCCCGGTTGATCATCTCGGCGGCGGTCTCGATGGTACGGGGATCGGCCACGTTCACGCGCACATCGCTTCGACGAAGGATGTGTGCGCGCGGGGTGTCATCGACCTCCTCAGGACAGATGTCGTTGGTCACATCCTTGGGCAGGTCGATCAGCACCGGCCCGGGCCGGCCGCTGGTGGCCACGGCAAACGCCTCATTGATGATGCGCGGCAGCTCGCGCACATCCTTGACCAGATAATTCCACTTGGTGCATGGCCGGGTGATGCCGGTGACGTCCGCTTCCTGGAAGGCATCGTTGCCGATCACCTTGGTCGCCACCTGCCCGGAGAAGACGATCATCGGCACCGAATCCATCTGCGCGGTCGCCAGCGGAGTCACGGTGTTGGTGGCGCCCGGGCCGCTGGTCACGATACACACCCCGGGCTTGCCGGTGGCGCGGGCGTAGCCATCGGCACAGTGGCCCGATCCCTGCTCATGGCGATTGAGGATGAACTTGGCCGGGGTCTTGTAGAGCTGGTCAAAGACCGGCAGGATCGCGCCGCCGGGATAGCCAAACATGACCTCCACCTTATGCGGGCCGATCAGCATCTCGTGCAGGATCTGGGCGCCACTTTTTCCCTTGTACTGAATACGGCCAGCCGGCTTGGCGGCGGGCGACGTCGTGGGGATGGTTTGCAGGGTGCTCATAGGTATCTCGCGGACTGTTGTCGAGAGTTTGCGAAAACGCGGAATGTAACGCCCGGGAATGGACGGTTCAAACGCTGAAAGCAGTTGAAAATGAAGCGGTACGGCTTCAACAGGCGGGGGTGGGCCGGTCGCGGGCCGGATCCAAAAAGGAACCGGCGGGAGCGGTGCCGGCCTATCGTACGACGACCGGAAGACCCGGAAGGTTAAGAAGGCGGTCGAACATTGCGGCGCAATCTTAGCACCCACCGGGCACAAATCAAGTACCCTGCCTCGATTTAAGGCAGTTTTCCGGTCCGCAGGCGTTCGATTCGCAGAGAGGCCTGGCACCCGGTTTATCCAGCCGCACGGCATGCGCTGCCGGATACACGTGCCATCAGACAATCGCGCAGCGCCTGGCCTTCACCACCGGCCCGCAAGATGTTGCATTTATCTCTTATCGGACGCGCGTTTCCGCCGCTTGCCCGCCCATAGGCGAAGCGCTGTGCGTGGTCTGAGCGGCCCGGCGATGCGCAGGCTGCCAGCGCCCGCGCCGATCGTGGGCGCGCGAGCGCATTCTCTGATCAATAGAGCCAACCCGTGGCTGGGTGGGAATCAGCTCGCCACTGCGGTTGGGCGCAGGTGCGGATGATCCGCCAGGGGACGTGGCAGGTGCATGCCCGCTCCATCGGCATACGTTTCATCGAGATCATCCAGCCGCGGGGCGACGTATCCCGGCAGCTTGGAGCGCGCCACTTCCTGCATGTATGCCTCCAGCACCCGCTGCTCCAGTTCCGCCCGGCCGGCGGCGTGGATGGGGTGGGCGATGTCGGCATGCAGTTTCAGTCGTGGCCGGCCGTTGCCCGACTGGTAGCGCATATGGCGCTGGTTATCGAGGCGATAACCGCACTGGTTGCAGTAGCGGGCACGCAGGTGGTTCTTTTCCCGGCAGCGCGGGCAGTGATCGCAGAGCTTGCGCGACGGCATCGCCACGAACAGCCCATCGTTGCCCTCGATCAGTTTGACATCACGAATGACGAAGCTGTCGTCAAAGGTCAGCGAGCAGAAAGCCTTGAGACGGCTGGCAGGTTCAGAGCACAGGTTGATGCGAATTTCCGTCAGTTGCATCTTCAAACCCCTCGGCCTTGC
Source organism: uncultured Tepidisphaeraceae bacterium (assembly GCA_964398315.1). Lineage (GTDB taxonomy): Bacteria > Planctomycetota > Phycisphaerae > Tepidisphaerales > Tepidisphaeraceae > JADLCB01. The sequence continues at coordinate 23,685 of CAYNMV010000032.1, read as the reverse complement.
GGCCGTGCAAGAGAAGTGGGAACAAATAAGAACCGATCACCAATCGCAGACCCAGAGATGAGAGTGCGGGACTGCGACCAGTCGATCCTGACCCCGCCGGGATCGACCCGGCTGTGCTGAGGCATCCAGCCTCGCAATGGATCCAGGTCAGCCTGCAACATGCAGATCAGGCGTTTTTCTTACCAGCAGCGGCCATGACGGCGGAAGGCACAAATCGGCGAAAATTTGCCGGGGCCTCCACACCGGCTCAGCCGCGCTGGCCAGATCGGGCCAGCCGGGCCAGGCGCTTCAACCTGCCTCATCCAGGTTTGGGCACAGCTCAACGGCGCGGGCCCGCAGATCGGGCAGCTCCCGTTCCGCGCGCACGGCGGCCTCACGCGCCTCGGCTTCATCATCGAACAGCGTGAACAGCGCGCTGCCACTGCCGCTCATGCGGACAGTGCGCCCGATCAGGCGTTCTGTCCGGTCCCGAAGCTTCCCCAGTTCGGGCCGGACGATGAACGCCGCCGGTTCCAGGTCATTGACCAGCAGTGGCAGCAGCCGCGTGCTGTCCAGTTGTGTCCAGGCAGCCCAGTCCGGCTCGGTGTCCCACCCCGGCACCGGCTCCAACTGGTCAAACGCACGGTAGACATCGGGGGTAGAACAGCCGAATGGCGGGCTGAGCAATACCAGCCATCGGGGCGCTGGGGATGCGATGGGTTGCACCTGTTCCCCCCGTCCGCGGCAGATGGCCGACGGCTCATGGAGGAAAAAGGGGACATCGCTGCCCAGGGCGGCAGCCTGCTGCACGAGCTGCGCCTGCGACCAGCCCAGTTGCCACCACCGGTTAAGTAAAAAGAGCGTCCGCGCGGCGTCGGAGCTGCCCCCACCCAACCCGGCTCCGACCGGGATCCGCTTGGTCAGCCGGATCTGCACGCCACCCACCATCGGCGTCGATTCATCGGCGCCGGCCGCCGCAGCGCTCCCTTCCAATCGCTGCCGGCCGCGTTCGATCATCGCCATGGCCGCCCGGCAGACCAGATTGCTCGGGCCTGCCGGCAAGTCAGCGCGATCGCAGATCAGGCGGACCCCTTGTCCGCGCGTCCGCTCCAGTTCCAATGTATCAAAGAGCCCGATGGTGACCATCCACGTCAACAGCGGATGAAACCCATCAGCGCGGGGCGGCCCCACGCGGAGATGCAGATTAACCTTCGCCGGCGCGATCGTGCGCATGCGAAGAAGAGTACACGTCCTTGCGCATTCAGCAATGTCCGTCAATGACCAAGGCTTACTGACTTGCGCGCCCGGCCGCCGCAGCGGCCACTAGAAATGCCTTTCAACTGCACAGTACCGACGTGACTTTCTTGACCGTGTTCTCAGCCTACTTCATGCCTTCTGCGCGGTCAAACAAAATCTTATCCATTCCACTGGCTGGTTCCGATAATATCCCCCCCCCCGCGACGTATCGCTGGCGTTTGCCGACCGTGGCCCGGCCGCGTCCGGTGGGCTACAATGCCGCCTCCTCGAACAGGAGTGCCCCCGGTGAGCGATATCGATGTGCTGGCCCTGCTGAAACGTCACGGCGAGGCGACAACCGACTACCTCAGGCAGGTTCTGGCGCGCCACACCGAGGCCCCGCCGCGGCTCCTTGAAGCAATGGATTACAGCCTGATGGCCGGCGGCAAGCGCATCCGCCCGGCGCTGGTGCTGGAGTGTTTCGCGGCCTGCGAAAATGCCCGCGATGCAGGCCATGGGAAAACGGATGCAGCCGACCAGCCGGCCAGGGCATCCGCCCTCGCCGCCGCCGCCGCCATGGAGCTGATCCACACCTTCAGCCTCGTCCACGATGACCTGCCGGCGATGGATGATGATGACCTGCGGCGCGGCCGGCCGACCAATCACAAGGTCTTCGGCGAAGCGATGGCGATCCTTGCCGGCGATGCGATGACAACGCTGGCGTTCGACCTGATCGCCACCGATGCCGCGCCCGCCGTTGCCGCGCGGCTGGTGCGCGAACTGGCCCACGCTGCCGGGCCGGAAGGCATGATCGGCGGCCAGGTGCTGGACATCGATGGCGAAAACCAGCAGCTTGACCTGTCCGGCCTGAAGCGCATTCATCGCATGAAGACCGGTGCCCTGCTCACCGCCTCCTGCCGGATGGGCGCGATCGCCGCCGGCGCAGGTGAAGAGCAAATCGAGGCGATGACCCGTTTTGGCGCGCACCTGGGGCTGGCCTTCCAGATCGTCGATGACCTGCTGGATGTCACCAGCACCCCCGAGCAGATGGGCAAGGCAACCAACAAGGATGCCGATCGGGGCAAGAACACCTATCCCGCGCTGCTTGGCATCGACGGCGCCCAGCGCGAAGCCCGGGCCCAGCTCAATGCCGCGCTGGATGCCCTCTCCAGCTTCAGCGCAGCCGCCGACGGGCTGCGCGCTTTGGCCAGCTTCGTGGTTGAGCGAACCAACTGATCCAATCCGGCACGCGCGCTTCCTTCCACCGTGCACAAGCAGCGCCCGTTCACTGAAAGGGCGCAAGCGGCCGTGGCTTTTCACCGCATGAAAAATTGTGGTCAGCCTCTTCCCGCGGTGATAAGATGAGCCCGGTCTTGGCGTCGCCCAAACGCAGGGCGAGAGGCCGATGTTTCGTCGGCCAGGTGAGCATGCGTGCGGTGAAAAGCCGCGAACATTGTCGCACAATGTTGCAAGACCGGCGGCCGCGCTGTCCGTGCGACAGCGCGGCCCGCTCTTTTGCCTGTTGAGAAGGGGTTGGGATGCTTGGGTGGCTTCAACGCCTGTTTGATCGCCGTCGCTGGGATGTGGGCGAACTGGCCCGCCGGCTGGGAATCAACGAGGCCGAGCTGTGCCAGGTACGCATCGACTATCATCGCTTCGATATCCCCAAGCGCCGTGGCGGCACGCGCACGATCCTCGCCCCCGCCCCGCCGCTCAAGCAATTGCAGAAGCGCATCCTCCGCCGGCTGCTGGCAAAGCTGAAAACCCATCCGGCCTGCCACGGCTTTGAGCCGGGCCGGTCAATTGTGACCAACGCCCTGCCCCACGCCTGCCGGCGCACGGTGATCCGCCTTGACATCAAGGATTTCTTCACCAGCACCAGCGCCAAACGGGTGGAGGACTACTTCCGCAGCATCGGCTGGAAGCGCGAAGCCGCCGCCCTGCTGACGCGGATCTGCACCTATGAAGACGGCCTGCCCCAAGGCGCGCCCACCAGCCCGCGGCTGGCGAACCTGGTCAACTACCTGCTTGATGCCCGCCTCGCAAACGCCGCCCGTGGACTGAACGCCGTCTACACGCGCTACGCCGATGACCTGACCTTCTCCACCAATGATCCGGTGATGCCGGCAGGCATCATCCATCCCCAGGCAGCGGACACAGTTGAGGTGCCGAGTCATCATCTGAATGGGATCATCCCCATCACCAAGGTGATCCTGGTCGATTTCGGCTATCGCCTGCACACCGGCAAGAAGCTGAGGATCATGCGACGCAACCAGCGGCAGCTCGTGACCGGTCTGGTGGTCAACGAGCGCCCGCGCCTGCCACGCGAAACCCGTCGTCGTCTGCGCGCGATCGAACATCATGTGGTCACTGGCCGCCCCATCACCCTTACCCCCGAGCAACTGGCCGGCTGGCATGCCCTGGCTGCCATGATCGAGCGATAACCAGCCGCTCAGGAGACTGCATCGGGTGCGGGATGCGGCGGGGTTCGGCTCGCGAGCAGTGCGCGGGCGTTCCATGCAAAGGTCATCAGCGCGAAGGCCGCACAGGCAGCGCCGTACATGATCGGGACGCGTATGGGCCATGGGCCGAACAGCCCCAGCGTGCGGGCGCGGGAGGCGGTAGCGGCATCGGTCGGGCCAACATAGCCATAGTTCCAGCCAAAGATCGCATCCAGCGGGAAAACCAGCAGCAGATACGCCGTGCCCCAGCGCATGACGGTGCGGAAATCATCCCATCCCGGCCGGTAATGGCGCGACAGCAGATCCACCAGCGCTGCGACCATGATCGCGCCATGGAACAGCCAGGAGAGATAGAACTGCGTATAGGCCGGCCCGGCAGTGAGGACGGGGGTGATGTAGGCCTGGGTGGAAAGCGTCAGGCCGGCGTAATGCAGGAACGTGCGGGCCGGCCGCCAGTTAAAGCCGAATGCCAGGATGGCGCTGAGCATGGCCCAGTCGCACACATGCAGCGGGATGGATTGTTCCCAACTGATCCGATCGGGCATCAGTTCGCGCACCAGGCAGATCAGGAAGATCGCCGCCAGGCCGACAGCCAGCACGCGGTCAAACCGGTGCTGGCGGGTGGGGTTGGATTCATCGCCCAGCCGTCGGCGCCAGACCACCAGCCCTGCCACCGTGACGCCTGTGGCCGCCACCACCACGCCATGGGTGAGGGTGTAGGGTGCAAACGTGGCTGGCAGGCCAAGGTCGTGCAGCACTTGCATGCCCTGTGCATCGGTCTATTCGCCGGGAGACTGGCCTGCCCGATGGGCGGAACGCCGCGGTTGGGGTGGCGCGAAGTCCGGATGTACGGCCTGTAACGGCTGTAGGGGTTAATCCTAGCCCGCGCTTGGCGCAGTGGTGCAATAAAGCAGGATGCCCAGCCAATGGCAGGCGCTGCCGGCGATGACCAGCAGGTGCCACAGGGCATGGAAATAGCGCACCCGGTTGTCGTAGCGGAAGAAAATCAGCCCGCCGGCGAAAAACAATCCACCCGCCAGCAGCAGCCCGAGCAAACCCGCCGGGAGGGTCTGGATCAGCGGCCGCAGCGCCACCAGGGGCAGGAAGCCTTGCAGCACATACAGACCGGTGCCCACGCTGCCCAGGTGAACGCGATGGGTGAGGATCGCCTTTTGTGTGAATCCGATCAGGCCGACAAGCCAGATCGCCCCATGCAACACCCACCATGGCCCGCCGCGCAGCCAGGTGACGGCCATCGGGGTCCAACTGGCGGCGATGAACAGGTAGATCATCGCCTGATCGGCAGTGCGAAACGCATGCAGCAGGCGCGGCGACCCGAACAGGTGTGACAAGGTCGAGGCGGCGTAGGTCGCCAGGAGCACGATCGCATACAGGCAGGCAGCCGTAACCTGCCAGCGGTCGCCATGCAGCAGCGCCATCCACACCACCGCCCCGCCTCCGAGGAGACTGAGCGCCAGGCCAGCCGCGTGGGTCAGGGCATTGAGACGTTCTTCATCCTGTCGCCATGCCTGCAGCGTCACAGCGCAAGCATAGGCGGAGGATCCAGCACGGGCATCTCCCGTAGTGAACTTTTCCAGTGAGGAAACAGCGGAATGGGGCAATTCGGCCATTAAGGCGGGTTCCGGTTGGTGTGGATAGCGGGGATCAGCCAGCGCTGGGTCTGCCGACGCGGGTTTCGGTACCAGCGCGCAGGCGAGCGATGTTGCCGCGATGACGCCAGATAATCAATCCGGCCGCCGCGATCGCAAAAATCAGCAGCGGCAACTGCTGGCCGAACACATCCCAGCCCAGCCACTGCCCCAGGGCGATGTAAACCAGCGGGAAGGCCGCAGCACTGATGATCGAGGCAAGGCTGATGTAGCGCCAAAGGCCGAAGATCACGAGGAAGATGGCCACGCACAGCAGCGCACTGAGGGTGAAATAGGGAAACAGCCCGAGTGTGATGCCGGCGGAGACGGCCACACCCTTGCCGCCTTTAAATTTCAGGAAAATGCTGAAAACATTGCCCAGCAGCGCTGCCGCCCCCACCAGCAGCCACAGGAGATAGTGTGTCCACACCGGCGGCTCCTGAGAGAGCAGCCACCCCGCCAGCGCCATCGGCACAGTTCCCTTGAGGGCATCGAGGGCGAACACCAGGGCGAAATAGCGGCCACCGAAGATCCGCCCGACGTTGGTGGCGCCGATGTTGCCGCTGCCCACGGTGCGCACATCCACCCCCTTGGCCAGCCCCACCAGCAGTCCGAAGGGGATGGCCCCCGCGAGATACGCGATCGGGATCAGAAGGGTGGTCCAGTACACCGGCGTCATGCGTTGGCGTTGTACCCGATCCATGGGCGGGCACCAATGGGACGGGATGGAGATATGGATACGGATTCAGGGTTCAGCGGTCAGGGAGGCCGGTGTAAGGCCGCTGCCATTCTGCCGGCCATTGCTTCACGCGGTGGCAGCCAGGTCGCGGATGAGGGCCAGCTTCTGGCCGATGCGGAGCAGGCCGTGACGGGTGTACAGGCGGTATGCCGGGAGATTATTGGCATCCACGGCCAGGGTCAGGCGTGACAGGTCGGTGCGGGCGAGGGTCGCCAGGGTGTGCTGCATCGCCAGGTGTCCCAGGCCGCGGCCGCGCGCGGCAGGCACCAGGCCGAAGTAGACCAGTTCGCAACTGTCCGCATACGGCAGCCGTGCCAGCAGCGATACACCAATCGGGCGGTCATGCTCCAGCAGCAACGTCCACAGGTTCGGATCGAAATCGCCGGTGGCACGGTGGCCGGCGAGAACATCCTCGATATCCCGCAGACCGTTGAGGGCCGGGCAGTCCAGGCTCTGCTCGTAGCTGGCCTGGACGGTGGCGGCGAAATCGGCGTGCGTGTCGGGCGAATAGGTCACCGCCCGCAGCGGCGCGGGCAGTTCAAACTGCCCCAGTGCCGCCGGCACCGTGCGCTGGAGATAGATCAATTCCGCCATCGGGCGAAAGGCACACTGCTGGAAACGTTCGGCCAGGGTGCTGTCCCCCGGCTCAACCAGCGCCTGCGCCAGCCGCACGCCCGCGGTTCGATGATGGGCACACACCGCCTCGATCAGTTGCTCCATCACCTGCGGTTCTTTCGGGGCGGCAGGACACAGCAGCAGCATCGTTCGCCCCGGTGAAACCACCGGCAGCACAGCGCAGACCGGCCGGGCATGGCGCTCCGCCACCCACAACAGGTTGAGGTCGATCCGCCGCTGCACCGCAAGGCGGAGGAAATCCAGCACATCCGTATCGGCCGCCAGCTTGCCGCCTCGGCCCAGGATGAGTCGCAGCGCCTGGTGCGCTTCTTCCTTGCGGCCCGGCCGGCAAATCACGGGGGCGCTATCGGTGTGGAGTAAGCTGGATAGACGCATGGGTAGAGCTTGCGGATTTGCCGATCGCCAAATACCGATTTTTGCGAATCCCTCTCAAAGATATGGGAAATCGCACACCGCGGAGCGCTTGCACCGGCCGCATCATGGCCTGAAACCCGCCGATGGACCACGCGGGAAGGCCCAATACGCACCACACCGCGCGGTGCAGGTCGTGGCCGCAGAACTTATTTGACACGATGCGGCCTGCTGCTGAGAATAACACGGTTGATCGGCAGAGCAATCGAGAACCGTCGAAAGATTCTTCACGCCAAGCAGTTAAGGGATTCCGGTACCTCGGATTTTGGGTTTGGATTCGCGGCAGGCGGTGCCACCCGGACAATGATGTGCGGTCCCCCCGATCCGAACGCCAAAATTCACAGTCTCCCGTCCTCGGAGCACCCCATGATTCGCACCTTCGTGTCGTTAGCGGTGATGGCCCTGGTCACATCGGTCGTGCTGGCCCAGGAGGCCCCGGTCGATCCGGTCCAGAAGAAGGAGCCCGAGGCCTATCCCACCCCCAGCAAGTATCCCGTTTCCTGGCAGTTTGAGTTTACCCACTCGATGCCCAAGCGCGTGATCGTCAACGTGCCCGGCGAGTCCAATCCGCGGGCCTACTGGTACCTGACCTACACGGTCACCAACAACACCGACCAGGAGCGCATGTTCCTGCCGGTCTTCGAGATGGTGACGCGCACCGGCGAGGTCATCCGCTCGGACAACAACATCCCCGCCGTTGTCTTCGACACCATCAAGGCGAGGGAAAAGGCCCGGTTCCTTGAGTCGGCGGCACAGATCGGCGGCATCCTGCGCCTCGGCGATGACCAGGCCAAGGATGGAGTGGCCATCTGGAAAGAGCCGATGCCTGAGATGGGCCACTTCAGCATCTTCGTCTCCGGCCTCAGCGGTGAAGCCGCCACTACGAAGATCGGGGAGCAGACCTTCACCCTCCGCAAGACCCTGCAAATGGACTACCAGGTCCGCGGCGATGATCTCCGCCCCGGCCACGATGAAATTATCCCCGTTGAGGAGCGCTGGGTGATGCGCTGAACGGCCAACCGGCAACAGCCCCAGGCAATAAACCGTCATCCCGCCATACGCGATGGATGACGGTTTCTTTTTACGCCCTGGCGCTGCCTGCCGGCCCCTATCGCCGGCGCAGATGCCGCAGGGTGTCGAGTCCGAGCGCCAGGCACACCGCGAAATAGGTCGTGCCCCCCACTGCCATCAGGATCGCCAGTTGCAGCGCCCAGGTCAGCTTGCCCGAGCCGGCGGGGAAGATCGGCAGGGCGCGCACGCCGATGCAGACCCCATACATCACGCCGCTGGCGATCAGCATTTTCATCACCGGTGCGACACTGTGGCGCAGCCCCATGCCGCCAATCCGGCGGTCGAGCATCCAGAGCATCGCCAGCGCCTGGATGGCGAAGCTGATCAGCGTCCCCACCGCCATGCCACTCTCGGCCAGGCCGGTCCAGATCAGCGGCAACTCGATGATGAGATTCATCAGCAGGTTGACCGCCCCCCACACCAGCGGCGTCATCGTGTCGTGCAGCGCATAGTACGCCCGGCTGAGGATTTGCAGCAGGCTGAAGGCCCAGATCGCGCTGGAATAGATCGCGGTCGAGCGCGCAACCCACACCGTGTCGAATTCGGTGAAGCGCCCCTGCTGGAACAGCAGCGCCACCGCCGGGTAGGCCACCAGCACCATCCCCACACTGGCCGGCAGGCCGATGAACAGACTCGCCTCGATTCCCTGGCGCAAAATGCGCTTAAACGCGTCGGTCGCCACCAGCGCCTGTGCCGGCCGGCCGGTGGCATCGCGCTCGGCATCACGCGACAGGCGCGGGAAGATGGCGGTTGCCAGCGCGATGGCGAAAACCCCCAGCGGGAACTGGTACATGAACTGCGCCAGGTCGAGCCGCGCTGCCGCACCGGCGGCCATGGGGTAAGGCACCTCCATGCCCAGCAGCATAAAGTGCGTGTTGGCATCATCGGCGCCGCGCGCCAGCAGGAAGCTGATGCCCTTGTCAAGCATGACGCCAATCTGAAGCACGCCGGCACTGAGCGCCACCGGCCCGGTCATCAGCAGCATCTGGCGCACGGCCGGTGTCCAGAAATGCAGCACCAGCCGAAAGCGGAACCCCGCCGCCCGCAGTGACGGCAGCAGCAGCGCAATTTGTGCTACCCCCGCGATCAGCACCGCCCACGACAGCCAGTACACCCCCGCCACCCGTCCCGCTTCCGTGCGCAAGTCGAAGAAGCGCGAAGCCAGCAGGATGGCAACGATCAGGCAAAGATTCGACACGATCGCCGTCGCCGCCGCCGCGGTGAAGCGGTGATGGACATTGAGAATCCCCCCCAGCAGCGCTGCCCCGCAAACGAGCATGACGTAAGGGAGCATGATGGCCGCCAGTTTCACGCACAGCAGGTGATCCGGCCGCAGATCGACGAAAAAGTAGAGCACCGCCAGCACGCCTTCACCCAGGATAGTCAGCGCGATCAGGATCAGCGCCTGCAGGTTGATGCTGGCGTTGGCAAACTCGTTTGCGGAGGAGAGTTCTGGGCTAAGGGTTCGGGGTTCAGGATCAGAGCCCGGGCCGGCCTCGCGCCCGGCATGTGCGATGCCGTCCTGCTGCCCCCTCCCTCCTGCATCCTCCCCCTTCGCCTCGCGCTTCACGGCCTGGGCATAGAGCGGGATGAATGCAGCCGACAGCGCCCCTTCGCCGAGCAGCTTGCGGAACAGGTTGGGAATGGTGAAGGCGACTTTCCACGCCGACCAGAGCACACCAGCGCCGAAGAAGTTGGCCGCTATCATCTCCCGCGCCAGCCCCAGCAGCCGGCTGATCAGCGTCACAAACGCGATCACCTTCGCCTGCGAGAGAAACGATGGCACAGCGCGCCCCGCGCCGCCGCTGGGGCGCTTCCCATCGTCGGCCTGTGCTGGATTTGCTGCGACTTCGGACATCCGTTCCCTTACCGCAATTTGCAGGGCACTGATTGGTGGCACAGGCATTCCTGCCTGCCATGAACAGCCACGCCTGCCTGTCCATTATCGACCTTCGGGCGCGCCGACATTGCAGAACCATCCATCCTGCAGCCAGCAATCGGCGGTGAATCCCCGTTTGAACGGGTTGTTCAGCATGGCCTGGAGTTTCTCGTTGAACGCTCTGGCGCTGCGCATGAGGCCTACCCTCGTTTCCCGGCCGCCGCGTCCAGCCGTGCCTTCAGCCGCCGTGTGGCCTGGCACACATCGGCCGCGCGGGTGATGGCGGCGGTGACGGCGATGCGATGGATGCCGGTGGCGAGGACCTCATCGAGGTTGTCCTCGGTAATCCCGGCGATGGCGAAGGCAGGGATATCGATTTCCTGCGACACCTGGCGGGCATAGGCCGGGCCGGCGATGAAATCGCGCGGCTTGGTGGCACTGGTGAAAAAGGGGCCGACGCCGAGGTAGTCCGCTCCATCGGCCACCGCCTGGCGGGCCTGCTCAATGCGGTGGGTGCTGACACCGATGATCCTGTCGCGCCCGAGGAGCTTGCGCGCTTCCATCGCGGGCAGGTCGCCCTGGCCAAGGTGAACCCCATCAGCGCCCGACAGGATCGCAATATCCGGCCGGTCGTTGATGATGCTGATCACCCCCACAGAGCGGCACAGTTCCACAAAGCGCTTTGCCCGACCAAGCAGTTCACCGCCTTCCAGCTCTTTTTCGCGCAGTTGCAGCACATCCGCCCCGCCGTCGATCGCCTGCCGGACGGCCTCGAACCAGTCGCCAGCGCAGGCCGACTCGGTGATGAGCACGCAGAGCAGCGCATCGTGCAGCCGGGCCGATGGGCGCAGCCGCCGGGCCAGGTGCGTTTCGAGGTCGTAGAAGCGGTAGCGGATCGCCTCAACCCTCGGGGCGACCTGCGGGGCCACCACCTTGGCATACTCCTCTATCGCACGGAGTGCTTCGCCCAGCCGTTTGCCGGCGGCGGTGATCACCTCTGCCAGGCTCTCGCGCTGCGATTCGGATGGGGTCTTGTTGCCCGTGCCCACATCCCCGGCGGTGTCGCGGCAGAGGATCGCATCCGGCAGGATCGCCCCCAGTGCCGCCGCCAGCTCGTGCCGCAGCGCCTTCAGATCGGATGACAGATTCTTGTCATCGCTGACAAAGCGCGCATAGTCCTCAATGACCCGCAGGCCTTCGCGGGCGCGGTTGGCGTTGGCATCGATCAGTCTTAATACCTGTGGATTCATGCTTTGGCGCGCGAGACGTCGATTATAGGACCAACGGCCCGCGATGCCATCGCCGCGCGCCGGCACAGGGATGTGCGAGGGCAGGCATTACACCACGCGATCAAAAACAGCATGAATCAACGCAAACAGGCCTTCCTTCAGGGTTTATCCACGCTGAAAAAACGCCGGGCCACACCAAAACTGTCGGCCCGCGGGCGCACGATTTGCGCGATCCGTCCGAAGCTCTACAATGCGGATGGAATGATTGAACCGAATCAGATTATCCAGGGCGATTCGATCGAGCTGCTCAACGCCGGGCCGGAGGGGTGGGTCGACCTGTGCTTCGCCGATCCCCCCTTCAACATCGGCTACCTCTATCACAACTACGAAGACCGCAAGGATGTGGATGAATACGTTGAGTGGTCGGAGAAGTGGATGCGGGCGGTGCATCGTGCCCTCAAGCCCACCGGCAGCTTCTACCTGGCCATCGGCGATGAATTTGCCGCCGACCTGGCGGTGATCGCCCGCCGCAAGATCGGTTTTCACATGCGCAACTGGATCATCTGGCATTACACCTTCGGTCAGCAGACCAAGAAGATGTTTGCCAAGAGCCACACGCATATCCTTTATTTCAGCAAGCAGAAGCCGGGGCCCGGGCTCAATAACCTGACTTTCAACGCCGATGCCATCCGGGTGAAAAGCGCCCGCCAGACCACGTACGGCGATGCCCGCGCCAACGCCAAGGGAAAGCTGCCCGATGACACCTGGTTCCTGCGGCCACAGGAAACCAGCTACGTCGAGTCGGGCTATCGCCAGTTCCTCGAGCAGTACCCCGATCTCGACCCCGACCAGCTCCTGCCGATCGATTTCTTCGATCCCGCCAGCGATACCTGGTATGTCAGCCGGCTGTGCGGCACCTTCAAGGAACGCGAGGGGTGGCACGGCTGCCAGATGCCCATTGCCATCCTCGACCGCATCATCAAGGCGTCGAGCAACCCCGGCGATATCGTCCTCGATCCGTTCAACGGCTCGGGAACAACCGTGGTCAGCGCGGCACTGCTGGATCGCCGCTATGTCGGCATCGATCAGTCCAGCGAGTACGTGGAATTCGCCCGCAAGCGCCTGGAGCATGCCCTGGCGGCCAAGGCGCAGGCCACCAACAGCGGCCAGCCCGACGGCCATGCTCCCATCCTGTTCGACAAGAAGCGCGCCTCAAAGGTGATGACCCCCACCGATGCCTTCGGTCGCCCGCGCGTCACCCGTGCCGCCCGCCGCCGCAAACCCACCGCCAAATCGGCGTGAGCAAATGCTGAATGGGAGAGACATCACGCGTCAAGAAGCAGCCGCATCTTGGGCATGATGTCTCTCCCATTCAGCATTTGTCTTTGCCCCTCATCCGCCCGGCATGGCCCGTGAGCGGGTTGCAGGTCAATACACATGTGGGGCACGCGCCTGCAAAGCCGTGCCACAACATGTCGCGCGCATCGCCTTGCCAACCGCTCTAATCGCGCACGACCAGCTTACGCGGACCGGTGCTCGGGCCGACGCACCTGGGGCCCTGGTCGGTCCAGGTGAGCGGATCGATGCACATCCGCCGGCCGGTGCGGGCAGGATCCCAGGCGTGGTAGACGATGAACAGGGTCTTGTCGTCCGGCCCCAGGACAATGCTGTTATGCCCCGGGCCGATGACCTGGTCCGGGATCCCCTTGAGCACGGTCGGCCCGTCCTGCGCCATCTCGTCCGTCCACGGCCCCAGCGGATGGTCCGCCACCGCGTAGCCAACCCCATAGTTCGGGCTGTTCCAGTTGCCGCCGCTGTAGAGGCAGTAGTAGCGCCCCTCGTGAAAGATGACATGCGGCCCTTCGATGCAGTGCCACGCCGGCCAGATGCGCCCCTGGTAATCACGATTGCGCTGATAAATCTGCCAGTCGCAACTCGCCCGCGCCACCACTCGCGGGGATGAGGCGATGCTGATCATGTCATCACCCAGTTTCGCCACCGCCAGCCCTGTGCCGTGTGGCTCATCCTGCAGGTAGTCGGTGGCGAAGAACAGATACCACTTGCCCGTCTGCGGATCGCAGAACGGGCTGGCATCAATGCTGAACCCGCCATCGGGTATCAGCAGCCGGCCCGAATCGACAAACGGTCCCTCGGGCACATCACTGGTGGCCACGCGCAGGCGCTGATCGGCGTCGCTGTCACTGGTGGAGGCCGAGTAGTAGAGGAAAAACTGCCCATCCCGCTGCGCCACCTCCGGCGCCCAGTAGTTGCGGGCCGGCGGATCGGTCAGGGGCTCCAGCGCTTCGCCCAGATGCTGCCAGTGCACCAGGTCATCGCTTTTCAGCACCGGAAACTGTCGCAGCCGCGGCGCTGGCCGCACCGTGCCGTAGGCGTAATACGTCCGCCCCACCCGCATCACGAACGGATCGGCAAAATACTCCGGCCAGACGGGGTTGGTGTAAGTGATTGTCCGCATACTCAGCAGCGTAGGCCTCTGATAGCCCGGAGGAAAGTGCCAATTCCCCTCGCTGTCCGATGGACTGTGCTCTCAGACTGACATCGTGCCGGCGTGCGGTTGCCGGGGCGCCCGCCTCGGCGTGCGCCTGGGCTGGGCGTGCTCCGCCAGCTTCCCGGAATCACGCAGCACACCGGTCCGCGCTCCACGCTGGTGACTGATGGCCCGGAAATGCGCACGCCGATGGCGGGTGGCTTCATCGCTGTACAGCCGACGGACCAGTTCAAGAAACCCGGCCCGCAGTTGCGTAGCTGTCATGGGCGAGGGGTGAAAATTCAGATCAAACAGCGTGCATTTCTCCCACGCCCGCGGCTCGATCAGCCGCCCCTCGGCCAGCAGTCGCTGGTACATCGGCGTGCCGGGAAACGGGGTGGGATAGGTGACCTGAACATCGTAGGGGAGCGTCTGCTCGACAAATTCAAGCACATCCTCAAACACCGCTGGCGTATGCCCATCCAGCCCGATGATGAAGCAGGCATTGACGCGAATGCCGCGTGACTGAATGCGCTCGATCGCCGCGCGGTAACGCGGATACTGATGGCGCTTCCAGTCCCGCCGCAACTCGATGCCGCCCAGACCCGCCGGCGTGGGGCTCTCAAAGCCGATCAGCACCTCGGCACATCCAGACCGGCGCATCAGTTCCAGCAGGGGCTCATCCTGCGCGATCGACAGATCACTCTCGGCGAACCATTTGATTCGCCGCCGGGCCAGCTCAGGCAGAAACGCGCGCCACCACGCACGATGAACAAAGGCATTGTCATCGGCGAATTCGATAAACGGCCGTGGCCACAGCGAACGAATGCGGTCGATCTCCATCAGCACCTTCTCGACCGGTTTCTGCTTGTAGCGCTGGGTCATCAGGATAGAGGATGCACAGAACGCACAGCGCCATGGGCACCCGCGGCTGGTCTGCACGGTCAGTCGGTTATAGCGGGTGATATCCAGCAGTTCGTAGGCCGGCATCGGCGCCTGGGCCAGGTCAAATTCCTCGCCGCGGGCATCGTAGATCGGCTTGAGCGTTCCGGCCTCGGCATCGGCCAGGATGCGCGGCCAGGTGGTCTCCCCCTCTCCCACCGCCGCGATGATGCCCTGCTGCCCGGGCTCTTCCGGGCAACAGGTGACATGCAGCCCGCCCATCACCACCGGGATGCCGCGATCCGTGAACCGCCGGGCCAGGGCATATGCCTCCTTCGCCTGTGCGGTGAAGGTGGAGATCGCCACCAGGTCAAAATCGACCGGCAGCCCCTCGGCCTGTTTGAGATCCGCCACCTCGATGTATGACACCCGATGCCGCTTCGGCGTCATCCCCGCCAGCGTCAGCAGCCCCAGCGAAGGCAGCGATGCGATCGTCCTGCTCCGCTCGACAAACCCGGGCAACGTCAGCCCAAGCTTCAGCAGTTCATCATCGCACGCGCGCACGCCGGACAGGGCGATCAGGGCGATGTTCATAGCCATTCTCCCGTCAGACACATCCCCACGTAGAGCAGCGGGACCAGCGTGACATCCATCACGACAGCCACGGGCGTCAGCAGCGTTGCGCCGGCGATCGACTTGCCGCGCTCCAGCGGCGTGCGCGGGATTTTTCCCGGTACGATCAGCACGCGATCCAGTGGTAAGTCCGGGATCGCCTCGATCACACCCTCTGCGTGAAATGGCCAGTGCTGCGGCTGGGCGGCCGGGCTGGCCGGTTCCGCATCGTCACCTGGCAGTTCATACGCGATGATGCGGGCACGGCTGTGTGCCATCCGCTGCTCGATCGAGCGCACGCGCACCATGCGATGCCCCGGCGGCAGGCTGACCTCGCGCAATAGCTTCGCCTCAGCCCGTCCCACAGCCCGCAGATGCGCTGCGTTTACACTTGCATGGCGCAGATCTGTGCTCGATTCCAACTCCGGCGCGGCATAGGGTGGCAGTGCCCGCCCGGCCCCATCGACCGGCAGCACGATGTATCGCGGCTCGTGGAACAACACCACCCACGGCCTGGTATATTCAACCACCAGCGATCGTGATTTGCCTTCGGCATCCACGACCATGCCGTGAAGGGTTCCTCCCGTCCAATCCGTTGTCGTAGCACTGCTCCACAGCGCACGGGTGACATCCATGCACCCTGCGCAGGTTGCCGTCAGAATGAACAGGATGGCCGGCGCCAGGTCTTTCATGCCGCCAGCCCTCCCATCAGGGTTCCAATCACGCCGACCAGCGCGGCCCCCACCGGCACCGCGAACAGGTGCCGCGCCGGCCGCACGAACGCGGCGGCGAAGCAGACCAGCGGCATGGTGATGGCGGTCACGATCAGGGCGACCGATGGCAACCAGTGGTAGTCAGCCCAGCACAGGTGAACCACCGTGAAGGCGTAGGCCAGGTTCAATGCCGCCAGGCCGAAGAAGGAGATGTGGCCCAGTCTCAGCAGCCGGCGCGGCCAGGTGGTGTATCCGCCGAAGAAGTCATCGTGATGAAAGAACAGCCCCAGGCCGATGCCGCTCACCACGCCGGCGGCGATGCCAAGCCACGCGGCAAGGATGTTCAGATCCGCACTCATGGCCTGCCTGTCTTGCATGCCCCATGCCAGTCCTGCGGCGACAGCCCATGCGTCAGCGCGAGTGCCCCACAAGCATGGAAAACTGGCAGAAATCAGGCCGGACGAACATCCATATCCCAGCCAGATGGGCAGCGGGTCATCTTGATGCCCCCGGGGCGAGTGCATGAAATGCCCTGCTGCTGTACAGTTAATGTACATCTCCCAGGAGGCCACCTTGCCCTTATTCACCGACAAGGAACGGACGTTCGCCGAGGCGCTCTCGTGCCTGACCTACTGCAATCCTTTTCTGCGCGAGCGCATCGAGGCCGAGCGGGCCGCGCTCGGGGAGGCGTTTTCATCAACGGAGCTGGTCTGGAGCCTGCGCGCCGCCAGCGACATCAACCGGCCCAACATCCGCAAGATCCTGCATCGCGTGGTGATGCTGACCGACAAGCTGCGCGACAAACTGGCTGCTGGCGCCAAGGCGCAGCCGCGCGAGGTTGAGCTATACGAAGACCTGGTCCTCTACCGCCTCTTTGGCCATCACTGGAAGGGATTTCACCACCTGATTGAGGTGGCCGAGACATCCGGCGCAGCGCCGAAGCGAGTGGCGGGATATGCCGCGTTTGAGGAGGAGGCGATGCGCTTCCTCAACCTGCCCGGGCTGAGCACGCGGTCACTGGCAGACCTGCCGCTGGTCTTTGCCATCTCGTTCCAGATCCGCCGGGCATTTCACTACCTGTTCTACAGCATCGTTGGCAGCTCGATGGCCGCGGCCCGCCTGCGGGCGGCGGCGTGGGAATCGATCTTCACCCATGACATGCGCCGCTATTACCGCCTGCTGCACGGCCGCATGGGCGATATCACCACTCTTATCACCGGCCCCTCGGGCACCGGCAAGGAGCTGGTCGCCCGCGCCATTGCCTATGCACGCTTCATCCCGTTCGATGCCCGCACGCGCAGCTTCGCGGACGATTTTTCCGAGTTGTTTTTCCCACTGAACCTGAGCGCGCTGTCGCCGACACTGATCGAGTCGGAACTGTTCGGTCACCGCCGGGGAGCGTTCACCGGGGCGATCGAGGACCGCGCCGGCTGGCTGGAGACCTGCCCGGCGCGCGGCACCGTCTTCCTGGACGAGATCGGCGAACTCGATGGCCCGATCCAGGTGAAGCTGCTGAGGGTACTGCAAAGCCGCACCTTTCAGCGCCTGGGTGACACGCGCACCAGGCGGTTTGGCGGCAAGATCATCGCCGCCACCCACCGCGACCTGGCGGCGGAGATGCAGGCCGGGCGCTTCCGGGCGGATCTCTATTACCGCCTGTGCAGTGACCTGATCACAACGCCGACGCTGGCCGAGCAACTGCGCGAGCGACCCGAGGACCGCCGCGACCTGATCCTCTTCATTGTCCACCGCCTGCTGGGGGAGGAAGCCGAGGCGCTGGCCGATGAGGTTGAGCGGTGGATCGAGCACCATCTGCCCGCTGACTACGACTGGCCGGGCAATTTCCGCGAGCTGGAGCAGTGCGTGCGCAACTACCTGATTCGCCGCGAGTACCGCCCCACCCCGCGCCCCGCCGCCGACCGCGCCACGGTCCTGGCCGAGCAGCTCCGCGCCGGTCAACTCACCGCCGATGAACTCCTGCAGCGCTACTGCACCCTGGTCTACCACCAGACCGGCAGCTACGTCGAAACCGCCCGTCGCCTCGGGCTGGATCGCCGGACGGTGAAGGCAAAGGTGGATGAGAAGCATTGAAGTACGCGAATGCGCGGGCAGGGTACAGCGACACGACAATCCTTCTGGACGACTGAGCGGCTGTGTTCCTGCCTCAGGGCCGGCGGCTGGCGTTGATCACCCGCAGGTCGGTGTTGTACCTCGCCATCCTGGTGGTTGATGCGCATCATGCTCCAGCGCACCGGCAGCGACTGGCAATGTTGGACTTGGTCTCCATCGCCCCGGCGGGTGTCCAAAGGATGGGCACGCTGAAAATCCACTCAAGCGCCGTCGCACTTCTCTCCGAACGGCGGAGAGGGGTGATTCCCATCCATGCCCCGTCTCGGAGGGCAGGATGATTGAACGCAGCGCCACCCTCGAAGTACTTGAGCGGTGTCGGCTCCTTTCCGCCGGGCAGGCCGATCCGACGTTCGGCATCGGCGGCGTGCTGTCGCTGAACCTCCCCGCTCACTCGCAAGTGATCGGCGTCCACGCCGGCGATCTGTACTACACCCGCAGCTTCGGCGCTGAAGACGGCATCATCAATGCAGGCGATCAGACGCGCCTGGTGGCGATCGACGGTGCCCTGGTGGCGATCGACGGTGCCCTGCCGGCGATAGCGGGGGCGACTTCGACGGTGGCGGCAAAGATGATCTGTTCACCTACGATCCCGTCACCGTCCAGACGAGCCTGTGGCTGATGGATAGCGACCGGCGGTGGGCCGTCGTGTCGCTGCCAACGGTGGCGAACCGGGCGCGCAGATTTCGAGGTGGCGCGGGCGAGTGTCGACCGCAGCCCCTGCCCGTGGCCTTATCATTTCGCCAGCATCACGCGCTCGACAAAACCGGTATCGACTTCGCCGCTCTGGAAGTGCTGGTTGTCCATGATCTGCAGGTGCAGGGGGATGGTGGTCTTGATGGGAGCGATGTGGAATTCCTGCAAGGCGCGCTTCATGGTGGCGATGGCCTCAGCGCGAGTGGGACGGTGGACGATCAGCTTGCCGATCATGCTGTCATAGTTGGGTGGGATGCGGTAGCCGGCATAGGCGTGGGTGTCCATGCGCACGCCGAGTCCGCCGGGCAGGCGCAGCGCTTCGATCAGGCCGGGTGAAGGAGCAAAGTTGCGGGCCGGGTCTTCGGCGTTGATGCGGCACTCGATGGCGTGGCCCATCTGCGGGATGTCCTTCTGCTTGAAGCGCAGCGGTTCACCGGCTGCGATGCGGATCTGCTCCTTGATGATGTCGATGCCGGTCACCATCTCGGTCACCGGGTGCTCCACCTGCACGCGGGCATTGACCTCAAGGATGTAGAAGTTCTGCTGCTTGTCCACCAGGAACTCAACCGTGCCGGCGTTGGTATAGCCGGCCGCCTTGATCAGCCGTACGGCCGAGGCGCACAGCTCCTCGCGCACCTTCTGATCCAGCACCGGTGAAGGCGATTCCTCCACCAGCTTCTGGTGGCGGCGCTGCATGGAGCAGTCGCGTTCCCAGAGGTGGACGGCGTTGCCGTGGTTGTCGGCCAGCACCTGCACCTCGACGTGCCGGCCGAACTCGACGTACTTCTCGATGTAGACCGTCGCGTCCTTGAAGGCGTTTTCCGCCTCGGCCTGCGCCTGCTTGAGGCTGGCGCGGAGGGAGACATCATTGTGGGCCACGCGCATCCCGCGTCCGCCGCCGCCGGCAGCCGCCTTGATGATGACGGGATAGCCGATCTCGTGGGCGATCTTCAGCGCAACCTTCTCATCCTCGACCGCCCCATCCGAGCCGGGAACGGTGGGGACTTTGGCCTTTTTGGCCAGCTTCTTGCACTGTACTTTGTCCCCCACCGCCGCCATCGCCGCCGCTGACGGGCCGATGAATTCGATGTTGCAGCTTCGGCAGATCTCGGCGAAATGATCGTTCTCGGCCAGGAAGCCATAGCCGGGGTGGATCGCCTGCACATCGGCGATCTCGGCCGCGCTGATGATACGCGGGATGTTCAGGTACGACTCGGCCGGCGGGGCATCACCGATGCAGATCGCCTGGTCGGCCAGCTTGAGATACGCCGCATCCTTGTCGGCGGTGGAATACACCACCGCCGTCTGCACACCCAGTTCGCGGCAGGCGCGGATGATGCGGAGGGCGATCTCGCCGCGGTTGGCTATGAGGATCTTGGAGAACATAGGGTTCAGGGTTCGGGGTTCAGGGTTCAGGAAGGAGAGGCGATGCCCGTCCTGAACCCTGAACCCTGAACCCTGACCACTTGCTACGGTTTGACCAGGAATAATACCTGTCCGAATTCAACGGTGGCGCGGTCCTCCACCAGGACCTTGACGATGGTGCCGCGACATTCGGCCTTGATGTTGTTGAAGACCTTCATCGCCTCGATGATGCAGACGTCGGTGTCCTCCTCTACCTGCGAGCCGACGCCGACAAAGGGCTTGGCATCGGGGCTGGGGCGGGCATAGAAGGTACCGACCATCGGGCTCTTGATGGGGATCAGGTTCGCCTCATCCTCCCCTGCCGCCGGGGTGGTTCCCGCAGGCGTTGTCCCTGCGCCGGCGGCAGCGGCCGGCGAGGCGGGAGCCGCAGCCGGCTGCACATACTGCGCAGGCGGGGCATATCCCGCGCCCATGCCGGGAGCGATGGGTGCGACGGGCGTGCCGCGCTTGAGCACCACGCGCCGTTCACCATCGCGCAAATCAACCGTGTTCAGATCGTTGGCGCTCATGAGCTGAACGATCTGCTGCAGCAGGGTCACATCCATTGGGCTGTCGGAGGTCGCCGGTTTGGCGGCGGCCCTGGTCGCCGTCTTTTTCCCACTGCCCGTTCGGGGTTTGGATTGCTTCATGATGATGGAGAGTTGCCGGTTGCCGGTTGTCAGCCGCCCTTACAGCCGCCGGCTGGCCACCGGCAACGTCTTACTCAATATGATTTCCCTCAAAACTCTTATCGAGGCTGGTGAGGACCTCGCAGCCACTGTGGGTGATGAGCACATCATCCTCGATGCGGACGCCACCAAGGCCGGGGAGATAGATGCCCGGCTCGACGGTGACGATCATGCCGGGGCGCAGTTCTTCCTCGCCGCCGCTGCGGCGCAGGGAGGGCAGTTCGTGGATTTCCCGGCCGATGCCATGCCCCAGGCCATGGCCGAAGTATTGGCCGTAGCCGGCCTTGTCGATCACATCCCGGGCAACGCGATCGGCCTGCTGGGTCGTCACACCGGGGCGCAGGAAGGCGATGGCGGCCTCCTGGGCCTCCAGCACGATCCTGTAAATCTCCTTCAGCTTCGGCGAGGTCCGCCCGATCATCAGCGTGCGGGTCAGGTCCGAGCAGTATCCCTTGAACAACGCGCCCCAGTCGATCAGCAGCGGCTGATCGCGCTGGACCATCGCCTCGGTCGGGCGGTAGTGCGGCAGCGAACTGGCCGCGCCGGAGGCGACGATGCAGGGGAAGCTGGCATCGCTGGCGCCGCGGCTGCGCATTTCGAAGATGAGCAGCCCGGCCAGATAGCTCTCGGTCTGCCCAACCTTGATCTCGCCGCGGAACGCCTCGTAAGCCTCCTCCGCGCAGGCCACGCTCTTGCGCACCAGGTCAATCTCGTGGTCGTCCTTGACCATGCGGATCTTGGTCATGACGTCTTCGACCGGGACCAGCTCAATCCCCTTGTACCGGGCTTCTTTCAGGGCCGCCTGCAGCGCCTCGACCTGGCCGACGGTGGTAAAGTTGGCTTCGAAACCAACGCGGGTGAGCCTGGCCTTGCCCACGACCTCGGCCAGTGCCTTGGCCATGGCGCCGTCGCGGATGGTGATCTTGAGCCATCCGGCCTCCAGCTCGGCCTGCTCCTTGTAGCGGAAATCGGTGACGAGATGGATGTCCTTATCGGTGAACAGCCCGATGGAGTCGTCGCCGGTGAAGTTGGTCAGGTAGGCCAGGTCGGGCGGGTGGGTGAGCAGCAGCCCATCCAGCTTGAGCGCCTTAAGCGCATTTTTCACGAGCTTGTGGCGGGCCTTGAGATAGGCCTTGGCACGGCTGACTACGGGGGCCGTCTTGGCTTCCATTGCGAAATCCTGTTCTGCGAGGGTCGATCGCCCGCGAGGGCAGCACGTTACGGACGCTTACGGGCGGTGTCAACGTTAAGCATGCCGCCGGCGGATGGTTATGGGACGACCCGCCCCACGGCCCAACAGTGTAAGCGGGCCAGACATAATCCGCATCACCCGCCAGGACGGCGCCGTGGAATGGGCCGCGCCCCGGCGGCAGGTCCCTTCGTCCGTTGAAGTAACGCTCCGCTTGGCCTACACTCTATTGTCTCCGAATCGTCGCTGCCGAAGCGTCTCGTTTCGGCCCGGCATCCCCGAATTATACGTTCACGCGGAGCCTGCAAATGGCCGTAGCCAATGAAGTAGCCAAACGACCATCCCGAAAATCGCCCTCCTCCGACGGCACGGTCGAACGCGACCGCCTGCGGATGATGATGCTCATCCGCCGGTTCGAGGAGCGCACCTACCGCGAGTACACCAAACCGGGACAGAAAATCGGCGGCTTCTGCCATCTGTACAGCGGCCAGGAAGCGATCGCCGTCGGCATCGCCGCCCTGTTCGACAAGGAGCGTGACTATCTGATCAACGGCTACCGCTGTCACGGCCACTCGCTGGCGCTGGGCATGAGCGCCCACGCCGCCATCGCCGAACTGTTCGGCAAAGTCACCGGCTGCTCCAAGGGCAAGGGCGGATCAATGCACCTGTTCAGTGCGGAAGACCGCAACCTGGGCGGCCACGGCATTGTAGGCGGGCATATCCCGCTGGGACTGGGCACCGCCTTCGCCCAGGCGTACCGCAAGACCGGCGGCGTCACCTTCTGCCTCTTTGGTGATGGCGCCATCAACCAGGGCACCTTCAACGAAGCGCTGAACATGGCCAGCCTCTACAAGGTGCCCTGCCTGTTCATTGTGGAAAACAATGGCGTGGCCATGGGCACTCAGGTTGAGCGGGCCAGCGCAGAGAAGGACCTGGCCAAGCGCGGCAGCGGTTTCAACATGCCCCACTACAGCGTGGACGGCAACGACCTGGACCTGTTCATGGAAGGCATCAGCGAGGCGATCGACCGTGGCCGCGCGGGTGAGGGTCCCAGTTATATCGTCGCCAACACCTATCGCTTCCGCGGCCACTCGATGAGCGACGCGATGAAGTACCGCACCAAGGAGGAGATGGAGCGGGCCCGGCTGCGTGATCCGATCAGCCTCTACGAGGTCAGTCTCCGCGAGCGCGGCCTGCTGACCGACGAGATCGCCGAGCGGATGGAGGAAGAGGTCAACCAGGAGGTTGAGGAGGCGATCCGCCAAGCCGATGAGGATCCGCATCCGCCGCTGGAAGACCGCTTTAACGATGTGCTGGCGGAGACGTATCCGCTGGAAAAATAAGCCAGGGCAGACGGCGGGCAGCGTGCAGCAGGCAGCCCGCCACCCGACTGCTCGCTGCCGGCTGCCTGCTGCACGCTGCCTGCTACTGATACAACCATGCCCGAAATTCAATTCAGACAAGCCCTCCGCGAAGCGATGACGGAGGAGATGGAGCGCGATGACAGCATTTTCCTCATGGGCGAGGAGGTGGCCGAGTACGACGGCGCCTACAAGGTGTCCGAAGGGATGCTGGAGCGCTTTGGCCCGCGCCG
>CAYNMV010000031.1:0-47090 GCA_964398315.1 uncultured Tepidisphaeraceae bacterium | reverse complement strand
TAATATCGGCAGAACGTCCGTTTAAGATGACCCTAATCGGACGTGTCGCCCAGTGGCGAAAAAAATCCGAACAAAATTGTTGCCCTGGTGGGGTGAAGGACGATATAGTGGTCCATACAAAAGCTGAACAGGGGCGGTAAGCGTGCGGCGGCCGTCGAGTTCAGCGGGTGAGGCTCATCGGAGCACTCCCCATCCCCACGCCGCACATCAGACAGCCGCCGGCTGACCAAGATACCCGGCGGAGAAGGAGTGTCCCGTGGCTAAGGCTTCCGCGGATAAATCCGCGCGTTTCGAGGCGGCTCGCCAGGCGCCGCGTCCCCAGACCCAGACCGATCCCGCCCGCGATGCCGCGCTGTCGCGCGCTGTCCAGCAGATCGAAAAGCAGTTCGGAAAAGGCTCCGTCATGAAACTGGACGGAGATAATCCGCCGCAGATTGACGGGATCCCGACCGGATCGCTTTCGCTCGATATTGCGCTCGGCGGGGTGGGTGTTCCCCGCGGCCGGGTGATCGAGGTATTCGGGCCGGAGTCTTCCGGTAAGACCACCCTGACCCTGCACATTATCGCCAATGCCCAGAAGCAGGGCGGCGTGGCGGCGTTCATCGATGCCGAGCATGCCCTGGACCCCTCGTGGGCCAAGCGCCTGGGCGTCAGGCTCGATGATCTGCTGGTGAGCCAGCCGGATACCGGCGAGCAGGCTTTGGAAATCTGCGAGCTGCTGGTCCGATCGAATGCGGTCGATGTGATCGTTGTTGACTCGGTCGCGGCCCTGATCCCGCGGGCGGAGATCGAAGGGGAGATGGGCGACAGTCATGTCGGCCTGCAGGCCCGGCTGATGAGCCAGGCGCTGCGCAAGCTCACCGGCGCGATCTCCAAGAGCCGCAGCACGGTGATCTTCATCAACCAGATCCGCGAGAAGATCGGTGTGATGTTCGGCAGCCCCGAAACCACCCCCGGCGGGCGGGCGCTGAAGTTCTATGCTTCGGTGCGCATCGATGTCCGCCGCACCGGCACCATCAAGGAGGCCGAAACCTCCATCGGCAACCGCACCCGCGCCCGCGTGGTGAAGAACAAGATCGCTCCCCCGTTCCGCGATGCCGAGTTCGACATCATGTTCGACCGTGGCATCAGCTATGAGGGCGATCTGCTCGACCTGGCCACCCTCGGCAACATCGTGGAAAAGAGCGGCGCGTGGTACAACTACAAGAACACGCGTCTTGGCCAGGGTCGTGAGAATGCCAAGACGTTCCTGAGCGAGAACCCGGACCTGGCCGCGGAAATCCGCCAGGCAGTCCTCGAGAGCAAAGGCCTGGTCGCTGCCAAGCGCGCTGCCGATGAGCCGCTGACGCCTGAGGAAGCGGACTGATTTCAGTCTCCAGCAACGTGGAATTTCCTCTGACCCTCCGCCGTCGCGGCCTGTGCCGCGACGGCTTTTCTATGCGCACTCAGGCATGATCGATGGAGGGAAGGTCGCGCAATCGGGGCGCTGCCAGGAGGCCTGGGCGCGGTGGCATGTGCCTGTAACCCATGCCGCGCGATACCGTGTGCGGCAATTGGCGATGCGCTCAGAGATGCAGTTGCCCCTGTTTTGCTCCAACGGCGTGCCGCTGTCGATTGCCCCGGGGCATGCCGAATCCCGTTTGCGCGGCTGGGGGAGGGCAAATGGCGCGGCCAGCGGCCATTGGCCAGTGCTATGTCGCGGGGAGGTCGGCCACCAGCTCGTCGATCACATCGCGTACCGTCACCAGGCCATCTACCCCGCCGTATTCATCCACCAGCAGGAGCATCTCGGTGCGGTTCTCGCTGAAGAGCGTCAGCAGGCGGTCCAGCGACACATTCACCGGCGCGAAGGCCGGGGCGCGGGCGATCAGGCGCAGGATCGTGGTGTCATCGGTTGGATCATCGCGGTAAGCCGTGAGGAACGCCTTGGCATCGACGATGCCCACCACCTTGTCCATCGATCCATCGCACAGCGGCAGGCGGGTGAACAGGCGCTGTTCAACGATCTCCAGGTTCTCGCGCATCGTGTGCTTCAGGTCCAGGTGGGCGATGTGAACGCGCGGCACCATGATTTCGCGCGCTCGCCGGCGGCCCAGGGCCAGCGTGTTGAGAATCAGCGAACGTTCGCGCGGGGTAAGCGTCCCGGCTGCGCCGCTCTCGGCGGCGACGATGCCGATTTCCTCGGCGGTCATCGGCCGGCCCTCGATCTCCACCGGTCCCAGCCCCAGCAGCCGCGTGGTCAGGTTCGCCATCCCGTTCATCAGCCACACCAGCGGCGCGATGCCGCGCATGATCCCCAGCATCGGCGACATCGTCAGCCGTGCCACTGTCTGTGTGTGCTGGAGCGTCAGCGCCTTGGGCAGCAACTCACTGAGCACCACCGTCAGCAAGGTGACGACAATGAACCCGGCGGCGGTGGAGACTACCGTGCTGATTGTCCTGGGAATCACCACGTCCAGCGGGGCCAGCGCCCGCTCAATCAGGGCTGACATCGCCGGCTCGCCCACCCATCCCAGCAGCAGATTGGTCATGGTGATGCAGACCTGGATGGCGCCGATCGCGCTGGCCATGTCATCCTTCAGCCGTATCAGCGCGCGTGCCGTGCGCACGTAGCCGCGCTGTCGCATCGGCTCGATCTGGCTGGTGCGCAGCGCCACCAGCGCATACTCGGCGGCGACGAAAAACGCGTTCATCGCAATCAGGAGAGGGACCAGCCACAGGCGCCACATGAGATGAGCATCATACGCGAAAGGAAAATGAAGCATAAAACAGACCCCTGGCGCAATCGCACAGGGTGCAGGGGCCCAGGGTGCAATGGCAGGGTGGGGATCGACTAGATTCAACTTCCGCCGGCGGATCGTCCGATAACGCTTCAGAGGGCACAGGATGTGTCTCCGGGGGGAACAGGAAAGGATTTTCACCATGATCTGCCGACTCTGCTGTCTGACCGTTGGCCTGGCGCTGCTGGCCGGCTGCACCAATCGCCCGACGTTGCTGCCCAACCCCGATCCCGATCTGGGCAAGCGGACGATCGCCCAGCTATCTGCCGATGCCGTGCGGCTCTATCCCTATCCTGCCGATGCCGAGCGGGGCGGACAGGTGATGGGGCGGGCGCAGGTGGGGTATGCCCTGGATGTGATTGAGATCGTGAACCTCTCCAAGGAGGACTGGAACGATGTGGTGGTGTGGGTCAACCGCGCCTACGTGATCCAGGTGCCGAAGATGCGGCCCAATCGGCTGGTGCGCCTGCCGTTCAAGATGCTCTACAACGACAAGGGCCAGCATTTTCCCGAGGACAATCGCAAGGTGCTGGTCCAACAGATCGAACTGTTCCAGAACGGCAAGCTATACGATGTCCCCGTGCAACTGGCTGACTGACGCCACCCGGCGTGAAGGAGAAGGGAAGGGCGATGGCAACCCCATCGCCTTTTCTATTTCTTGCGAAGAACCTGGCCCGGCGGGCTGGCGTAAAAGGTGTGGAAATGGCGGCGTTCGCTTGCGGACAGGCGCGGCCGCCACAGGCATTTTGTCGCCGGGTGGTCCTTTGGATGTTGTAAGCCTTTTTTTGAAAGCTGCTTAGGGCTATCCATAGCCTGGCGCGGCCTGCATGAATGGCTGGGGCTGCTGGGTGCCCGGACGACGGCAGGCCGGAAAAAACTACGCAATCCAAATAAGCGTCCGGCGGCATTTTCCGATGAACTGGGTAAGCTATGCGCCTTTACGCCCAGCCTGCTATCTATTATCAGACGCAGAGGCGCAGAGTTTCACGATGCCCATCCGCCGGTGGTGTTTGGCCGGCTCGGGCCTCGCTACTTGAAGGAATGCATCATGGATGTGACGGTCATCGGTTGCGGATATGTTGGCCTGGTAACAGGGACGTGCCTGGCCAGCTTGGGCCATACGGTGCGCGGTGTTGAGAAGGATCCGCGCAAGCTCAAGACGCTTCAGGATGGACACTGCCCGATCTTTGAGCCGGGCCTGGCCGAACTGATGCAGGAGCATTTTGCCTCGGGCGCCCTGCAGTTCACCGACAACGTGCGCGAGGCGGTGCGCAGCGCGGAGGTGGTCTTCCTGGCCGTTGGCACGCCGCCCAAGTCGGACGGCACTGTAGACATGAGCTACCTGGAGGGCGCCGGCAAGGAAGTCTGCGACGCCCTGGCCGAGGACCGCGCTGACCAGATGGTTACGATCGTCGTCAAATCGACGGTCCCCGCCGGCACCAACCGCAAGCTTTACAACTTCCTGCGCAGCCAGACCAAGGCTTACGTCCAGGTGGTGTCCAATCCCGAGTTCCTGCGCGAAGGCTCGGCGGTCAAGGATTTCCTCGAGCCGGATCGCATCGTCATCGGCGGCGACAGCCCCGAGGCCTTCCGCATCATGCGGCGGCTGTATGACCCGATCATCAAGCGCGAGGAGAACTTCATGACGATGAGCTGGGAGTCGGCGGAGCTGACCAAGTACGCCGCCAACACCATGCTCGCGGCCCGTATCTCGTTCATGAATGAAATGACGATCCTGTGCGAGCACTACGGCGCTGACATCGAAGATATCCGCAAGGGGATCGGTTCGGACAACCGTATCGGCCCGGCGTTTCTGCGGGCCGGGTGTGGCTATGGCGGCTCCTGTTTCCCCAAGGATGTGGCCGCAATGGAACACATCTCGCGCCAGGCCGGGCACGAGAGCCTGTTCGTTCACGCCATTCAGGAAACCAACAAGAACCAGAAAAAGCGCTTTGTCGATCGTCTGGTTGAGAAGCTCGGCCGGCCCATCGAGGGCGCAACCATCGGCGTCTGGGGCCTGGCCTTCAAGGCCGACACCGATGACATCCGCGAAAGCCCGGCGATCGATGTGATCCGCTACCTGCTGGAGCGCGGCGCTGCCGTCAAGGCGACCGACCCGCGGGCGATGAACAACATGAAGATCATCTTCGGCGATCAGGTGGAGTGGCACGCCGATCCGGTGAGCTGTGCTGTCGGCACGGATGCGGTGGCGCTGCTGACCGACTGGCCGATTTACGCCACCCTGCCGTTCCGCAAGATCGCCGCGACGATGAACCAGCCGATTATCTTCGACGGCCGCAACTGCCTGCACCGGGATGTGATGCGCGAGACGGGCTTCCAGTACTATCCGATGGGCCGCCCGCCGGTGGAGGCGAGTCTGCGGCTCAAGTCGCGCACCTGAAGCCGGCTGCTGCCATCGAAAATGAACGCCAGCAGCAAAGAAGCCCACGGCCATGGCCGTGGGCTTCTTTTTGATCTGCTCCGGGTGTTGCCGGCATTACAGCAGCAGTTGGAACTGCGAGCGCAGGACGAACTGGTTTTCATCACCGCGCAGGAAGCCCAGGCCGCGCTGGTCGGAGGGACTGCCATCCGGCAGCCAGGTCAGGTCGAGGGTGAACTTGGCCGAGTGGCCGTACAGGTAGTAATTGGCGCCGATCGTTGCCTCGTGGAAGACATCTTCCGTGCCACCCGGCAAGGCAACCGCCTCATCCAGGATGCTGATGCCATATCGCGCGAACAGTTCCCAGCGCGGGCTGACCATCAGCCCGGCCTGGGTCATCAGCCCCCAGTCATACGCGCTGCCGCCGTCGTAGCGGTCCTGGTAGTTGCCCAGGTAGGCGGCGAACCAGCTGAAGCGGCCGGCGTCCTTGTAGTGCAGATCGACCGTATGGCGCCAATAGACGCCGTCTGGCCCATCCGTCACATCCAGCCCGCCACCGAGGTTCAACAACGTTTCCTGGCTGGTGCGGGCGGTAAAATCCGTTGTTTGCCTGATGTCGCCCTGCAGCACATAGTCGGCCCGGACAAACGCATTCCAGTTGCCGGGCGAGGCCCAGTCGGTGTTGTTGCTGATGAACCCATCGCCATAGCCGGCTTCGATGTAAAAGGGCTTGCCCTGGTAGGCCAGCGTCACAGTCTGGAGCTGCGCTTCATTGGCGTCGCTGATGACGACGTTGGTCAGCGAGCGATCCACCGCCAGCGACCGCCGTGAACTGACAGCCTGCTCCTTGAAGACCGGGTTGCCCATCTGTCCACCCTTGATCGCCCAGTGATCATCGAGGGCATACTTCACCCAGGCGTGTTCCAGCACGACATTGCCGCCGTTGCTCTGGCTGGTCCACAGCAGGAAGTAGGTCAGGCGTTTCGACAGAAAGCTGCCATCCACCGAGAACTTGGTGCGCCGCAGGTCAAAGCCATGATCGGTTTCCCAGCCATCGTCCGTATCCTGGGCGTTGATGACATGCCGCACCTGCAACTGGAAGCCGGGCTTGAGGCTGAAGTTGCCATCCTCGCTCTGGAGGATGAAGCGATCGCTGCTCCAGCCGGCGGTAAAGCCCTGCAGTTGCATCAACTGGCTGCGGCGGGCCGAGTCTTCCAGCACCTGCTGTACGGTGGCATCCACATCAGCCGCCGAAGCACTGGTAAACTGGCGGGCGCGCAGCTCGGCGACTTCCGCCTTGAGCTGCTCGACCTGCCGCTGCAATTGTTCAAGTTCATTACCGGATGACTGGGCCAGGCAACTGCCGCTGATGAGCGCGACCAGGGCCCACGAGAGGAGGGATTGACGCATTGAACTGCCTTTCCAAACGGCGGACCGCCCGCCGGCCGCCACCTGCTGGCGACGCGGCGATCATTTCGCTTCCGCCCGATTTGGACAAGCTTGCGCGCGCGCCAACGCACCCGCGCACGGCGAATAAAATAACCGCCGCCGGGTGACTGGTTTCCCGGCGGCGGTTGCAATGGATCGCGCGATGTGTATCAGCCGGCCGTGTCCGACTGTCTGGCTTTCTCGGCGTTCCAGGCTTCCTGCAGGTTGAGGAACTCAAGCATGTGCTGGTCAAAGATGCGCTGGGCCTGTGGGTCGGCCAGCGGCAGTCTCAGCTCGTTGATGACCTTTGTGCCCATGCCGATCCACTCCTGCCAGCAGCGCGAGCAGATGCGCTGCTGGATGAACTCGCCCATGGCGTGGCGGAAGGGCGGATTGGGGAGCATCGGGTTGACGCGCCCACAGCGTGCGCACAGCAACTCGCCAGCGCCGATCTCGACCTTTTTCTGATCGGATGCCAGTTCCGGCACCGGCGCGCCCTGCTCCTTGAGCTGGTCGATCATCGCATTCTTCACCATCAGGTCGCCGCGCTGGTCGGCGATCTTCACGCCGCGGGTGAGGACATCCACTGCCTGCTCGCGATTGCCCATCTGCAGGTGGGCCTGTGCAAGAAGCTGATAGACCCGCGAGAGATTGGGATTGATCTCCAGCGCGCGATTGAAGCTGGAAATGGCATCGGCCTCACGTCCGGCATCCAGGTAGGCGCGCCCGAGAGAAAAATGCCCCAACTCATTGTCCGGGTCCGCCTCGGTCATCTTCTTGAACTGCTCAATCCGCGCATTCACATCCGCCATGGGTCTTACTTCTCCTTGCTAGGTAACGGCCCATTATAGCGCACCGGGGCGGCCAGGTCAGTGCCACGGTGGCGATTCTTGCTGCGCTGGCCATCCTGCTGCGCTGGCCCATCGCGCCAGGGCAATCCGCAGGCACATGCCATGGCAATTTTGTTAACCATCCGCATGACAAGATTCCGATGCCGGAATCGGGCACTATCGGGAGGATGGGATGATGGGCATGATCCATCCAGCCGGCATCAGCCGACCGGCCTGCCTGCTCGTGGCGGCAGGCGCGCTGGGCCTGGGGATGTATGCGTATAACGACGCACCGGCCGCGCTGGCCGTCGCACTGCTGGGTCTGGCACTGGCCGCGGCCGTGGTCGGCCTGTTGTGCGGCGGCGGGGCGCCGTTGTCGATGCGCGGGGCGCAGGTGGCGGGGATATGGGCGGCGGTGCAGGGGGCGATGCTGCTGGTGACGCCGCCTGGCGGTGGGATCACCCCGGCGGCGGAGCGCTTTCGCGGGGTCTACTGGATCAGCGCTGGAATGCTGGCGGTGATGGCATTTTTCCTGCCGCGGATGTCGCTGGGCACAGGCCGGCGGCTGGCGACGGGGATGGGGGCAGCACTGGTGCTGGCGGGCGGGTGGGTGCTGTGTGCCGTGCCGCGGCCCATGATTGATGTCGATGTCTTCCATCGCGAGGCCATCGCGCACCTCCTGGCCGGTGGCAATCCGTATGACATGACCTTCACGGATATCTACGTGCAACGCACCGGCACACCGGCCCCATTCTACCCGGCCCATTTCTCGGCGGATGGCCGCATGCAGTTTGGCTTTCCGTATCCGCCGCTGAGCCTTCTGCTGACGGTGCCGGGGTATCTGCTGGGCGATCACCGCCTGTCGATGCTGCTGGCGATGCTGGGGACGGCGGCAGTGATGCTGCTGTTGCCCGACAGGCGTGCCGATGCGAGCGCGGGAGAGCCGGCCGGGCCGCGTACCGCTGCCTGGCATCATGCTGCACTGGCGGCGGTGGCGATTTTTCTGACCACCCCGCAGGCACTGTACGTGCTGGAAAACAGTTGGACCGAGCCGCTGGCAGCGCTGCTGCTGGCAGGGGTGGTGTGGTGCGCCCTGTGCCGGCCCAGATGGACGGCGGTGATGTTCGGCCTGCTTCTGGCGATCAAGCAATACATGATCCTGCTGATCCCGCTGGCGCTGCTGCTGATGCCCCGGCCATGGCGATGGGGGCAGGTGTTGCGGTTCTACGCGGTGGCGGCGATCAGTGCGGCGGTGATCACGCTGCCGCTGGTGTTGTGGGATCTTCCAGCGGCGTATCACAGCCTGGTTGAGTTCCAGACGCAGGCGCAGTTCCGCGCTGATGCGCTGAGTGTGCCCGCGCTGCTGGCGATACACTGGCCGGCCTGGAGCGAGGCCGCCGGCTGGCTGCCCTGGGTTGTGGTGCTGCCGGTCTATGGCCTGATCGCCTGCCGGGCGACGCGCACACCCGCCGGCTTTGCCCTGTCAGCGGGCCTGGTGCTGCTGATCTTCTTTGCCTTCAGCAAACAGGCGTTCGTCAACTACTACTACCTGGTCGCTGCCGCCTTCTGCCTCGCGGCCGCAGCACAGGATGTTGTGGAGCTGCGGAAGGGGGCACCGGCAAGAGGCGAGGCGGAAAAGCCTGAAGGATGAAGGCTGAAAAATGGGGCGCTCTCATTCTTCAGTCTTACTTCGCTTGCGCGCAACCACGGCGAAAATCCGATGCGGCACCTGGAGTGGCTCGGACCAGTCTGCGAGCAGGGCGGCGTGGTCGGCTTCGAAGCGCGCGAGTGTGGCCGGCGTCATGGATGGGCCGACCGGGCTGGTGGTACGGATGAAACCCTGCCACTGCTCCCGGCTGAAGGCGAGCATCTGGTCGAAGCTGAAGCATTCGATGTCGACAAAACCCGCCACCGTCACATCGCGCAGCGGCGGGCCGGAGATGCCGGCGGAGTTGGCATGCTTCCATGCCGGGCGGTGTTTCAGGATCAGCTTTTCGCTCGCTTCGGCGACGTTGCCGGGCAGCGCCAGGTACATTTTGTAGACGATGGCCACCCATGCACCGGGCCGCAGCACGCGATGCACCTCAAACGGGGTGACATAGCGGTTGAACCAGTGCCATGACTGGGCCGCCGTTACCCCATCAAACGCATCATTGGCAAACGGGAGCCGCTCGGCCTGCGCCACCACCCGCCGTGCGATGCGAGAATAGAGCATGAGCCCCGGGCTGGCATCGCACAGCGTGACCTGCACGCCGCGCTGAGCGAGCGCTTCGCCCATCAGCCCTGACCCGCCGCCCAGGTCCAGCACCCGCTGCCCGGGGCATCCGATCCCGAACCGCGCCAGGCGCGCAAACAGCTCCGCCGGAAATTCCCGGCGATAACGCACGTAGTCAGCAGCGGCGGGGGAGAAGTCCATGGGCAGTTTCAGATTCGCGGGTAAGGTAGCCCGTTCTCCGGCCAACATACAAGGCATCGCCCTTCCCCCGCGCAGGATGCGGGCAGGCCGGGCCTGCATCTCAATGCTTCACAGGCAAATGAACACTCTCGCATCTTGCCGAACCCTTGGTTATCCTCCCCGCCATGGCCTATCTGCTTGGCATTGACATCGGCACCAGCGGCACCAAGACGCTTATCTGCGATGAAGACGGTCAGGTCCTGGCCACTGCCATGGCGGAGCATCCGATCCACTCGCCCAGGCCAGGCTGGAGCGAACAGGACCCGCTTGACTGGTGGGATGCCACCTGCGCTGCCACCAAAGCGGTGCTGAAAAAAGCGAAGCTCAAGGGCCGGGATGTCGGCGGCATCGGCCTGTCGGGGCAGATGCACGGCAGCGTCTTCCTCGGCAGCGGCGTCAAACCACTGCGCAGGGCGCTGCTCTGGAACGACCAGCGCACCGGAAAACAGTGCGATGAGATCACCGAAAAGGCCGGCGGGCGCGAAAAGCTGATCGAGCTGGTCGCCAATCCCGCCCTCACCGGGTTCACCGCGCCCAAGATCCTCTGGGTGCGCGAGAATGAGCCGAAACTCTACGCCAGAACGAAGCACATCCTGCTGCCCAAGGACTACATCCGCTTGCGCATGACCGGCGAGTATGCCACGGAAGTCTCCGATGCCTCCGGCACGCTGCTGCTGGATGTGGTCAGGCGGCAGTGGAGTGACACGCTTCTGGCGCTGCTGCAAATCGACAAGGCGCTGCTGCCCAGTGTGCATGAGAGTTACGAGGTAACCGGCACGCTCACACGCGAGGCGGCCGAGTGCATGGGGCTGGTCGAGGGGATCCCGGTTGTGGGTGGCGGCGGCGACCAGGCGGCTGGCGCGGTCGGCAATGGGATCGTCAACTCGGGCATCGTCAGCGCGACCCTGGGCACCAGCGGCGTTGTCTTCGCCCATGCCGATGAGCCCACCCGCGATCCGCAGGGGCGCGTGCATACGATGTGCCACGCGGTGCCGGGCAAGTGGTGCGTCTTCGGCTGCATGCTTGCCGCCGGCGGGTCGTTCCAGTGGCTGCGCAACGCACTGGGCAGTGCGGAGGTGGCCGAGGCGAAGCGCAAGAAGATCGACCCCTACGAGCTGATGACGCAGATCGCGGCCGAAGCGCCGGTGGGCAGCGAGGGGCTGTTCTTCCTGCCCTATCTCACCGGCGAGCGCTGCCCCCACCCCGACCCGGATGCCCGCGGCGGCTGGATCGGCCTGACCACCCGCCACGATCGCCCCCACCTGTACCGCGCGGTGATGGAAGGGATTACCTTCGGTATGCGCGATGCCCTGGAAATCATGATGCATATGGACATCCCGGTGCGTGAGGTGCGCGCCAGCGGCGGGGGCGCCCGCTCGGAATTCTGGCGCCAGATGCAGGCCGACATCTACCGCAAGCCGCTCGTCCTCACCAACGCCACCGAAGGCCCGGCCTACGGCGCAGCGCTGCTCGCCGGCGTCGGCACCGGTACGTGGAAGAGCGTCGAGGAAGCCTGCCGCGTGTCGATCCAGTCAACCCGGCGCATCAACCCGCGCAGGAAATCGGCCGAAATCTACCAGCGCTACTACGAGGTCTATCGCAAGCTCTACTTCGACCTGCAGGAGCGCTTTGCCGAGATCACGGCACTGGTGGGGTAGATCGGCAGCGAACGAGGAAAGACGAGAGGGGGGAGATGAGGTGGCACGGGCGGCCCGCCCGTATTCGTACTGAGAAAATCACGGGCGAGCCGCCCGTGCCACCTCACAGCATATCGAAAAGCCGATCCCGCTCCATGCATGGAAGGTGTGGTCCACCGAGGCGGACCATACGAGGCTTGGTCGTGGGACACGCATCGTCCACTCTAGTGGCTCACCATCGCCCGTTGAGTACAAATACGATGTACAGCACGAGCGCCAGCCCTGCAGCGTTCAGCCATTTGCCAACTATGGCGCTGTGTTTCAGCCACGGGCCGCCCGGCTCGCGGCGCAGCCGGCGTCGGGCGATGGTTCCGGTGATCCAGCCGGTCAGCAGCATTACTCCCGCCAGTGCGAAGCCGGCGAACTCCGCGTAGCGCGTTGATCGCCATGACAGCTGTGGCCGGAGCAGATCATCAAGTAGGGTCGTGAACACCACCGCCACCGGCAGGCTGACCAGAAGCATCAGCAGCGAAATCCCGGTCCCGATGAGCGATGCCCGGTGCGGCCGCATCCACTGTGGTCGGCGGTAGGGCAGGACGGGCACACGGGCTGGCGGTTCCGGTTCCATAGCATGAGGCAACACCCGCCTTCACGACGCCAGCGCTGCCGGATACCTCACCCCGCCCGGCCCGGCAGGGTGACGCTCTTGGCCTTGAGGATATTGGGCTTGGCCCGCAGGGCGTCCAGCAGCTTCTGGGTTGGATCGCTGTCGGTCTTGATGAGCATCATGGCCGTGGCGGTGCCATCGGGCTGCTTGTCGCGGCTGATGACCATGTCGGCGATGTTGACGCCGGCATCGCCAAAGATCGTGCCAACGGTGCCGATGGTGCCGGGCATGTCCTTGTTGAGGATGATGACCATGTTCCCCTCCGGCACCATGTCCATCGCGTAGTTGTCGATACGCAGGATGCGCGGCAGGCCATCGGCGTAGACGGTGCCGAGGATGCGGTGGGTTTCGCCGGTGGCGCTCTTGGCGCGGATGCCGACGATGTCCCCGATCAGTCCCTGCGGCGGGGCAGGCTCGTGCACCTGCACCAGCTCGATTTCCCGGGCGCGGGCGGCATGTTCCACGTTGATCACGTTGACCGGCGTGTCCAGGTGGGGCTCCAGCAGCTTGACGGTTGCCAGGCGGAGCAGGGTTTTCATGTGCTTGGGCGCTTTGCTGCCCGAAGCGCGGATGGTGATCGTCTTGATGCCGCTGTCCATGAGGCTGCTCAGCAGCGTGCCGATGCGGCTGGCCAGTTCGGCAAAGGGGGCCTCATCGGCCGGCAGGTCGAGTTTGATGCCGCCGGCGTTGACCGCGCCGCGGATCTCACCGGTTTGCAGATAGGCGACGATCGCCTTGCAGGCCTCGACGCTGACCGCGGTCTGCGCTTCATCCGTGCTGGCGCCCAGGTGAGGCGTGAGCACGACGTTGTCCAGCCCGAACAGCGGATGATCCTTGACCGGCGGCTCCTGCTGGTAGACGTCGAGGGCCGCGCCGGCGATGCGTTTTTCCTTGAGGGCCTCGGCCAGGGCGAATTCATCGACCACCTCGCCGCGGGCATCGTTGATGATCAGCAGATTGGGTTTGCAGACATTGAACAGCCGCTCGCGGTTGATCAGATGCCGGGTGCCTTCGCCGCCGGGCACGTGGAAGGTGATGACATCCAGTTGCTTGAGGAACTCATCAAAATCGCGCACCAGCTTCACCCGGCCGTCGAGGGCGGTATCGCCGCTGTAGTAGGGATCGAAGGCCAGCACGTTCATCTCCATCGCCAAAGCGCGGCTGGCGACGGTCTGCCCGATGCGCCCCAGGCCGACGATGCCGAGCGTCTTGCCGGCGAGCTGCGTGCCCTGGTAGATGCTGCGCTTTTTCCATTCCAGGCTGCCGGATCGGAGGGCGTTGTGTGCCTGCGGAATCTTGCGGGCCAGCGCGTACATCAGCGCCAGGGCATGCTCGGCGGTGGAGAGAGTAGAGGCGGCGGCGGTATTGAGGACCAGGATACCCTTGGCGGTGGCCACATCCAGGTCGATGTTGTCCACCCCGACACCGGCCCGGGCGATGGCACGGAGCTTGCCCGGATTGGCCAGCACCTTGGCCGTTACTTTCGCGCCCGAGCGGACGATCAGGGCATCATAATCGGGTACGGTGGCGGCCAGCTCATCCTCTTTCAGCCCGATCTTCACATCATACGCAAAGCCGGAATCCTTGAGATAAGCCAAACCTTCTTCCGCGAGCTTGTCAGCAACCAGGATTTTCATGAGCACGGTCCTTCTGGGGTTGAGAGGGAAGGATGTTATTCAATCAGGGCGGGGGAGCAAGGGAGGTTTTGCGTTCGAACCTTAGGAAAATTGCGGTGGGCCGGGAGACAGGCCAGAAAATGGCGTGAGGCAGATAAACCGGGGCGAAAATAAGGCCGGGGTCGCTCCCGTATCATCCGAGGCTCTGGGCCGATGGCGGTAGATGCTCGCCTGTTTCACCGGGGGGTGGTTTTCGGATACTCATTAGGTTGTGCGGGCAACCGGGATAACTGATGTGCCGGAGCGGGTGATGCCGTCGCGCGTGAGGCCGGGGGGCGGCCTGCGCGGGCACGGCCGCGGCCCGGTGGTGGCCTGGGGGACCATCGCGCTGGTGTCGTTGGTCGCGGCGGTGCTGGCGGGGCTCTCGGACGGCAACTACATGGATGATGATGTCACGCACTACCTCATCGCCCGCACGGCGTGGGAGCGGCCATCCCTGCTGACTGATGAATGGGGGCGGCCGGGGTTTACCATTCCGTATGCCCTGGTGGCATGGATCGGATCGACATCCACCGGATTTTCTGCCGCCCGCCTGCTCAGCGTGGCCATCATGGCGGCGACGATGGGCCTGACGTGGCAGGCGGCGCGCGGGCTGCGCGTGCCCTACGCCTGGGCCACGCCGGCCCTGCTGGCGGGGATGCCACTCTATTTCCACCTGGGCTACACAACCACCACCGAAACCATCGCCGCGCTGTACGCCATCACAGGCACATGGCTGCTGCTGTATCGCCGTTATGTGCTGGCGGCGATCGTGTTGGCGCTGCTGCCGGCAACACGGCATGAGATGATCGTCTTCCTCGTGCCGGTGGGGCTGTGGCTGCTGTGGCACAGGCGGTTCGTGGCAGCGCTGCTGCTGGGGTGGGCGGAGGTGGCATGGAACCTCATCGTGTGGCTGATGCACTGGCAGCCGCCGGGCGGCAAGCTGCCGATTCAGCGCTTCTTCAGCACGAGCGAGCCGGGGATGCTGGGCTACGGTTCGCCCATCCATTACCTGGGGCGCTGGTGGGATCTGTGCGGCATCATCATCGCAGGGTTGTCGCTGGCCGGAGCGCTGTGGATGTTGAGGCGCGAGTGGCGGATCCGGCGATCCGCTGCGCTGACCCGCCCCACGCGCGCACTGAAAGATTGCCCGGGGACCGATGATTCTTTTGGCGCCAGTCGCCATCCCGGCACCACTGCCGGCCAGGACGGGGGAAGCCACCGCCGGCGGATACGGCTGATGGTTGCAGGCGGAGCCCTGGGGCTGGTGGGGCTGCATACATACCTCTACATGGTGAACACGCATCTGAGTGGTGGCTACGCGCGGTTCCTCATCCCGGCCGCGCCGTGGATGGCGATCTGTGCTGCGTGGGGCGCGGTGGGGCTGGTGCGGATGATGCACGCGTTGCGCCGGCCACAGCGCGATATCCCGCCGCGCCCGGCATCGACACAAAGCCTGCCGCGTTTGCGCCTGTCGTTGCGCATGCGCTGGACGGTGGGGTGCCTGCTATTCGCGGCGGCATTTGCGGTGGTGCCGGCGACGGTTCCTCATGTCAGCCATCCAATACGGGCGGTGCTGGCCGGCGTGCTGCTGGCGCTGCTGGTCCGCCCGCGGCCGTGGCTGGGGCGGGTGGCACTGGGACTGTGCCTGGTGGTGATGCTGTGCGAGTGGCTGTTTCTCTGCCGGCCACACCGGCTGACGGCCGAGCAGGTGCTGCTGCGTGACACGCTGGCCGAGCTGCGCGCTGTGTATCCCGATCACCATATCACCGGCTCAACACCATGGGTGGAGTACTTCCTTGGGGCGGCGGTGAATCTGCCGCGCTGGCATGATCCGCTGCCGTGGGATCCGCAGAAACATCCCGTGACAACGCTGTATGTGCTGGAGCGCACGCATGGCAGCGGCAAGCATGACGTGCTCGAAAGCCTCGAGCATCTTCCGCATCGGGTCGTGATGACGAAGGCGCTGGATGGGCAGACCCATCTGACGGTCTATGAGCGCCTGGAGTGAAGCGCATGACCCGCCACGGCCCCGCATTTCAGGCAGGGCCGTGGCGCATCATGTGCCGGGGATCTATGCCGCGGCATCGTGCAGCTCGCGGGAGAGGCGTGCGACACTGGGGGCGCGCCAGCTTCGGAAGGCGTCGATCGCTTCGCGCGTGAGGGCTTCAAGATCGGTGCCCTCGCGGCAGAAGTGGAACGCCATGCTCAGGCCACGATCCAGCCAGAGGTGGATGCGATAGCTGAGCGATGGGTGCTGCTCGAAGCTGTAGCGCTTGATGGTCGGCTCGATCAGGATGTTGATCTCCGGCCCGCAGGCGGCATCAAGAGCGGTGTAGGATTCGAGGAGAGTCATGAGAGCCTCCGTTGCAATGTTGGGTGATGACGGCTGAATGATGAATGAGAAGGGCACTGCATGAGCCATTTTGCCATTCATCCTTCAGCGGTCACGATTTCCTAGAACGGGATATCTGCCTGCGCGACCTTGGCCGGACGCTGGCGTTTTTCGCCGGCGTTGCCGCGCTGCTTCCAGCCGGCGCGCTGCTCGCCGGGAGGACGGCCGGTGCCGTCGCCGGCAGAAGCGGCCTCATCGCGGCCGCCGACAAACTGAAACGTGTCCACCACCACGCTCACCTTCGAGCGCTTGTTGCCCTGGTTGTCCTCCCACGTCTCATAGCGCAGGCGGCCTTCGATGAACAGGGCCTTGCCCTTTTTCACGTAGCGGGCGATGGTGTCGGCGGATTTGCCGAAGACGGTGCAGTCGATGAACAGCGTTTCCTCGCGGTCCTCACCGGCTGCACTGCGGTAGCGACGGTTGCAGGCCAGGCCGAAGTCGGCCAGGGGTGTGGGGGTATCGTTTTGGCTGGGAATCTGGCGCAGTTCCGGGTCGCGGGTGACGTGACCCATCAGCATGACTTTATTGAAACCGAGCATGGGAAGCTCCTTGATAGAAGTAAAAGGTTCAAGGTTCACGTTGTTGTGAAGGAACTTCGATGTTTTGATTTGCAGCCTGCGCGGGGCAGTCTGCGGTTCGTTGTCGGGCCGTACCTCCTTCCTGCGGGCTGCAAGACTGATAAAGAAAAAGGGGATGACCGGTCGCAGCCTCGGGCCAATCCCCTGGAGAACGCATGCACGTCTGAGCGCGAGGCTGCCGGTGCTCAGGCGGATGGGCATTGAGGTTCCGCGAAGCGCTGCATCAGGCAGGGCAAGCACATCTGATCGCACCTTCTGACCCCGCCCTGGTGGCTCACGCCGCGGCGTGGGCCGCCGGCAGGCGCCCGCGGACGTACTCAATGCACTTTTGAATGGCCTCGGCGGGCATGTCTTCCCAGGTATCGACTCCCGCCTTGGCGAACCACTTGTCTACCAGGCCGTCCGGCAGGCGGACGATCCCCAGCAGATCCTTGATTTCGGCCACCTGGCGCGGGCTGGCCAGCTCAACGACACTGGCCTGGCGCTCCAGCGTCTCGGTGCCATACTTGCGCTGGATGGCCTCATAGCTCCACTCGAACACTTCCTCATCGGGGAACTGTTCCAGCCGCGTCTTGACGACCTTGGCGTAGCGGCCCTTGCGGTTTTTCCCCTTGGACAGCTCGATCACCAGATCGAACCAGTAATCCAGTTGCCGCCAGCCGTCGAAGGTCTGGCCCAGCACGCGCAGGTTCTCACCGTACTCCTTCTTGGCGTGGGCGGTGACGATCACGTTCATGTCCAGCGCCATGATCAGGTTGGCCAGGCGCTTCATGATCTTGTTGGCTTCGCCATAATGGCGGCCGAAGTCGCTGCCCACCTTCTGCTCACATTTTTCCAGCAGGTCGTTGTAGATCGGGGTAATGGGGTCGATCACCAGCGTGCGGAAGTCGTGCTTCTCGGTCAGCAGCGCCTTCACTTCCTGGATGACATCATGGATATCGACCGTCTGGAAGACGACCGAGCCGCTGGCATCGAGGAGCTTGTCGTAGTTCTCCGTGCCCCGTTCGCAGTCGATGACGTAGCTGTTGGGGAACTGGATGGCTGCGGTGGTCTTGCCCACACCGGCCGGGCCATACATGAACAGCTTCAGCCGCTTGGTCACGGCCTCGGGTTTTTTGCCTCGTAACATCATGAACACTCCATCAGATGGCGGAAGCTGGTCTCCCGCGGCCGGTGATGCGTTTGTCTGGCGTGCCGGGCCACCGACCCAATCACTCGGGAACGCCGCTTTCGTTAGGATTATTATAGGGCATGGTTCAATGGCTGGCAAACAAAATATTCGGATTTTGTTTGGTATTGCTGAGTCCGCCTAAGTGTTGTCTGAATAAGCGGTTATGGGGGAAGATGGCAAGGCTGTATCGCATCCTGTTCGGTATACCCCCAACAGAGACTGGCCCGCGGCTGCCAACGTGGCTTGCGCAGGGGTGGGGGCAGGGGATGGTCACAATGATATGGACCCACCTCCAACTGTTCCCGGGGTCGCGGTAAGGCGCAGAGGGCGATACCCTGTCAGGCCTTATGCGCATCCGATTTTGTGGTGCCAATCGCACCGTCACCGGTTCATGTCATCTGGTTGAGATCAACGGCCTGCGGATCATCCTCGACCTGGGGATGTACCAGGGCCGCCGCGATGAGGCCCGGCAACTGAACGAGCAGATGCACGATGACCTGCTCTCGGCCGATGCGGTGATTCTCTCTCACGGGCATCTTGACCACTGCGGCCGGCTGCCCATCCTCACCCGCGCTGGCTACCAGGGACCGATCTACACCACGCCCGCCACCAGCGCTGTGGCGCGGATCGTGCTCCAGGATGCGGCCGAGATCCAGGAAGAGGATGCCGCGTACCTCAATCGCCGCGATCGCGGCCCCGGTGCACCGCCCGTGCAGCCGCTGTACCGCACCAGCGACCTGCCCGCGGTCTGGAAGGCATTTCGGTATGTGCGCTATGGCGTGCCGACTGGCCTGGGCAACGATGTGCGCTTCACTTTCTTCGATGCCGGCCACATCCTCGGATCGGCCTATGTCGTCTTTGAGTGGACCGCCGATGGCCGGGAGAAATCGCTCCTGTTCACCGCCGACATCGGCCGCTACCACACGCCCATCATCCGCGATCCCGAGCCGCTGACCCGGCCATTCGACTATGTCATCACCGAGAGCACCTATGGTGATCGCACCCATGCGCCCTCCGACCAGGTTGAGCCGCAGTTTCTCGATGCGGTCAAGACCATCATCGCCCGCCGGGGGCGCCTGATCGTGCCGAGCTTCGCGGTGGGGCGCACGCAGACGATGCTGTGGTATTTGCAGAAGTTCATCAGCGAAGGATCGATCCCACCGATCCCGGTCTTCGTCGACAGCCCGATGGGCGTGGAGGTGAGCGAGGTTTACACGCAGCACCGCGACAGTTACGACGATGAGACGAACCAGCTCATCGGCCAGCGCGACCTGTTCGGCCTGTCGCGCGTGACCTTCGCCAGCAGTACGCAGCAGAGCAAGCAGATCAACCGGGTGGATGGGGCGTGCGTCATCATCGCTTCCAGCCCCACCTGTGAGTTCGGGCGCGTGCTGCACCACCTGAAGCGCAGCCTGGAAAACGAGCGGGACATGGTCGTTTTCGTCGGCTGGATTCCACCGTACACCCTCGGCCGGCGCATCCAGGAACGCCAGCCACGCCTGCGCATATACGATCGCTG
Organism: uncultured Tepidisphaeraceae bacterium; assembly: GCA_964398315.1. GTDB lineage: Bacteria > Planctomycetota > Phycisphaerae > Tepidisphaerales > Tepidisphaeraceae > JADLCB01. Next base: position 27,595 of record CAYNMV010000031.1, on the reverse strand, counting down.
GTATGATCTGAAAATGGAGGTGCGCACGCTGCATGGCCTGAGCGCGCACGCCGATGGCAATGAGCTGATCCGCTTCCTCGGCCCCACCCTGACGCCGCAGACGCGCACCTATGTCGTGCATGGGGAGGGGGACCAGGCCGACATCTTCGCAGCCCGCCTGATCGATGCCGGCGCCGGCCACGCCGCCGTGCCCGCGCTTGGAAGCTTCGCAATCGGCCGCTAAGCTGGCAGCCACTGAGAAAGGGCTTTGGGTGGACACGGAAGCCGAAGCCAAAAAGCCGAAAGCGATGCCCGTCGCCGCGCTGCTGTTCCTGGTGTCGGCATGGTTCGCATGGGGCGAACCGAAATATGCGATGGCCGGCACGACCACCGAGGGGATGGTCATCCGTACCTGTGAGAAGCGCGGCCGCCGTGGATGCACGATTCACAACATCGCATCCCGCTGCACCAACAGCGGCGGTGAATCGATCAGGGACTCGGACACGGTCAGGTCGAGCTGGTATGAGCCGGCCGGCGGATCAGCACTGAGCACACTGGCACCCGCTCGCGCCAGGCCGGTCACCGCAACGGGGCGATGCTGGGGATCTTCGCCGGCTTGCTGGGCGTTATCGGCTATGGCGGCTTTGGCTTCGGGCAGGAGGGGCGCCAGGCCACCTGTCCTTCAACCTGCGCCTGTCGGCGCTGATTCCTGACCGATCAGATTACGCTGTGGCACCGCTGGAACTGCTCATCCTCGCCATCGCCGTCACCGCCGCCGCGGCGGGATGGAATTACCTGATGCGCTACCAGCAGCAGCAGACGCTGGCCCGGATGGCGCGGCGGATGGGGATGAACTTTGTCAGCTTCGATCGTTTTCGCCTGGCCGAACGCGTGTGCGAGCTGTTCCCGGTGCCGGGGGCGGCGGATGTGCGCGTGCTGGATGTGATCTATGGCCTGGGCGAAGACTGCCATCGCTACATTTTCGCCGTTCACTACACCGAAGGGGTCTTGCGGGCAAAGCACCGGCGCCAGCGCATCGCCGCGATCATCGAGCCCCGCGGGCAGGGACCCGTCCGCCCAGCGGAGTTGTTCGTGGCCACGCCCGGTGATGATGTCTATGCCCAGTATCGCACACTGGCGACGATGATCGGATGCCGCGAAGCGGCGTGAATGCCGCGGGCGGGGGGGCGGTTCAGCGGCCAGCGTTCAGGGCATGATCTGTGGCCCGGGCTGGCGGGCGATCTGTGCGCGTGCCCGGCTATGTCTGGCAGGCTTCCAGCTTGGTGAACAGGTCACGGAAAACGCCATCGCGGCGGAGTTGCAGGGCTTCGCGGATCAGGTGGCGGCGGGGATCGATGCTCCAGGTGAGCAGTTCGGTCAGGCGGGGGCTGGGGCGCAGGACAGTTTCGGCCAGCTTCGCATCGATCAGCCACGCAAGGGGAGCCAGGTCCCAGATGACGCGCGAGTAGGCGAAATGATCCCTGGCGCAGGCGCGATAGATTTCACAAAGGTAATCCCCGATCGCCCCGCGTCCCTTTACGTAGCGTTCCACCTCAGCCAGCGTGGTGCGCAACTGCTCGGCCACGTGGATACAGGGGAACAGGACCAGCGGCACGCCGCTGTCGAGGATGATGCGCGAGGCGTGGATATCCCCCTGCATGTTGAACTCGGCGGTGTTGTGCCAGGTGGTGGGATGCCCGCCCAGCCAGCAGACGACGATGCGCTCGATGATGCGTGGCTCCAGCAGCAGCGCTGAGGCGATGTTGGTGATGGCGCCGATGGCGACGACGTAGAGCGGCTGATCGTCGGGCTGGGCCATGGCCTTCTTAACCAGGTCCGTGGCGGCGGGGCTGGGCACGGGCTCATCCGGCCCGCTCATCCAGCGATCCGATCCGCGGAAGACAAACCCATCGGCCGGGCGGTCGAGGCGCGACAGCAGGCGCAGAATTTCCGCATGGCTTTTCTCCATTCCATCGGCCGGACCGCTCGATCGGTCGTTGTGGAACGGGGCGGCGTAGATGGCGCGTACGTCCAGGCGCTCAGGAGAGAGCAGGGAATAGACCACCGCGAACTGGTCATCGATTTCGTTGTAGGTGTCGGTGTCGAGCACCATCGTCACCCGTCCGGCCGGGTGGGCGAGGCGGGCAAGCCGTCGGGCATCGCTCAGGACAGGAAAGCGCATCATGGCAACAGAGTGTACGATGCGGCCTGTGCTGATGACAGGCCAATGAGGGTCACCGGCGCATGCTGATGACGGGACCGGCCGGCTCGCTCACCTGACGGCTGGCGGGATCGCTTCGGCCGGCTTTCCGTTGACAGCCGGCGAACGCAGGGTATGTTTATCATCATGCGGATCTCGTTCGCGGGTTTTGGTTTTGGCTTTTTCGGCTATTTCTGGCCGGCCAGACATCCCGTGTCCTGAGACTGCTGTGATTTTGCGATGAATTTTCCAAGCCTCAGGACGCGGTCCTGGGGCTTTTTTGTTGGAATGTTGCGAGCGGCGGATCCGAAACCCGGCCTGTGTGGCACGGCGGATCCCACCACGGAGCGAACCATGTACTGGCGTCCCTGTTTCACCATCGGAGGCATCCAATGATCGTCGTTATGAAACCCGGCTCAACGCAGCCGCAGATAGAGCGTGTCATCTCGCTGGTGAGAGATATGGGACTGAAAGAACACGTGATTGTCGGAACCGAACGGACCGTGGTGGCCTGCATCGGCGATGACCGCTTCAAGGACAAGAGCCGGCTGGAACTGCTCGATGGGGTCGATCGGGTGGTGCCGATCCTGGCCAGCTACAAGATGGCCTCCAGCGAGGTGAAGAAGGAGCGCACCCAGGTGCCGCTGGGAGGCACGCTGGGCGGTGTGGTCGGGGGGGTGAAGGTGCCGGTGATTGCCGGGCCGTGCTCGGTGGAGGATCGCACCCATTTGCTGGAGATCGCCCACGCGGTGAAGGAAGCCGGCGCCGTGGGCCTGCGCGGGGGGGCGTTCAAGCCGCGCACCTCGCCTTACGCCTTCCAGGGCCTGGCCGAGGAGGGGTTGAAAATCCTCGCCGAGGCACGCGAGCAGACCGGCCTGGCGATCATCACCGAGGTGATGAGCATCGATCAGATCCCCGCGTGCGTTGAGTATGCCGATGTGCTCCAGGTGGGGGCGCGCAATGCCCAGAACTACAACCTGCTGGCCAGACTCGGCCAGACACAAAAGCCCATCCTGCTCAAGCGCGGCATGAGCAGCACGCTGGAGGAGTTCCTGCTGGCCGCCGAATACATCCTGGCCGGCGGCAACAACCAGGTGATGCTCTGCGAGCGCGGCATCCGCACCTTCGAGATGGATTACGTCCGCAACACCCTGCCACTGGCGATCGTGCCTGAGCTGCACCGCCGCAGCCACCTGCCGGTGGTGGTGGATCCCAGTCATGGCACCGGCAAGAGCCACCTCGTGCCCGATATGTGCAAGGCCGCCATCGCCTGTGGCGCTGATGCGCTGATCCTGGAAGTCCATCACGATCCCGAGCACGCCATGACCGATGGCGCCCAGTCGCTGAACCTCAAGCAGTTCACCGAAATGATGGCCGCCATCAAGCGCATCGCCGTCGCGGTGGACCGGGAGGTGTAAAAGAGGCTGTGAATCGGGCTTGGGTGATCGAGGCAGCGTGAAGGCGTGAAACAGGCCTCGCCAGGCAGGCAGCCTGCATCGGCGAGCCTGCTTTTCGTCTTCACCGATTACCTGGCGCCCCCGCCCTGTACGTTGCGGCCGGCCTCGGCTTCGCGCAGACGGATGCGGGCGCGCTCGACCGCCCGGCGGGCATCGCGCACCTGGTCCTCGACGCGGTCGATCTGGCGCTCCAGCGCCCGGCGGTCGATCTCCATGCCGCGCTCGGCAGCCTCAAGCTGCACAAGACGGGCTTCGCTGTTTTTCACTTCCAGTGCCAGCGACATCCCGGCGGTTTCCACCTTCTGCAAGTCGCCACTGATGCGGCGGCGGGCCGATTGGGCCCGGTCGAGCTGCTGTTCGGCCGCGGCAGCCGCGCTGCGTGCCTCCCCGGCGGCGGCCCGGGCAGCACGATACCGCTCATCAAGCGGCAGTTTGTTCTCGGTGAAATCGCGCTCCAGCGCCATCGCGGTGGCGCGGTTCTGGTCATACGCCGCCTGGGCCGCCTGCACCGCTGGATCGTCGCGCAGCGCGCGATCCCGCAACTGCCCGAGCAGGGCAAAGCTGTCCGCCACCCGCTTTTCAGCCGCGGCCAAAGTGGCGGCATCCACCGTTGGCGCGGCCCGCAGGTTCTCCAGTTCGGTCTGGGCACGCTCGTGAGCCTGCCTGGTTTCGATGTACGCTGGCGATTGCTCCAGTTGCTGCATCACCGCCGCCGTGGCCTCGGCCAGCTCACGCTGGGTGATCTCCAGCGCCTGCCGGACCGCAACCGAGGCTTCGGAAGCACGAAAACGCTCCTCGGCCGCCTTGCTCGCTTCGCCGATAGCGCGCTGGGCATCAGCGGCAGCGGACTTAGCCTGTTGCGCCCGGCGGGTCAGGTCCTTGATGTCTGCCTCCACCTCCCGCAGGCGGGCGACCCCCTCGGCCCGGTCGGCGTGGGCACGCTCCAGTGCGGTGGCGGCCGCCTGGAGCCGGGTTTCCTCCTGGCGCATTGCCACGGGCAACCCGCGCAAGCTCGTTTCGATTGCCCGAAGGCGCTGATCGAGCCTTTTCAGATCGGCCTCTGCCCTGGCCAGCGCCTGCTCGGCCGCGCGCAGCTCCGCCCGGGCGCGCTCTACGTCATTGGGGGCCCGCGACTGTGCTGAGCAAAGCGATGCCGCCAGCAAGATCATGATAAACAGTGGATGGATCAGGCGCGCTGACCGCGCGGCGGGAGTGACTCGCATCATCTATAACGACACCGCCGATCGGCGTTTGTTAGCGGTCTGATGCGAAATTTATCCACGGGTCAGGTCGCAGGGAAAGGGACAACTCGGGTGGGGTGGATGCTGGAGTTTTCCGCCGGGCCACGCCGATAGGTTTTATTCAGAAAGTGAGCGCCCATGTTGCGCGATGTGGTCCAACTCCTGCCGCCGGATGTCAGCACGCTGGTTGTGTACTTGGCGATGGCCGGGGCGTGCGCCGGGGTGGGATTGTGGATGGCCGGGGCACGGATGAGCCGTGGACTGATCACGCTTTCGCTGGTGAGTGCGGGCGGATTGATCGGTCTGCGGCTCCCGGCGTGGCTGGGGTGGCAGGTGTCGGGCATGGCCATGGCGGTCGGGCTGGCACTGGTGGGGGGGCTGCTGGGATTCATCCTCCACCGGTTGTGGGTGGGGGTGGGCCTGGGGCTGACGCTGGGACTGTGGGCGATCCTAGCCTGCTGGATCGGCATGCATGGTGACTACCAGCCGGGCTGGGAGCACATTGACTGGGCCGCCGGCAGCGCTGCGGTCTGGCAGCAGCTGTGGAGCGATCTGCCGGCAAACTTACGCAAGTGGTGGCCGGTGGCCGGCCTGGCGGGTCTGGGGGGCGGGATTGTCATGAGCCTGCTGTGGCCGCGGGTTGCCATCGTGACGCTTTACAGCCTGGTGGGGGTGTCCATGGCTGCGGGACTGGGCCTGCTGGCGGTTCGCGCAGGCCGGCCGGAGTGGATCGACCGCCTGCCTGAGCAGCGCTGGGTACAGGCCGCGCTGTTCGGCAGCCTCGTGCTGCTGGGGGCGCTGGTGCAGTGGAAGCTGATGCCCCGTCCCGCCAGCGCCACGCGCGCAACTGCGGCGGACGATGAATCAGAAGATGCATAGCACCCCGCCCGCGGGGCCGCCGGGGCTTGACGCAAGAATCGCATCATCGCAGGAGCTGATACCGTGGATACTGCGACTCAGACACAAACCGCGAGTAATACGCTGCATATCCCCATCCCGACCCACTGGCCGGAGCAGACCGATATTATCAGCCTCTGCCAGAACATGGGGCCGGCGCCGGCGGCACTGCTGGTGGGGCTGGGGATCGTCTATTTGCTGTTCGGGTTCTACTGGTACAAGACGCTGATCATGGTCAACGCCATTTGCCTGGGAGCGTTCCTCGGGCTGGTCATTGGCCAGCGCTTCGGCAACCCATGGGTGGGGGCGTTCCTCGGCGGCTGCCTTAGCGCAGCCATCACCTGGCCGCAGATGAAATACGCCGTCGCGGTGATGGGGGCACTGGTCGGGGCGGTCATCGGCGCCGGCATCTGGCAGAGCTTTCAGCTTGAAACCGCGTTTGCCTGGACCGGGGCGATGATGGGGCTGATCTTCTTCGGCCTGATGTGCTTCATCCTCTTCCGGGGCAGCATCATGATGTACACCAGCTTCCAGGGAAGCATCATGCTGGTGTTCGGCCTGCTGGCTTTGATCCTCAAGTATGAGCAGATCGGCTCCCCGCTGGCCGGCAAGATGATGGTCAACCATTTCCTGCTGCCCCTGTTCGTGCTGGTTCCAGCCATCGGCGGGATCATGTACCAGCAGCATAACCACCCGGCCGAGGCCGGCGGCGGCGGGGGAGAGAAGTAACCGATCCGAGACCGGAAGGGGGCGTGACTGGCCCTGCACACCGGCCAGTCACCCCGTCTTCCGCAGATTCAGTCGCATGGGGAGGATTGGATTCACGCCGGCTTGCTGAAGAAGCCCGAGTCGAAGGGATCGACCTCCAGGCTGCGCAAATCCGGGTTCAGCTCGCGCGTCAGCACGTGCTTGGCCAGTTCCAGGCGGGTGATGACCACATCCATGTCGGCCGGGCGCTTCTTGGGGGTGGTGGAGATCATCTCCATCACCAGGTTGCTCAGGCCCTGCGGCACGCGCGGGTTGATGTCCTGGGGCGTGGTGATGCGGTCATCCAGCAGGAAGCTGTTTTCACCCTTCTTGTTGATGGTGTAGAGCGTGGGGATGTTCCGGCCGGTCAGCGCCCAGTAGAGGGTGGCGCCGAGGTTGAAGACATCCGTCTGCACCGACACCGGCAGCCTCTTCACCTGCTCGGGGGCGATGTAGTCCGGTGTGCCCTGGATGCGCTCCTTGACCGTGCCGATCTTGCAGCTCTGGCCAAAGTCGATGACCTTAACCTGCCCCTCATCGTTTCGCAGGATATTGTTGGGCTTGATGTCGCAGTGGGCATAGCCCATCTGGTGCATCGCCTTCAGGCCGTTGGCCGACTGGATGAACGTATCCAGAATGTCGATCATCGACGCAGGCAGCTTCTGGTCCAGTGCCCTGCCGTCAACCAGCTCCATGATCAGGAAGGCCTCGTTGACCTTCAGGAGCATCGACTTGTTGATCTTCAGGTCGTAAGTGCGGCGGAGGTTAGGGTGGACGAACTGCCGGGAGATCTCGAACTCGGTCTCCATCTGCTCCACAAAACGGATGTCCTTGGGGTCATTGCGCACCACATGCTTGAGCGCAAAGACCTGCTTCGTCGTGGGATCCTGCACGGCGTAGATCGTGCTACGCGCACCTTCTCCCAGACGCTCCAGGACAACATAGTGAAGCAGCTTCGTCGGCATCAATGTCGTCACCCCCGGTGATTCCGGTGCTGAAGTCGGGGCGGGTGCAAGTCCCGATGGCACATCTAGCGTTCAGCGGCCGATAATAGGATAGATAATAGACAACCGCCGGACGTCGGATACACCGTTCATCATCATACCCTACTTTTCAGAGGGGTAGAATGTCGATTGCATATTCCCCCGCTGTCGTGGTCGGTTCTTTGCCCTGGCAGAGCATGCCCGCGCCGCGGCCAGCTTGCCGTTAAGGTAAGGTGCGGCATTAGGAATAGCAAGCAAAACCCGCCGCCTCCCCCCAGGGGGATGCCGCAGCACATGGGATCGCTCGGGTATCCGCATCACCGGGGTAGCCGGCTGGCTGCCCGAACCCCTATCGCCACCCCCTTTGGGGGGAGATCGGAACAGCATGAGCATGCCCCGGCCGGTACTGGCCTACCATAATCCCCTCGACCACCCGCCGCCGGGGGCGCGGGTGCTGCTGATGCGCCATGCCGATGGGGTGGCCTTTGAAGTGCTGCCGCGCGTGACCCCCAGGCGGGTCATCTACCTGATGGGGCTGGGGGCGGGCATCCTGGTGTGCGGCTGGGTGGGGGTCGAGTTGCTGCTCGATCTGTGGCAACCCACCCGGGCACGAGTGGAGACGCTTTTCGGCCTGTTCCTGCTCTCCCTGTTGCTGGCCATATTCATCTCCCGCCTGCGGATGGTCTTCCGGCCGATGGTGCGGTCTTCCCACCTGGTGTACCGCGGGGGTGCCCTCACAGCCTACGATGCCGTCTGGGATCGGCGGACCCCGCAACCGTGGTCCGCCGGCAAGATCCATTTCTTCTTTTCCGACTACCCCGGCCTGCTGAACCTGCGCCTGGCCGGGCATCTGAACGTGGGCCTCGGCGCGGAGGGGCGTGTCCAACTGCTGAGTGATATCCGCAGCGCCGACCTGGAATGGATGGTGCGGGTTCTGAACGCCCTGCATGAATCTCAGGCCGCCGCTGGTCCAGCCCAGTCGCCACGGGCGTAATTCGGGTTACACTGTCTTCCCATGGCGATGAACCAGCAACTGGCGGACATGTTCCGCACCATGGCGGCGGTGATGGAGATCAAGGGGGAGAGCGTTTTCAAGGCGATTGCCTTCTCCAAGGTGTCGCGCATCCTCGAAAGCCTCACCATCGACCTGCGCGAAGCAGTGGCCAGCGATACGCTCAAGGACATAGAGGGCATTGGCGAATCGTCCCGGCGGATTATCGAGGAATACATCCGCACCGGCCGCAGCACCGATCACGATGAGCTGGTGGCCAGCATCCCGCCGGGGTTGATCGAGTTGCTGGATATCCCCGGCCTTGGCCCCAAGACCATCAGCCTGCTGTGGAAGGAGCGGCAGATTACCAGCGTGGAGGAGCTGGCCGCCGCCATCGAGCAGGGAAAACTCGCCGGGCTGAAGGGGGTCGGAGAGAAGAAGATCGCCGCCATCCGCCAGGGGATCAGCCTGCGTGCCCAGGCCGGGCAGCGTCACGGCCTGCCGATGGCGATGGCAATGGCCGAAGCGCTGCTGGAGCGCGTGCGCCGGCTGAAGGGCGTGAAGGAGGCCCAGATTGCCGGCAGCCTGCGCCGGGGGCGCGAGACCATCGGCGATATCGACCTGGTCTGCGCGCTGGCGCCGGGCGCCAACGGCGAGGAGGTCACCGCCGCCTTCGTGAAGTTTCCCGAGGTCGAGCAGATCAACGGCCAAGGGCAGACCAAGGCAAGCGTGGTGACGGCGGGGGGGATCCAGGTGGACCTGCGCATCGTCCCGCCGGACAATTTCGGCGCGGCCCTCCTCTACTTCACCGGCTCCAAGGATCACAATGTCAAACTCCGCGGCCGGGCGCAGGACATGGGCCTCACCCTCAACGAGTGGGGCCTCTACAAGCTGGCCGAGTACGACAAGGCGAAGAAGGAAACGGGCAAGCCCCCGGCCACCAAGCCGGTGGCGAGCAAGACTGAGGCGGACATCTACCAGGCCCTGGGCCTGGCGTACATCGAGCCTGAGCTGCGCGAGGACCGCGGTGAGATCGATGCAGCGGAACTGAAGCCGGCGGAACCGAAACCGGTGGGGCGGGGGGCGCGCTCCGCCGCCAGCGGGCGCCAGGCTAAGCCCGCCTCCCGGCCTGAGTTGCCTGCTCTGATCACCCAGTCCGACATCCGCGGCGACCTGCATACCCACACCACCGCCTCGGACGGCACCGCCAGCATTGAGCAGATGGCCCTGGCCGCCATTGACCTGGGGTATGAATACCTGGGCATCACCGATCACTCGGCCAGCCAGGCCATCGCCAACGGGCTGTCCCGCGAGCGACTGCTCAAGCACGTGGCCGAGATCCGCAAGGTCAGCGAGCGGATGAAGCCGTTTCGCATCTTCGCGGGGTGCGAGGCGGATATCCTGGCCGATGGGCGGATGGACTATGAGGATGCGGTGCTGGCCGAGTTGGATTTTGTCATCGGTTCGCCGCACTCGGCCCTCAGCCAGCCGGAACAGAAGGCAACCGATCGCCTGCTGCGGGCGATCGACAACCCCTACGTGACCATCATCGGGCATCCCACCGGCCGGCTGATCGACCGGCGCGTGGGGTTGCCGCTGCTGTTCAGCCGGATCGTCCAGGCGGCGGCCGCCAATGGCACCGTGCTGGAGATCAACGCCGGCTATCCCCGTCTTGACCTGAACGATGTGAATGCCCGCGCTGCCCTGGATGGTGGCTGCCTGCTGTCGATCAACACCGACGCCCACAGCACGCAGGGACTGCTCGACATGCGCTGGGGCATCAGTGTCGCCCGCCGGGCATGGGCCACCAGGGACCAGGTCATCAACTGCCTGCCGCTGGCCACAATGGAAGCGCTGCTGCAGCGCAAGCGAAGTCGATAGCGATGGGACGGGGAAGGGGGCGGGGTGTGCGATGCGCTCAGTGCTGCACGCCGAGAGCGCATAAAAAACGTCGGATCGGAAGGGAGCCACCACTTCCGATCCGACTAATCACTGATTAAGAAGATAGCACGCTCGGCGAATCCGTCAATACATAACGCGCGAGTTTTTCACTTTCCCGCATGGTGCTTCATCAACAGATTCTCACATGCGCTTCATCGATGGGTGCGCCAGTCCGCGCTCACCCGCGCATGACACGCGCTGCGCGATGCGGCCAGCGCGACATCATGACGCGGGGCGCTGCGCCTGCGCTGGGGAGCATGATGCGTCCACCCATGCCAGGCAGCGCCCGCCTCGCGCGCTGCGCTTATGGGACAGCCAGACACGATGCAAGTGACGGGTTCAATTTGCCGATGTAAGCTGATGAGGCCCCGTGCCTCACAAGCTCGCCGACAAGTTCGAGGTGGCATGGCATGAACGTCAACCCCTTCATCGGCGCGGTGCTGCAGACCCCGCAGGCCCAGCGACAGCAGGTGGAAGCCAAGGCCCAACAGGTGCGCCGGGCACAGGAACTTCGGCGCAATATCGGGGTCGAGGGCGACCAGTACACCCATGCGGTCGAGAGCACCGAGGAACTCAAGCCCGTCCATAAGGAGCGGGACGAGGCCAAACAGCAGAAAAAACGCCGTCCATCCAACCGGCAGGCCCCCCCGGCCGATGATGAAACACCGCACGTGGACCTGACCGCGTAACCAGGGCGCAGTTTTTCGCAATCTGCCCTTCCGGCCCGCTCCCCAGACCCAGCTCGCGCGCTGGACGACCTGCCAGGACATGCGCGCCATCTGTGCGATGGCAGAGCAGCGGGCCCTCGGTGGGCGGTTGGCGGCCGCCGCGGGCAGCGGTCATGCCATCCGCGTCATCGCATACATGATGATCCCCGCGGCCACCGCCACGTTCAGTGAATCGACCCCCGGCGCCATCGGAATGATGACCCGATCATCGCAGACAGCCACTTCGGCAGGACTCAGCCCCTGGGCCTCATTGCCAAACAGCACCGCCAGCCGCGCGGGTCGGCGATAGTGCGACAACTCGACGGCATCAGGCGCCAGTACCGTCCCTGCCAGGCGCACGTTCCACTGGTCTTTCAGCCGCCGCAGGTCTTCCAGCAGGTGGGCAGATTGCACGAGCGGCACGGAAAAAACTGTTCCCATCGAGATACGGATCGACTGGCGATAGAACGGATCGCAACTGCGCTCCCCCAGCACCACCGCCGCACAGCCGAAGGCCCCGGCTATGCGGATCATCGCCCCGAGGTTCTCGGTGTTTGATGCCTCGGGCAGCACCATGAGCGTTAGCGGATCACGGGCGATGGCCATGACCTGATCGAGGGTCGGCCCCGGCCGTCGCCGGCCGCAGGCAAGGATGCCCGAGTGCAGCCGAAAGCCAATGATCTGCCGCATCAGCTCATCGGCGACGACGTACAACGGTGCCCGCTGTCCGACCGCCTCGGCCATCTCCGCCGCGCGCCGCTGCGTCACCAGGACCGACTCAACCTCAAATGATGATTCCAGCAGCCGCCGCACCACCAGTTCGCTCTCGGCGATGAACCGCTCGCCCCGCTGCGCCAGATCGCGGTCCTTGAGATTCCGGTAAACCGCCACCCGCGGATCATCGAGGCTGTCGAGGTGTATGGGCATGGAGAAACAGGAAACGATTGCGCAACGCCCAAGGGAAGGCAGGCGCGTTTCCAACGCGCTGCGCATTACGCCTTCCTCATGCAGCTTTCATCCTACCGCACCGCCTGGTGCCCGATGTCACGGCGGTAGTGCATGCCGTCGAAGTGGATCTTCTGGATGGCCTCGTAGGCACGCTGCTGGGCATCGGCGATGGTCTGGCCCAGGGCGGTGACACTCAGGACGCGCCCGCCATCGGTCAGGATTTTGCTGCCCTGGCGCCGGGTGCCGCTGTGGAAGACCTTGACGCCCTCCATTGCATCGGCCTCGGCCAGCCCGGTGATCTCCAGGCCCTTGGGGTAGCTGCCGGGGTATCCCTTGCTCGTGGCCACCACCGACAGGCACGGCCGCGGGTCCCATTTCAGGTCCACCTTGTCCAGCGTGCCCTCAACCACCGCCAGCATCACCTCCAGCAGGTCGCTCTGGAAGCGCATCATCAGCGGCTGGGTTTCGGGATCGCCAAAGCGGCAGTTGAACTCGAGTACGCGTGGTCCGCTGGCGGTGAGCATCAGCCCGGCGTAGAGCACACCGCGATAGTTGATCCCCTCGCGCACCAGCCCGTCGATGGTGGGCACGAGGATGTCGCGCTCGATCTGGCGAAGCACGGCATCGGTAACGACCGGCGTGGGGGTGTATGCACCCATGCCGCCGGTCATCGGGCCGGTGTCTCCGTCATCCACCGGCTTATGGTCCTGGGCGCTTTCCATCATGTAGATGCTGCGGCCGGAGACAAAAGCCAGGATCGAGCACTCCGGCCCCTGCATCAGCTCCTCAATCACCACCCGCGCCCCGGCCTGGCCGAAGGCCTGCTGGCGCATTACCCGGTTGATCGCCTCCAGGGCGTCCTCGGTGCGATAGCAGATCGTGACCCCCTTGCCCTTGGCCAGCCCGGCGGCCTTCACCACCACCGGCTCATCGCGGTGGCGGACATATTCCTCGGCCTGCTCAGCGCTGGTGAAGGAACGTGCCTCGGCGGTGGGGATCGACTGGCTGCGCATGATCTCCTTGGCGAACCACTTGTCCGCCTCAATCTGCGCTGCCGCCTGGTTCGGGCCAAACACCTTGACGCCCGCCTTCTCCAGCCGGTCGGCCAGTCCCATCGCCAGCGGATCTTCCGGGCCGATCACTACCAGTTCGATCTTCTGCTCGCGGACGAATTTCTCGATGCCCGGCAGGTCTTCGACGCCGATGTCGACCAGCTCGGCCACCTGCTCGATGCCGGGGTTGCCAGGGGCGCAGTACAGGGCCGTGCAATTGGGGCTGTCGGCCAGCTTCCAGGCCAGGGCATGCTCTCGTCCACCACTACCGATCAGAAGTACTCGCATGCGGTCGAGTGTAAGAGTTGAAGCCAGGCGCTACAACTGCGGCAGCGGGGATCTGTGGCAGGCCGGCGACACTTTGCGCGGCCGGGCCTCATCCCTTCACCGCGCCAGTGCTCAGGCCGGATACAAAATCCTTCTGCAGGATGAAGAAGAGAACCGCCACCGGCGCGATGGCGATCAGGGTGGCGGCCATCAGGATGCCGTAGTCGGTGCGGTATTCCGGCAGCGAGAGCATGTTGTACAGGGCGATGGGCAGATGGTACTTGGCTTCGTTTTGCAGGATGATCTGCGGCCAGAGGAAGGCATTCCAGCTTGCCAGGAAGCTCAGCAGGGTGAACGCCCCGATCATGGGCCGCACCATCGGCAGGGCGATCTCCCACCAGAGCCGCAGTTCGCTGCATCCGTCGATCCGCCCGGCCGCCAGCAGCTCATCGGGCACCTGCTTCATAGCCTGCATGAACAAGAACATGCCAAACACGCTCGCCGCCCCCGGCACGATGATCGCCAGGTACGAATCAATCCACCCGATGTGGTACATCAGCAGGTAACTGCCCGGCAGCAGCACCACCCCCGGCAGCATCATCGTCGCCAGCATGATCATCATCAGCAGCTTTTTGCCACGGAAGGTGTACTTGGCCAGCGCAAACCCGCCCAGGCTGGAGAGCATCACCACCAGCACGGTACTGGTGGAGGCCAGGAACAGCGAGTTGATCAGCCAGCGCACGAACGGCTCGCGCGCCAGCAGCGTGCGGAAATTGTCCAGCGTCAGCCGGTCCAGGTGATCCCAGGGGAGAAAGCTGTAGACGAGCAGGTCCTCGCCGCGCTTGAACGCCGCGCAGATCATCCAGAAAAACGGCATCAGCGCCGCCAGCGCCAGCGCATACAGGCCCAGGTTCAGCAACCAGTCACCCGCGGTGCGCCGGGCGGTGCCGGTGCTTCGCCCCGGCGCCTGGGGCACGGCGGGTGGGGGGACATCCCGTGTTGCGCTGGATAGCCTCATGCTCATGTGGTTTCCTTCAGCGCCCCGGTCAGGCGCAGTTGGAGAAACGACATGCCGGCGATCATCAGCACCAGCATCCACCCAACCGCCGCGGCGTAGCCGAGATTGCCTCCCTCGAACCCGAGCATGTAGAGATACATCACGATCGTCACCCCGCGGCTGTTGGGGCCGGGGCCGTTGAACAGCACATAAGGCAGTTCAAAGAGCTGGAAGCCTCCGATCGCGCCCACCACCAGCAGGAAGATGAGCACCGGCCGGATGCCTGGGAGTGTCACATGGAGGAATCTGCGCCAATGTCCCGCGCCATCCACCTCTGCCGCTTCGTACAGTTCCCGGTCCACCGCCTGCAGCGCTGCCAGCAGGTAGATCATCGCGTAGCCGGTGGAGACCCACCACGCGGCCAGCAGGATCGCCGGCATCGCCAGTTCCGGCCGACCCAGCCAGTTGATCTCGATCGGCCGATTCATCACCCACGAGATCGCCTGATTCACCAACCCCCCGCGCGTGCTCAGCAGCAGCGCGAACAGAACTGCCACAAAGACATGCCCCACCAGGTGGGCCGAGAAGAAGGCGAATCGCAGGAAATGGCGCCATCGCACCCGCGGCGAATTGAGCAGAATCGCCAGCCCCAGTGCCAGCGGGATCTGCACCGCCAGGAAGGCGATCGTGAAATACACCGTGTTCGCCACCGCACCCCAGAAGAGCCGGTCGGTCAGCAAATATCGGTAATTGCCCAGCCCCACGAACTGTGTTGATCGCGGACCGGCCGTGTCGTGCAAGCTCAGCGCCAGGCTGCCCACCAGCGGATAGAGCATGAACACCGCGAACAGCACGACAAACGGCGCGACAAACAGATAGGGTGCCAGCGCCGCCTGGAGCTTCCAGAAACGCGAAGGCGGTGAAGATTGCGATGCGGCGGCGGGCATGGGTGTTGCAATGGCGAGCCAGGACGATCATTCAAGGTGGCAGGGATGGGCCGCCCATGCCACCTCAGGGAACAGGGCGGCTTTCAGATTGGCCAGCGCACCTGCGGCAAGGGTTTCACCCCCATGCGCAAGGCGGTGCGCCACACACGGGCTTCTGCCGCCAGGCACATCTTGCACGAGCTAAAAACACTTGCCACATGATGCTGGGGCCATGCATCTGAAAGTCGTCTGGTGCGTCTTTCAATATCATTGGGTTTGTGCTTCATCCCGGATCTGTGCCTCTGGTTTGCCCTCGCCCACCACGGCGAACTCTCCGAACGCCACCCTGCGGCGCAGGGCTTCGGCCTCGGTATCCAGCCAGCGCTGGCAGGCCCCCTCCAGCCCGGTCGGGCCATGGCGACTCACGTGATCGGTCGCCTTGTTCAGCACCGATGACAGCGACATCGTCGCCAGCGTCGTGAACGGTGTCACATAGCGCTCCGGCGTCTCATCGGCCAGATCGACATACAGTGCCCCGATGGGCTGTCCGCCGAAATAGGGCTCAGGGGCGTGGTAGAGCGGCAGATCCCACTGGGACTTCACCGGCGGCAGGATACGCGTGTGCCGAACCCGCGCCTGCAAACCCTCCTCGCTGAACAGCAGGAACTTGAGCAGCTCCCACGCCGCCTGCGGATCCCGCGCCCGGCGGGGGATGCCCAGCATGGTACCGCCCCAGGTGCTGGTGCGGGCATCGTCCGGCTCAAAACGCGGCAGCGGCATCATCCGTGCCTTCCCGGTTGCGCTGGCGGCATGGACGATCAGGTAGCCGGCCTTCCAATCGGGCGTGATCGTCGCCGCCAGGTCGCCGCGGGCGAAATCCTGCGCCCACAGCATCCCGCCGGGCGTGGCATCGCCGGCGATGCGCGCCGGCCCGGCCACCATGCGGGCATACAGCGCCACTGTCTCGGCGACTTTGGGATCGTTCAGGTGAACCCGGTTGCGGTCATCCAGCAGGTTGATCCCACGTTGAAGGAGCATGCAGGTGAGCATGTCGGCCGATGCGCTCGGCAGCTCGATGGCCCATCGGTTCGGATATCCCTGCTCGCGCCAGTAGCGCACGAATGCCTGGCCCATCTCGTGAAACTGCTCCCATGTCTGCGCTTCGGATGGATCCAGTCCTGCCTCGGCCCACAGATCCGCGCGATAGGTGATCGTCACCGGATGCACATCACGCGGCACGCCGAAGATAACCCCCTCCTTCGTCCACGGCGCGAAGCGGGCCGTGACGATCTGGTCCATCAGCCCATCCCGCTCCAGCAGGTCGTTGAGGGGCAGAAACCCCACTTCCTCCAGCGGCGGCCGGAAGAACTTGCCGACTGATCCGATCTCGATCTCCACCAGGTCCGGCACCTGCTCGCCGGTGGAATCGACCATGAACAGCGATATCAATCGCATGTCCAGCCCCCGACTGCCCACCAGGTCCACCCGCACGCTGCGGCCCGTCCGCTGCTCGAACAGCACATCCAGCCCCGGCGTGCCGGTCGCCGGATCGCCCTGGCGGTAGCTCCGGGCATGCGAGAGGTCAAAAACCCAGACCACCAGGTCCTTGCGCGCAGCGCGCGGCTGAAACAGCACCATCACTCCGGTGAGAGCGCTGATCAGTGCGAGGACGAGAATCGGCTTGCCCGGCGGAAAAGACACCTGACCCGTGATTCTCCCGGTCTCCCTCCCTGTCGGCAACCTGCGCAGCCGCGCCCACACTGGCCGGATTGCGGCGACTGTCCGCGCCGGGATACGCCTCCGCCTGGTGATGTCTGCGGTTGAAGCGGTATGTCGTGGGGGCGCGATCGATGCTGCGAGGCGCCCCTCTCCCACCGACTGCTTACGACCCCGCCTGGCCGCGGGCTTTTTGCGCGATGACCGCCTCGGTGGTGGTGCGGGCGATCCGGGTGGCGATCAGGCCGTCTTGGCCGGTGGGCATGTTGCCATCCGTGCCCTGGCGCAGGGCGCGCTCGAACTCGGCGTACATGCCGGGGAAGTTCTTCTCGCGCGTCCACTCCAGGCGGGTGGTGCCATCGCGATTGAGCAACTCAAAGACGCGGGTTTCACGCTCGTAGCGCAGCAGGCCGTCGGTGCCGATCAGCTCATAGACAAAGTACGGGCGCGGGTCCCGGGTGGTATGCGCGTAACTGTAGCTGATCTCGACCAGGGTGTGCGCCCCGTCGGCGTGGTCGAGGTGCAGGTACATGTGATCGGGTGCTTCGTGCTGCTCAATCCACGCGCCCACCCCCAGTGACCGGGTGACTTCCGCCCCGGTCCACCAGCGCGCCAGGTCGATCTGGTGCACGCCGCAGTCGACCATCGGTCCACCTTCCAGCATCCGGCCAAGCCGTCGCTGGTTGATGCAGCACGAATCACGCGGCTCGCACTGGCCGTGACAGTCCCACAGGTATATCAGCCGCAGGCTCAGCACCCGTCCGATCGCGCCGTCGCGCACCAGGCGGTGGATGTCGCGGGCGATGGGGGCGAAGCGGTAGGTGAAGCCAACATACAGCGGCACGCCGGCTTCGCGCATGGCGTCGATCATCGTCTGGGCATCGGCATCGTTCATCGCCAGCGGCTTTTCGCACAGCACCGGTTTGCGATAGCGGGCGGCCATCAGCACGTTGTCCATATGGGCCGGGGCCGAGGAGGTGACGACGACGGCATCGATGCCGCTGTCAAAAAAGGCATCCGGGTCGGTGAACTGTTTCTCGATGCCGAATTGTTCCCGCGTCTCAGCCAGCCGGCGGGGATCCGGCTCGAACAGGGAGACCAGTGCCAGTCCCTGGGTCTGCTGGATCGCTGGAATGTGCGAGCGCCGGGCCACATGGCCGCAGCCCATCAGGCCGATACGGATCATCAGAATACTCCGTCTGTTAGGCTCGGCCGCATTGTAGGACCATGCAGCGCGCCAGGCGAGCCGTGCCGGACGATGGCGCGCCCGGCTCATCTCCTGCTTAGCAGTCCTGACCGCCTGCTAGAAGATGTTTCTTTGGACATTGACAGATCCACCTGGGCGGGCGCTAACTGGCGCGTTTGCCGCGGATCTGCCATGAATCACTGCATCCATTTCTGCCTGTTTCTCCCGTGCCTGTTAATCGGCCTGCTCGTGATGAGTGCCCAGCCCGCGTGCGCTCAGCCCGTTTCGGAGCAGCCCGCGGCCGACCAGCCCATGACGGAGCAGCCGGCCGCGGCGAAGAGGCCCGAACCGCTGGGCATCGCGCTGGAGAATTATGACTATCCCTACCCGGTTGCGTTCCTCCCCCTGACTGTGGAGCGCCAGGATGTGCGGCTGGCATATATGGATGTGCATCCGCCGCAGGGGCAGGCCAACGGGCGGGCGGTGGTGCTGTTTCACGGCAAGAATTTTTTCGGAGCTTACTGGGAGCCGACTATCCAGGCGCTGTGCGAGGCGGGATACCGCGTCATCGTGCCCGATCAGATCGGCTTCGGAAAATCGTCCAAGCCTCAGATACCCTACAGCTTTCACCAGATGGCCCGGCACACTGCTCGGCTGCTGGACCGCCTGGAGATCGATCGGGTAGCGGTGGTGGGGCACTCGATGGGCGGGATGGTGGCCACGCGTTTTACGCTCATGTACCCGCAGCGCGTGACTCATCTCGTGCTGGAGAACCCGATCGGCCTGGAGGACTACCGCGAGAAAATCCCGTATGCCACGACTGAGCAGCTCTACGAGGCCGAACTGGCGCAGACGGAAGAGGGGATCCGCAACTACCACAAGACCTACTATGTGCAGTGGCGTCCCGAGTATGAACAATATGTTCAGGTGCACTATCGCTGGACCCTCAGTGGCGAGTACCCGCGGTTGGCGCGGGCATCCGCCCTGACGGGGCAGATGATTTACGAGCAGCCGGTGGTGCATGAGTTCCCGCTCATCCGGCCGCCAGCGCTGCTGGTGATCGGGCAGGAAGACCGTACTGCCGTCGGCAGAAACCGCGCCCCTGCGGACGTGCGCCCGTCACTTGGCCAGTATCCCCAGCTTGGCCGGGCCGCGGCCAGGGCCATCCCGCGGGCGAAGCTGGTCGAGCTGGAAAATGTCGGGCACATTCCGCATTTTGAGTCTCCCCAGCGCTTTCATGAAGCGCTGTTGTCGTTTCTCAAGACCGAATCCGGGAATCAGCCATGAAAACGCATGCCTATGCCGCCTTTGATGCCGAGAAACCGCTTGGCCCGTTCGATTTTCAGCGCCGGCCGGTCGGCCCGCACGATGTGCAGATCGAGATCCTGTACTGCGGGGTGTGCCACTCCGATCTGCACACGGTGCGCAACGAATGGAAGAACACGATCTATCCACTGGTCCCCGGCCATGAGATCGTGGGGCGGGTGACAGAGGTGGGGGAAGCGGTCAAGACATTCAAGGCAGGCGACCTGGCCGGGGTGGGATGCATGGTCGATTCCTGTCGCGACTGCCCGAGTTGCCACCAGGGACTCGAGCAGTATTGCGAAAAAGACCTCGTCCTCACCTACAACAGCTACGACAAGCACACCGGCGGCGTGACTTACGGCGGCTACTCCACCGGCATCGTGGTGGATGAAGCATTTGTGCTGCACATCAGCGACAAGCTGCCGCTGCACGCGGTGGCGCCGTTGCTGTGTGCCGGGATCACCACCTACTCACCGCTGCGGCGCTGGAACGTGGGCGCCGGGCAAAAGGTGGGGGTGGTGGGTCTTGGCGGGCTGGGGCACATGGCGGTGAAGTTCGCGCGGGCGTTCGGAGCGCATGTGGTGCTGTTCACCACCTCGCCGGGCAAGGTCGAGGATGCCAAACGACTGGGGGCGCACGAAGTGGTCATCTCGCGCAATGCCGATGAGATGACCCGACAGGCCAACAGCTTCGATTTCATCCTTAACACGGTGTCGGTGCCGCACGACCTGAACAGTTACCTGGTGCTGCTGAAGCTCGATGGGGTGATGGTGATGGTGGGGGCGCCCGAGCACCCGCATCCCTCGCCGGATGTGACCAACCTGATCTTCAAGCGGCGAAGCCTGGCCGGATCACTCATCGGCGGGATCAAGGAAACGCAGGAGATGCTCGATTTCTGTGCGGAGCATGGCATCACCTCCGATGTCGAGCTGATCCCGATCGAGAAGATCAACGAGGCCTATGAACGGATGCTCCGCAGCGATGTCAAGTACCGGTTTGTGATCGATATTGACTCGCTGAGGCGCCGGTAAGTCCGCCGCCGCGCCGCTCCCATCGCACTCCACCCTCCCGCCTGGTTGCTGCTGGGCAGTGCCCAGGGATGCTGCGCGGATCGCGCTGTTGTCTCCAGTGTCCCAATCCATGCTTCACCGCCGGGCGCAACAGGAAAGGGCTGGTGCGCCATCTACCCGCGCGGATCGGGGTAAACGCTCGCGATCATGAGATTTCTTTTGCATGTTCCGCAAATGGGGATATAGTTTCGGTTGGATACCAAAGTGGTATCCAAGCTGGTTGTCTCACTCCAAAACTGATATCTTTGGTGAGGATGGCCGATGCGGAGCAGGCAAAGTGCAGGATCATGGGTGGTGCTGGGGGCCTTGGTGATGGTGGCTTTGGGCACCGCCGCCTTTGCTGACTATAAAGACGACATCCGCTACACCCAGCTCAAGGCCGAGCTTGGCGCTGCCACACCGGATGGGTTGGGCGTGCGGGTGGGGCAGATCGAGGCGGCCATGAATGACTGGCATTACGGGGTCGATGCATCGATCCCGGAACTGCAACTGCCCGGCCGGCAATTCACTTACAAAGGCGGCAGCACGCTCCCCACTTGGCATGCTGCGGATGTGGCGCGACGATTCTACGGCGCCAACTCCATGACGCCTCAGATCACGACGATCGAGCTTTACTCAGCCTTCTGGCATCAGGTCGGGCCCAACCAGATCCTCGGCTGGGTTGATTCACCCTACCTCAGGCAGACCGGCCTTCAGATGCCGGTCAATCCGCCGGTTGATCAGCGCATGAAGGTGGTCAATCACAGTTGGATGGGCGAGTGGACCGGCGGGTTTGGCTCCGATGGCAAGCCGAATAACAACAATGTGGATATCCTCCGCCGCCTCGACTACGTCATCCACACGCAGGAGCAGATCAACGTGGTTGGCCTGCCCAACGCCGGCCAGCCGAAGGTGCCTCTGCTGGCTGGTTCTTACAACGCCATCGCGGTGGGTGTAACCAGTGGCCAGCACGTCACTGGGGCGATGGACCTGAAGGAGGTCAACTATCACGGCAGTCGGATTCGCCCCGACCTCGTGGCGCCGGATACCGGTACCAGCTATGCGACGCCGCAGGTATCCAGCGCTGCCGTGCTCCTGGTGGATGCGGCATCGCGTGCCGGGCATGCGTACGGGGCCAAGCCGCAGGTCATCAAGGCGGCATTGATGGCGGGGGCGGACAAGGCCGCCAGCTTCGGATCGGCCTACACGCGCTCCACCGCCAATGGCCTGAGCAGCCAGTATGGCGCAGGTGAGCTGGATATCTACAACAGCTACAAGATCATCGCCGCCGGCGAACCGGCCGGATCGGGAATCGGCCGCTACGGCTTTGACTATAACCCTGCCTTCAGCAGTGATGACACCGTTCGCTATGCCTTCCGCACCGGCGAGACGACGGTGGCGCTGCAGGCATCGCTGGTCTGGCATCTGCACGTGCTGCCCAAGACACCCTTCCCCGACCAGGCCTACTTCGGCACCGATGTGCTCTATGACCTGGACCTGGCCCTGTACGACATCACCGCTGGTGAAACTCTCATCCAGGCGTCGGTCAGCACGCTTGAGAATACCGAGAACCTGTGGCTGATCGATCTGCCGGCGGGGCGCGACTATGAGCTGCGCGTGACGGGCAAAGGCAGTGCGTTCACATGGGATTACGCCCTGGCATGGCAATTCAGTGGTGATGTGATCCCCGTGCCCGAACCGGCGAGCCTGGCGGGCATGGTCATCAGCATCACGCTGCTCCTGAGACGGCGAAGGACCGAAGCTCGCACCACCTGATCAACTCTTTCACGCCCCCGGGCGGAATGGATGCCGGAAGGCTGACACATCAGCAGAAGTGGAGATGGCATGAGGCAAACAGCGATGATCCTGGCGGGTGCGGCGGGGCTGATGGCGGGGCAGATCGCGCTGGGCGATGCCGCGCAGGACATGGCCAAGTACGTCCTGTCCACATCCGATGGCTTCCGCCAGGAGTTTCGGCTGTTTGTGCCGGAAAATTACGACCCTGGCCGCAGCTATCCGGTCATCATCTACCTCTCGGGCAGCGGCGAAAACGGCACCGACAACACCAGCCAGCTCGCCCACATCAACCCGATCATCAATCACGTCAAGCAGGATGATGCATTTTCGGCTTTTGTCATCGCCCCGCAGGCGCGGCCCAACACCGGTGGGTTTCAGAGTTTCCTCCCCGGCCGTGCCATCCCGATGACGATGGAGGCGCTGGACCTGCTGGGCAAAGAGTTCAATCTCGACAGCAATCGCATCTATCTAACTGGCCTGTCGCAGGGCGGCATCGGCACATGGGAAACCGCCGCACATTACCAGGGCAAGTTTGCGGCCATCGCTCCCGTGGCCGGCCATCAGAATGCAGCGCTGATTCCCAAACTGGTTGATACGCCGACGTGGGCTTTCCACGGCGGGTCTGATTTCACGCCGACAGTTCAGGTGACGGGCACGCGCGCCATGATCAGGGATCTCCAGGGCGCCGGCGCCCGGCCGCTGTACACCGAGTATTACGGTATGGGCCACGCCGACCAGACCTGGGCCAAGGTGTACAACGAACACGCGCTGTACGAATGGATGTTCAACCAGACGCTCAACGGCCCGATCACGACGCCGCCTCCGCTGCCGCCGGCCAATCCCAATCGATCATTCAGCGATCAGTTTTCCGGCACAACCCTGCACGCCCAACTGGAGGATGTCGGCGGCAATTACCTTGTGGCCGATGGCCTGCTGAAGCACACCAGCGCCAACGGCAGCCGCACCTATGTCCGCACCACCCAGGCCGACCTGAACACGCAGAGCTTCATCTTCGCGGTGACAGTGAACCTGCAGGCGGCTGGCGGCAACGGCATTGCGTTTGTGGGTTACGGGCCGGGCGATCCGGTTGCCGGCAGCTTTGATGAGCCGACCACCTCGGCCATGGTGCGCCTGGCGCCGCCCGATTTTGCCGGTGGAAGTGCAACCCTCAACGTGCTGGGCCAGCAGATCGCCAGCTTCGACACCTATGGTGGTGGACGGCATCGCGTGCAACTGATCAAGGAGGGAAACCAGCTCACCATCAACCTCGACCGCGACTACAACGGTGAGATCTTCTTCATCGACCACACGCACACGATCGACCTGACGACGCTGGACAGCTTTGATGACCTGAACTCACACCTGTTTTTCGGCACCGCTTCGCACCTGACCAGCTTCGATGATGTCATGCTGCACGTGGTGGCCTTGCCTGAGCCGATGGCCGGGCTGCTGATCATCCCCGCCGCCGTGCTGCTCGGCAGGCGGCGGACTCTCGCCTGATTTCGCCAGCGATATCCATTCCAGCGCTTCAGGCTGCGCAATTGCATCCCGCCGGCAGGGGGGACAGTGCCCACGCCCCTGGCAGGCGTTCAACAGCCCATCATGGAGAAAATGAGGAATGCCACGACCGCCACGCCAAGGCTGCCCGACAGCAGCCACACCAGCAGCGCCTTGCCAATGGCACCACGGCGCGTGCGCGCTGGGGGGATAAGAAGGGGCGCGGGAACAATGGAAGACGACACCACACGATCTTTCATGGATTCTCCGGGCGAGGGCCAAAGGCGGAACCGGAAGCGTGTTTCGCAAAAGGGGTGCCGTTCAGTTGGCCTGCCAGAGGAATCGATCCTTTGCCGACATAATAGGACTCATTTCTGAACTTAATCGATTGAGTGTTCAAAAGATCGATTATTTGTTGGCGTGAATGCCCAAGCACTGCTATATTTCTCCTCAGCGTGTTCCTGGAGCATCATATTCTATTCCTATCCTCATTTCTTAACAGGAGTTACATCATGAAGCGAAAGCTGGTGTCCCTGACGCTGGTGTTGGGTCTGGGTACCATGGCCGAGGCGGGTCTGATTGCCTATGACGGCTTTGAAGACTACGTCGTCCCGACTGCGGCCGCGGGTTTGAACCAGGGAACGGGCTGGGCCGCCCCGTGGGATGTCTCATTGAAGCTGGATGACGAGAATCAGCCCATCGGCACGGTTCAGGTCGCCAGTCACAGCCTCTCAGCCGGCGGTGTGAGTGGCGGCAACAATGCCCTGCAACTCGATGGGACCACCGGCGCTGCCCGGGCGGTGTCCCGCCAGTTCCCCCGCCAGACCGGCGATGTCTATATCAGCTTCCTGGTGCAGGCCCAGAATTTCAGTGGCGATGAGCTGATCAATATCTATGCCAGTGACACCGTGCCCACCACAGGCGATGAGGTCAATCAGATTGGTGTTGGACTGCTCAATGCGTCGGGCAACCCGATCATGGTCCGCGTGGGCCAAAGCTGGCGGGTCGGTGCCACCGCCGGTCAGCCCATCCCCTCGCAGACTGTCACCTCCATCAACGGGGCCCAGGATCCGCCCCAGACGTTCCTGATTGTCGCCCGCCTGTTTAAGTCCGGTGACTTCTACAAGAACGGCCACCTGTGGGTCTTTGATGCCAATGACACGCTCCCGGCCACCATGCCCGCGCCGATGGCACAGGCCTACGATGCCCCCCAGGACAATACCGGCATCCAGTATCTGTCGGTGCGCACGCATGCCCTGACAGCCGGCGAGACGCTGCTGCTGGATGAGATCCGCATCGGCACTGAGTGGAATGCCGTGGTGCCCGAGCCCACCAGCCTGGCGCTCATGGGCCTTGGCGGCCTGATGCTGCGTCGCCGGCGGCGATAGGATATCGCGGCCTTTGAAGCGGCGATAAAAGCACGGTTTTCATCGCCATCCTGCTGAAAAGAGAAGGTGGCGCGCCCACCGACCTGAACCGCGGAGCCGCACCGGCAAGTCCGGTGCGGCTCCGTCATTTGCGCGCCGCAATGCAAATTTGCCACTTTGTAAGGGCAAATAGTCGATGGTGTCATTATCTTGCACCGGCGATGGGCGCTGGGTGATAAGCCAGGGAGTGTAGACCATGATGAAACGAAGCCAATATTGGCGTAAGTGTTGCGTGGGGCTGGGGTTGGCCGTGCTGGTGGCGGCAGGCGGGTGTGATCCGGCGGATCCGGCGGCCTCAGCCAGTGCCGGTGCTGCGGCTCCCGGACCGCGCGTGGTGGCTGACACGGCCATCGACGCCGGGCGCTATCTTGTGCGCATTGCCGGCTGCAACGACTGTCACACCGATGGGGTAATGGCCGGCCGTCAGGTGCCTGAGGAACAGTGGCTCACCGGTATGGGGATGGGGTTCCACGGGCCTTGGGGCACCACTTACCCCGGCAATCTGCGCCTGTTCGTGCAGGGGCTGACGGCTGACCAGTTCGTGCAGGCCGTGCGTGCGCGCAGCGGCCTGCCGCCGATGCCGTGGGAGAGCCTGCATGCCATGCATGATCGCGACTTGCGCAACATCTACGCCTATCTCAAGCATCTCGGTCCTGCCGGCGAGCCCGTACCCGCCGCTCTCCCGCCGGGCCAGACCCCCAAGACGCCATACATCGTCATGACGCCGGTAGCGGGGGGAGACAGTGCAGATGCCAGCAAGCCGGCCGCGCCATAGAGTGGCCGTGCATGCCTTTGCGATGCCACAGCCAGCCCGGCGTGGCCGGGTCAGGCCGTTTTGCCCATAACCAAATGAGCGAAGGGTGATGTGCGCTGCGAGCACATCACCCTTCGCTCACTGTCTGCCCTCGCCTGTTCGCGGGAGGCGAATCAGAACAGTTTCATGTAGGGCAGTTCTGACTGTCCCATAAGCCACTGATCCACACCGCGGGCGGCCTGGCGGCCTTCGCTGATCGCCCAGACAACCAGCGACTGGCCACGGCGCATGTCGCCGGCGGCGAAGACGCCTTCGACGCTGGTATGGTAGTCATCGTTGACGACCACGTTGCCGCGGGCATCCAGCTTGAGGCCAAGTTGGCCGACCGGGCCATCGGTTTCCGGGCCAAGGAAGCCCATCGCCAGGAAGCACAGATCGCAGTCGAGCGTGAACTCGGAACCGGGGATTTCCTTATAGGCCGGCCGGCCATCCTCGCCCTTGCTCCACTCAAGGCGGACCGCGTGCAGCTTCTTCACCACGCCGTTCTCGCCGGAGAAGTGCTTGGTATTGATGGCGAAGTCGCGGCAATCAGCGCCGCCGCAGGTTTCGATGGCTTCCTCGTGAGCGCTGCTGGTGCGGAAGATCATCGGCCAGTAGGGCCAGGGCGCCACGCCGGGACCGCGGGATTCAGGCGGCTTGGGCAGCAGTTCAAACTGCTTCACCGAGGCCGCGCCCTGCCGCAGGGCGGTGCCAAGGCAGTCAGCGCCGGTATCACCACCACCGATGATGACCACGTGCTTTCCCTTGGCATGAATCTGGCCGGGAACGCTGTCGCCAAGGTTGACCTTGTTCTGCTGCGGCAGGTACTCCATGGCGAAGTGGATGCCGGCCAGATCGCGGCCGGGCACGTTGAGATCGCGCGGCCGGGTTGATCCGCCGCAGAGGACGATCGCGTCGAATTCATTGCGCAGATCGTCGATCTTCACGTTGTGGCCGATGTTGGCGTTGGTGATGAACTTGACGCCCTCGGCCTCCATCAGCTTCACCCTGCGCTCGATGATGCGCTTTTCCAGCTTGAAGTTGGGGATGCCGTAGACCAGGAGACCGCCGATGCGGTCAGCGCGCTCGAAGACGGTCACTTCGTGTCCCGCGGTGTTGAGCTGGGCCGCGCAGGCCAGCCCCGCCGGCCCGGAGCCGACCACCGCCACCTTCTTGCCGGTGCGCTTGGCCGGCGGCCGGGGGGTAATCCAGCCGCGGTCGAACGCGTGCTCGATGATCGAGACCTCGATGTTCTTGATCGTCACCGGCTTCTCATTGATCCCCAGCACGCAGGCTTCCTCGCACGGCGCGGGACAGACGCGGCCGGTGAACTCGGGGAAGTTGTTGGTCTTGAGTAACTGCAGCAGCGCATCGTGCCAGCGGCCGCGGTAAACCGAGTCAGTCCAGGCGGGAATGAGGTTGCCCAGCGGGCAGCCGTTGTGGCAGAAGGGGATGCCGCAGTCCATGCAGCGCGCGCCCTGCTCACGCTTCT
>CAYNMV010000030.1:8274-47806 GCA_964398315.1 uncultured Tepidisphaeraceae bacterium | reverse complement strand
CGCGCAGACCCAGGCAGTAAAGCATCTCCAGCCCATCCTGCACTTCATAGATCGGGTCATTGGCGTAGCTGATGCGGATCGTGTCGCCGATTCCGCTGGCCAGCAGGTGCCCCAGCGGGACGACGCTGCGGATCGTGCCGGTTTCCTTCGGCCCGGCGTGGGTGACGCCCAGGTGCAGGGGGTAATCAAAGCGCTCGCTGATGGCGCGATAGGCATCGATCACCAGTAGCGGATCGATGCTCTTGGCGCTGATGACGATGTCGTGGAAGTCCTCCTCGTGGAAGGTCTCGAGGTACTCTTCCAGCTTGGTGATCATGATGGCCAGCAGGTGGCCGTGCTTGTTGTCGGAGAAGACGCCGCCGAGTTCCTTCAGCCGGCGCTGCTTGTCCTTGCGCTCGACGATCGACCCCTCATTGACGCCCACGCGAATGGGCAGGTTGCGGGCCTTGCATGCCTGGATGACATCCCGCACCTGGGCGCGATCGTTGATGTTGCCGGGATTGAGGCGGATCTTGTGGACGCCGGCTTCGATGGCCTCCAGGGCCCGCTGGAAGTGGAAATGCACATCCGCGACGATCGGCACCTTCACCTGGGGGATGATCTCCTTGAGGGCGGCGGTGTCCTTCTTCTCCGGCACCGCCACGCGCACCAGATCGGCCCCGGCGGCGGCAAGCTTGTGAATCTCGGCGACGCATTTGTCAATTTCATGCGTATAACCGGCCGTCATCGTCTGCACTGACACCGGCGCATCGCCGCCGATGCGCACGATCCCGTGCTGCTCATCCCCTACCACCACCTGTCGCGTCTTGCGCCGCACAATCATCTGCTTCATCTCCAGTACGAGGCCAAGCCGCCGATCCTAAGTGGACGCACCAGCCCGATCAAATAACGTACGCCCGAACCAGGCCGGTGGTGCGGCCCGCGCGCTTTTCAGAATCCGCGAAAACTGCGGCCGCTTGACCGCGCCGATACCGCGCGCGGCCAGAGGGGCATGGGATCATCCCGCGCCAAACCCATGACTGGGGCTGGTTCATCTGGTATCGTAGCGCCCGCACGGGAGCGTAGCTCAACGGTCAGAGCAGGCGACTCATAATCGCTTGGTTCCCGGTTCGAATCCGGGCGCTCCCAGTCTCTCATCGGCCGTTACTGCCCCGCCGCCGCCAGTACGGCATCGACGGCCAGGGTGTCGAGAGGGTCATGGTGGATGGTGGTGATGCGCGGGCCGAGCGGGCGCCAGATGTCGGGGCGCGTGGGGCCGAAGAGGATGACCGAGGGAACGCCGATCATGCCCGCCAGGTGGCCGGGGCCGCTGTCGTTGCCGATGTAGACGGCGGCGGAGGACAGCTCGGCCAGCAGCTCCAGGTAGTTGGCCGGGCGGCGGACCGGGGCGATCTTCTCGAACAGGGCCACCTGCCGCGCCGGCCACTTTTCCAGTTCCACTTCGCCGAGGATCACCCGCACCGACCGCCCCGCCGCCACAAGGCGTTCGACCAGTTCGGCGTAACGGATGGCCGGCCAGCACTTGCGGGATGAGCCGCTGCCGGGGTGGATGACGATATGTACCGGCTCGCTGCGCTGATAGCCGATGCCGCGGTCGGCGACCGATCGCAGCAACTGATGGGTGGCGGCGTGGATGGCAGCACTCGATTCCAGCTGGTGCAGCAGCCAGCGGGTGATGTGCTCATCCCACCCCTCGGGCGGGGTGGGGTCGATGGCGACCAGGTTCGCCCCTTCGCTGGCAGCCTGGGCGTTGAAGGCCCACGTGGAGCCGGCCGCGGCCACCATCGTGATGATCGTGTGGGCGCTGCGCAGCGGGCGCAGCGTATGCTCATCCGGCGTGGCATCGGGCACGTAGAGCCAGTTCCAGCCGCTGTCGATGTCCATCCAGTCCAGGCCCAGCGCCTTTTCGGCCAGTTGGCCTTTCGATCGCTGGGTGACGTAAATGACCCGGCTCTGCGGATAGAGCCGGCCCAGTGCCAGCCCCAGCGGCCAGGTCAGCACGAAGTCGCCCAGCGCGCCCTGGTGAAAGATCAACACGTTGCGCTTCAGCACATCCCCATTAGAGCAGACCGGCGTGATCTTGTTTAGTGCTGCCGCACGGAAAGCGCATGTCCGATACTCCGGGGTGCTGCGCTTCGGGCCCCGGCCAGCGATTGGGTGGAAATTTCGTGTTCCGGCCACGCTGCGGTACAATTGCTGGCCCTGCTGTGTGATGAGAAGCAGCACCGGAGCATCTCCCCGCTGAGGTTCACCAAGGAATCCGAACCGTGATGACTCAACCGAACATCCTGACCGAAGAAGACCGCGCTGCCGGGTGGCGGCTGCTGTTTAATGGACACTCCCTGGACGGCTGGAGGGGATATCGTCTGCCGGAAGGACAGATCCCGCCCCGCTGGAGCGTCAGCGATGGTGCCATCCGGGTGACGGCCGATGATGACCGCGGCGAGGGGGACCTTATCACGGTCGAAACGTTTGGTGACTTTGAACTGGAACTCGAGTGGACGTGCCCGGTGCGCGGCAACTCGGGGATCATGTATCGTGTGACGGAGGACGCATCCGACCCGTATATGAGCGGGCCGGAGTACCAGATCCTCGATGATGACTTCCACCGCGCCCGCTGGCAGGAGCGGGGCAAGACGATGCCGCAAATCTACGCCACTGCCGGCTGCTACGGCATGTACGGCCCGCCGGAGGACATGCGGTTCGACTACGATGCCTGGAACCACGCCCGCATCGTCGTCCGCGGCAATCATGTGGAGCATTACCTGAACGGCCGGCTGGCCGTGCGCTACGAGCTGCACAGCGACGACTGGAACCAGCGCATCAAGGGGACCAAGTTCGAGCAGTGGCCGGGCTTTGCCCGTGCGGCACGCGGCCACCTTGCCCTCCAGGACCACGGCCACAACCACGCCTTTCGCAATATCCGCATTCGCCCGCTGTAGGCCGGCGCGCGTTGCAGACCGCCCGCGGACCAGCTCACTGGCAATCAGCACGTGATGCACCTCCCTGCTGCGCTGCTGGCCCCGCTTTCTTTCGCTTCTGGCACGCCCCTTGCGATTCCTTCTCGCGTCCGCCCACCTCAGACTGGGCGAGTTCAGGCGGCCCCTGGTGATGTGCCGGCTTTTCTGTCGGCCCGGGGCATCGGAAGCGAAAGGAGATCGTTATGTCTACGCTGCTTACGTTCGCAATTATTTTCTTCGTCATCGCGCTGGTCGCGTACGTCCTGGGCGCCCGGGGTGTGGCGGGTATGAGTGCAGGCGTCGGCCGGACCTTGCTGTTCGTATTCCTGGTCCTGGCGGTGCTGTTCCTGATCATTGGCCTGTTCCAATGAGTTGGACTTGAGCGAGAGCGCGCTGCTGGATCAGCGCACGATCCTCACCGGCGGCCGGCCCGTGTGCTTGTTTGCATACGGGCCGGCCGACTGCGCTTTGCCCTGTTGCCCTCTGTGCCTCAGTAGAAGCGACAAACTGACGTGCCCGGTCAGATCGGCCTCAGCAATCAGACGCAGCGCTTGATAAAAAGCACTTGATCAACAGCGGGCGCAGGCCGAAGTTTTCCCCCTCTCAGGCCGGATATCGGCTCTTACACTGATTGAACCATGGATCGGCGCAATCAATCGACTGTGTTTTGGACAAGCCTCCTCGCCGCCGGCGCGGGAGCGCTGGTCGCCGGCAGTTATCTCGCTCGCCGGGCCCGGCGATATGACCTGGCGGGCAAGGTCTGCCTGGTGACCGGCGGTTCGCGCGGGCTGGGGCTGCTGCTGGCACGGCGGCTTGTGCGGCAGGGCGCGCGCGTGGCGATCTGTGCCCGCGATGAGGCCGAAATCAACCGTGCCCGCGATGAGTTGAAGGCGGTCGAGCCCAACGTGCTGGCGGTGCAGTGTGATATCACCCGGCCCGAGCAGGTGGCGGGGCTGGTGGAAGGGATCCACGCGCACTTCGGCCCGGTGGATGTGCTGATCAACAATGCCGGCATCATCCAGGTGGGGCCAATCGAGCACATGACCGAGGCTGATTACCAGGAGGCGATGGCGGTCCACTTCTGGGGGCCGTACTACCTCACCCGCGCGGTGCTGCCGGACATGAAGCTGCGCGGCGGCGGGCGGATCGTGAACATCAGCTCGATCGGCGGCAAGGTGCCAGCGCCGCACCTGGCCCCCTACGCGGCCAGTAAATTCGCCCTCACCGGCTTCTCGCACGCCCTGCGCACCGAACTGCTCAAGGACAACATCTACGTGACCACCGTTTCGCCGGGGCTCATGCGCACCGGTTCGCCGCGGCAGGTCTGGGCCAAGGGACAGGCGCGCAAGGAATACGCCTGGTTCAAGATCGGCGATTCGCTGCCCGGGTTGAGCATGTCGGCCGAGCGCGCTGCCGACAAGATCATCGACGCCCTGGTTCATGGCGATGCCGATCTCACCCTGACCCTGCTGGCCCGGATCGGGGTGAAATTCCACCACCTGTTTACCAACACCTCGCTGGCGCTGGCGGCCATGGCCAATCGGCTGCTGCCCAGCCCCGGCGGGATCGGTGCCCAGCGCGTCCGTGGCGCCGAGGCTGAATCGCCGGCCTCGCAGGGGCCGCTCACACAACTGACCGATGAGGCGGCCCGGCGGAACAACGAGATGTAACATCCACACCGCCCCACATGCAGCGCTTGCAGTGCGCAGCGTGCCCGCCCGTGCTGCCCGATGAGAACTGCCCCATGGTTGCATCCGCGATGAAAAAGGCCGGCCGCCTCAATGGCCAGCCGGTTGAAATCACCCTGCCCCACCCCACCGAATCGGCCCGGCAGGCGGGATTGCGCTACGTTTCCGATGAAATGCCGGGCATCACCCGCCGCCGGCGCGGCAAGGGATTCAGTTACCACGATCCCGCCGGCCGCATCATCAGGGACAAGACGACGCTGGCGCGGATTCGTTCCCTGGCGATCCCCCCTGCCTGGACGGCGGTGTGGATCTGCCCCCACGAGCGCGGGCATCTCCAGGCCACGGGTCGTGATGACCGCGGCCGCAAGCAGTTCCGCTATCACCCGCGCTGGCATGCGGTGCGCGAGGAGACGAAGTTCAACCGGATGCTCGACTTCGCCCGTGCCCTGCCCGGCATCCGCAGGACCGTGCACCGGCACCTCAGGCGTCGGGGCCTGCCGCGGGAAAAGGTCCTGGCGGCGGTCGTGGCGCTGCTGGAGAAAACTCTCATCCGCATCGGCAACGAGGAATACGCCAGGACCAACGATCACTACGGCCTGACCACTCTCCAGGATGACCATGTTGAGGTCCGCCGTGGCGTGGTGCGCTTCGCGTTTACCGGCAAGTCCGGCATCGACCGCCAGGTCGATCTGGATGACCCGCTGCTGGCCCGGATCGTCAGCCATTGCCAGGATCTGCCCGGCGAGGATTTGTTCCAGTACGTGGATGCCGACGGCAATGGGGTGGATGTCACCAGTGGTGATGTCAATGATTACCTGCGGCAGATCAGCGGGCAGGATTTCACCGCCAAGGATTTCCGCACCTGGGCCGGCACGGTACTGGCGGCGGCGGCGCTGCGGGAACTGAACCCGTTCGACTCGCAGGCCCAGGCGAAAAAGAATATCGTGCAGGCGGTGCAGCGCGTGGCCCAGTGCCTGGGCAATACGCCCAGCGTCTGCCGCCGGTGTTATATTCACCCTGAGGTGTTCCGGGCCTACCTGGATGGCGCGATGGCCGAGGCAACCTGCCGGCGGGCTGAGCATCAACAGGCCCAGCGCGGCCGGCTCCGGCCCGAGGAGATGGCGGTGGCGGCCCTGCTTGGAATGAAGCTGAGGTCGGCGCGGCGGAAATAAATGTCAGGAGAAAGTGATGCGCACGCTGTTTGCGTGGGGGCTGCTGGCCCTTGTCATGGGTGCTGGCGCGGGGTGCTCAACAAGCGATGAACCCCCACTGACACAGGAAGAGCGGCTGCTTCAGAAACGAATTGAACGACGGGATGCCCGCGGTGAGGAAACGGGTTCGATGAAGCGGCGGGCGGCTGAAATGCGCATCCACGAGAGATTGCGGAATCGCGATTAGTGCAGCTGACGCTATCGCTTACGCACCGGTACCCGCACCGGCACCGGCTTGGGGCCCTTGAGGCGATCGATCAGGTTGCGAACCAGGTCCAGAAGCTTCATAACGGATGCTGCCTTTGCGATAAAGGTTCCGCTTGATTGTAGCGGGAACACGGGTGCCAGTGTAAGCGTTATTGTCCATATGACACCACTTATTTATCTATACTGCGTGGCCGGCCTGTTGGTTCTGTCAGCCTGTGAACCTTCTCCGGGCGATCGCGCCGCGACTCCGCCGGCTACCCAGCCTATCATTTCGCACCCTAACGATGCCAAAGGAGCCACAATGGGCGAAACTACCATCGAGAAAATCGTCAAGACCGATGAAGAATGGCGCCGGGAATTGACGGAAATGAAGTACCACGTACTGCGACAAAAAGGCACAGAACGCGCCTTCAGCGGCGAGCTCTACCATAACAAAGAAAAGGGAACGTATCTCTGTGCCGGATGCGGCCTGGCCCTGTTTACCAGCGACACCAAGTATGAATCGGGCAGCGGCTGGCCCAGCTTCTATCAGCCGATCAGTGAGAACGTCATCGAAACCGAGCGCGACACCAGCCACGGCATGGTCCGCACCGAGGTCAAGTGCGCCCGGTGCGGCGGCCACCTCGGCCACGTGTTCGATGATGGGCCCGCCCCCACCGGCCTGCGCTACTGCGTGAACTCCGCCTCACTCGAGTTCGAGAAAAAGGAGTAGGCCACAGCGTCTTCGTGTGCCCCGCCAGTAACGCCCGCAACCTGAGAACGCGCGCCTGCATCGCGAGCGCGATTGTCGCTAAAATTCGGCGTGCTTGGGCGTGCGGGGGAAGGGGATGACATCGCGGACGTTCTGCATGCCGGTGGCGTACATGATGGTACGCTCGAAGCCGAGACCGAAGCCGGCGTGCGGGACAGTGCCGTAGCGGCGCAGATCGCGGTACCACCAGTAATTTTCCTTCGGCAGGCCCAGTTCATCGAGCCGGCGGTCCAGCACCTCCAGCCGTTCCTCACGCTGGCTGCCGCCGATGATCTCGCCGATGCCAGGGGCCAGCACATCCATCGCGGCCACCGTCTTCCCATCATCGTTCAGGCGCATGTAGAACGCCTTGATCTCCTTGGGGTAATTCATCACCACCACCGGGCGCCTGATGTGCTCCTCGGTCAGCCAGCGTTCGTGCTCGGACTGGAGATCCATGCCCCAGCGCACCGGGAACTCAAACTTTTTCCCGCTCTTTTCCAGGGCGGCCACCGCATCGGTGTAGTCCATCCGTTCGAAGCTGGAGTCGATGAAGGTCTCCAGCCGGCGGATGCAGTCTTTATCAATGCGCTGGGCGAAAAACTTCATGTCATCCGGCCGCTCATCCAGCAGGGCGCGGAAGATGTATTTCAGGAACGCCTCGGCCAGGTCGGCATCGGCCGCCAGGTCAGCGAAGGCGATCTCCGGCTCGATCATCCAGAATTCGGACAGGTGCCGGGGGGTGAAACTCTGCTCCGCCCGGAAGGTCGGGCCGAAGGTGTAGACCTTGCTCAGCGCCAGGCAGTAGGCCTCGACATTGAGCTGGCCGGAAACGGTCAGGGCGGCCTCGCAGCCGAAAAAGTCCTGGGAATAATCCACCCGGCCATCGGGCGTGCGCGGCGGGTTGTGCTGATCGAGCGTGCTGACGCGGAACATCGCCCCCGCGCCTTCGCAATCGCTGCACGTCACGATCGGCGTGTGAATCCAGTAAAAGCCGTTCTCGTGGAAGAACCGGTGGATCGCCATGCTCAAGGTATGGCGCACGCGCGCAACGGCCCCGAAGGTATTGGTGCGCGGGCGCAGGTGGGCCTGCTCGCGCAGGTATTCAAAGCTGTGCTGCTTGGGCTGGATCGGATAGGTATCCGGGTCTTCCACCCAGCCCACCACCTCAACGCGGTCGGCCTGGATCTCGTAGGCCTGCCCCTTGCCCTGCGATCTCACCAGCCGGCCGCTGACGATCACGGAGCAGCCGGTGGTCAGCTTCTGCACTTGCGTGGCGTAGTTGGGCAGTTCATCGGGGGCGACAACCTGGATGTTGTCAAAGCAGGAGCCATCGTTGATGGCCAGGAACGAGAAGCCGCCCTTGGAATCCCGGCGGGTGCGCACCCATCCCTTGATGGTGATTGAGCTGTTCTCCCCCGGCTCGCCGGACAGGGCGCGGGCAATCGAAACATTGGACATGCAAGACTCCTTCTGCGACGTGGGCAAGGTATCCCGACGGGCCGTCGGCGGCAATGCCGGGCCCAACCACCTGGCGCAGAGGCTGGCTGGCCGGGTGCGCAGGGTATCGCGGCGGCCGGATGCGGCAGTCAATCACTGGCGATATCGGATCCACTGGAGATACAGGCCATGCGCCGGGGCGGTCGGGCCGGCGCAGCGGCGGTCTGCGGCCTCAAGCATCTGCTGCACGCGCTGGGGGCCGTAGCGGCCGATGCCAACTTCAACCAGGGTGCCCACGATGATGCGCACCATGTTCCACAGGAATCCGGTCCCTTCAACGCCGATGACCACCCGCGGCCCGCGGGCGCTGACATCGCATGCCAGCACGGTGCGCACCGTGCTTTCGCGTCCATGGCCGGTGCGGGCAAAGCTGGCAAAATCATGCTCTCCCACCAGCAGCGCCGCCGCGGTGCGCATGGCCGGCAGGTCGAGCGTCTGCCAGCGGTGCCACGCCAGGCCGCTGAGGAAAACGTTGCGCTGCGGGGCGTTCCAGATCAGGTACTGATAGCGCTTGCTGATCGTCGAACTGATCGCATCGAACGTCTGATCAACCGGCTCCAGGGCGCGGAGGACGATATCTTCCGGCAGGCGGGCATTGACCGCGCGCATCAGCCCCAGGGGCGGAATCTGCACCGCCGTGGTGTCAAAATGCGCCACCTGCCCCTTGGCGTGGACGCCGGCATCGGTGCGGGATGAGCCGCACAGCAGGACGGGATGGCGCACCACCTCTGCCAGCGCGCGCTGGACAGTTTCCTGCACGGTGGGGATGCCCTGCCCCGGCTCGGGCGCGGGGCCTTTCCACGTTGGAGCGGCGAACTGCTGCTGCCAGCCGTGGTAGCGGGTGCCGCGGTAGGCAAGGGTAAGCTTGTAGCGCTGGATCGGCATGCGGCGATGATCTTAGCGGCTGGGCCGACGGCGTCACCCCGGAGCGCAGCGCAGGGGAAAGACAGTGCGTTTGAGATGCGATGCCGCTGGCTGCCGCCACGGTCGATGTGCGATTGACGAAGCTCGCCCAGTCGCCCCTTGCCCATCGGAAGCGGTAAGCCTGCCCTGCCTCCCTGTAGCCGGCATGGAGGGCGCACGCGCGGCGAGCGCTGTACTCGCCGAGGGCGGGATGCACCGGCGCCCATTGCGGAAATCCGGCCATGCAGGATAATGACAAAGTCCCACCCCTGCCGAGGAGGGTGCACCAGTTGGGGACAATCCGGGCGGTGCCGGGCGGGCTTTTCTGGAGCCTGAAAACCGGCAAACCGACGGCCCCTGGGCCGGCCTGACACGCGGCCTGCGGGACAACGCCCGCCGACTGCGCTGATGGTCGCCGGAGTTGTCCTCCGTGCGCCCCGTTCATCGGCACGGCATATTGAGAAGGCGGCGCGCACTATGTTGCCCACGGAGTCGAAGGGAGTCGATCAGGCTTTCAGCAAACCCGTATCCACCGTGCCCGCGGCGGCACCCGAGCCGCCGCATCGTCGCCAGCGGCGTCGGCGAGTATCAGCGCCACCAACCGCACCATCACGCGGCAAGCAGGCGATCGACTGGCCTGAGGGGGTGCTCAGCGGCAACATCTTCTCCGGTCTGAATGCCCTGTCGTGGCAGATCATGCTGGGGGCGCCGGTGATCCTGTACGCCAAGAGCCAGGGCGCCAGCGCGACGATGCTCGGGCTGGTGGCCGCGCTGGCGCCCCTGATGGCGATCTTCCAGATTCCCGCGGCCTACCTGATGGCGCGGCTGGGGTACAAGCGGCTGATCCTGGCCGGGTGGAGCGCGCGGACGGTGGTGGTGTTCATGGTGGCGGTGGTGCCGCTGCTGTCTTTCCTGGAGCCGGGCAGCCGCCTGTGGCTGGTGGTATTGTGCCTGGCGCTGTTCAACGCGTTCCGCGGCATCGCGGCGGGCGCGTGGATGCCGTGGATCTGTGAATGGATCCCCGAGCCGCTGCGGGGGCGGTTCCTCTCGCGCGATCAGCTTTTCTGCCAGGCCGGGTCGCTGGTGGCGGCGCTGGCATCGGCAGCGCTGCTGGGCGGAACAACCGAGGCATGGGGGTTTGCGCTGGTGTTCCTGCTGTCAGCGTTGTCGGCGTCGGTCAGCCTGTTTTTCGTCAAGCGCATTCCCGATGTGATGGCGCCGGAGCGCCGCCGGCAGTCGGGTCACCATGTGCCCTGGGGGCACATGCTCACGTGGCCGCCGTTCTACCGGCTGCTGACCTTCAACCTGCTGTGGGTGATGGCCGCCAGCGGGCTGATGGTCTTTACCGTCTCGCTGATGCGCGGGATCGCGGGATACAGCGAGAGCCAGATTCTGCTGTTCACGGGGCTGGGCATCGTGGGGGCGATGGTGAGCGTGCGCGGGGTGGGCCAACTGGTGGATGGAGGCCGCAACCGGCTGGTGTTGGGCTTGTGCATGGTGGCGATCGTCTTCACCGCCGCCGGGTGGTGGGCGGTGGCATCGGGCGTGCTGGGCCAGGGGGTGCTGATTGTGGCGCTGCTGAACTTTGTGCTGGGGGCGACCTCGGTGAATTTCGCGATCGCCAACGGGCGCCTGGCGATGGCGACGTTCCCGCTGATGGGCCGCAATCATTTCTTTGCGATGTTCAACGTGATCACCAACGTGTCGGCCGGGCTGGTGCCGATCGGGTGGGGCATCATGATCGACGCGATCGGCCCGCGCACTTTGACGATGGGCGGGGTGGTCTGGAATCGTTACAGCTTCTATTTTGCCGCCGTGACGGCCCTGGGGCTGCTGGGGCTCGCTGCCGCGCGCTGGCTGCATGAGCCGCCCGCGCAGGATGCATCGGCCTGCCCGCCGCCACCGGTGGCGGCGAATCAGCAGATGACCGTGGCATGAGTGCTGGGAGGCGGTTGGTGTGGCACGCCGGGCTCGGGGGTTCAGCCCATAGCCGCATAGAGAGGTGAATTCTGGCTTGCATCGCCCAAGCTCACCCCTATTATTTAAGAAAGTTTATTAATTAATTACCCCGGCAAGAATCAGCAAACGCGGGTCCGGGCTGACGATGCTGGAAAGCAGCGGCCAGCCGCCCTTCCGCCGCCGCCTCTGAAACCCAGCGCAGGCAAATCTCCATGGCCGCGACCGCTTCCCTCCTCCGGCAAATGAACCAGCGAGCCCTGCTGCGCCTGCTGCAGCGCGGGCAGGCGGCATCGCGGGCGCAACTGGCCAAGGAGGCCGGGCTCAGCGCCCCCACCGCCGGGAAGATTGTCGATGAGATGCTGTCCGCAGGCTGGATTCGCGCGCTGGATGAACCGGGCAATGCCACGCCCCAGCCCGCGCCGCAGGGCCCGGGCCGGCCGGGGCAGATGTTCACGCTGGATGATCGCACCTGCCGATTCGTGGCCGTGCAGCTTGGCGTGGTCCACACGCGCCTGTGCGGCCTGGCGCTGGCCGCGCCCGAGACCGACCGCTGGCAGGTGCAGTTCAAGACCCCCGCCTCGCCGGAGGCCTGGCTCCAGCAGTTGCGCCAGGCGGCCCGTGCCCTCAGGCAGGCGCCCAGCGATGGTGTGCTGCTCAGCGTGCCGGGCGTGGTGGATGAGGCCAGCCAGCGAGTCCTCTTCTCCCCCAACGCCCACTGGACCGAAGGCGTCAACCTGCCAGCGCTGCTGAAGAAGGTATGGGATGTGCCGGTGGCGATGGTTCAGGAAATTCGCGCCCTGGCCCTGGGACAGTTGGCGGCCGATCCCGCTGGGGATGACTTTTTCCTGGTGGATATCGGGGCCGGCATCGGCGGGGCCGCGGTCATCGGTGGGCGCCTCGCCACGTCCCCCCTGCCGCTCAGTGGCGAACTGGGACACACCCCGGTCCTGGGCAACACGCGCCGTTGCGGCTGCGGCGCGGTGGGCTGCATCGAGACACTGGTTTCCCGTCGCGGGCTGCTCAGAAGCACCCCGCGCGATGCCTGCCACGGCGCCAAGCCAACCTGGGACCTGCTGCGCCGGCACATCGAGAAGAAAGGCCTGCCGCCGTGGCTGGCGCACAGCCTCGATGCCGCCGCCATCACGATCGCCGGCGCGATCAACGTCTTGGGTGTACGGTGGGTGGTCATCACCGGCAGCCTGAGCGAACTGCCCCCGGTGGTGCTGGATCACCTGTGCAGCGCTGTCCAGCGCAGCGCCATGTGGGCCCGCTTTGGCGATGTGAGCTGCATCGGCGCCCCCCGCCGCCGTCTTGCCGGCCTGGTGACCGTCGGCATCGAGCGGCTGCTGCTGGCAGGCGCGGCCTGAGGTGTGGCAGGTATGCGTGCAAACAGCGATCAGGGATCAAGGTGCCAGAGAGCGACTGAATTGATGCGACAGGAAAGCGGATTGCAGGCGGCTTTCCAACGCAGTGTGCATGCGGCCACAGGACACGATTTCTGAACCCCGAACCCTCCAACCGAGGATCTCATGGCAAAAGTCCGCAAAGCAGTCATCACCGCCGCCGGGCGCGGCACCCGGCAGTATCCGGCCTCCACCGCGGTGCAGAAAGAGATGTTCCCGCTGGTCGATCGCGATGGGCTGACCAAACCGGTCATCCAGATCATCGGCGAGGAAGCCATCGATGCCGGCATCGAAGAAATCTGCATCATCACCCAGCCGGGCGAAGAATCGCTTTACCGCGAATATTTCAAGCGGCTCGACAATGAGCGGGTCAAGGGCTTTCGCGGCAAGGACTGGGCGATCCTGGAGAGCGAAAAGCTCCAGGCGTTTGGCGAGCGCCTGCACTTTGCCGAACAGGCCTCGCCCGAGGGGTTCGGCCATGCCGTCTACCAGGCCAGGAAGTTTGTCGGCGATGAACCGTTCCTGCTGCTGCTCGGCGATCACGTTTACATCAGTGATGTGAAAGACCGCTGCGCCACCCAGCTCATCAAGGTGTTTGAGCAGTACATGCTCGATGCCGCCACCAGCGTACAGCCCACGGTCGAGCGGCTGCTGCACCTGTTCGGCACGATCAGGGGCGCGCCCATCGAGCCGGCCCGCGGCATCTACAAGGCCGAGCTGATCATCGAAAAACCGACCATCGAGATCGCCCGGGAGAAGCTGACCACGCCGGGCCTGCCGGCCGGCAACTACCTGGCCCACTTCGGCCAGCATGTCTTCTCCCCTGCCATCTTCGACAGCCTCGAATACCTCATCAAGAACAACCTGCGCGAGCGCAACGAGTTCCAGCTTACCGCAGCCCAGGAACACCTGCGCCAGCAAACCGATAAGTACTGGGTTGTCCACGTCCAGGGGCAGC
The DNA here is from genome assembly GCA_964398315.1 of uncultured Tepidisphaeraceae bacterium. Classification (GTDB taxonomy): domain Bacteria; phylum Planctomycetota; class Phycisphaerae; order Tepidisphaerales; family Tepidisphaeraceae; genus JADLCB01. The sequence continues at coordinate 34,287 of CAYNMV010000030.1, read as the reverse complement.
GCTACGACACCGGCATCCCCTACGGCCTGATGGAAACCCAGCTCGCGCTGGCCCTCAACGGCATCCATCGCACCGAGATCTGCGAAGCCATTGCGCGGATCCTGGCAATGCAGGTGAAGAGCTGACGCATGGCCGAGCGCCGCCTGCCATTGGGCAATCGCCCATCAACCCGGGAACACCACATGACGCAGAAGGATCCGATCAAAGTCTATGACGCCCGCTGGGAAGTGCATGAGTTCGACGATGCGGCGGTGCGGCGGCTGTTTGAGGCGACACTGGCCTACGCCCGGCTGCTCCAGGTGGATACCCTCACCCTCGCGCGCGATGCCCGGCTGGGGGCCGGCCGGGTGATGGAAATCGGCCTGGAGACGGCCGTGCGCATGGGATTCCATGTGTATCTCCGCCCTGCCCCCATCTCCACGCCCCAGAGCTATTTCACCACGCTGCGCGTGTCACAGCAGCACCCCCGGACGATGGGCCTGACGATCACGGCCTCGCACAATCCGGCCCAGTACATCGGCATCAAGTTCACCGTTCCCACGGTGCACGCCATCGGCTACGACTGCGGGCCGCTGGGCGGACTGACGAAGGTGCGCGAGCTGTATCACAGCCACACCGTGTTCGAATCCCGCCCCGGCGGCTCGGTCACGGTCATTGACCTGACACACGACTACATCGACTTCTCGCTCAGGCAGGCAGGGATCGCGCCTGGCGATCTGGCCAGGCTGGGGGTGGTGCTCGACAGCTTCCACGGCTCGGCCGGGCCGGAGCTGATGATGGCGCTGCAGAAGGCCGGGGCCCGGGTCGAGCCGCTGCGTATCATCCCCGACGGCGCCTTCCCGACCGGATCGCCCAACCCCACCAGTCAGGGGAAGATGGCCGCCGCGGTGCAGCGGGCCGCCGAAACAGACTGCCAGGCCGTCATCGGGATTGATGGTGATGGTGACCGGATCGTCTTCGGCGATCGCCGCGGCATCCTCACCGCCGGGTTCGCGTTCGTGCCCATTCTCAGGCAGTGCCTGGCCGCCTGCCCGCCGCAGGCCACAGGCGGAGATCAGCCGGCGGTGCTCTATGATCCCAAGGTGTCGCCGCTGGCGCTGGTGGAGTGGGGCAAGCTGGGGGCGCGGCCGGTGCTTTTCCGCAACGGACACTCGCAGATCAAGGACCACATGACCCGCATCGGGGCGCTGGCGGCGGCCGAGGAATCGGGGCACTACTACCACCGCATCACCCTCGGCGACCTGACCATCAGCGGGGAGAACTCGGCGATGACGGCCCTGCTGTTCCTGGGCGCGCTGGCCCGCCGGCCGAGCCTGCTGGATGAGCTGTGGATGCTGGAGAAGCAGATTTTCACCACCGGCGAGTTCAACTATCAGTTCGACAGCGATGCCACCCGCGATCGCGCGCTGGAGGCGGTCATCGCCCACTTCGCCGGGCAGGGCGCCCGCACCGTGACCGCCACACCCGAGGGGATCGACCTGCAGGGCACCTGCCTGTTCAAGGGGGTGCATCTGGAGCCGGGCCACGTGGGGCTGGAACCGGGCTGGCTCAGCGGCTACCTGCGGATTGCCACCAATGAGAAAGGGGTCGTGCGCTCCTATTTCTCCGCCGGCGATCCCGCCACCGGCCAGCGCACCGAAGCCGAAGCCCGCCGGATTCTCGAAAATGAGTTTGGCGGGCAGGTGATCGACTGATGGGATCGACTGATGCGGGCAGGCCGCCGCCAGACCACCGCCGAAAAAGACAAAAGATTGCGATGCGCCGGGCGGGCTCGGCCGTGAGGGCATTGAAGCAGCGCGGGCGCTTTGTATCGCTGCGCGGTTCGGGTCTAATACGCGTTCTATGTCCCAAGCACCCAACGATGCCAATCTTGCAGGCAAGGCCCAGGGCGTGCCCGAGGGCCTGTGGATGCGCTGCCCTGAGTGTGCGGCGATGCTGTTCCGCAAGGCGGTGGAGGAGTCGTTGCACGTCTGCCCCGAGTGCGATCACCACTTCCGCATCAGCGCGCGGACGCGCATCGCACAACTGGTCGACCCGGACACCTTCGAGGAGATGTTCCTGGACATCGAGCCGACCGATCCGATCCGCTTCATCGACAAGAAAAGCTACAAGGACCGCCTCAAGGCCGAGCAGTCCAAGACCGGCAACAAGGATGCGGTGGTCTGCGGCCGTGGGTTCATCAAGGGCCGGCCGCTGATGATGGCGGTGATGGACCCGACCTTCATGATGGGCTCCATGGGCAGCGTGGTGGGCGAGAAGATCACGCGGACGATCGAGGAGGCCACCGATCAGAAGCTGCCGCTGCTGATTGTGAGCTGCTCGGGCGGGGCGCGCATGCAGGAGAGCACGCTGTCGCTCATGCAGATGGCCAAGACCAGTGCCGCCCTGGCGCGGCTGGACGATGCCGGCGGCCTGTTCATCAGCCTGCTGGCCGACCCCACCACCGGCGGTGTCACCGCCAGCTTCGCCATGCTGGGCGATTTCATCATCGCCGAGCCCAAGGCGCTGATCGCCTTCGCCGGCCCGCGCACCATCGCCAATACGATCAAGGTCGAGCTGCCCGAAGGATTCCAGCGGGCCGAGTTCCTCGAGGAAAAGGGATTTCTCGACTTCGTCGTCCACCGCAAGAACCTGCGCAGCGAGCTGGCGCGCCTGATCGACTTCTGCGCCAAGTGAGCGGCGTGCAGCCAGGCAGCGCGCAGATAAAGAGCCCGCCGATAAGGGGCGAGCGCGGATAAAGGATGAGTGAGGGGAGCGACGCGGCCCTGGCGTGCGCGGGCGCTTTCGATCGATGGGGGTCAATGGGTACACTTTGCGCCATGAGTCAGATGCACACACCACTGCGGGAAGTCTTGCGTACGCTGAACATCGAGCTGCCGGCAGCCCCACCGCCGGCGGGGTCGTACGTGCCGGTCAAGCGGGTCGGGAACCTGGTCTATGTCGCGGGGCAACTGCCCACGCGTGATGGGAAGATGCTGGCCAGCGGGCCGGTGCCGGCCAACTGCAGCATCGAGCAGGCCAAAAAGGCCGCCCGCCAGTGTGTCATCAATGCCCTGGCGGCGGTGCAGACGCTGGGGCCGGATGCCCTCGACAAGCTGCGCGGCGTGGTGCGGGTTGGGTGCTTCGTCAGCTCGGAGAATGGCTTTACCGCCCAGCCCCAGGTGGCCAACGGCGCCAGCGATTTCCTCATCGAGCTGTTCGGCGATGCCGGCCGGCATGTCCGCGCTGCCGTCGGCGTCAACACCCTGCCGCTGGATGCCAGCGTTGAGGTGGAGTTCATCTTCGAAACAGACTGAACGCCAAAGCGATGGGTGATGTGTCACCGATCGCTTGCCGGGCGCTCTCGGACAGGGGGCGCCTGAAGGTGAGCATGTGCTGGCGGTGAGTGTGTGCTGGCGGCCTGGCCAGCACACACTCACCTTCAAGCGGCAGGCCGGTGTGCGCCGTCAGAAACGACAGCCGACCAGAAACCGCGCGTGACAGGAAACCAGTTAACAAGAGACGCGTTCGCACGCGACCCCCTACAATTATCACCATGATCCGTCCCGCTACCGTCCATGATGTGCCGCGCATCGCGGAGATCATCAACAGCCACGCGGAACTGGGCAAGATGCTCTTCAAGAGCTTTGCCCAGCTCTACGAGGACCTGCGTGATTTCGCGGTGTATGAGCATACCCACGCCGATGGATCGTCCGAGGTGATGGGTTGCACCGCGGTGACCATCATCTGGGCGGATCTGGCCGAGGTGCGCTCGCTGGCGGTGGATGAGCAGATGCGCGGCCGGGGAGTTGGCACGCAACTGGTGCAGTGGGCGATCAACGAGGCCCGGCGGCTGCACATCCGCCGGCTGATGGCACTGACCTACGAACAGCGGTTCTTCGAGAAGCTCGGATTTGAGGTTGTCCCCAAGGAGAGCCTGCCGCTGAAGGTCTGGAGCGACTGCGTGCGCTGTCCCAAGAACCAGGCCTGCGATGAGATCGCGGTGGTGTTGACGCTGAACGATGTTCCGGTGATCGAAGCCCCCCAGGCCATCCCCACCCCCAGCGGCATGAGCATCCCGGTGCTGGACTGGGTGGAGGATTGAACCGGCCCCGGGCGCGAATCAGCCGCTGTGCGCGGTTAGCCGTCAATCCGCAATCGACCAGGCCGCAATCCAAGGAAACGAAAAGCAGTCGGCCGTCGGAAGACGACCGGGGAACCGAAGGCACAAGACCGGTACTGCTTAAGGCTGCTTCCTCTCGGACCTGACCTGGTTCACAGCCGACCCTTGCATCGGGCCCGGCCGTCGTCCGACGGCCGATCCGTTTCGCACAGGTTGGAGCGGGTGTTCTACCCGAAGCAGGTACGTGCGCCAACTGACCGCTGTTCGGTCACGTTGCAAAGAGGCCATTGTCCCCCTTGTCCGATGCGCTGCGCTCATCCTCGGGCGGCGTCCATTTCAAGCCGAGGTGCTCATAGGCCAGTTTGGTCGCCCGCCGGCCCTGGCGCGTGCGGGTGATGAACGCCTGCTGAAGCAGATACGGCTCAATGACATCCTCCAGCGTGTCGCGTTCCTCGCCCATGGTGGCGGCCACCGCGTCGATGCCGGTTGGCCCGCCGCCGTAGACTTCGATGAGGATCCTGAGGAACTGGCGGTCCTGTTCATCCAGGCCGCGATCGTCGATGCCTTCCAGTTCCAGCGCTTCTTTCGTGAGCGACACGGTCAGCTTGACCGGTTTCCTGCGTTTTTCCGCATCCACCACCGCGAAATCGCGCGCCCGCCGCAGCAGGCGGTTGGCCACGCGCGGCGTCCCGCGCGAACGTCGGGCCAGTTCCCACAGCGCTTCATCCTCGGCCGGCAACTCCAGCAGCCGGGTGTTCTGCTGCAGGATGACGTGCAGCGAGTCGGGGGTGTAAAACTGGAGGTTCAGCGGGATGCCAAACCGCCCGCGCATCGGGCCGGTCAGCAACCCCAGGCGCGTGGTGGCGCCAACGAGCGTAAACGGCTCGAGCGGGATCGTCACCGACCGCGCGTGCATCCCGGCATCCAGCGGAATATCAACCTTGAAATCCTCCATCGCCGAGTAGAGGTGTTCCTCCACGATCACCGGCAGGCGGTGGATCTCATCAATGAACAGCACATCGCCCTTCTGCAACTTGGTGAGGATGCCGACCAGGTCCGCCCCCTTGGTGATGGCCGGGCCGTTGGCCACCTGCACCGCGGCCCCCATCTCGTTGGCCAGCACGTGCGCCAACGTTGTCTTGCCCAGCCCCGGCGGGCCGTGCAGCAGGACATGCTCCACCGGTTCGCCGCGGCTCCTGGCCGCGGTGACGGCGATGCGCAGCTTGCGGATCAGCGACTCCTGCCCGATGTACTGGTCAAAGCGCTGGGGGCGCAAGGCGTAGTTGAGCTGGTTTTCCTGCTCGCCCTGGCTCTGGCCCGAAATAATCCGCTCGCGCGCCATAAGCAACGTTTTAGCGATTGGCATGATCATCACAAGGTTCCCGGGTGAAGGGACAAGAGATCGCCGACAAACAGCGCCGCGCTCCCCTGTTCAGCCGCCGCGCCTGCCCAGCGCGCCCGTCCCACGCCGGCGCGGCAGTGGCACGCGAATCTGGTGCGGGGACTTGACAGGCAACCGGACACATCCTAACATACTACGAACATTGTAGCGCCGGTGTTCCTGCCGGTCCACTCCAATCGCCGCTAATTTTCTCTGCGCCCAACTGTCGCATGTTGCGGCCGCACCAACACATCCGCATAATCCCTTTTTCGGTCTATGATTGGTGGACGCGTTTTCCCTGGAACCTGAACCTTGTCCACAACCACCTACAACCGCACGCTGCACGTTCTGGCCTGGCTGACAGCGCTGGCGACCTTTCCACTCATCTGGATGGGTGGGCTGGTGACCAGCCACGGCGTCGGGCTGGCCGTGCCAGATTGGCCTAATTCCTTTGGCTATAACATGTTCCTGCTTCCGTGGGATCTCTGGAAGCAATGGGGTGTCTTCTATGAGCACACCCACCGCCTGCTCGGCACGGTTGTCGGGTTTTTCGCCATCCTGCTGACGGCCTGCGCGTGGTTCAGCAAGAACACCACCCGCGCCCAGCGCTGGCTGGCCCTGACCGTCCTGCTGGCGGTCATCTTCCAAGGCATTCTGGGCGGGTTGCGGGTCGTCTGGGTCAGCCTTGATCTGGCGATCGTCCACGGCATCTTCGCGCAGATGGCCCTCTGCCTGATGGGCCTGATGATAGTCATCAGCTCGCGTTGGTGGATGACCGCCCCGGTGGCCGGTGAGCGGCGGGCTGGCGAAGAACATCCCGGCAGCGGCTTAAAGGGGGAAGACGGGCCGGCCCTGCGCTGGCTGGCGGTGATCGGTGTCGTGCTGCTGCTGGCACAACTGATGGTGGCTGCGTTCATGCGGCATCACCAGGCGGGGCTGGCGATTCCCGATCTGCCGCTGCATTACGGACAATTGCTGCCGCCGACCACCTCCGCCGGGTTGGACGCCGCCAACGCGGCCCGCATGGCCGAGGATGCCGCCAGCCCCGAACCGGTGCTTGGCCTGGTGACGCTGGGGCAGATCTGGCTGCACTTTGGCCATCGCCTGGGCGCGGTGCTGGTGACGATTGCGCTGGTCTGGCTGGCGGTGCGTGTCCTGCGGCGGATACCGGGGCATGCCGGGCTGGCCGTGCCTTCGATTGGCATCCTGGTGCTGCTGGCGATTCAGCTCACGCTCGGCGTGCTGACCGTCTACTGGCGCAAGCCTGCCGACATTGCCTCGCTGCATGTGGCGGCCGGTGCCCTGCTGCTGCTGGTGACATTCGTGCTCACCGTCCGTATTTTCCGCATCTTCCACCCGCACCGCGACACGGAGCGGCACGGGTTCCCGGTTGTTGATTCGCCTGCGCCCCTGGGCGCCCGACCCCTGGTCTCATGAAACCATCCCGCGATCTCGCCAACCTCTCCGACGGCGGCTTCGCCCTCCCGGCGCAGCTCTCCAGCGGCCTGCTTACCCGGCTCGTCGATTTCTACGAGCTGGCCAAGCCGCGCCTGAACTTTCTGGTCGTGATCACGACCATGGTCGGGTTTTACATGGCAGCCGAGGTGTACCAGTGGTGGCTGGTGGTCGCCACGCTGGTCGGCACCGCGCTGACCGCCGCTTCGGCCAGTGTCTTCAATCAGTTGATGGAGCGGGAGTACGATGCGCTGATGCCCCGCACGCGCAACCGCGCCCTGCCCGCAGCGCGCGTCACCCCGATCGAGGCGGCCATCTGGGGCACGCTGCTGGGGGTGATCGGCGTGGGCTGCCTGGCGCTGTTTGTCAATCCGCTGACCGCGCTGCTTGGCCTGCTCACCCATCTGCTGTACGTGCTGATCTACACACCGATGAAGCGCACCTCATCGCTGTGCACGATCGTGGGTGCGATCCCCGGCGCCATCCCGCCGATGATGGGATGGACCGCCTACTACAACACGCTGTCGCTGGAGGCGTGGATCCTGTTCGCCATCCTGTTCATCTGGCAGATGCCGCACTTCCTGGCCATCGCCGTGCTGTACAAGGACGATTACGCCAAGGGCGGTTTCAAGATGTTGCCCTGCATCGATGATGCCGAGATGTCGATGACAACCCGGCAGATCCTGGTCTATCTGCTGGCGATGTTCCCGGTGAGCATGGCCGCCGCATGGTTCGGCATGGCCGGCCCGGTGTACCTGGTGGCAGCCGTTGTCCTGGGGCTGATCTTCTTCGCTTTTGGCGTGCGTGTCGCCCAGACCCGCACCCGCGCCGATGCCCGCAAGCTCTTCTTCTTCTCCATCATCTATCTGCCGCTGCTGCTGGCGGTGATGATGCTGGATGCCCAGTCACGCGGCTGATCATCATCGGGCGGATTTGGCGGGCGCTGCACAACGGAGCGAGGGATGGGCCGCGCCAGGTGGCCGGCCCTTGAACGCCCGCACCCATGACCTCAACACTGTCCGCAATCTCGTCAGCCAGCGCATCGTCCACCGCCGGTGCGGCGGTGACGGTGGCCGGCCTCACCCACCGCTACGGCAACCGCGCCGCGCTTGATGCCGTCAGCCTTGCTGCGCGCGGCGGGGAGATCCTCGGCCTGCTCGGTCCCAACGGCAGCGGCAAGACTACTCTCTTCCGCATCCTCAGCACGCTCATCCCCCCCACCAGCGGCACGGTCACGATCGACGGGCTGGACCTGTCCACCCAGCGGGCAGCCATCCGCTGGCGCATTGGCGTGGTCTTCCAGGCCCCCAGCCTCGATCGCCAGCTCACCGCCGAGGAAAACCTGCGCCATCACGGTCACCTCTACGGCCTGCGCGGAGCTGACCTGGCCATCCGCATCGAAGCCAACCTGAAGCGCTTTGGCCTGTGGGATCGCCGCCGTGAACGCATTGACCGCTTCAGCGGCGGGATGCGCCGGCGCATCGAGCTGGCCAAGGGGCTGCTCACAGGGCCGCGCATCCTGATCCTCGATGAGCCGAGCACCGGCCTCGACCCCGCCGCCCGCGCTGACCTGACCGCTGCCCTCAGGCAGATCCGTGATGAAGGCGTCGCCGTGCTGCTGACAACCCATCTGATGGAAGAAGCCGACCAGTGCGACCGGCTGGCGATCCTCGACCAGGGGAAAATCGTCGCCGAAGGCTCGCCGCTGGATCTGCGCCAGCGCATCGGCGGGCAGGTTGTCACGATCGAGTCGCGCCAGTTGCAGCAGGTCATCGACACCCTGCGCGAGCGCTTCGCCATCGAGGCCACCCGCGTGAACGGCACGATTCGGTTCGAATCCCCTGAGGCCCATGCCCTGGTTCCGCGTCTGGCCGAGGCGATGCCGGGCTGGCTTGATGCGATCTCCGTCGGCCGGCCCGACCTGCACGATGTCTTTATCCGCCTCACTGGCCGCCGTTTCGACGCCGCCGAACCCCCGTCGCCAGCCTCCCAGGCGCCTCAGCATTGACCGATTGCCCGACTGCCACAGGCAACAAATGGCTGTGCACCCATATACGATACCGCTGCCGCAGCAAGCGCTGCCCCAGCAAGTGCCGCCCCATCAGTGTCCCCGGGCTGATAGCGGCCTTATTTGACCTGCTGTCCCGGGTGTCGCGGAATCGCCCCGCTGCATCTAGAATGGTCCACCTATGCGTGATCCTCGCCTTCAGAAGCTTGCCTCGGTGCTGGTCAATTACAGTTGCGGTGTGAAGCCCGGCCAGCTTGTCCGTATCAGTGGTGCGCCCACCAGCCAGCCGCTGATCGTCGAACTGTTCCGTGAGGTGCTCAAGGCCGGCGGCCATCCCAGCGCGCGGATGGTGCCCGATGAACTGGATGAGATTTTCCTCAAGCACGCCAACGATGAGCAGCTTCGCTTCCTCAACCCGGTGAGCCTGTACGAATACGAAAAAATCGATGTCTCGATCGGCATCTGGGCGGAAGAGAACACCAAGGCCCTCACCAACTGCGATCCGAACAAAATCGGCATCACCCAGGCAGCGCGTAAACCGTTGATGGACCTGTTCATGAAGCGGGCGGCCAGCAAGGATCTGAGCTGGGTCGGCACCCAGTATCCCAACCTTGCCGCCGCCCAGGATGCGGAGATGAGCCTGGCCGAGTACGAGGATTTCGTCTTCAGCGCTGGATTCATCGACGAAGCCGATCCGGTGGCCGCGTGGAAGCGCATCAGCGAGCGACAACAACGCCTTTGCGATTTCCTCAACGGCAAACGCGAATATCGCGTCGTCGCCGCCAACGGCACCGATGTGCGGATGAGCCTGGATGGGATGCGCTGGATCAACTGTGACGGGCACGAGAACTTTCCCGATGGCGAGGTCTTCTCCGGGCCCGTGATCGACAGCGTCGAGGGGACGATCAACTTCAGCTTCCCCGCCGTCCACCATGGCCGGGAGGTACTGGATGCGAAACTGAAGTTCCGCCACGGCAAGGTGGTCGATGCCTCGGCCAGCAAGGGGCTGGATTTCCTCATATCGATGCTGGAGATGGATGAAGGCTCCAGCCGGATGGGCGAGTGCGCGATCGGCACCAACTACCACATCCAGAAATTCACCCGCAATACGCTGTTCGATGAGAAAATCGGCGGCACCGTCCATTTCGCCCTGGGCGCGGGGTACCCCGAGTGCGGCAACAACAACCAGTCCGGCCTGCACTGGGACATGGTGGTTGACCTGCGCCCCGGCGGCTACGTGGAGATCGACGGCATTCGCATCATCGAGGATGGCAAGTTCCTCCGCGAAGACTTCCCCCGGTGAGCGGTGCCCGCCGACAGAGAACCACGCACGCACGAAAGAGAGTCAAGGGATCAGTCGAACTCCGCCTCGCCTTTTGCCTCGTGCCCAGTCCCGGGCCGCCTTCATAGCACGGCGGCCGGGATGTGTTCATCGATCAGGCGCTGGACCAGCGGACGGGTCAGGCGGGCGGCATCATTTCGGCCGTGGACGTGGCGGAGAATCAGTGTCCCCTCCACCGTCGCGGTATACAGGTCGGCAAAGGTTTCCGGATCGGTTGCCCCAGCCGCGCGGGCCAGGTCGCGCCAGGCATCGCGGTTGCGGCGCTTGTGCCGCGCCGCCGCCTGGTGAACCGGATCGGATGGATCGGGAAACTCAGCCGCTGCGTTGATGAAGATGCACCCGCCAAATGATGGATCGTTGAACCAGACATCCAGCACGTCGAACACCTTGAGCAACTGCTCGCGGGGATCATCGCCGGCAAGCTGGCGCACCGCGCGGTCCCACGCTTGTGTTTCCCATGCATCGCGCCGTTCCACCGCCGCCACCAGCAGGTCCTCGCGGCTGTCGAAGTGCTTGTAGAAAGTCGTCTTGGTGACGCCCGCAGCCGCCAGGATCTGATCCAGCCCGACGGCATTGAAGCCGCGGCTGTAAAACAGGTCGATGGCCGAATCGATCAGCCTGTCCCGCGCGTTCTTCGCCTCACTCCTCACACCAAAGAGCTCGGCAGCCGATTTTGCTCGTGTCGGTGCCATGCAACTATCACACCGCGACGGGTGACTCCAAGTCAACCGAAAGTTGACTTTGAGTGCACTGGGCAGGCTCGAAAACGGGGGTATGTTTCTTCCCGCCTGGGCAAACGTGTTTGGATTCTCGATGTCCTCTAACCCCCAAGGAGTTCGCCATGACCACCCAGACCCTCGAATCGTCAACCGCCACAACCACCACCCTCAACGGCCTTGATCCCGCGGCCCTGAAGCAGTTGATTGACAGTGTTGCCGCTGACCCCGCCCAGGGCCAGACCCGCTGGAGCGTGCAGACCCGCTGGGTCGATGGCACGGTCTCGCAGACCCGTGTGACCGGCTTCGAAATCGGCGGCCAGCGCGTGGCCAAGGATTTCACCATCACCATCGACGAGCCGCTGGAGCTGGGCGGCACCAACACCCAGCCCAACCCCCAGGAATACCTGCTGGCGGCGATGAACGCCTGCATGATGGTCGGCTATGCCGCGGTGGCCACGCTCATGGGCGTGAAGCTGAGCCATGTCGAGATCGAAACCAGCGGCGAGATCGACCTGCGCGGCTTCCTCGGCATCGATCCTACCGTCAAGCCGGGATACGACGGCCTGCATTACACCGTGCGCATCAGCGGAGACGGCACCGAGGATCAGTTCCGGCAGATCCACCAGATCGTGATGGCCACCAGCCCCAACCGCTTCAACCTCGCCAGCGCGATCCCGCTGACGGCAGACCTGGTTATCCAGTAACCCTGCTTCGGGATGACGTGGCGGCCGCCGGAGCCGGGTATCTGCCTGGCCCCGGTGGCCAGCCGGTTGGGCCGCGCCAGGCGTAGCGCTGGGCTACGGCTGGGCCTGGTTCAGGTCCTGTAACTGCGCATCCTGGCCGGCAGACGCTGTTTTTCCTTCCCGAACCACCACGCCCCGCGCCACACCTGGCGCGGGGCGGCGTTTTCGCTTTAATCACCGGGGGTTCGTCGGTTATGATAGATTGATGCCCGCGAGCGGACTTCTTGCGCGTGGGGCAGGCTGATGGGACGATTGCGAGCCGGCGAACCCCGCATCCTGTGGTTCGTCTTACTCTCAGGTGGTGGATGGAGCGGAATCCGGGCAACCGGTCCGGGGTGTTCCGTGTGATAGCCGCCAGCCCTGAGCAAGGTCTCGCCAAACCTCTGGAAATATATCTGTGGCAAGCAGTTCGATGACAATGCCGGCCTTGGTTCCGCTGGGGGCACACACCGGCAAGCCGCCCATTCCGCTGAAGCGCCCGGTGATGGTGGTCGGCTCGCGCTCCAATGCGCACCTGCATTTGCTCAGCAGCAAGGTCAGTAAGGCACACGCCCTGATCATCAACTCCGATGGCAAGATCTACATTCGCGACCTGGCTTCCCGCACTCACATCTATGTCAACAAAAAGCAGGTTCGCGAAGCGGATCTGAACCACGGCGATCAGATCCAGATCGGCTCCTTCCTCTTCAAGCTGGCTATTCCACCCAGTTGGGTGGTGAATGTCCGCCAGAGCAAGGCCAAGGCGGCGCAACTTGAAGTGGCCGGCACCCATCCGATCCGCATTGACGAGCGCGTGATCCTGATCGGCCGCCGCCCCACCTGTGACATCTCCCTGCTGGAAGACAGCGCCTCAACCGCCCATGCCGTCATCATCGAAATGGGCGGCAAACGGTTCATCCGCGACCTGGGTTCGCGAACCGGCACGTTCATCAACGGCCGATCCGTTCACCAGGAGCAGATCAACTTCGGCGATGTCATCCGCATCGGCGAGACGGAACTGCGCTACGCCCCGGCTTCGGAGATTCCCACCGGACCGCTGCCGGTTGACCCGAACGATCCTGATTTTGATGAGCTGGAGGACCTGGTCGGAACGGCCCCACTCATGGAAGAGCCGCCGGAGGTGATCGCCAAGCGGCTGGAGCAGGAAATTGCCGAACGGCAGGAGGCTGCTGCGCCGCCAGCCGCCGCGGAGCAGGTTTCCGCCCGGGCGCCTCAGCCGGTGGACTCGGCCGCACCGATCCCGCTCGAACTGGACGATTCGCTCTCGGCCCATGTGCCCCCGACCGAGACATCGCCGGCGGAGAGCGCTGTTCAGGACAGCTCTGTTCAGGACAGCGCGCCGGCAGCGGAGCCGCCCACCCCGCCGGCCGAGGAAGAGCCGCTTCCGCTTGCGGGCGAGCGGCTGGAACTGGATGTCGAGGATGAAACGCCTCAGCCTGCTCCCGCATCGGTTGAAGAGGAGGACCTGCTCCCGGTGGAGGAGGCACCGGCCGCGGAACAGACGCCCGCGGCTGCTGAATCACCGGCGGAGGAAGCGGCTGGTGTTGAAGCGCTCGAGCTCCTGCCCGCCGGCGATGGCGAGCTGGATCTGACCCAGGATCTGGAGCTGGAAGCCCCGGCCGATGTGGATGATCCAGAGGCCACCCGCGCGCTGCCGCCGGAGCACAAGCCCCGGCCGAAAGCGCCGCCGGTCATCTCTGAGCGCGTGGTGGAAGTGCCGGCGGTCGATGAAGTGACGCTGCCGGCAGATGAGCTGGTTGAGCCGGCCATCGAGGACTCCAATGTGCCCCTCGCCGAGGAGGTTGCCCCCGCATCCGCCGGCGACACCGTAACACTGGTCACTGACGCCGCCGGCCCCCTGGCAGACGATCAGGCCGAGGACTCCGCGGCCACCGCCGAACAGGAAGACGCTGACACGCTCGATCTGGCCCCCGAACGGCCCGCTGATGAGGCATTGCCCGTTGAGCATCCGGCTGTCGAGCAGGTCGATACCGATGATGCAACGGCGGAAGCCCCGGCGGCCGATGAACCGGTTGCAGAAGTGCCGCTGGACGAGCCACCCACGGCCGAATCCGCCGCCGAACCCACTGCGCCGGCCAAGCCAAAGAAGGCCCGCAAGCCGCGCAAGAAGAAGGCCTCCCGGCGCAAGCCCGAGGTCGATGCCGCCGCCGCTGCGGCCCAGGCGATGGAGGCGGAGGTGGTTGAATCCACCGAGCCGACACCCGAATCCGCCCAGGCGCTGGAGCCGGTAGTCGATGATGCCGCCGCGCCGGCCGAAATATCCGATGATCTGACCGACACCGGTTTCGACCGCGAGGTCCGGGCATTTGCCGAGTCCTCGCCGGAGCCCATTGTCGAAGAACTTTTGCCCGAAGCATCGCCCGCGGATGAGCCTGAAATCGAGCCTGCCGGCCAACCTGAAGCGCAGGATGTGGCCGAAGTCGATGCTGAGCCGCAGGCCGATAGCGCGTCCGACATCGAGCTCGCGCTGGATAGCGACTCAGCGCCTTTGCCGCCCATCGAGCCGGCGCTGGAGATCGAGACTGCCGGCGACGATGAGATTGCGGTTGAAGAGGCGGTCATTGAACCGGTTGTTGACGATGCTTCCACAGCAGCCGAAGCGCCGGCACCTGGATCGGATGATTCTGCGCTGCAGGTACCCGCATCGGATGACAGCCAGTTCGCTGCCCTTGATCTGGATGCGGAGGAACCGGCATCGGCCGATACTGCCGGCGATCTGGAGGATGAGTTCATCGAGCCGGCGCATGTTGCATCGGTCGAGACGGTCGAAACCATGCTGCCACCGGCCGATGAGGCGGAGGTCGACATCGGCACTGATGAGCTGCTGGCCGCCGAGCCGACCGTGCCGGTCGAGCAGCAGCAGTCACCTGCCACCGAGGCCGAGGTCGGCGACTTCGAGTTGCCATCCTTGAGCGGCGCCGAGGCCGGCGCCCCGGTGACAACCGAGACACCGGTTCCCACAGCCGAGATCGAAGAAGACTCGCCCACAACCGCCGAAGACACCGCTCCCCCCGCTGCCGAAGCCCCATCGCCGGCGCCCGGTGAGAGTTTCGAGCCGGGGGTGAACCAGTGGGGCTTCCTGGGCGGCGCGCCACTGAATCTGTCGCCCGCGTCTTCCAAGCCGCGCCGGCCCGCTGCTGGGCTCGGGGCAACCCCGCCCCCGGCCAAGGGAATCGCCTTCGGCCGTCGTCCGCTGGCCCCCGAGCAGGCGCTCCAGCCCGATTTCGATGCGGTGGATGACAGTGGCGATGCTTTTGCTGCCGGGTTCACCGGCCCGCTGCCGGAAATCCGCGAGGTCGATGTCTTCTCACAACTGGGCGCCCCGCCGGAGGATGATCCCCTGTTCGGCAGGGCCGCCAGCCTGGGGCTGACGCAGAACATCCCACCCGCCACACCATCGACTGGGGCTGAGGATACTGCCTCATCGGAAACCGGCGATGATCCACACGGCTGGACGCACGACAGCCATGAGATGGATGACCTGGTCGCCCCGGCCGATGCGCAGTCCGGTGATCGCCCGGCCGAGGATGAGCCGCTGCTCGATGATGACTTTACCATCGAGCCCTCCGAGGCCGAGGCCGCCACGCCGATGCCGGCGCAGCCGCTGGAGGAATCATCAGATGAGGCGCAGCCGGCCGAGGCACAGGCGGAACGCGGCCGCAAGCCAGTCCGCCCGATGCGCACCCCGGTGGCGTTCCAGCCAAGTGAGCCGCCGAAAAAGAAGAAACGCCGCTGGTTCTTCAGCGTGCCGTTCCTGCTGGCGCTGATGCTGCTGGTGATGGGGGCGGCGGTGGCGGCGATCTGGGTCGGCGTGCCGGTGGCGGGCAGGGTCGAGGGATGGCTGGTGTTTGACAACATGCCCGAGGACCTGGGCGCGCGCCATACATTTTTTGAGGACCAGCGCCGATACCTGAACGACACCGAAACCCGCGAGCGCTCAACCCGCGCATTGGCCATCGCCAATCTCCAGCAGGCCTATCCCGGGGTTGATCCGGGGTTCCTGGCCGATCCGGTGCGCTATGCCAAAATGGTGGATTCGGCCCACAGGCTCTGGCTGGAGCGCAGGGATGGCCGGCTGTTGATCCAGTTGGACAGCGACCAGCCGCACCAGGATTCCCGGCGGATGCATGCGCTGCTGGTGGCGATGTTCCAGCAGAACCAGCGCCTGGTTGATCACCAGCGCAACGCGGAACAGGAGCTGCGCGACCGGATCGAAGCCCTGAACCAGAAAAAAGGCCAGATCGAAGCGCTGCAACAGCGCCATGAAGTGCTCAAGCGCCAGAGCGTCCCTCCGTATACCGAGGGCGAGTTGAAGGCGCGTGCTGCACAGGTTGCCACGCTCGAGGCGCGCTGGCGCCAGGCCGAAGAGGCGGTGCGCAAGGTGCAGGGTGAGATCGAGCGCATGCGCGAGGCCGCCGCCCGCATTGAGCCCTCGGGCGATGCAGGCGATCCGCAGGTGGCCATCAGCGATGAATCGCTCAAGCGGCTGGAGCAGCAGGCTGCGGAGTTGCAGCAGCGCCTGGATGCGGAGCGCGTCGCCGATGCGCTGGCCGCCAGCCATGCCCAGAAACTGCTGGATGAATCGATTGCCGGCCTGGAAGCCCAGCTTGAGCAGGTGATGAAGCAGATGAAGGATGTGCCCGAGCTGCGCGGCTACGTCACCGTCGCCAAGCTGCTGCAGGATACGGTGCATCGCCTGACCACCGAATTGCTGCACGACCAGAAGCAGCAACTGGAAACCATCACGGAGCTGAAGCGCAAGCTGGATGAGCAGCTTATCGCCCGCCGCAACGAGGTGTGGGCCAACGATCCCGATCTGAAGAACTACACCGCCCTGCTGGAGATGCAGCGGCGGATGCGCAACGCAGCTGTCGCGTCCAAGGATCATCCCCGCGCCCGCGAGCAGGTGGCCGAGCTCGATGCCGCCATCGCCAAGCTGGAAGAGCAGATCGCAGAGCGCCGGGAGGTGCTGGGCAATGACCAGATCTATGCCGAGGCCATTGCCGGCCTGCAGGGGCTGATCACGCACAGCGAGAAACGCCTGGCCGAGAGCGAGAAGCGGATCGAGCAGGACCTGGCGGGCATACAGCGTGCCCTGGCCGATGCCGCGCCCAATCTCGAGCAGTTGCCTGAAGATCAGAAGAAGCTGGCGGCGGAACTGGAACGTCGCATTGTTGCCATGCAGAGCGCGCGCAAGCAGTACCTGCAGACCCTCTCCAGTGGCAACAACGACAGTGCCGAGTCCCGCCGCAAGCTCGAGGCGGAACTGCTGGCGCTGCAGACGCAGATGGATGCCAAGCGACAGGAACTGCTGGCCGAGCGGCGAAAGACCCTCTCCGACCAGGAACGCGCCGAGCTGCTGAAGCAGGAGCAGGCCAAGGCGCAGGAACGAACCCGCCTGGAGGAAGCGGCCAAGCTGGCGCGGGATGCCTTTCGGACAGCCACCCAGGAATTGGCCGCATGGGAAGCCGCCGTGCAGCAGGCAGCCCTGGCGCGCGTTGAACTGGGACAGGTGGCAGCCGATCTGCTGACGCTCGATCGTGAGCAGGCAGACCTGGCCCGGGAGGTGGAGAAGCTGCGCGCGGCGGCCAAGGTCGTGGTGCCGCAGCAACCCAAGCCGGAGAATGTCATCACGCAGGATGTGCAGGATCAGCGCAGCTGGTATGCCCTGGTCGCGGTGAGCACGATCGCCCTGCTGTTCGGCGTGCTGATGATGGTTTCGCATCAGGCCCATGCCCGGGTTGTGGCTGCCGAGACCACCCTCAGCGATGAAACCGAGCCGCCGCTGTTCCCCACCAGTCATGATTTTCCGGAGGAAATTCTCCCTGCCGATCCCTCCGAACCGCCGGCGCCTCGCCTGCGCGAACCATCGACGGCGTGAGCTGGGAGAACTGGACCCGCCGCCGCGTGGGTTGCCTGGGGCGCATCGGCCTCGTGCCCTCCTGAATCACAGCTTCCTTTCCCCGGGTCGATCCGGGACAATCCATCGCGCCCATGGCATACTGGATATCTGATGGCGTCAGCCAGGATGGCCCCTATCCGCTGGATGAGCTGCCGTTGCACGGATTGCGGGCGGAGTCACTGGTCTGGACCGAAGGGATGCCGCAGTGGCAGCGCGCCGATCAGGTGGAGGCGGTTGCAGCGCTGCTCCGATCGTCGCCCGCCGCGTGGCGCCACCGGCCGCCAGGCATCCATCCCACCGCTGCACCCTCCGATGCGGTTGACACGCCGGTGGCTTCACCGCTGTCGCCGCTAGATGAAGGCTCATCATCGGCATACCAGCAATCACCCTGGCCCCACACACAGCGCACGCTTGCGTATCAGTCATCTTTGCCTCCTGTCGGGAACTTCCCGCTGCCACAGGGCATGGCCGTCGCCAGCCTGGTCCTGGGAATCCTGTCGCTGGTGTTTCTCCTCGTGTACTGCGCGGGCGTGGTCCCCGCGATCCTGGCCGTGGTGTTCGGCCATGTCTCGCTCAGCCGCGTCCGCGCTGGCACCGAGAGTGGCCGCGGCATGGCCCTTGCCGGCCTGATCTGCGGCTACATCTCCCTGGGCTTGACGGCGTCGATGGTCATCGTGCTGGTGCTGTTTTTCCTGGCGGCGGGACTGTGAAACACTGCGGGCAGGAGCGCGGACGCCGGCTCGCTCGTTGTCCGGTTGCGGTCAATGTGCCTGCCAGTTGCCGCCGCCCCCCTCGGATGCATTGTTGATTGGTGCCGTGCGGATCATCCGCCCTGTGCATGTGCATTGCATGGCCAACCGGCATAAAATGCCCGGCGATGAGCACGATCGAACAACTGCAGCGGCAATTCCAGGTTCCCGGTGTGCGATTTGAAGCAGGCAATGGCGGCCTGACGTGCATCCGCATCGCCACCGACCAGGCCGAGGCCGAGGTCTATCTGCTTGGGGCGCACATCACCCGCTACCGGCCCGCCGGCGGGCCGGAGATGCTGTTCGTCAGCGGGCAGTCACAGTGGGCGGTCGGCAAGCCGATCCGCGGCGGGGTGCCGATCTGCTTCCCGTGGTTCGGGCCAAAGGCTGACAACGGCGATGCCCCGCTGCATGGCTTTGCCCGCCTGCGCCAGTTTGAGGTTGAGTCCATCACGCAGCAACCGGCTGGGGTGGAGGTCATTCTGCGCCTGGCGGCCGATGATCGCACCCGGCAATGGTGGGCGGCCGACTTTGTGCTCCGGCATCGCATCATCTTCGGCCCCGCCCTGGTGATGAGTCTGGAGGTGGAGAACCGCGGCAGCGCCCCCATCCGCTTTGAGGAGGCGCTGCACACTTACTTCGCGGTGGATGATGTGCGCCAGGCGGTGGTTTACGGGCTGGAGAAAACGCGCTACATCGACAAGACCGATGGCATGAAGCGCAAGACGCAGGATGAGCAGCCCATCCACTTCACCGCCGAAACCGATCGCGTCTACCTCGATACCGCCGCCACCTGCACGGTTGCCAACGCGCTGGGCGGGCGCTCGATCCGCATTGAGAAGAAGGGATCGCGTACGACAGTGGTCTGGAATCCGTGGATTGCCAAGGCCAGCGCGCTGCCCGATTTCGGCGATGATGAGTGGCCGCGCATGGTGTGTGTCGAAACGGCCAATGCCGATGAGATGGCCGTTGAACTGCCCGCCGGGCAGACCCACCACATGCGTGCCAAAGTCACGCTCGAGCCGCGCTAGGAATGCGCCGACGAAGCGATGCCGGCCATTGCCCTGGTTTCAAGCGGACGCATCGTGGTGTGACGGGTGATGCCGGCAGCGGCCGGTTCGCCCTCCCACAGCGTGCGCCGCCCGCGCCCGCGCTCGCTCAGTACCCCCGATCCATCTGGAGACTGTCATGACCGATGAAACACCCGTTACCCTCATTACCGGCGCTGGCAGCGGGATTGGACGGGCCTGCGCACAGGCCGCCAGTCTGGAAGGCCAGCGCGTGGTGCTGGTGGGCCGGCGGCGGCCGCCGCTGGAGGAGACGGCCGAGGGCTGCGCCCAGGAGGCACTGGTGCTGACGGCCGATGTATCTGATCCAGCCCAGGCGCAGCGGGTGGTGGAGGATACCGTTGCCGCCTTCGGCCGGCTGGACGGACTGGTTCACTGCGCTGGCCTGGCCCCGGTGCGCAGCGTGGAGCAGATGACCATCGAGGAGTGGAATGCGGTGATCGCCACCAACCTGTCGGCCGCTTTCTACCTGGCGAAGGCGGCCTGGCCCATCTTTGTACGGCAGCGCAGCGGAGTGATCATCAACCTCTCCTCGCTTTCCAGCCGTGATCCATTCCCCGGCTTTGCCGCCTATGGGGCGGCCAAGGCGGGGATCAACCTCCTGGGCCTGTCCCTGGCACGGGAGGGCGAAGCCCACAACATCCGCGTCCACACCCTGGCGCCTGGCGCGGTCGAGACCGCCATGTTCCGCCAGATCGCCACCCCCGAGCAGTATCCCACCGAAAACACACTTGCCCCCGAAGAGGTGGCGCGCGTGATCGTCCAGTGCCTGAGCGGCGACCTGGCTCCCACCACCGGCGAGGTCATCTACCTTCACAAGCGACTGTAGGGCATGGTGTGATCGCCGAAACAGGCATGAAGCGGTGAAACAAGCGCCGGCGCGGCTGCTGCGCGGCAGGCGAGCGTGGCCCGGCGCTGCACTTGCGGCGCCGGATCGGACTCGTGGTCCGACTGCCCAAACTCATCCTCAGGGTGCGGGTTGCATTTCTGCACTCCCCTGCGCGGGGGGTTGGGCCTACACTTCGGACAGGCAATGAGGGGGCAGACAATCTGGAAAGGAGCCATTTGCATGCCAATCATTCGCGATGAAGCCAAGCGCAAGGAGATCGTGGACCTGTTGATCCAGGCCTACTGGATGGAGATCGAAACGGTAATGAGCTACATCGCCAATTCGATCAACCTCGATGGGGTGCGTGCCGAGGAGATCAAGAAGAGCCTGGAATCGGATATTGCCGAGGAACTGGGCCACGCCCAGGAGTTTGGCAAGCGCATCAAGCAGCTTTACGGCCAGGTGCCCGGCAGCATGGCCTTCAAGCCTGAGCAGTCGTATCTCCAGCCCCCGGCCAAGAGCACCGATGTGGTCAGCGTCATCAAGGGCGTGATCCAGGCCGAGCAGGGCGCGATCGACCACTACCGCAAGATCATCAAAACCTGCGGCGATGATGATCCGGTGACGGCCGACATGGTGACCACCATCCTGGCCGGCGAAGAAGGCCACATGCGTGAATTCGAAGGATTCCTGAAGGAGTACGAGAGCAAGTAGGGACTGCCCAGCATGCCCTCCCCGCGGGTGCCCATCGCAGCGGCCATCCGCGGGGAGGGCTGTAACCTGCCCCCTGCGTGCGGCCCGGGAGAGGGTGCGGCGTGCATCAGCAGCACTGACACATCGCCAGCGCTTGCTAATCCATCGCCAGCATCGGCTTACACATCACTGCCCGCGGCCACTGCCGTGCCGGTGATGACACAAGCGGCGCCAAAGCCGATATACAGGGCCGCATCACACACCATGCCGGGCCCTGGCGTGAATCGCGTCCCCCACAACAGCAGTGCCCCACATCCCGCCCCATACAATGACAGGCCAAGCGCGATCCGTTTGATCCGTCCCACCATAGACTGCCCCATCCTTACGCTGGAACTGCAAAGCGGGCCATATCATAGAATCCCACGGGCTGCTTTGCACACTCTCGAACCAGCCGAGGTGCTGTTTTGCGCAAGATCAACTGATCTGACGGCATTGTGCTGTTTTGCGAACGCCTTCTCCATCGCCCCTGGACCTGCTACAACCGCCGGGCGTGAAGACGCTGATCGCTGCTGGCTGGGTGGCGCCAATGGATGCGCCGATGATCCGCGAGGGGGCGGTGGTATTTGAAGCGGGGCTGATCCGGGCGGTGGGCTCCGCCCAGGCGCTGCGCACGGCCTGGCCGGATGCCCGCGTGATCGAGGCCGGCGAGTCGATCGTGCTGCCCGGGCTGGTGAATGCCCATACGCATCTGGAGCTGAGCGCCTGCACGGCGGGTGCGCCGCACCGGGGTTCATTTGCCGACTGGATCCTGGGCCTGCGCACTCAGCTGGCACAGATGGGCGATGATCCCGAGCAGGTGATCCGCCTGGGCACGGAGCGCGGCATAGAGCAATGCCTGCGCTTTGGCATCACCACGGTGGGTGATATCAGCCAGCAGTTTCATCTCGTGCGTCCGCTGCTGAGCCGGTCGCCGCTGCGGGCGGTGAGCTACGGGGAGGTGCTGGGGCTGGGGCTGCGCCGGGGGCGGTTTGAGGCGCTGCTGCCCGGGGCGATCGATGCTGCGCTGGCCACCCCGCGGCTGCGGATCGGTCTCTCACCGCACGCGCCTTATACGGTGGATGCTGAGGGGTATCGCCAGGCGCTGCAACTGTCGCATCAGCAGCGCCTGCCCATCGCCACCCACTTGGCCGAGACGCCCGATGAAACCGAGTTTCTCCTGCACCGCACGGGGGCCTTTCGTGACTTATGGGACAAGCTGGGGTTCTGGTCAGAAGATGTGCCGCTGCTGCCCCTGCCGCCGATCCGCATGGCCGGGGCGCTGGGCCTGCTCGATCATCCAACCCTCCTGGCGCACGTGAACTACTGCGATGATGAAGCGCTGGGGCTGCTGGCGCAGGGGCGGGCAAGCGTGGTGTACTGCCCGCGCACCCATCAATACTTCGGCCATCCCCCCCATCGCTGGCGTGAGATGCTCGCGCGCGGGATCAATGTCGCGGTGGGCACCGACAGTTGCGCCAGCTCGCCGGATTTGAACCTGGTGGAGGATCTGCGCCTGCTGCACACGCTGGCCCCGGAGATCCCGCCGGAGCAGCTGTGGCAGATGGCGACAATCCGGGCAGCCCGGGCGCTGGAATGGTCGGGGATGATCGGCAGCCTCACACCGGGCAAGGCGGCGGACCTGGTGCTGTTCGAAGTCCGCACCACCGATCCCCTGCGCGAGCTGCTGGAATCCCACACACTGCCCCGACAGACCTGGATCGGTGGACAATTGCAGGCCCAGCCGGCGGAAGGGTAAGCCGGCCACCCCCTGCACCGCCAGCTCCGCGCGATGCCCCCGAGTCCCTGGCCCGGGCCACGCGGTCCGCGCTCCGCTGCGCACCGGGCTGCTGCGCTCCGCCCCGGCCGGCCGACACGACAGGTAACCTCCCGCCGCCCTTCACACCGGGGCAGGGTCGGGGAGGGGCGGGCTCCCGTGTCAGTTGCGTTCGGGCTTGGGATCGCGGGTCATCAGCTCGGTCAGGGCGGCGATGACATCCTTGCCCTCGAACAGGACCGAGTGGACCGCCTCGGTAATCGGCATCTGCACGTTGAAGCGGCCGGCGAGCTGCATGACCGCCCGGGTGGTGGGTACCCCCTCGGCCACGCTTTCCATCGTGGCCAGGATCTCATCGAGCTTGCGTCCCTTGCCGATCTGCTCCCCCACCCGGCGATTGCGTCCCTCGGGGCTGACGCAGGTGGTTACCAGATCCCCCAGCCCCGCCAGGCCGGTAAACGTCTCCTCCCGCGCGCCCATCGCCACGCCCAGGCGGGTGATTTCAACCAGGCCGCGGGTGACGAGGGCGGCCTTGGCGTTGTTGCCCGCCGCCAGCCCATCGAGGATGCCGGCCGCCAGGGCAATCACGTTCTTGATCGCTCCGGCCAGCTCCACCCCGATCACATCGCTGTTGGTGTAGACACGGAACCACTGGGTGGAGAAGGCCGCCTGCACGCGCTGGGCCACCGCCTGATCCTCCCCCGCCGCCACCGCCGTGGCCGGCAGGTAGCGGGCAATCTCGGCTGCGATGTTGGGCCCGCTCAGCGCCACCAGCGGCCAGTCGCACACCGGCCCCACCCACCGGCCCTCCACCAGGCGCTTGCCCCCCAGCACATCGGCGATGATCTGGGTGGGGCGCAGCAGCGTGTCGTTCTCGATCCCCTTGGCCACCGAGATGATCGGCACCCCCGCCGGCAGGTGCGGCTTCAGCCGCTGCCAACTGGCCCGCATGTACTGGGTGGGAATGGCCGACAGCACCAGCGTGCAGCCGGCGAAGCAGTCGGCATCGTTGGCCGTCAGGCGCACCGAATCGGGGATGCGCACCCCCGGCAGGAGCTTGCGCTGTTCGCGGTCCTGGATCAGGCGCTCGATCGACTGCTCGAACGCCCCCCACATGATCACCTCGTGCCCGCCCTGGGTCAGCAGGATCGAGCAGACCGTCGCCATCGCACCATCACCAAGAATCGTCACCCGCTCGGGCATGCCGCCAGTGATACCGCAAGCGGGCCGGGCTTGGCAAATGCCCCGCCGCGATTCCACCCGCCGGCCGCTTCACCCCGACCGCGCGTGCGATCACCCCGGCCGCCCCCCTCCGCGGCGGGTTTTCAATGGGCTGAGCCATCCTGCCCTGTCGCAGCGGCACGCCCCCCGGCCAGTCCCATCAGATCGTCTCCACCCCGGCCTCGTACTGCTCCCGGCTGATGATCGGCACCTCGCCCAGCAGATCACCCTCCGCGCGGGGGTCCAGCGTGCAGGGCGTATCGCGCAGCAGAATCACCTTGACGGCCACGCCCTGGGCGCTGAGGCGCTGAACAAAATCCCGGCGGGCGGGGTTCCAGTCCAGGAAGACGCAGATGACGGTGGAGATGCGGGCCAGCAGTTCGGCGATCTGCGGCTCGATCACCTCGAACGGCTCGGCCGGGTTTTCCTCCACGCAGGCGAGGATATCGAGGATCTGATCGAGTTGCGCCAGGCTGCGACCGGCGGTCAGGTGATAGAGGTTCGGACCCGCCGCGAAGATGTCCACCAGATAATCCTGACGGGCCATGTAGTCGCTCACCGCGGCCGTCACCGAGACCGCGCGCTCGAATGCCTCCCGCTGCTGCTGGAGAGCCTTGCGGGGCAGGTCGGCGAGCACGTGGGTGTCGAGAATGACCGCTACGCGGAGCATATATTCCTCCACCCACTCGCGCACGATCGGCTTCTGCATGCGGGCGGTGGCGCGCCAGTCGATATCGCGAATGTTGTCCCCCGGCCGGTAGTCGCGATTGCCCAGGTATTCGAACGATTCCCCCACTTCGCTCGCCAGCGCTACGCCCCCCGGCTGATAGCGTCGACCCGTGGGCAGGGCCAGATGCCCCAGGGGTGAGAAACGCGGGTAGACCAGCAGCTTGCGCTGTTCGAAGAACGTCCGCCGGGCGCGCAGGATGCCGAAGGGAAAGCCGGTCTCCACCCGAAACCCGCGCAGCGTGTAGCTGCCGCGCTGGCGGCATCTGAGCCCCAGGCGCACCTGGGCGGTCCGGCCGCGCTTCAGATCCGCCAGCACCACCCCATCATCCGGCAGCGAATCGATCGCCTCGGGTAACTGGTGCGGCAATACCACCAGGTCCGCTCCGCGCAAGCGCCCGAGCTGCGTGATCGTGATCTCCACCGGCACGATCTCCCCCGCGCACACCCGCTCCGCCAGCCGGGCCTCCAGCTTCACCCGCGGCCGGTAAACCAGCAGCGCCCCGATCGCGATCCCCCAGATGACCGTTGCGTACGCCGCCAGCACGTGCCCCTGGAGCTGCAGCGAGGTCCCGCCGTACCCGATGAAGCAGACGGTTGCCAGGGCGAACCACCGCCCCGCCGGCGTGAGCCGCTGGGTATAGATCCGCCAGATCCAGCGCGACACACTCCCCTTGAAGGCCGGATAGTTATACGGGTCCTTGGTCGGCGACAACGGCGGCAGGGAAGCGCGCAGTGGCATGGGAAGCGGAGTATACCGGGGGAAGGGAGCAGGGGAGTAGCCACGCATCAGGCGCCAGTCGCCAGCAGGGTTCCCATTCCACCGACGACCGACAACCGGCGACTGAGGACTCCCCCACGCCCCGCCCGTCCGCCGGGGGGTGGATCGTCCGGTAACGGTGGGTCCGGGAAAATCGCCGATCCGGCCCTGCCCCGGCCGCCGGCCAGTTTCCCTTTGCAAAGCGGAAGCCTCCCTGTGCAAAGCGAAAGCCTCCCTTTACATAGCGGAAACTTCCCTTTGCATAGTGGAAGTCTCCCTGTGCATAGTGGAAGTCTCCCTGTGCATAGCGAAAGTCCCCCTTTGCATAGCGGACATTTCTCTTTGCATGGTGAGATGTTCCCTTCGTATGGTCGATCGCTGATCGTGCATCATCGGATGTTGATCGTGCAGGGTCGAAGCGGAGCTTGGCAGGCTCCACCTCCGATCCTGGCCAATCCCGCTTCCATTTCGCCTCCGCCGGC
>CAYNMV010000030.1:0-8174 GCA_964398315.1 uncultured Tepidisphaeraceae bacterium | reverse complement strand
TTGCCGTCCGCAGGACCCCGGTTGCCGTCCGCAGGACTCTCTTCCCCGGCCCCCGCCTCCGCACCCTCGCCCGCCACTGCCTCTGCTCCTTCCCCCTTCAGTCCCTCACCGTGCGAGCGACCGGGTTGCCCGCACCGACTCCCGCGCCGGTGATGACGGCAGAAATCCATCGCCACGCGTTATCGTTGCTGGTATTGCGCCGTGCAGCGAGGAAAACGAAATCAGTGGCGCAGTGCGGGTCATCCAGTAAACGGCAGTCGGGAGGAACCTTGGGCCCTCGGGCGCGTCTCATGCAAACATGAGACAGATCACGATTGCGTTTCTCTTGCTGGCCTCCCTGGCCGCCCTGACGACCGCCGCCGTGGCGCTGCGCAGACAGCAACAACTGAATGAGAAGCTGAGTCGAATGGAGGAGACGGTCTCCCACCTGCGGGAGGTGGCAGCGGCGGCCGCGCGGGCAGAGCGTGATGCGATGCGCGGACCATGGATGATGCTGCGGGCACAGGAATCGCCCTGGCAGCGCGTGGCCGATGCGCCGATCGAGGCCCGCCTCACCGCCTCGTTTGATGAGGCGCCGGTGTCCGAGCCGGTTCATCTCCTGGCCGAAATCCGCAACGCCGGCGATCGAGATCAAACGGTGAGCGGACTGCTGCTCCACCCCGTGACGATCCGGCTCTATCACAACGGGCGTGCCGCCCGCTATCTCGGGCCTGCCATCACAATTGCTCCGGGACGACTACCGACCCTTCCGCCCGGCCGGATCGCCCGGGCCTCGCTGGTGATTACTCCGCAGGATTTTGCCGAGCTGGGTCAGCCGGGGGAGTTCGTGGTGGAATGGAGCTACGTATCCGGGCTACGGCAATCCCGGATTGACCTGGACCGGTGAGCTGCCCGCGGTGAGGGCCAAATGGCATGCACCGCCGCCGGGCCACCGCCCACCGCCCCGCTGACAAGCCGCCGGAACGGACCGCGCTGGAGGGTATGATTGTGGTTGCACCGCATTCAACCCAGCGCCGGCGCGGGCACAGATGAATGATTCATCGTGCGGCGGAGCGACAGGCATGAAGCAGCGAATGTTCAGGCTCGCGGCAATGGTGTCGCTGATTGTGTGTATGCTGGTCGCCGTGCTGTGGGTGCGGAGCCACCATCCGGTGTTGGATTCCATCGCATGGCGCGGCGGCTCAACGCTCATGGTCCAGTCCAAGGCGGGCCGGCTGTGGCTGCAACGCTGGCAAGGCGCTGATCCGGTGCCCACCCGTCCGTCGCGGGGCAATCTGGCGTGGGCGCTGCGCGGCACCACCGATCCTCCGTACCGGCCCGATGCTCCAATCGAGGTGTTCTACACGCCGCCTCCCATCTCGCGTGCCAATGGCTTCGGCTTCGGATGGGTTGTCAGCGACTGGGCTTTCGCCTCACCCGACGGCCGACCGCTGGGTATCCTGAAGATGCTGGCGGTGCCGCACTGGATGCTTTTCATCACCACTGTCCTGCTTCCCGCCGGGCAGGCACTTGCCTGGGCCACCCGCCGCCGACGGCAACACAAGGGCTTATGTGCCGTCTGCGGCTACGACCTCCGCGCCACCCCTGAGCGATGCCCGGAATGCGACGCTTCCCCAAGTGCCGTCCCGCCGGGCATCGGAGCAAATCCAGGCTGAGGCGGGCCTCTCCCGTGGATGCTGTCTGAAACGGCTGTCTCCTCCATCTCCGTGTCTCCGAGCCTCTGTGGTTCAAGCCGTCGTCCGCATGGTTGCCGTCCGCAGGACACTTTGACGTTTGGCGGGCGCACTCTTACCCTCACGCGGTATATGCGGCGGTATTTTCCTGATGTTGAGACGTTCAAGCGCGTGGCCGAGGGGGCGCAGATCATCCCGGTTTACCGGCAGTTGCTGGCTGACCGGATCACGCCGGTGGGGGCGTTTGAGGTGCTGGGGCGGGATCAGCACGCGTTTTTGCTGGAATCGGTCATCGGGGGAGAAAAGATCGGACGCTACTCGTTTATCGCAACCGGGCCGAGTGCGGTCTACCAGTGCGCGGGCGGCCGTGCGCTGCTGCAGCACTACGGCCGGCCGGCCGAGGAATTCAACACCAGCGACCCGCTGGCGGACCTGCAGAAGCTGCTGCCGCGAGGCACGTTCCACCGCTTCAAGGAGCTGCCGGCCTTCACCGGCGGGCTGGTGGGATACGCCGGGTATGACACGGTGCGGTATTACGAGCCGGAGAAGCTGAACCAGCCGCCCAAGGACGACCGCCGGCTGCCGGATGTGATGTTCGGGCTGTACAACGAGCTGGTCATCTTCGATCACGTGGATAAGACGATCAAGGTCGTGGCCAATGCGCGGATCGCGGGCGGTGGGCCCGCCGGAGATAGCGCCCCGCAGGGCGCCGGCGCGCCCGGGGCCCTGCCCGCCCCCTTCCCCGACCTGGACTCTGCCTATGCCGATGCGTGCCGGCGGATCGATGCGATCGTGCAGCGGCTGCAGCAGCCGCCGATGCTCAACCTGGGGGAGATCGACCCGCAGGCGCCGCTCACGCTCAAGTTCGAATCCAACTTCAGCCGGGCGGAATTCGAGGCGGCGGTGGAGAAGGGCAAGCAGTACATCCGCGCGGGGGATGTCTTCCAGTTCGTCCCCAGCCAGCGGCTGCGCGTTTACTCCGAGGCCAGCCCGCTCGATGTCTACCGGGCGCTGCGGATCATCAACCCCTCGCCCTACATGTTCTTCCTCAAGAGCCCGGCCTGCACGCTGATCGGATCCAGCCCGGAGATCCTGTGCAGTGTGATCGATGGGAAGGTGACCAGCCGGCCGCTGGCGGGTACGCGCCGGCGCGGGATGGATGAGGCGGAAGACCGGCGCCTGGAGGCAGAGCTGCTGGCCGATCCGAAGGAACGGGCCGAGCACATCATGCTGGTGGACCTGCACCGCAACGACATCGGCCGGGTGGCGAAGATCGGCAGCGTGAAGATCAGCGATGTCCTGAGCGTCGAGCGCTACAGTCATGTGATGCACATCGTCACCAACGTCACCGGTGAACTGGACCCACGGTACACCGCCCTGGATGCCCTGAAAGTAAGCCTGCCGGTGGGAACGGTCAGCGGCGCGCCGAAAATCCGGGCGATGCAGATCATCGATGAGCTGGAACCGACCCGCCGCGGCCCCTACGGCGGCGCTGTGGGCTACATCGATTTCTCGGGTGACCTGGATACGTGTATCGCCCTGCGAACGATCGTCTATCGGCAGGGTACATTCGACGTGCAGGCCGGGGCTGGCGTGGTGGCCGACTCAGTCCCCGCCAGCGAGTACGAGGAGACGATGAACAAGGCCAAGGCCCTGCTCAAGGCGGTGGAGATCGCCGAGAAAGGGTTTTAGAGCGGGTCTCATCTATCCGTAGCGGTCTCATGGCGCGGATATCCCGTCCGCGCAGTTGTTTCGTGGAGAAGATGCCTTCGTCACCGAGTCGGCGGCCGCCACGACGAGGTGCAATCGGCTCCCGGGGGCAACAGGCGGCAGATGGCCGCCTGAGCGATACTGGCCCGATGGCCAGCGCGCGCACCTGGCAAGGCGGCTGCGCATGTCCGCCGCACCCACCATGGTAGCCGATGCGGCAATTCAGATCAGATGATCAGACTGCCGCCTCAGTTCTGATCGAACTCACCGTACAGGCCTTCCTTGTAGAAGATGCCACCGTAGGTGACGTTGTTCCGATTGGCCATCCGGGGCTGATCACCCTGGGCAACGCAGTCAGCCACAATGGGTCCGGTGTACGCCGATACCGAGCCATCGGTGTAGAGAACGTTGAAGTACCGCAGGCCGTGGGCCAGGTCCAGCAAGTCGCCGTACCCGTCGATGTAGGGCCAAGTCCACATGTCGCTGACGATGGCACGGCGCGGAAAGCGTGAGACTTTCACATTCTGGGCCGGCCGCTGGTCGCCGGTGCCGGGTGTCAGGTTGCGGCTGACCGGGTTGTAGATGTAAGAAACCTCGCGGTTGTACAGGCCCGTGGCATCAGGATCCAGCGAGCCGCGGCCAGGCCAGCCGCCGCGGAAATTCATTTCGCGATCAAAGCCCGGACAATAGAAGATGCGGTCCGTGTGATAGTTGGGATCGTAGCGCCCATCGGACTTCCAGTTCCCGCCGATATACCCGTTGCTGAACAGCAGGCCCAGGCCGGTGTAGCCGCCGTGGGGATAGTCTACCGTGCGGGAATCCTTGGCCTTCCACAGGTCCCAGGGCTGGTATACCACCGGCCCGAGGTCGTTGTTGTCGTTGCGGTACATCTGGAAGGCCGCCCCGATCTGACGCAGGTTGCTGGCACAGTTGACCCGTATGGCCGCCTCACGGGCCTTGCGCACGGCCGGAAGGAGAATGGAGACCAGAAGCGCAATAATGCCTATGACGACAAGCAATTCGACCAGAGTGAAGGCGCGGTGATGTGACCTCGACATGCTCTGCTCCTTTCCTGCGAGATGAGCCGCGGCATCCACAGTGTGAATGGACGGCGGGCGCACGCATTGCGACCCGGCATGGCAACGAGCACCGCGTAACGGATAACGTCGGCGGCTGGACATGGCTCGCTCCCTACATCACGCTCCCCTGCCGGCCCCTGTGCCGGCATGTGAGAACGGTACCTCAAACGTTCGCCGCCGCCGGCACGCGTGCACCTGCCGTGGCGGAGAGAAGCTGGTGTTCCTCAACTGGCTTGATCTGGCTCATCAGCGGCACGGTTTCCCCGCGCCGCTGCCGGTCGATCAACTCAACGCAGAGTTTCAGTGTCTGGGCCGCGTCATAGCCGATCCGCTTGAGCGATACGACGCTGGGTGAAGCCCACGGAAAGTTACAGTGCGTAACCAGATCCAGGTCGCGCGGGATGTGAACGCCGGCTTCCATCAGCCCGGCAATCACCTGCTCGACGAGGTTGTCATCGTAAATGATCAGTCCATCCGGTCGCGTGGTCTGCCCATCGTGCATCAGCAGGTGGATCAGATTGCGCGCCAGCTCTGGCGTGCCGACAAACACCTGCTGCCACCAGTACGGCTCGTGATGCATGCCATGGCGGCCCAGGGCCGAGGTGAAATACTGTCTGAGGTTGTGCGGCGCGATGCGTTCACCGCCGATAAAGGCGATATTCTTCCGACCCTGTCCTCGCAGGAAATCGAGCGCCTTGTCGATAAACGAGTATCGGTCATGCCCGATGACGGGCATGTCCGGCCCCACCGCCTCTTCCATAAGAGCCACGCGCGGCGGGCTGTCCGGTTCGAGGGCAGGTGTGCCGAAGAGGCGATCCGGCTCGCCGGC
This sequence comes from uncultured Tepidisphaeraceae bacterium, assembly GCA_964398315.1. Taxonomy (GTDB): domain Bacteria; phylum Planctomycetota; class Phycisphaerae; order Tepidisphaerales; family Tepidisphaeraceae; genus JADLCB01. The sequence continues at coordinate 2,883 of CAYNMV010000030.1, read as the reverse complement.
AATGATCAATCCCGCCAGGCGGTGAGAGCGCAGGTCGCGAATCAGCCGGCGATAATCATCGGTTTGGCTCTTGCCGTCGATGTCATAGTAGACTGCGATCGTTCGATCCCCCTCGGGATACAGATCGCGGGCCGCATTGCACAGGACGGCCGAGAACCGCCGCCAGCTCTGCGTGTGGCGGGGATGCGACGTCAGCAGCAGGCCGTAACGGGAGATGTGCGGCGGATTAGGTGCCACGAACGTGCCGTTGGGCCCATCGGTATAGATAAACCCATCGGCGATCAGGCGATCCACCGCCCGCTGGATCGTGACGCTGCTGGCGCCGAATCGACGGACGAGATCACGCCGATTGGGCAACCGCGCCCCCCGCGGGAACTGGCCGTGGACGATCTGCCCCCTGAGCGCATCGACGATCGACGACCGCGAGACCCGCGGATGATCGCGGGTCTGCTCGTCTTTCTCCTTGGCTCTTCCATCCATACTTGGCATGATTTACATCCAGAATGCGTGATGCAGGACGTTACCTGCCAGTTGGCGTCAGAAATTCAAACTCGCAAGATTTATCGAAAATGACGCATCCAAGGATGCCGATAGATGAGTTATTTCTTCAGATGTCCATCCTGAATCATAGCATAGCCCTTCGCGAAAGCCAAGAAAATCCGCCCGCGCTGGATCGGTTTCCCTCAATACTGGCCAGCCTGCCGCGCTGACTCGAGGGTGATTGCCGCACGGGGCGAACCACAAGCAAGCCACGTCCAGGACGACCCATCCAAAGCAATATTACGACATCCGTAGTTCCAATTCACACGCCTCGCGGCGGTACGGCGGAGGGTGTTGCCTGCGCCAGAAGCTACCGGCCGAAAGGCCGGTGCCCTTGGCGCGTTCCGCAAATCCGTGCTGACATCCACCTGAAACCTATACTGTCACCCGGCGCCTGCGAATCAGAGGCACGGCGAGGGCCAGCAGTACCAGGCCGGCCGGCTCGGGTATGCTGGTCAGGCTGTTGCTGTGCAGCCATTCCAGATCCGCACTCGAAAGCGCGGTATCCCAGATCGCAAATTCGTCGATCTGGCCAGGGAAGACATTCGCCAGGCCAGAAGCGTGAGCGCCGATGTAGAGGGTATCGAACGTTGTAGCGACCCTGACGGTAGCTGGCAGCACAAGCGTCCACACCTTGGTCAGGCTGCTGCCTAAGTCGCCCTCCCAAATATCCACGTTGTCGCCATCACGCACCAGAACCAGGTGCCGCCAGACACCATCCAGCAATGCGGTGATGGCGCCACCATGGGTGATATTGTCATCGCCTTTATACGCCCCATTCCACCAGACCTCGTCCCGGGAAGCCCGGCTCTTACCCAGCCGGTCATAGTACAAAACTGCTGTCAATGGCCCGCTCGAACCGGTGGCATTGAGGACCCAGCTGTTGCCCACCTCGGGGTAGCCTGTATCCAGCCGCACCCACAGTGACACGGTTGACTGTGTGCCCAGGCTGGCATTGAGCGGAATGCTCACATATCGCGCTGACCCCGGGACAAACGACTTGTTCCCCGGATAGCTGAACGGAGTCAGCGATGTTGAACGGACATCGTGCGAAGCGCCCTGAACAGTGCCATTGGCGCTGGCCCCAGCTGAGCCGGTGTCCAGCACAGTGGTGGCATTGCTATCCGCCTCGTCAAACAGCCACTGATGTTTCGGTTGCACCGGGGCTGCCTGTGCCACCTGACCCGTCAGCATGGCACCGAACAGCGCAACCAGAATGGACTTCATACCCGTTGGCAGGCATGAATACCGGCAAATCCCCCTCTGCAACCGGCCTCTAACAATGGTCCCCGTCGTGTGCATACAGCGCTCCTTTGGATGTGACTGCCCTACCTTGTCCAATCACGATCGCTGGCATTGCATGGGAGTGAACGATCACGCGATGCCTTGAAACCCGCCCCGCCGGTCTCCCGGCGGAACGGGGGAAGGTGTCTGACTAGCTCCGGCGCCTGCGGCCCATCAGCATGGGAATCCCCAGGCCCACCAGCGCCATCGCCGCCGGTTCAGGCACATAGGTCGCCTGCAGCGTGGTGATATCTCCACTGCGCACCAGGTCAAACGTCCAGTTGGCGCTGTCACCCGCCGCCAGCGACAGGCCGGTGATATCCATTCCGATCGCGCCCTCATGCTCAGCAGTGACATTGGTCATCACCAGGTCGAAGGTCTGGCCCTCCGACGGCACGAATCCATCCATCAGATCCAGATCCAGCGTGCCAGCCAGGAACGAAACCGATCGACCATCTGCCGGGGAACTCGAGATCAGGTTGAGGGGGCTGACACCCTGTGCGCCGATGACGAACTGCAACGTGCCGTTCTCCCAGAGGATCAGCGGTGCATTGCTGTTGTCCGCAACCAAACCTTTCGTTCCATTGTTAATGAGGTTGTTCAGCGTGATGCTTCCCTGGTTGCCGACCACGCGCAGTGTCGCGGTGCCGGTGTTGTTGGGATTGCCCACGCGAGCATCGTTGGCGACGGTGACCGTCCCGCCGCTGACTTCAAGCAGGCCGCTGGCAGTATTGTCGCTGATATAGGCCAGGATAGAGAGTCCACCGGCGACATTGACCGTCCCGCCCGAAACTTTCAGCGTGCCACTGCCGCTTGCATTGTTGACCGTTCCGAGGATGAGGCTGCGGGTGTTGATGGTCCCGGGGCCGCTGAGGTTGTAGACGGCGGTAAGGCCTGACCCGCCAATTTCCAGTTCACGTGACATCGTCGAGATGCCCGCGCTGTGGTTCACCGTACCCCCTGCGATGCGCCAGCCGCCGGAGTTGTTGCTGCTGATGTCGGTGATCGTGCCCCCCATGAAGTTGACCGTTCCGCCGTTGATGTTGAACTGATGCTGGG
>CAYNMV010000029.1:47790-52491 GCA_964398315.1 uncultured Tepidisphaeraceae bacterium | reverse complement strand
ATCTTCGGGCCGACGTTCCCACAGTGGACCGAGATCGATTTTCCCAAAGAGCGGCAGGTGTCGGTCAAGGTCTTTTGCGGCCCGTGCCAGAAGAAGACCTGCCCGCTGGATCACCGCTGCATGACACGGGTGACACCGGCCATGGTGCTGAAGGCGGGGCTGGAACTGCTTGGCCGCCAGGCGTCGGGGGCTTCCGGTGTGCCACTATCGGTGTTGCGGTAGGCGCTGCCGCGGCGGGCTGTATGGGATCACCGCCAGGCATCGGGAAAATCGGCCGGCACCTCAGTCAGTGACCCATAGACGTGCGGCGTCAGCCGGCTGATCGCCTCATGGGCACCGGATGGCACCGCACACACCACCATGCCGGCGGCCAGGCCGGCCTGTACACCGACCAAGCTGTCCTCAAAGACGATGCATTGAGCGGGCGGCACGCCCAGGGCATCAGCGGCGGCAAGGAACACATCGGGATGCGGCTTGCCGCGGGGCACGGATTCGCTGCTGATGACCTGGTCGAACGCATCGGCGATGCCAAGCTGCCCCAGGGCTGATTCAATCGCCGGCATCGGGCTGCCCGAGGCCAGCGCCAGCGGCAGGCGATCGCGCAGCCGGCGCACCAGTTCCACCGCACCGGGCATCGCGCGGGCATTGCCGGCGAAGCCGTCGATCAGCGCGGTGCGCAGGATGCGCTGGCACTCGGCCAGCGGCAGGGCGGGTTGGAGCAGGCGATGGATCGTCGCCGCCACATCCAGGGCGTTCATCCCCTTGTACTGCATGGATTGCTCCAGGCTCCAGGTATGGCCGATGGCCGCCAGCAAAGTCTCTTCGGCCTGTCGCCAGATGGGGCCCGAGCGGACCAGCAAGTCGTCCATGTCAAAGAGTATGGCGGCGGGCTTCATGGCAGGGGGCTTCACGGCGTGATGAAAAACGGCTGGGTCCAGGCGAACGATTCGCCGCGCCCCCAGCACGTGAAGCGCAGGTAGCCGCCTGTTTCGGGCACGTCGACTTCCATCTCCGCCGCATCAACCCACTTGACCCGCTGGGCATATGTGCTCAGCGCGACGATGCGATCGGCATTCTCGGTGGCGATGCGGATGCGCTTGCCGTCCACTTCGATCCGGCTGATGACCACGCCGGTGGAGGCGTAGAAGCACCCTGCCGCCAGGGCTGAGACAATCGCATCGGCTGTCTTCTCGCGGACATAGGCGACGTTCCAACCCAGGCCGCACTGGCCGCTGGCGCTGTGCGAATCATCGTTGGCGAATCCCCAGACCCGCCGCCCGGCGGACAGCAGCAGGTCCCACTTGTTCAAGGCGTAGGGGCTGCCGGCGAGCACGCCAATGACACCGTTGTATATCTCAACGCCGGTGTAGCCGCTCAGCGATGACATCTGCGCCAGCGGAAAGTGGTCGAAACGCGCCTGCCAGTTCGGATGGTTCAGCACGACAAACCCGCGATCCGCCACCGCCTCGTCGATTGCGCGCTGGCGGTTCGCGTGCGGCTCGATTTTGCGCGTGGCATTGACGTGCAGCATGTGCGGGCCGTTGGCGGTGATCTCGTTACCGGGAATCAGCACCATGCCGCGGCTGTCCAGGCGGGCGTAATCTTCGAGGCCGGTGAACAGATCATGATCCGAGAGCATGAGGAAATCATGACCGCGGCCCGCGTAGTCATCGATCACCGCCTGGGCCGGGCGGGCACCGTCCGAGCGGTTGGTGTGCGCGTGCAGGTTGCCGCGAACCCACTGGCCGCCGGTCAGATTCTCATAGGGATGGTCAATTCGCATGACAGATATCTCGTGTGGGATAACCGGTGTGCCGCCTGCGCATCATCAAGGCGGATGTCGCGCGCTTCCCAGGCGCCTGCGGGAGGGGGTGGCGGATCGTGCCGGCCGGTCGAGCCCTCCGATGAGGTGCGGTGTCACGGGGCGCGATTGATATCGATCGAGGCGGGCGGACCGGCATCGAGGCCGTAGCGCAGTTTGCCGAGCAGATCGACCGATGCCTGCGGTTCACGGCCCAGGTGCAGGGCGTACACCGCGCACAATTCGGCCAGGCGGTGCGCCATGCCGTGCGCGCGAACGGGATGGAGTTCGGCGATCGGCCAGCGCCGGCGCAGCTCGCCCAGCGCTTCATCGCCCTGCAGGCGATGGATGGCGGCGGGGCGGCGACGACCCGGAATGGCCAGGATGACCGCATCGCAGAAGGCGTGATGCTGGCCGGCGCCAAGGTGCGTGGCCAGCAGGTCCACGTAGGGCGTCTGTCGGCGGAAGGGGGCATTGCGCGACGAATCCGGCTCGGACTCGAGCAGGCCGGGCATCTGGAGCATGCCGATCCGTCCCTCTTCCTCGCGCAGCGCCACCCAGCGCTGGCCAATGATGCGCCAGCCGCTGCGTGCCATCGCATGCAGTTCGCGCGTGAGCCCAACCGGCGAGATCAGCAGCAGCCCGTAGCCATCGCGCGATACCGCGGTGGCGGGCATCAGGTGCAGCCCCTTGCCGCGCAGCACCTGCGCCATCGGCCACAGCACCGACCATTCCAGCAACTGCACCGCATCCATGCGCGGATGTTCGATCACCCAGCTTTGCCAGGTGCGCTTCAGCAGGTTGAGCTGGCAGATGCCCCAGCGATCATCCACCAGCCAGTAGCGCTCGGCATCGCGATACAGGTCAAGATGCTGCTCGGGGTGATAGCAGGCGATAGCGTTGGCCGAGACGTTGCGCAGGACATCTTCCTGGCTGAACCGGTCCACGCGCCCGCGCGCGGGAACGAGTGTCTCCGGCCAGGCGGGCGCATCAAACAGTCCGAGCCAGTGCGGCAGGTGATCGATCACCTCGCTGACATCGCAGGCCAGCTCCACCGCGTGCCCATGTACCACCAACCGCTGGTAATCGATCCCGCTGTGGCTCACTCGCTGCTCCTTGAGGCAATGGCAACAGACTTGCTTCTACGCCACCGCTTTTTATCGGGAGGAGAGCGCAATCCGCGTGAGCGGGTGTTCGGGTCTGATAATGGGGGGAGGAAGCAGAAGACAGAAGGCAGGAGCCGGGCCACGGTGTGCGTGTTTCACGCACCACCACGGGGATAAGCCGGGGTGGTGGGGAGGGGCCTCGTGTTGATTCTTGCCTCGCCTCCTGCCTTCTTGTCGCTTCTGTCTCAATACTGCGGTCCGCCGGGGTTGATGTCGCGGTTCCAGAGGAGGATGCCGCCGGCCATGCTGCGGACATTCTCGTAGCCCTGGGCCTTGAGGAACTGCGCGAACTTCATGCTGCGCCCGCCCGAGCGGCAGTGGATGACGATGGGCTTATCTTCCAGGCCGGCCAGTTCGCCCATGCGCTGGGGAAGCTGCTGCAAGGGCAGCAACTTGGCGCCGTCGATGTGGGTCAGATCCCACTCATTGGGCTGGCGGCAGTCGATCAGGACGAAGTCTTCCTTCTGATCGAGCATCTGCTTGACCTGGCGGGGGGTAATCTCCATGTCTTCATCGAGGTCGTAATCCGGGGGCAGACCTCGTTCATCAAGGGGCGGCTGATTCATAGTGATCGGCATTCTAAATGACCCTGCCCGGGTCTGAAAGATCATCGGGGCGCTGGCCTGGCGATTCGCCATCATCCACGCCATCCGGGCTGATGCGAAGCAGTGCGGGTTGGGTGGATGGGTCGGGTGGGACAGTCTGTCATAGGTGGGTGAGGAGTGTCCGGTAAGATCGCGCTCTGCTGCCTGAGCGATGAATTTTCTGCGGTTGCCGGGCGGATCGAGGTTAAGCCGCCGTCGGGTACGGGCGATAAGACAAGCAGGGCAGAGCCTGCGGGGTTTTACATTATGACTTGCACACTTGTCGATGCGGACACAATCGTTCAGGAAGCTGTCAGCAAGGTGACAGCCATTGCCACTTTGCCGGAGGTGACGGCTCGGATCATCACCACCGTCGAAGACCCCAAGAGCAGCGCTGCACAACTGCACCGCATCGTCGCCCATGACCCGGCTCTGGTGACGCGCATCCTCAAGGTGGTGAACTCGGCCTTCTACGGGCTGCCGGGGCAGATCGCCTCGATTGACCGCGCTATCGTGCTGCTGGGGCTGAATGCGATTAAGAATATTGCGGTTGCCGCCAGTCTCGGGCAGTTGTTCCGCGGCGTGAAGCTGTGCGATGGCTTCACTGCCAAGGACCTGTGGGCCCACTGCATCGCCGTGGCGGTGACCTCACGCGAGTTGGCCCGGGAGATGAAGCTGCCCATCGTCGATGAGGCTTTCCTGGGTGGCATGATCCACGACATCGGGCTGCTGGTGGCGTTGCAGGTCTGGCCGGACAAGCTTCAGCAAGTTTGCGACAAAGCGCTGGGCGGTGGCGACTTCTGCCAGATCGAACGCGACATCAGCGGGGTGGATCACCAGCAACTCGGGCAGGCGATGACCGAGCACTGGAAATTCCCCCGCGCCTGCCAGCTTGTCGCCGGCCATCATCACAAGCCCGATCTGCTGCCGCCCGATCAGCGCGCGCTGACGGCCCTGGTGTTCGTGGCCGATACGCTCTGTGCCCAGCGCAAGATCGGCTTCAACCTGACGGCGGTGAACCAGCAGATCACCATCGCCGATCTGGACCCGCTGCCGATCAACTCCACGGTTCTCGAGCGCGTATGTGCCGGCCTGGATGAGAAGATCAGTGCCGCGGCATCGATGCTGGCGTAATACCCCCGCGCAGTGC
>CAYNMV010000029.1:0-47690 GCA_964398315.1 uncultured Tepidisphaeraceae bacterium | reverse complement strand
GTGACAGCTCCGGCCGACACCTCTCAGCCGCCTGCGGTCGCATGCCGGCGGCGGTGGGGCTATCATGCCGCAGCATGAGCCAGAAGTACGATGAGCTGATCGGGGCCTTGTCGCGTTGCAAAAACGTGCTGGTGACCACCCACGTCCGCCCCGATGGCGATGCCCTGGGCACGGCGGCGGCCATGGTAATGGGGATGGGGGCCAGGGGGATCGCCGCCGAAGTGCTGCTGCTGAGTGCGTTGCCCACCAAGTACGCCTTCGTGTTCCATGACAACGCGATCCCATTCCATGAGGCAGAGGCAGGCTGGCCGGCGGGGCTGGATCTGGACCGCTTCGATGCGCTGCTGGTGGTGGATACCGGCACCTGGTCGCAACTGCCCGGGTTGCAAGAGCGCATCCTTGCCTGGCCCAGGCCCAAGTATGTGCTGGATCATCACCTGACACAGGAAGACTGGGCCACGCTCAAGCTGGTGGACACCGAGGCGGCGGCGGCGGGGGAGATCGCCACCGAACTGCTCGAGCGCTGGGGTGTTGCGCTCGATCCCCGCATCGCCGCGGCACTCTACCTGGCGATCGTGACTGATACCGGGTGGTTTCATTTCTCCAATACCCGCCCCAATACCCTGCGCAAGGCCGCCGACCTGATCGAGGCGGGGGTGCAGACCGATCCGCTCTATCAGCGGCTCTATCACAGCGAAAGCGCGGAGCGCTTCGCCCTGCATGCCCGGGCGAGCAATTCCCTGCAATTGCTGGCCGATGGAAAGCTCGCCACCCTGCGCCTGCGTCGCCAGGATTTTGCCGAGACGGGTGCCACGGTGGCGGATACGGAAAATGCCATCAATGCCCCGCTGGTGATCGGGTCGGTTGAGGTGTCGGTATTGTTCACCGAGCCGCCGGAGGGTGGGCCGGTGCGCATCAGCCTGCGCAGCAAGGGAAAGATCGATGTCGCCCGCTTCGCCGAGCGTTTCGGCGGCGGTGGTCATGCCCGCGCGGCCGGGTGCAAGGTCGATGCCCCGCTCGATGCCGCCTACGCCACGGTCACGCAGGCCATGGTGCAGGCGCTCACGTCCGGCGCCGGCGCGTGATGAGCCCAGATGGCCGACCGCAGGTAAGAAGGCGGGCTGATCTATTTGTCGATGCAGATGCTGGTCGAAGCCTCTTGTTTGTGCCCCGGGCACAGGGGCGGGCGTTTCTCATCCGGCGATTGCCGGTAAACATTTCAGCCACTTTCCGCCGCCGTCCGATACACCAGTGAAGGGGCAACAGGCTTCCGCCCGAGGGTACTCTATGAGCAAATGGCACTGGCAGGCAGGTCTTGCGCTGATGGCGGCGATGGCCGTGGGGTGCGCTGACAAGGAAAACAAAGGGGTGCCGCGGCACGAGCAGCAACTGCTTTCGGCCGAGGACCGGCAGTTTGAGCAGGCCGCCGATCCCCCGCTGATGGCCAATACCCACTTCGCCGCCGGCCAGCTCGCCGAAAGCCAGGGCAATCTCGCCGGGGCCATCGAGCAGTACACCCGAGCGTTGCAGGTGGATGCCAGGCATGAGCCATCGCTGTTTCGCCTGGCGATCGCCCAGTCGCGCCTGGGCCGCCATGCCCAGGCGATCCAGTGCTGGAAGCGCTACATCGAGCTGACGAACCACGCTGCGGCCGGCTACAGCAACCTGGGGTATGCCTACGAAATCGCCGGCCAGCGCGCTGAGGCGGAGGCGGCCTATCGCAAGGGCATCGAGATCGATCCCACAAGCCAGCCCTGTCGGGTCAACTATGGCCTGATGCTCGCCCGCACCGGCAAGCTCAACGAGGCGGTCGAACAGCTCAGCGCTGTCCTTACCCCGGCGCAGGTGCACTACAACCTCGGCAGCGTCTACGAATCGCTCGGCGACCGGACCAACGCCCGCCTGCATTACCGCCGCTCCATTGAACTCGATCCCTCCTTCCACGCTGCCCAGTCGCGCCTGGCCGCGATTGAATAAGCCCCATCCACTCTTCCATGGCGCACCGAGGGGCAGGGAGTATGCGGTGTGCGCCACAGCGCCTGTCTTGCGCAACCGGGATGTGCTGCACACCGCCTGCGCGTGACGGAATGGGCGCTTCCGCGTAATCTGCTGCCCACTGTTACCGTACAGACGGTGTGAAGCGGCGGACGGGCCGCGCCTTGATTCCCAAGCTTGAACCGCAACCGTGGATGAACCTCAGACCATGACATCCTGTCCCGATGCCGGAGCGTCGGCCGCGCTGGCGCCTGCCGCATCTGAGCGGGAAGCGGGCATGTCAAGCCATCTGCCCGCCGCCGCACTGGTGCTGGCAACCTTGCTGTGGGGACTGTCTTTCACCTGGGCCAAGGCGGGGGGCGATGACCTGAATCGCATCAGTGGCGCGGGGGCGGGCGCGGGGATTGGCCCGGTGTTGCTGCTGGGCTGGCGCTTCCTGCTGGCGGGGATGCTGTGGATGGCCCTCTTCCCCGCCGCCCGCCGTGGCTGGACCGGTGCGGCGGTGCTCAAGGCAACCATCCTGGGGACCCTGCTGGCGGTGGCCCTGGTGGTGCAGCACCTGGGCCTGGATCGCACCAGCGAAGCGGTCAGCGCATTTCTCACCAGCCTGACGATCCTCTTCGTGCCGCTGATCCTGACGATCGTGTTGCGCCGGCCGCCCCGGCCGGTGCTGTGGATCGCGGTAGCGGTGGCGGTGGTGGGCATCTGGCTGATGACCGGTGCCACGCCCGAGGGATTTGGCCTGGGTGAATGGCTCGGGCTGCTCTGTGCGGTGGCATTTGCGATCTACATCCTGGCGATCAATGCGGTGGTGGACAGCGATGATCCATGGCGGATGACCGGCGGGCAGTTCATCGTCGTGGGCATCCTGACGATGGCCGCCGCGGTCCCCCTGGCAGGCGAGGGCAAGGTACTGATGCTGGCCTGGCACGAGGAGGTGCGCGGGCACATGTTGCTGCTGACGATTTTCCCGACGATCATGGCCTATGGGCTGCTGACGTTCTTCCAGCCGCGGGTGGATCCCACGCGGGCGGCGCTGATCTACCTGCTGGAGGCCGTCTTCGCCGCGATCTTCGCGCGGGTGCTGGCGGGGCGGGAAATGCCCGGTGTGGCGCTGGTGGGGGCAACACTGATCCTGCTGTCCAACGGCCTGGTTGAGTTGCTTGGCACCCGCCTGCGGACGCGGCAGCGTGCGGATCAGGCGTGAGAGGCAGCGCGATTTGAACGCCACAGGGGGGCTCCCGTTTCCGCGGCGTCAATCATCTGGCCATGTTCATCCGACATGCCCACTTCGTTTTGTGACACGCGCTGGCAAGTGCGTGCTGACCGTGGCTCGCACGGGTTAACAAAGCCGTGCCACAAGTGTGCGTTGACCGGCAATTTGCTCCAGACCTTTCGACCCGCCGCAGATCGTGCTGTGTGAGCGTGGCCTGCGCGGCGGGCGGGGCGGTGGCTTTACTTGGGGTCTGGCTGCGCTTGTGCGGGCGGTGTGGTGGCGGCCCAGCGGATTTCGCCGGCGGGCTGGTGATCGAGCAGCTTAAGCAGCGCCTCGCCCACGATGTGCCGGCGCCAGCCATGCAGCAGGCGTGACTCATCGATCGGCTGGCCCTGGCGGCGACGGCGCAGCAGGTCGGCGATGTCCTGGCGGCTCAGCACCAGCGCCGGGTCGATGGACTTGCCAAAGCAGACCGCCTCGGCCGCAGTGAGCAGGGCATCGGTCTGAAACTTCTCGGCCGCCGTCTCTTCGTTGTTCTTCATCACCGGCCACTGGTCCCTGGGCAGCGCCAGCGCCCGCAGGGTCCGGTCGACCAGCTCCCGGCCGTACTGCGTTTCAACCGGGCGCGGCAGCCCCTTGACGGCGGCCAGCTTGTCGACCGATTTCACCGGATGCCGTGCCAGCGCCAGCAACACCTCATCGCGCAGCAGGGTGCGCGCCGGGATGTCCTCCTGCCGGGCCGACTGGTCGCGCCAGATGGCCAGCTCGCGCAGCACCGCCAGGTTTTTCGGATCCAGCGAGCCGGCCCCGCGAATGCGCAGATAACCGCCATCGGGGTCTTCGGCATACAGCGCTGGATCGAGCAGTGCTGCGCACGCTTCGCGAGCCGCTTCGAGATGGCCCAGCGCTTCCAGGCGCTGGCGCAGCGTGTGCCAGACCAGCGGCAGGTAGCGCACATCATCCGCCGCGTAGCGCAACTGCGACGATGACAGGGGGCGGTGTTCCCAGTTGGTGAACGTGAACCCCTTGGACAGGCGCACGCCGGTCATCTCCCCGACCAGTTTCGAGAGCGACACCGGATACGGCAGGGCGGCGAAGCCGGCGGCGATCTGGGTGTCGATCAGGTTGGCCGGGCGCTGCTCTGGCAGATGGCGGAAGACCGGTTCGATGTCCTGCTGGCCGGCGTGGACGATCTTCTCCACCGCTGGATCGCAGATGAGTGCCCAGAAGTCGGTCAGGTCCAGTCCAGTCAGCGGATCGATCAGGGTAACGCGCTGGGCCGTGGCAACCTGGATCAGGCACAGGCGCGGCACGTACGACAACTCGCCGATGAATTCGCTGTCGTAGGCGAATGAGCCCGCCGCCCGCAACTCCTCAATCAGCCCGGCCAGCCCGGCGGCATCGGTGATGACCGCTGGCTTGTTGTGCGGAATCAGCTCGTGCCGGGGGATGGCTTGTGGCGCGGCATCCTCGGCGTGGGCCGATGCGTGCGCCTGCGCGCGATGATAGCTGCGATACGAGGTTTTGCGCGGACGGCGTGAGTCGGACTGGGACATGCGTATGAATCTGGAGGAATCGAATCTAAACCGGGCTACAGTGTAGCGCTGGCGGGCCGGTTCACCAACAACCGGCGGGATGGATACGGCCAAGAGCGGGCCGGGGCGGAGGTCAGCCGGGGAACCCGCCGCCGCCCATGTCCATCTTGATGACGCCGCGCATGCGCTTGACGGCGATCACGCGCTGCTTGAGCTGATCGAACAGTGCACGCGGCTGGGGCAGACCGTAGAGCGGCAGACGGGGCGTGGTGCTGTCGCTGGAGATCACCGTGATGGTGCCCACCCCGAAAATGCGGTCGATGAGCGACTGGCGGAAGTGGATATCATCCACGTGCCACAGCTCCAGGGTGTCGATGGTCTTGGAGACCAGGCCATGCTCGTAGTCGATGCGGTAATTGGTGATGCGGTAACGCACCGTCTTGACCAGCAGGTAAGGCAGCACCATCAGCAGCGCGCCGGCCGCGATGAACAGGAGCCAGCCCCACCAGGGGGTATGCCACCAATCGTAAATCGCCGCCACGATCGGCGCGGCGATCAGCACCAGCCCCAGCAGCGCCATCATCATCAGCCGCCCCAGGTCGCCGCGCAGGATCGGTGAGCCTTCGAAATAGATGCGTTCATCCTCCTCAAGCGCACTGCGGGCGGCAGTGTGGGCGGACTCCTGGGAAACGTCCGGGTCGAAGGGTTGCTCGGTCATGGTTGCGCCCTCGTTCGAAGAAGGATGAATCAGGCAGGGAAACGCCGCGACTCTCGCACAGCCTGGCCCTGTCTACCCTTCCTCGGCCAGTTGCATCATCCGTTTCCACATCGGCTCAGGCACGGGGACGACGCTCAGGCGGCTGATGCGCAGCAGATCCCATCCGGCAAATGCAGGATCGGCCTTGAAATCCGACAGCGTTACCGGCTGCTTGAGCTTCTTCACCGGCTTCACATCCACTACCACCAGTTTCTCATCTGCCTCGTTGGGATCGGGGTAGGGGCTGGAGATAACCCTGGCCACCCCGATGACCGCGCGCTCGCCGCCGGTGTGATAGATCGCCGCCAGGTCGTTTTTCTTGATGCTGCGGATGTGCTTGAGGGCCAGGGCATTGGTCACGCCATCCCAGGCGGTCTTCTTGTCTCGCTCCAGGTCGGACCAGCTATAGCAATCGGGTTCGGTTTTCAGCAGCCAGTAAGCCAATTCACTTCTCCTTTGCCCAGCATTATGGGGACGATGCCGTGGCCTGCAAAGGGAAAGAGGCAAGAAACAGAAAACCGAGCGGCTTATGCCGCCGCAATCGCCATGGGGGTGCCCATATCGGCCCTGGATACCGCATGCAAAACCCACATCGCGGGCGTCAATGACCGGCCATCCGCGCTTGCCGGTTTGGCATCCGCCGTTCGAATCCTCTATTATCCGGGGTCTTAATTGTCTAAGGAGACACCATGCGATTCGGGATTTGCACAGCGCCGGACAAGGCCGCCCAGGCGAAGGCGGGTGGATGGGATTTTGTGGAAGGCAACGTTCAGGCCCTGTTCAAGGGGGAAGATGCCAGCTATGACCCCGCACCCGTCAAGAATGCAGCGCTGCCGGTACTGGCAGCCAATTGCCTGGTGCCCGGCCACCTCAAGATCACCGGCCCGACCGCCGACCTGAACATCCTGCGCGACTACATGGGCAATGTGCTGCAGCGCGCCGGAGAAACGGGGGTCAGGACGCTGGTGTTCGGCAGCGGCGGCGCCCGGCAGGTGCCCGATGGGTTTGACCGCCAGGAGGCCCGCCGCCAGATCCTGGATTTCCTCCAGATGTCGGCCGACATCGCCGCCCGGCATGATGTGGTGATCGTCGCCGAGCCCCTGAATCGCAAAGAGTGCAACATCATCAACTCCGTCGAGGAGGCGATGACCTATGTCCGCGAGCTGAACCACGACAATTTCCTGTGCCTGGTGGACAGCTACCACTTCTGGGTCGAAAATGAGCCGCTGAAAAACCTCGAGAAAGCGATGCGCTGGATCGGCCACGTCCACGTTGCCGACAAGGTCAACCGCACCGCCCCCGGCGAATCAGGCGCGCCCGATGAAAGCCCCTATGTTCCCTTCTTCCGCGTCCTTAAAGCCGGCAACTACAAGGGCGTGATCAGTGTCGAATGCAAGGCCTTCGACCTGACCAACGACAGCCCGCGAATCGTCAAGTTCCTGCGCCAAGCGTGGGAAACGGCCTGATCAGGCCATGGATATGAACCACGGAGCCGCGGAGCCAACCGACTCTTTATTTGTATTTCCGTATCTCCTGTGGTGAGACAGGTTTTACCTTACGTGAGAGCATCCACATGCTGATGAAATATCGTCTTTACACTCCCGGCCCCACCAGCGTTCCCGAGGCGACCCTGCTGAAGCTCGCCGAACCGGTGCATCATCACCGCACCGGCGAATTCCGGGCGATGTTCAAGGAAGTGCAGCAGATCCTGCAGTATGTCTTCCAGACCCGCCAGACCGTGCTGACCATCACCGGCTCGGGCACCGCCGCCGCCGAAGCGGGCATTGTCTCGACGCTGGCCCCCGGCAAGAAGGTGCTGAATGTCTCCAACGGCAAGTTCGCCGAGCGCTGGGCGCAGGTGTGCAAGGCGTATGGCATCGAGGTGGAGGAACTGAAAAAGGAATATGGCACGCACGTCACTCCCGACGAGATCGCGGCCAGGCTCAAGGGCGGCAACTACGATGCCGTCATCCTTGTCCACAGCGAAACCAGCACCGCCACCACCTGCGACCTGGCCGGCATCGGCAAGGCCGTGCGGGCCTCGGGCGACACGCTGCTGATCGTCGATGGCATCACCAGCATCGGGGCGTTCCCGTTCAAGATGGATGAGTGGGGCGTGGATGTGGCTATCACCGGCAGCCAGAAGGCGCTGATGCTCCCGCCGGGCCTGGGCTTTGTCGCCCTCAGCGACCGTGCCTGGAAGGCGGTCGAGGCGAACAAGGGCGTGCGCGAGTTCTATCTGGATTTGTCGAAATACCGCAAGAGCATCGAGAACGATGACACGCCCTTCACCCCGGCCAACACGCTCATCGATGCCGCGCTGGTCAGCCTGAAGATGCTGAAGGAAGAGACCATCGAGGGCGTCTGGAAGCGCACCCAGACCAACGCCGAGGCGTTCCGGGCTGGCGTGCAGGCGCTGGGTCTGCAACTGTTCAGCCAAACCCCGGCCGACTCGGTGACCGCCGTGCGCTATCCTGCCGGCGTGACCGACAAGGACTTCCGCGGCCAGCTCAAGAGCCGGCACAACATCCATATCGCCGGCGGCCAGGGCACGATGGAAGGCCAGATCTTCCGCGTCAACCACATGGGCTATACCGATGCCTACGACACCCTCGCGGTCGTCGCCGCCATCGAGCACGTGCTGCACAAGCTCGGCCAGAAGGTCGAGTTTGGCAAGGGCGTGGCCGCGGCCCAGCAGGTGCTGGCGAAGCTGTTTTGAGCCGGGACGCGGCGGGTGAGAGGCCCAGGCCGCGGAGATTCGAAGAAACGACTGAACGCAGGTGGGTTTGTCCCATCTGCGTTCAATCGTTTTGCTGGATGCGACACATCTGGTGGCGATTGTGGGGGCTTGGCAGGATAGGGGATGCAGTGTGTGCTGCGGGTTGGCAGTCGGTGTGGGCGGCGCACTTCGCACGGGTTGAAAACCCGTGCCACATCAGACCCTGTGCCACATCAGAAGCCGTGTCACATCAGAAGCAATACTACGGCTCAAGCCGTACCACATCAGGCGGCAGTGTGATGCGCTGTTTGCCTTGATCAGATCACGTTTACTTCGCGTTCCAGTGTGATGCCGAATGTTTCATGAACCGATGCGGCGATGCGCTGGCTGAGGGCGAGGATCTCTGCACCACTGGCCTGGCCGTAGTTGACCAGGACCAGGGCTTGTTTCGCGTAGCAGCCGGCATCACCCGCACGAAAGCCCTTCCAGCCAGCTTGCTCGATCAGCCAGCCGGCGGGGACCTTGGTGTGATGCGGGTCAACCGGATAGGCCGGCACATCCGGGTGCTTCTGGCGCAGTGCGGCAAACTGGTCGTTGGGGAGGGTCGGGTTCTTGAAAAAGCTGCCCGCGTTGCCGATCTGGGTGGGATCGGGGAGCTTGCTGGTGCGGATGTTGATGACCGCCTGCGCAACAGCCTGGAGCGATAAATCGTCGATGCCCATGCGCTCCAACTCCTGCCGCAGGGGGGCATAGGTGGTGTTGAAGCGGGGGCGCTTGCTCAGGCGATAGGTGACGTTCAGGATCGCGTACTGGTCGCGATAGCGGTTCTTGAAAACGCTGTCGCGGTAGCCGAAGGCGCACTCGGCCAGCGTGAAGGTGCGAATGTGCCCCTCGGCCAGGTGCAGGGCCTGAAGCTCATGAAAGACATCGCGGATCTCAACGCCGTAGGCGCCGATATTCTGCATCGGCGAAGCGCCGACGTTGCCGGGGATGAGCGCGAGATTTTCCACGCCGCCGAAGCCGTTGCCGATGCACCAGGTGACAAAGCGATGCCAGTTCTCGCCGGCGCCGGCCGTGACGTAAACATGCTCCTCATCTTCGCTGATGACGTGCATGCCCGGCACATCGTTCTTCAGTACGGCACCGTCGAAATCACCTGTTAGCAGGATATTGCTGCCGCCGCCGAGGATGAGCCGGCGATTCACATGATTGCTGCGAAAGTGCGCCAGCAGCTCGCGCAACTCATCAGCCGAGCGGAACGCCGCCAGCCACCGGGCGCGGGCCTCGATGCCGAAGGTGTTGTACGGGCGGAGAGAAACATCGGGCAGGATCTTCATCACGGCTGTTGCATCTTCGGTCAGCGGGCGGTGGTATCTGGAGTCGGCAGGCGCTCAAGGATACTGCGCAGCGTCTGGAGGATCTGCTGCTGGGTATCATCGCCGCTGGGCAGGCCCGAGTCGGCACGGGCGGGGCGATCCAGTGCCCGCTGGGCAAGGGAAGGGCCGTAGGTCATCAGCAGCGTGCCGATCATCTTTCCGGCCGGCGTGGTGGGGAAAATACCCGAATCGCCGACACTCAGGCAGGCAGCGCAATACACCGCGGCATCGAACACGCTGCGCACCGCCGGATTATGCCGCCGCTCGGCCAGGAAAAACAGCACGCTCCCGGCGGCGATCACTTGGGCGATGCTCTTGCCCGGGGCCGTATCCAGGTGGGCGGTCAGGTCATGCAGCGACAGGCGCTCGGGCAGCTTCAGCCCGAACGCGGCCAGCCCATAGTTCAGATCGTCTCGCCAACTGCCCATGCGCCCTCCCGGCTGCGCACTGTTCCACGTGGAACAGTGCAGTGAACACGCATCAACCCGCCCGGATGCCCGTCATCGCGGCTCCCGTGGCCCGGCTGGTGCAGTGTTCCACGTGGAACAGTGCACCAGGGCCACGGCAACCTGCCCGCAGGCACCTCAGCGCTGCATCCCTGCCTCGGGATCGGCGGATATGCCGTCGCCATCAGCGCTGGCCGGTTCGACCGGGGCGGGGGTGCCCAGGCCGGGGCTTCCGGGGGCGGCAAACTGCGAGGCGACGCTGCTCAGCAGGCTTTCAAGTTTTTGCTGTGCCTCGGGCGGAAGGGTATGCAACAGCCCCTCGGCCGCGGTGCCCAGCGAGGCCGCCCGCATGAACTGCTCGCTCATCCGTGCCATTGTGCTCGGGTCGCCGAAGATCTTCATCTCGGCCTTGGCGTACATGTTCGCCATCGCGGTGGCGGCGGCGATGCGGAACTCCTTCTCGGCCTCGATCCGCAGCTTCTCCAGCTCGAACTTGAGGGCGGCGGTTTCGAACTCGCTCTTGTTGGCAAGATTCTGACGTTCCACCTCGACCCGGGCCTGCTCCACGTTCACCCGCTCGCGCTCCACGGTCACATCGACCATCTTCACCGCGCGTTCGCCTTCGGCCTGGCGGGCCGCGGCCTGGGCCTCGGCCTCGGCCAGCCGCAGCTTGGCCTCGTATTGCAGGTCGGCGGCCTTGCGCTCGCCTTCGGCGTCCTTCACGATGGTGTACGCCTGCACATCCGCCGCCGTCTGCTGGCGGATCTTGTTTTCCTCAATCGACTGCCGTGCAGCGATCAGCTTCTTCTGGGCTTCGCGCTCGGCTTCGCTGGTCACCTGCACGGTGACGACCGACTGCTTGGCCTTCTCGCGCTCGGCCTCGGCGGCCAGCACCTCGGCCTGGGCGGCGGCACGCTCGCGCTCCTTCTCGGCGATCGCCACCTCGCGCCCCCGCTCGGCCACCTCCACTGCCTGCTTTTTCAGGATGTTTTCCGTCTCCTGCTCCTTGAGCTTCTCGATCAGGGCCACCTGCTTGGCGATGTTGGCCTGTTCCACCGCCAATGCACGCTCCACCTCCGTCATCTCGACCAGCTTCTGCTTCTCGATCTCGCGCTTGGCGATTGCCTCATCCTGCTGGATCTTGAACTCCGCCACCTCGCGCTCGCGCGCTGCCCGCACGTTGGCAACCTTGGTGCGCTGCTCGGCCTCGAACTCGGCCTGATCGCGCTCCATGTCCAGCACTTTCTTGCGCGTGCTGACATTCTTCTGCACGATCTGCTGCTGGCTTTCCTGCTCGATCTCGTTGCGCTCCACCTTCGCCCGCTGGGTGATCTCGGCGATCTTGCGCAGCCCCTGGGCGTCGAAGACGTTGCGCTCCTGGAGCTGGCTGGGATCGGTCTGGTCCAGGGCGGAGATCGTCACCGATTCCAGCGTCAGGCCGTTGCTGGCCAGGTCATGGGTGACGATCTGCTGCACGCTGCTGGCAAACTCATCGCGCTTGGAGTGCAGCTCAACCAGGTCCTTGGTGGCCGCCACCGTACGCAGGGCGCTGACCAGCTTCTCCTGCACCAGCTCCGACACCGCCTGCGGCTGGACGTTGCGCCCGCCCAGCGAGCGTGCGGCCTGCAGGATATCATCGGTGTTGGCCTGCACCTTGATGTAGAACTCGGCCGACAGGTCCACGCGCAGGTTGTCCTTGGTGATCAGGGCGTGCGGGCCACGGCGCTCGACATTCAGCCGCATGGTCTCCAGGCTGACCGGGATCACCTGGTGCACCACCGGCACCACGTACGTGCCGCCATCGCGCACCACCTTCACGCCCCCCATGCCAGTGCGGACAAACGCCATGTTGGCCGACGCCTTGCGATAGAGCTTGAGGATGAGCGAGGCGATGAACGCCAGCAGCGCAGCAAGGGTGCCCAGGCCGCAGAAGACCCACTTGGCCAGCTCGCCCATGTTCGGCACGAACCAGACGCCGAACGCCATCGCCGTGCCAACGAGGAACAAGATCACCAGCAACATAACGGTGCCCCTTTCGGTTGGGTTGAGTTGATTGTGAGACGGCATGGCCAGTTCAAAGCGCGGCAATCGCTCCGGCGCAGGCGATGGAACATGGCGCACCTGCTCGGCCAGGTGAAGCAGCTGCGCATCGTGCCGATCCTCAACCCCCGCGGCTTGATCCACCGTCAATGGAAGCGATTGCGGCGGCAGTGGGGGCGGCATGGGCGATGACAGAGGCTTCCGCGCCTGCCTGCCTCGTTCGCGCTTATCGCCCGCTCGTGCCATCTGCACCCCCGGGGTTGTTGTTGATGGGGCGTGAGACCTGAACCACGGATCGGCCAGCCGATCGCGTGTATCGTACCGCCATGCTGGCAACTACCCAAATCGATATGCGTTAGAAGATTTGGCTTTATTTCCAATCGGAGCGGCGGGGGGTTAACGCATCGGCTCTATGGCCTGCTCGGCCGGTCCGCGGATTCGCTCCAGCGCTGCGCGGCAAACCGCCCGCATGTGCCAGTCCAGATCGAAACGGGCATGCTTTTCCAGCACCGGGACTGCCTCAATGGCCGCCGGGCCGAAGCTGCCCAGCACCTCGGCCGCCACGTATTGATCCGGTGGCCAGTCATCGAGCATGCCCATCAGGATCGGAATGACGCGCGGATGGATCGGTCCGATCGCGCCCAGGGCCCGCGCCATCGCTGCGCCATGACCACTCACACTCCCATTGTGCCGCATCGCCTGTTCCATCTCCGGGACTAGCGGCGCCGCCGGCGGGCCGATCTGTTCAATGATGCCGATGGCAAGTTGGCGCTGCGATTGACTGTGTAACAGCAGCGTCGGCAGCAGCGGCATGATTTCCTCCGCCGCCGGACCAAGCCGGGGCAGTTCCTGCAAGACCTGAGTGCGCTGATACTCTGGGAGCGTGGGTAAGATCGTCATCAACTCGCGCGCCAGTTCCCGATCCTCGCGTGCCAGCATCATGTAGACCTGCGCTGCCGGCTGGGCGGGATGGTTTGACCTGGCCGGATGCCGCATCGCCCGCAGGAGCAGCGGCACCGCCGGCCTGGCCGCGGGGCCGATGCGCATCAGAACCTGATAGATGTCCGCACGCATGAAGTAGTACGGATCGACCTCCGCCAGCCAGAGCAGCGATTCGATTGCCGGCGCAGCATCGGGACCAATCGCGCGCAACGTCCGCAGCGCCTGGTCAACGTCCCAGTTCGAATTACCCGGCCTGCTGCGCTCAACAGGCGCTACGGCAGCCGGTTGAAGGGGTTGCCGGCCGGCGTGGGTTTCGATGATGTCGATCGCCTCCTGCACCTGCCGCTCGATCTCCCCGGGGCGCCTGGCGGGCGGATCATCGCGGCGGGCACTTCTGGCGGTATGATCCCCCGGCGGTCGTGGTGGCGGCAGGTGGCCTTGCGCCAGCAGTTGCCCCAACTGCCAGCGCGTTCCTTCGTTGGTAATGCGGGTCAGGGTGGGATCGTTGTGCGCCAGGGTTGCCCGCTGGGCCAGGATGCCGGTAGCGAACGCAGAGGGGCGCGTACGCGGATCGTCCATCAGCTCGGCCAGCACTTCAGGAAAGAGACGCGGATAGTCTTCCCAGCGCGGCGCGATCCGCCGCAGCGCAACTGCGGCGTTGTAACGCACATCGGCATCACTGTCGCGCAGGGCCGTCAGCAGGGCGGGCGTGGCCGGGTGGGTCGATGGACCCAATGCGCCCAGCGCTGCGGCGGCAAACGCGCGGACACTGCCATCGGCATCGCTCAGCCGCATCACCAGGTCCGGCAGCAGTCCGATCGCCTCCGGGCCGATCTCCATTGCCGCAATCACGCCGTTGAGTCGCGCTGAGGCCAGCGGGTCGTTCATCAACTGGCGCAGCAGCGGCTCGGCATCCTTGCCCAACTGAATGACCGCGCGGAGATCGGGCCGTAACAGTCCGGGAAATATCCCGGGCTGAGGCGGCCTTTGGTGCGCCACGATCTCCGGTGTGCCGTGCCATGCTGGCCGCGGCGGGGTGTCGTACAGGCCGGCCTCCTGCGGATGGGGATATGCCAGCTTCGGCAGCCGCAGGGTATCGGCCAGCAACAGTATCTGCTGGCGGGCCAGTGCCGGATCATCGGCCAACTGCTCCAGGGCGCGGTACTGTGCGGCGATCCTGGTGGTTTGGCTGTTCCTCACCATGCGCCAGCCGCCGCCCAGCGGGATGACCGCTGTGCGCCACAGCCCGGGCGGATCCTGCTCGCCGGCCGGCCGACGGGCATACACCAGGCCCGTGCCAGTGGGCGTGAACCAGAACGCAACCTCGTCGAAGGTTGCATGGATGCTCGTCGCGGAGAAGAGGCCGATGGAGCGGTCGGCATAGTCCATTCGCAGCGGCTGGCTGGTGATCTCGGCGACGAAGCGATCGAGGAATGGCCGGCTGATCCAGAAGACCGCACGGAAGGGGAGTGAGGTGCCGGCCAGGCTCATCATCAGGATGAACAGCACAGGCACGAGCCAGAGGGAGCGGATCGAGCCGCGCAGGTCCGCCGGCGGGCGCAGGCGCTTGATCGCGCGATGGCGCAGCAGCATAAGCAGCCCAACCGTAATCAGCAGGATCGTCCAGGCCACATGGACGTGGAACAGGTGGGCTGGTCTGGGCCGCGAGGGCAGGTGGGCCAGCCACCCATGCCAGAGGAAAATGCATACGGCGGCAATGGCCAGCACCCGCGCCGGTGGGGCAAAAAGAACGCGGGCGAGCGGGCCATAGGGCCGGCCGCTCAGGTTCATCGTGGCGGGGTTGTGGGGATCAAATGGCCGGCCGCACTCGGGGCAGGTGGCATCGGGCAGACCCCTCAGCCGATAGCCGCAGCCGGCACACAGCCCCTGCGCGCCGCCGCCTTCGGCACGCTGCTGATCGACGAGAATGGCCAGTTCGTCCAGATCCCCCATGATTGGTTGCCGTGATCGTACCCGCGAACGGGGGTAATCCCTAATAGCGCTGGCGAGGCTGCCACCTCAGCCTGCTTCTAACGCCCGTTTGGATGCAAGATTTGTCTTGCGGATGAGCAAGCGACGGCTACCATTCCGTCGCATGGGATGGAAGAAATGCATGAGCGCGGCGGTGGGTGGCCTGTTTGCGGTGGGTGGCCTGTTTGCCTTGCCGGTGCATGCGGCGCCGCAGGGCTATCACCTGGTCTGGCAGGATGAGTTTGATGGCTCAGCGCTGGACCAGAGCAAGTGGCATATCAACGAGCCCGGCGACTGGGGCGATTCCTACAACACAATGGAAGCCGTGAGCGTGGGCGGCGGGATGCTGAAGATCACCACCTTCACCGCGCTGGAAGGCACGGACTACGATCACCACGTGGCCGTGCTGGCCACCAAGCAGACTCAGTTGTTCAAGTACGGCTACTTCGAGGCGAGAATCCAGTTCAATACCTCGCCGGGCGCGTACTCGGCCTTCTGGCTGATGTCACCGACCATCACCAAGGAGATCGGCAACCCGGCCGTCTCCGGGACCGAGATCGATATCGTCGAGCACCGCGCTGTGGATGGCCAGGGCCGGGACCGCCGCAGCGATGTTTACACCGCCATCCACTGGGATGGCTATGGGCAGCATCACAAGAGCATCGGCGATTCGCACGGGCCGCTGGCGGGGTTGAGCAACGGCACCTGGAATACCTATGCCCTGCTCTGGACCCCCGACAGCTACACGTTCTATTTCGACGGGCAGGAAATCTGGCACCGCACAACCCCCATCTCGCAAACCGAGCAGTACATCTCTCTCAGCACGCTGGTTGAAGATGGTGGCTGGGCCGGCGATATCCCGCTTGGCGGCTACGGCGATCGCGACACCAGCACCACCAACATGCTGGTGGATTATGTTCGGGTCTACCAGGCTCCCGAACCCGCCAGTGCGGGCGTGCTGGCGCTGGCCGCACTGTTTGCCGCGGCCCGCCGGCGGCCGCGCGCTGCATGTCTATCGCACGCTGCGAGTCGATAAGGCCAATCACCCCCGGTCAGGTTGTATTCCCTGTTACGCAGACCAGCGCGTGCGCGTGGTGGATTGCGCCCTGTCTGCGCGGGACATTCACGGCATATCGGCGGTGTGAATATGCCTGCCCCCTGCGGTACACTGCCGGCAATGGGGCGGTGGATCGGCCGGTCGCGTTGATGGCTCCGATCCAGCCGTGATGCTCCTGTCAATCCTCGGGAGGTGCATGTGATGCGAGATGCGAACAGCGCGGGACTGACACCGGTGGGGAAGATTCTCTCGTTCCTGATGATCGTTGCGCTGCTCGGGCTGGGTGTGTGGCTCATGGTGCGCGATGGCGACCAGGCCGCACCGCCCGCACGCCAGGAAGCCCAGGCGCCCAGTGGTAGTGATGTGGCCCAGGCGCCGGATGGCGCCGGCGGCGGGCAGGCCGCCGGGGCGCAGCGCACCGGTGCGCGGATCGAACTGGAAGGCGTGATACCCGCCAAAACCGCCGTGCCGCAACTGGCGCCGCCGCAGCCGTTCCCGGTGGGAGAGGACAAGATCATCGAGGTGGAGCTGAGCGAATATCCCGGCTACGCGGGGCTGATCGTCGCCAACGGCGGACTGGAGCCGAATGACAATTCCTTCTTCGCCAGAAACTACGGCTTCAAAGTGCGCCTGACTCTCAGCGAGGAGGAGAGCTGGGACAAGCTGAACAGCGGCAAGCTGGCGGCGTCGGCGACGACCGTGGATGTGCTGGCGGTTTTTGGCCGGCAGTTCAACGTGGTCGTGCCGGCCCAGATCGCCTTCTCGCGCGGAGCGGATGGCATCGTCGTGCGCAGCAACATCAACCGCATCAACCAGCTCAAGGGGCAAATCCTGACGGCCAGCCAGTTTACCGAGGCGGAGTTTTTCATCCGCTACCTGGCGCAGGAGGCGGGCATCGGGGTGAATGTGCTGGCTGATGCCGATGACCGACCCGATCCCGAGCGCATCAACCTGCTGTTCTGCGAGGATGCGTTTGTTGCCGGCGACACGTTTGCCAGCGCCCTGGCGGCCGGCGATACGCGCCTGGCCGGATGCGTGACCTGGGCGCCCAAGACAACCGAGGTGGCGGAGGGATCTGACGGCAAGGCCAGGATCCTGACCACCAACCGCAACCTGCTGATTGTCGCCGATATCCTGATCGTCAATCGTGGCTTTGCCGAGCAGCATCCCGAGATGGTGCGCGGGCTGGTGCATGGCCTGCTGGAAGGCAACCGCATGGTGCGGGCCGGGCCCGATCAGCATCTCGATACGATCGTGGCGGCATTCAACACGGTCTATGAGGCCGATGATCCGGGCCGGTGGACGCGCGAGAAAGCCAGGGACGAACTGAGCCGGGTTCACCTGTCCAATCTGCCGGAGAACCAGGCCTTTTTCAGCGGGGCGATCGATGCGGCCGGCAGCTTTGACGGCATCTACAGCGCAGCCATTCTGGCCTATGGCGACCTGGTGCGCAATCCGGTGGACAGCCGCCACTTCTACCAGCCGGCCGCCCTGGAGGCGATCGCACAGACCGGGGCATACCAAAACGAGCAGGTGGCCATCGCCCCGGTGCGATCCGGCGGCGCCAACCAGCCGCTGGAGGCCGATCCGCTGCTGAGCAAGGACATCCGCTTCCATTTCGTCGCCAACAGCGCGCAGCTCGATCTGCAGCAGGCGGAGAACCTCGAGAAGCTGGAGGATATCCAGAAGCTGTTGCAGGTGTCGCCGGGATCGAAGGTGCTGCTGCGGGGGCATGTGGATAACGCGAGAATGGAGGAGTTCCGCCAGCAGGGGGGTGAGGGGATGGTGCGCCGAATGGCCATCGAGGCGATGAAACTCAGCCGCGAGCGCGCCGCCGAGGTGCAGCGCCTGTTGCTGGAGCGTCACAAGGTGGATGCGGCGCGGGTGGAGATTCTTGGCCGCGGCTGGGAAGAGCCGGCCGAGCAGATCCTGCCGTCCGATTCCGATGACGTTCGCGCTGCCAAGAGCGAGAAAAACCGCCGGGTGGAGGTTTACTGGTACACGCTGGAGTAGGCGATGCGGATCGTTAATGGCCAGCACAGCAGCATCGCGCGGCCCGATCTCAACGACCGGCTCCCACCGGCGCGGCACTGGGCAGGGGCCGATCGGTGATCGGATCACGCCGGACTTCGTTGTAGAGGGTATCCCGCTCAACCGGCACCTTGCCCGCCTCGCGGGCGATGCGCTGGATGTCCGACAGGTGCAGTTCCTGGTGGGTGCTGCCGTGGCCCTCGCGCTTGGTGATGTCGTACCAGACGACGGTGCCGTCCAGGTCATCGCAACCCCAGTCGAGGGCAAGCTGGGCCAGGTGGATGCCCTGCATGATCCAGAACGCCTTGATGTGGGCGATGTTGGGGATCATCAGGCGGGCAATGGCCAGCGTCTTCAGGTCGCTCAGCCCGGTATTGCCCGGCAGGTACCCCAGTTCCGAGCCCTCGGGGATGAATGAGAGCGGGATCAGGCAGTTGAAGGCGGCCCGGGCAGGGGCAATGGGCGATGAGCCATCTGCGGCTGCCGGCTGCCCGCTGCTTGCCGCGGCCAGGCTCTCGGCCTGCAATTCGCGCAGTGCAATCAAATGCTTCACGCGCTCCTCGACCGTCTCAACGTGGCCGTAGAGCATCGTTGCGTTGGAGGGGATGCCCAGCGAATGGGCGGTGCGGTGGACCTCAAACCACTTGTTGGCCCCGACCTTCCCCTTGAACACCTCGGCATGCACGCGCTCATCGAAAATCTCGGCCCCGCCGCCGGGCAGCGAGCCAAGGCCCGCCTCGCGCAGTGCGGTAAGCACTTCAGCAATGCTCATGCGGGCGATGCGGGTGAAATGGACGATCTCGATGGCGGTGAAGGCCTTGATATGCAGTTCGGGGCATTCCTGGCGGATGCCGCGGAGCATGTCCAGGTAGTAGTCAAACTTGCGCCAGGGATGCAGCCCGCCGACGATGTGGACCTCAGTGGCGCCGCTGTCGGCCGCCTTGCGGGCCACATGCACCACCTGCTCCACCGGCATCTCATAGGCGCCTTCCTCCCCGCGCTTGCGGTAGAAGCTGCAGAACTTGCATGACAGGGCGCAGACGTTGGTGTAGTTGATATGGCGGTTGCGGTTGTAGTAGACCTTGTTGCCATGCAGGCGGGTGCGCACGTGGTTGGCCAGCCGCCCGATGCCGTGGATATCGCGCGAGGCGAACAGGCTCAGCCCGTCGGCGAGGCTCAGCGGCTCGCCTTGCAGAACCTTGTCGCGAATGGGCAAAAGGGCAGGATCAACGACCTTCGGCAGCATCTGGGACATCGCCAGCGAGTATAGGGGATGGCCGGGAAGCGATCTAATCCCCTCAGCAGTTTTGAAAGATAGTCGGCGGCGCCCGATGATGCCGTTGCGGGCCGGCAAAGATATGGCATTCATGCCCCTGTCCCCCTAGAATTGCGCGTTTGTACCTATGAAAGCTGATGCAACGCAAATCATTGAAACCCTCCAGATGGCGGCGGAGGAAAACCAGATTTCATCCATGCGCGTCATGCAGGTGGTGCACCTGCCGGGCGAGGGTGAGGTCTGGATGACCGGCGATCTGCACGATCACCGCCGCAATTTTGACAAGCTGATCCGCGCGGCCGACCTGCCGAATAATCCGCAGCGCCATCTCGTGCTCCATGAGCTGATTCACGGCGACCACTACGACACCAACGGAGCCGAGGACTCGTGGCGGATGCTCGTGCAGGCCGCGGAGCTGAAGGCCGACTATCCCGAGCAGGTACACTTCCTGCTGGCCAACCACGACCTGGCCCAGATCTACGGCGAAGGGATCATGAAGGCCGGCCAGAGCGTCTGCGAGGCCTTTACCGCCGCCGTGGTCCGCGATTTCGGGTCGCAGGCAGAGCTGGTGTCGGCGGCTATCAGCGAGTTCCTGCTGTCGTTGCCGCTGGCGATCCGGGCGCCCAACGGGCTGTTCTTCAGCCACAGCCTGCCAAGCGAAGCGCAGGTGGACATGTTTGACTACACGGTCTTCAATCGCCCCCTCACCGGGGCTGATTATCAGCGCCGGACCGGTCCGGTGTATCAACTGATCTGGGGCCGGGGGATTACGCCCCAGGGCACGGAAATCTTTGCCGCCAACGTCGATGCCAAGCTGCTGATAACCGGCCATCAGCCGCAGGACATGGGGTATGCCGTCAACGGCCGCCGCCACCTGATTGTCGCCTCTGATCACAACCAGGGCGTGTTCGTCCCGCTGCAACTCGACCGGGAATATGAGATGGATACGGTGGTGGATCGCATCACCAAGTTTGTCGCATTGAGCTAGCGCAGGTCGCGGGCCAATACCACGCAGCGGCCCCCCCGGTGGCACGGGTTGGCGGCCTTTGCGGGGGGAACCCCCATCAGTACGGCCTGCCATTCCGTGCCACGCAAGGCGAAGATGCCAGGCGGGCAGCATCCATCACGTGCTCATCTTCGCGGTGGTGCCTGTTTGGGCTTCACCTGTCACTTCAGCCTGCAAACCTCAGTAGCGATAGATGGCTGCGATGCCGGCCTCGGTGGGCATCTGCTCGGGCGGCAGCGCGATGACCTGGCCGTCCATCCTCAGTACCATCTCGGCCAGCTCATCCACCACATCATCCGCATCCGGCCCGACCGCGCTGGCCTGCTCGATTCGGCCGTGGGCTCGATCCAGTCGGCCGGGGATGCGGGCATTCTCGGCCACCAGCAGTGACCCAACCCGCCCATCGGCAGCGGCCTGGGCCACCTCGGCGATCTGATCGGAGCCGGTACGGTGCGCCCGGGCAACCTTGAACTGATCGATCAGCCCATGCAACCGGCGGTTGTAGATCGGCTCATATGCCCGCCAGGCTTCCTGTTTCAGCCGGTCGATCGGCACATGGCTGGGCACCAGGCCAACCATGCGGTCCTTGAGCAGCATCCGGTTTCTGCTGATCCGACGCCACAGGTCGTGATACTGCCCATCGCACACCAGGATCAACGGCAGGGGGGTGCGGCGGGAGATCTGCTCCCAGATCGCCTCATCCACCGCGCGGATGAAGTGCTCGATGGATATTGCGGCGAATCCGGTCTCTCCATCCGTCGTGGGGGCAGGTCCTGCCGCCCGGTTGCGCGCGGGGGTGCCAGGCTGGCGGTGCACCAGGCCGACAGCGCGGTTGATATCCCGCGGGACATTCTGCAATTCCATCTCGCGCAACCCGTGCCGTGATCCCTCATACAGCCGCACATCGCGCAGCGCGAAACAGAGCACGTGATAGCGGTCAGCGCTTTGCAGGATGCGGATCAGCGGCTTGATGTGGAAGCTGTCGGCAACCGTAACCAGCTCATCCACCTGCTGTTGCAGCTCAGCCATGCGGAAATACCCCGGGGCGTGGAAGACGGCCAGGCCATCCCGCGGGCCGGTCCAGAACTCGTGATGATCCACGCGATCGATCAGCTCGCGGATCATCCGCCGGCGATCCACCTGCGGATATCCCTTGGCCAGCAGCTCCTCCGCCCGCTTGGCAAGATTGCGAAAGCGGACCGGATTCTCATGGGCCGGCGGAGCGTTACGGTAAAGGGGTTGGTAGATCGAAATGCAGGGGGGTGTGCGCTCAATCAGCAGTTCGGTAAACCATCCGTTGTCGGCAACAGACATGGGCGACCTCCATCTCTGGCGCGGCGGGCAGGAGTGCCCGCAGGCGCGGCCAAAACCAGTCGCAAAGCCCGTACCCCCGCGCCGAGCAGGCGAACCCTGCTGCAAGTTGCAAGAAATGAAGCATCACACCTGCCATGCGCGGGGCAATGACAGGGCATTGGACCAACACGGCTGGAATACCCAGACCGGCGCCGGCCCGGGTATTCCTAACATAAGTATAACATGCGTGGCGCGGTCTGTCCAGTCCAAAAAGACAAATTCCGCGGTCGGGCAAAAAAAGCGGGCTGTCGCCCGGTGAGATTTCCTCACCAGGCGACAGCCCGTCGTTCAGGCGCCGCAGCGCTAGCGCAACCCGGCGGCGGGGCCCTCGCCGGGACGCATCTGCTGGAGACGAATGCGGTCTTCCTGCGCTTTGCGCTGCAACTCGCGGTAGGTCGGGTCTGATTGATCGCTGCGGAAGTCGCGGGTGATCAGGTTCCCCTGCGAGTCCATCAGCATCACGATGTTCTCGCCGCTGGTGCCCATGCGGCGGATGTCCACCACGGTCGCGCCGGTGGAGAAGTCGATATCGTTGCCGAAGACCGACTTCACCCCGCCGACGATATCGCCGGGGCGGACGTTGTCGAACCGCGCCTGCTGCCAGCCGCCGTTCTCCCACTTGAACACATCGAACGCGACGTTGTCACGGCCGATGCCACCACCGGAGACGAAGTACTGCGAGAGGGCATCCATCGCCACCGGCTCGCTCCACTCGCTCCAGGGGCTGACCAGGGCGTAGACCTGCTGCAGGCTCTCCGGGCGGGCCACGTTGAACAGACCGTAGAGCGGATTGAGCATGCGGTAGCGTACGCGGTAGCGATAGGTCTTGCCGGCCTGCACGCTGTCATCGTGGACCCAGAACTCGACGATGGGGGTGTTGGCGGTGGGAACGAAGCGGCCCATCACCTCTTGCGGAATCACCGACGGCTGCTGGCCGGCCTGACCGGGCCGCGGCATCGGCTGATCCATCAGCATTGGGTCATCGAACATGGGCTGATCGGGTGACGGGGGCGGCGTGCCACGACGCACCTGGAAGAACTGCACCTGACCGTTCAACTGCGAGCCGGGGCGATCCGGGTCGCGCGGGGCAAATGTGTCATCGCGCGAACGACGGGTGCGGCGGCCCGGCCGGTCAGATGAGCCCGAATCGCGCTCGCGCGGGGGACGGCGCGGCTCGACATTCTGCCGGTTCTGCTGTTCCTGCTGCAGGCGCCACTCGCGATAGCGCGCACGGTTCTCCTCGGCGCTCAGGTTGGGATCGGGACGGAACTCACCTCCCTGGCCTGGCTGCCACGTATCGGCCCCCTGGCCCGGCTGCCTTGGCCCGGCGGCCTGTTCCGGCTCGCCCGGCGGGTGCCACATCACCCCCTGCAGCGTCGGGTAGAACGGCGGCTTGAGGATGTACAGCGTATTGCGTGCGGCCCACTCGGTGTACTGCTGGGCCAACTGCGGGTCGCTGCCATCCGGCAGGGGCGGAAGCTGGTTCATCGGCAGACGGCTGACCGGCTGCGGCTCGCTCCACTGGTCCGGGCCGATCAACTCCTGGCGCTCCACCTCAACATGCAGGAATGCGGTCACGGGCTGATTTTTCAGCGCATCGTAATATTTCTTGTCGGCCAGCTCCTTGGCCAGTGCGGCCATGTCGATCTCGTACAACAGCGTCACCCACAGACGGTCCTGGGTGATGACATTGCCCCCTTGCAGGTTGATGTTCCTCATGGCCGCGCCAGCGTCGGGCATCACCGGGTTCACCTCGGCCGGAACCGGCACCTGCGACACGCCTTTAACCAGCACGTGAGTGGGCCGGGCTGCGCCAGCTTCCATCTCCATCACCGCCTCCGGCGCCGGCGGCACGGCCAACTCCGCCACCCAGACCTGCTGCTCCTGCGGCCGGCCCGGATCCACCACCGGGCCACCACTGCCGCGGAACGCGATGGAGTACGGCGGCAGGGCACGCGGCGAGGCATCGCCCTGGTTGCTCATCTCCTTGTCCCACTGGGCCGCCACGTTCTCGAAGCTCAGGTCGAGCACGCCGCCCTGTTCCATCGCGGCCTTCAGCTGCGTTGCCGGGCCGCGCAGGATGTAGCGGTCGACCTCGCCCAGCGCCAACTGATTGCCGCCGACCGTCACGGTTACCGGCGGCGTGATGACATAGCCCCAGACCATCCACAGCAGGAAGATCCCGCCCAGGCCCAGGGCCAGCCATTCCACGTTCTTTTCGAGGAATTCAGTGAATTTGTTCATAAGTGCACCCCGCCGTTAAGTCTTGAGGCTCAGGGCCGGCGCCGCGTGGCCGCCCATATTCGGCGACCTAGAAGCTGGACATCGGCCCGACACCACCCATCGCAGAGGGATTCTGCGCCGGCAGGCCCAGGCTCACCCGCACCGGATCGGGCATCAGCGGCAATGTCCAGGCTCGCATGAACAGCATTTCCATCTCCAGCGTCACCTCAACCACCGGATCGGGGCCGTAGACATAACCCTGGATCTGGAGGCCCACCGGATCAATCGCCTCGATGTGCATCGTGCGCACATACATCAGGCGGTTCTCACCCAGTTTCCGCAGGAACAGCGGCAGGCGGGCATGGTCCACGTGCAGCACCGCACGGAAATGCACCACATCGTACATCGGGTTGGAAACCCGGCCGGTCAGCGACTTGGTGTAATCCTTGGGCAGCGGGGCGGACGGATCACCTTCACTGGCGGGCGCCATGGCCATGCCGCTGCCGCCCATCATGTCCGATCCCATGCCGGGGGTCATGCCGAACTCATCGTACGGGTCATAGCCGCTGCCGGCAGCAGGGGCGGTCTTGGTTTGCAGGACGTAGGGGTTTTCCGCGAACTCGATCCGCAGCAGCCGCTTGACCACCGCATCGTGAACGTTCTTGGCCTGGGCGTTGGCATCGGCGATCGCGCGGGCGAAGGCGGTCTGGAGCCACAGGCCAAGCTGCGCCTGCCAGGTCTGCACCGGGTTGGGCGCCTGGCCGGTTTCCTGGGCCTGGCGGATCGCCTGGTGCCAGTTGAAGGCGTTGGTATCCACGTACATCCGCAGGCTGGCGGCCCGCTCGGCAATCAGCCTCGGGGCAACCAGCAGCGACTGCTGCTGAAATTCGGCCTGCAACTCCTGGAGATTGTCACCGCCACCCGGGAACGTGCGCCGCCGCGCCATGATGCGGTCTTGCAGGATCTTGATTTCCTGATCGATGTCCTCCTTGGTCGGCGGTGTGCCAGCGTTGAGCAGTTGCCGGGCCAGCACTTGATTGCGCGCCAACTCGGCATAGCGGTTGCGGAAGTCGAACGCGCCGTTGTTGCGCTGCTGCGGCAGGGCGTCGGGCACCAGCACCACATCATTGAGGCCCGGGAACATGACGCTGCGGCGATTCATCTCGATCGCCCGGTTAAGCATCTCGGTCGCGGTGTTGGCGACTTCCTGCTGAAGGGCTTTGCCGGCAGCGATGGTGTTTTCGTTGGGGAACTGCTCCAGCGGGGTGGGCTGGCCGGCCAGGTCGACCCCCGGCTTCATCCGCTCCTTGGTCAGCAGGGCGTTGATGTTGGAAGCGGTGCTCTGGCTGGCCCTGGCCTTGGATTCAAGGTCGCCTTTATAGCTGGGCAGGAGCCACAGGGGGGTGGTCAGCGCCACCAGGGCGATGACGCCCAGGATGATGCTGACGATGTTGTTCTTGACGATTTCCATTGCGGTACCTCGCGGTCGCGGGGTTGATCGTTCACCGGTTCATCAGCGCCCGCGGCCGGGATGAACCCGGCCGGGGGAGGATGGCGTCTAGTACGCCGGCTCGACCGGCTTCTTCTCGCCGGGCAGGTCCATGACAACGAGGAAGACGACGCGGAACTCGGTGTCCTGGTTCATCGGCTCATCGGTAATGGGGTCGAGAATCGTGGGGACCGTACGGGCAGCGCCGGTGTTGCCGCCGCCCAACTGCCAGGGCTGGTTGCCCATGGTCCCGCCACCGAATCCACCACCACCGAAGCCACCCGCGCCGCCGCCAAACCCGGCGCCGCCGAGCCCGCCGCCTCCGAAGCCGGGCTGTCCCGGTCTGCCGTCGAACAAGTCGCCGCCTTCCGGGGTAGCGCCGGGTGTGATCTGGCCGGCCTTGAGCTTTTCGCGGCTCTGATTGGCTGCCAGCAGCTTCTGGCCAAGCTGGCCCTGGGCGACGTTGATCGAGTCAAGCGTGACTGCGCGGGCGACATAGTAATGGCGGTCGCCCTTGTTCTGCTCATTGATCTCGTTGAGGCCCTTGACGAGCGTCTGGCTGACCAGGCCGAGCTGACTGCTGTGGGGCGTCAGGCCGCGCACCGTGATCAGCAGGCCGCGCTTCACCTCGGTGGGCGCGGCCGGCGCACCCATCGGGTCATCCGAGGAAGGAGGCTGCGGCGCGCTCCAACCGGCGCTGCCCCGGCCCCAGCCGCCCTGGGTCTGCTGCCCGAGCTGGGTACGGACGAGATTGGGGAAATCAAGGTCGCTGGCCGCGAGCAACTGGGTCAGGTCCGGGACGTATTTCTCGCTGATCGAGTCGATGATGATCTGCTGGCGCTGCGGGCGCGGGATGGCCTTCATCTCCTCGACGGTCGTCCAGCCGGGCTGGGGCAGCGAGCCGTAAATGTCGCTCAGGAGCTGCGTCCGCAGGTCGCGGTAGTTGAGCAGCGACTGGACATTGCTGATCTGCTGGCGGTCGGCCGAGCCGGACTGCTCGATCGCCGACCACTCGCTGTCCAGGTTCTGGGCGCGGTTGAGGATTGACCGGATTTCCGCCCGGTCCTTGCTGGCTGCCTCATAGGGCGCATCGTGCATGGCCCACATCGCGCCGTAGGCCACCACCGGCGCGGCCACGAAGCAGGCGGCGGCGGCGGCGAACCACTTGGTCTTCTCACGCCACATCTTGGCCCGGCGGATGGCCAGCGGCAGCAGGCTGCTGGTGATCTTGGCCTCGCCCATCGCCTGGATGGCCAGGCCGTAGGCGCCGCCCATCGACAGCAGGTGATCGTTGAAGCCGGTGGCCAGTTTCGGGTCCTCCGGCGCCCCGGCGGCGAAGCGGTCCAGCTTCTCCACCTCTACCTGCAGGTTCTGCTGCAGGTACTTCTGGAGTGTCGGCATCTTGAAGGTGCCGCCCAGGGCAAGCACCCGCTCGATGCGCGAGTCGCGATGCACGCTGGCGTAGAAGCCGATCGAGCGCTGGACCTCGCTGACCAGGTCGGCGAAGACCGGGCGCATCGCCTGGAAGATCTGGCGGGCGTATTTGCTGGTGGCGGCGTTGCGCTTCAGGTCTTCGGCCTTGGTGAAGTTCAGCTTGAAGGCCTTGACCAGCGCTTCGGTAAAGGAGTTGCCACCGATCGGGATCGACCGCAGCCACACCGTCTCCCCATCGGCGATGATCAGGTCGGTGTTCTCGGCACCCAGGTCAATGATCATGGTGGTGCCGGTCAGCCGGTTGTCGTGGTACATCGCGTTGTAGACCGCCAGGGGGTTCATCTGAACCACCTGCACGTTCAGGTCTACATCGGTGAACTGCTTGATGTGCTGGCTGACCAGCTCCTTGCGCATCGCGAAGATGCCGACCTCGACATCAGGCGATTCGGGATCGCGGAACAGCTGGTAATTCCACTCCACATCATCCAGCGGGAAGGGAATCTGCTGGATCGCCTCGAAGCGGACGATCTCAGGAATCTTCTTCTCTTCAACCGGCGGCAGCTTGATGAAGCGCGCAAACGACTGCTGGCCCGAGACGCTCACAGCGGCCACGCCGCCCTTCATGGGGTGGCGGCCGACGAAATTCGCCAGCGCAGAGGCCACCAGGGCTTCGCGGTTATCCCCCGCGTTGGACAGGACCTGCTCGTGCTCGATGTACTCGTAGTCGGTGATGCGGAGTTGGCCGTCTTCACGGGAGAGGCGGACGGCCTTGAGGGCACCGTTACCGATATCGATGCCCCAGGCGAAGCGGGGGGATGCCATGGATGTCTCCTCGTCCGCGGCCGCTCGACGCGTCGGGCGGCGATCATCGCCGGCGGGCGGGAGCGGGAGCGGAATCCGTTTCTGGGGGATCGGCCCCGAGAGTCGGGGTCGTGTCCCGGGTGCTTCCTGAGTGTAGGTTTAACCGCTCGACTGTTCTTCTTCAACCTTGTCCATCCGGGCCGACAGCCCTACCTTTATCAGACGACATTAGTTACGTTCAGGTTCCCTGTGCCGGGGCGATGTTTTGGAGCCTGTGTCGCCGGCGGGAAACGGGCACCGCGCAGGCGGTGGTTTTTCGCTCAGGCCAGGGCAGGCGCGGCGAGCCCGAATCGTGTTTCCATCGCCTGGGCGGGTGTTGAGCCCGGCGCCGCCGTCACGGGTGACCTCATAACGGACAACCTCCCGATTCCATTGCGTACATTTGCGATCCAAACCCTCGGCTGCAAGGTCAACCAGTACGAAAGCGAGCAGGTTGCGACGCTGCTGCGCGCCCGGGGCTGGGTGCTGGCGGAGGGCGGCGAGGCAGATCTGCACATCATCAACACCTGCGCGGTCACGACCGAGGCAACCAGCAAGAGTCGGCAAATGGCCCGCCGGGCCACACGCGCCAAGCACGTAGCGGGCATCTCCCGCACCATGCCGCTGCCGGTTCTGGATTCTTGCTCTTCCGGGGCGGGGGCTGATCCCGCCCAATCGCCCGGCCTGGGCAATGTCGGCGATGCGGCCGGGCCGGGGGCGACCGCAACAGCAGTAAGGCGATCGCGGGTGATCGTCATGGGCTGTTGGGCCACGAGCGACAAGGCCGCCGCCC
Organism: uncultured Tepidisphaeraceae bacterium; assembly: GCA_964398315.1. Lineage (GTDB taxonomy): Bacteria > Planctomycetota > Phycisphaerae > Tepidisphaerales > Tepidisphaeraceae > JADLCB01. The sequence goes on along the minus strand of CAYNMV010000029.1, from coordinate 19,191 downwards.
AGGCCCTGCCCGGCGTCGATGCCGTCATCGGCCATCACGATGCCGTGGCCGACACGCTCAATGCACTCCTCGATCAATGGTTTGCCCCGATACCAGATGATCAGGGCCGAAGGCCGGATGCGCGCGCCACGGACACCAATGCCGCTTACACGCAGCCCGAACAGGCGGGGGATGATGGATGGATGGGCGAGCGCTCCGGCTCCCATCACACTTCTATCAGGAAATCACAGAGACCGGCGCGGGTCAAGCAAAATCCTGACATGGACGGCAGTGCCCACCCGGCGACAAATGGCGCTGGGCCACGGCAGCAGGGCGATTCAACAGGGCGGCGGCCCGCCATGTCATCTGATGCGCCAGCGAACTCCCTCCGGTTGCCGATCGCGGCACCCGGTGCGGCCTCTCTGCCCATCCTCGATGCCCATGCAACCGACCGCGCCCGCGCGTTCCTCAAGGTGCAGGATGGATGCGATGCCCACTGCACCTACTGCATCATTCCGAAGCTGCGCCCGGCGCTCTGGAGCAAGCCGATCGATGCGGCCATCGCAGAAGCCCAGGCGCTGGTTGATGCCGGCCACCGCGAAATCGTCCTCACCGGTATTTTCCTTGGGGCGTATGGCCACAGCACCGCGCTGCGCCGCCGCCAGGGCATGGCCCGCGCGGACGCAGCCGCTCAGCGCCCGGAGAGATCGACCGGGCCCAACACGCAGATCCCCCTCGGCGCCCTTGCCCGTGCCCTCTGCACGCATGTGCGCGGCCTGCATCGCCTGCGCTTCAGCAGCCTTGAGCCGATGGACCTGACCGATGAGCTGATCGCGGTGCTGCGCGATCTGCCCCAGGTGGTCCCGCACTTCCACCTCCCGCTGCAAAGCGGCTCCAGCCGCCTGCTGCGGCGGATGAACCGCCAGTACACGCGCGAGGATTTCCTTCGCATGCTCGACCGCGTGTATGCCGCCTTTGACCGCCCGGCCCTGACCACCGACATCATCTGCGGCTTCCCCGGCGAAACCGATGCCGAATTCGAGCAAACCCTCGATATCGTCGAGCGCGCCCGCTTCATCCATATCCACGCGTTCTCCTTTTCCCCGCGCCCCGGCACCGCCGCAGCCCGCTGGACCGCCGATTTCATCCCCAGCGCAATCGCCCGCCAGCGCATCGAGCAACTGCGCGCACGTGCCCTCGAGCACAGCTTCAACTATCGCCGGCAGTTCATCGGCCAGACGGTTGAGCTGCTCGTTGAGCGCTCGGATGCAGCCGGCAGCGAGCTGAATCTCTACCGTGGCCGGTGCGAGCGTTACTTCGATGTCCATTTTTCCGCGCCGGCGGTGCGCTGGGGCGACGTGATGCCCGTTCGCATCGACCGGATCACCCGCACCCGTACCTTCGGCACGCCGGTGGTGTGAATGAGGCGATCTGGCCATCTCCTGGCTGCACCATACGGGGGGCCAGCCCGCTCTCTGCCAAGGTGGCAGGGGACCCAGGCGGAGGCATGGCTCGATTCAAGCTGTGTCAAATTGCCTGCATCAGGTTGAATGACCAGTGACCGGCAGCGATTGAAGGAGGCTTCACACGATGATCACCGTGATTCAGCGCGTTCTCTCCGCCGGCGTAGTCGTCGATGGCCGGACGGTCGGCAGCATCGGCCACGGCCTGCTCGCCCTCGTCGCCGTCACGCGCGATGACACCGAGGCGGATGTCAAATGGACGGCCGACAAGCTCACCGCGCTGCGCATCTTCCGCGACCCCACCGGCGAGAAGCATTTTGACCTCGACGTGCGCCAGGTGGGCGGCTCGATCCTGCTGGTCAGCCAGTTCACCCTCGTCGCCGAGACCCGCAAAGGCCGCCGCCCCAGCTTTGATGCCGCCGCGCCCCCCGATCAGGCCCGCCGGCTGTTCGATGCCGTCGTCGACGCCGTCCGCGCCACCGGCATCCCTGTTGCCACCGGCCAGTTCCAGGCGGATATGAAAGTGACACTGACCAATGACGGTCCAGTGACCCTCATCCTCAACTCGCGGCAGGCGTAAGAGGGTTGGGGGCAAGATTCTGGGTTCAGAGCTGCAGAGGATAACTCAGCAAAGGGCAGCGCGAGGATGAAAGTGCCTCCTCGTCATGCATGCTGATGGGGTTGCCACGATCCCAAGGTCGCAAATTGCATGCATGTAATGCCCACTATGGCATGGCCGACTCTATCCGTCGTTTCCGGCGACTGGTAATCCAGCTTGTGCGTGCTTTGTCGTCTCACAGAGGGCCGGCCCTCAAGGAGCATCATTTGCCAATTCGGCTTGCACTGTCGCGGCCTTCTCTGGGACGTCGGCAGCGTCGGCAGGGAGGTATGGATCGTCCTCCCGTCGCAGTTTCAGCGCCAGGTAGAGGCACAGCCCCCACATCGCCACGAAATGCCAGAAGGTCGTGCCCCAGGCGTTGATGCGGTCCAGGCCTTCCTTGCCAAATATGCCTTTGAGTATGTCGCCGCTGGTGGCAAACATCCACAAAAACGCGGCGATGAAGACCCAGCCCGTGATCGTGCCAGCACGCTGGGAGAGCCGGCCGTAGAAGATGGTATAGGCGGCGGCGCAGTGGGCGATCATGAGGTGGACGGCGTGGTGATCCCAGGTGCGCTGGCTGAACAGGAGCATCAGCGATGAGACCATCCCCCAGTGCAGGGCCCGCCGGCCGTCATCGCGCGGCAGCCTCCGCCCGCCGATCGCCATCGCCGTCACGAGCAGCAGCAGCAGTTGCAGGCCCTGCAGCAACCGCCTGGCGCCGATTGGCCCGAGGTCGTAAATCGCGATCGACGCGAACCGCGCCTGTTCGGTGGGCGGAAAATCGGTGTCCATCACATAGTTGCCCCAGGGGCCACGGATGAACAGCCGGGCGATCATCGCATGCAGCGACTGGTTGTTGTTGGTCGGCCACCAGGCCCCGCCAATGGTGGCGGGGTAGATAATGTATGTCCACCAGGCGTGCAGGTCCTGGATCAGCCGCTCGGCCCCCAGCAGCACCACCGGCGACAGCGTCAGCAGCACGAATGCCACGCCGCTGGACACCACAAGCTTCCACTGCCGCTGGAACAGCCAGTAAACGACGAACAGTGCCGGCGTCATCTTCAGGCAGATCGCCAGTGCCAGCCAGATCCCGGCGGCGATATCGCGCTGGGTGCGGAAGCACCACAGGTGCAACATGATGAACAGCGCGACAAAGATATTGGTGTTGGCATGGGAGATATCGGTCATGAAAAAATCCCACGCCGCCACAAACGCCAGAAGCGCCACGCCGCCGCTCATCAGGCGCTGATCATGAGTCGCCAGGCGCAGCGCCAGGATCATCGCCCAGATCCACGCCGCCAGTTTCGCCACCGCGTAGACGCCGGCAATGGCGGCCGTGGGCAGGAGGGTGAAGGGCGTGAGCAGCACCACCACCAGCGGCATGTTGGGATGCAGCGCCGGCCAGTCGCCGCGCTCGCCGGCCTGGCTGACCACTTCGGGCAGGGGGGGCAGGTAGATGTTCTCACCCGCCCAGAAGGCGCGGATATCATGCCGCCAGCGGCCCAGGGCGCCGCGCATGATCTCATGCTCGCCGGTTTCACCACGGGCGGCCCGCTCCTGCGCCTTGGCCATACGGCGGATCGGTTCAAGCGTTTCGGCTATCACCGGCGCCAGCAGCATCAGCGCCACCAGGATAGACCCAAGCACCCGCGGCCAGCGATTCGGCGGGTTGGGGTCGAGCTTGTACGGCAGGCTCAGAGTCAAGCAATTATCCTGAAAAGGGATGGGGCACATGGGATTTGCGGCCGGATAGCCACCCGCCGCACATCGATTGTGCCACCGGGGATAGCGCCCTTCTACAGCAGGCCGGCTGCATTCAGCCAGGCGCGGGCGATCAGCATGTGACCGCTGCTGGTCGGGTGCACGCCATCGGTCGTCCAGGCGATGTCAGGCCGCTGGCGCTCGGCATCGAGAAACAGGCCGTGCAGCGGCACGACCGCGCTGGCGCGGAACTCCTCGGCCAGATCATTCACCGCCCGCACATAGGGCTTGAGCGCTTCATTGCCGTCGGCCGGGGCCGGGGGGCTGATGACGCTCGGCTCACACAGCACCAGCTCACATTTCGGCAGGCTGTTGCGCAACTGGCTGAGGATCTGGCGGTAAACTGTGATGTAACGGTCGATGGGCACACCCTCGTTCTTGCCGCCGAGGTGATGCCAGACATCGTTGATGCCGATCTTGATTGACAGCACATCCGGCCGCAGGTCGATCACGTCCGCTTGCCAGCGCTCCTGCAAGTGGGTGACACGGTTGCCGCTGATGCCGGTGTTCAGGACGGTGGGGGCGGTGTCCGGGTTCTTTGCCCGCAGGTAGTCGCGGACCAGGCGCGGATAGCCCGAGCCGATCCCTTCTTTACACTCGCGGCGGCCGCAGTCGGTGATGCTGTCGCCGATGAAGAGCAGGCGCGAATCGCGCGTGAGGGTAATGGCCATAGTGTCGGGTGTTGTAACGGACAGCGGGGATGCTGTCCAAGGGCGCCAGCACACTAGTCGGCGGGTGCGAGCGGGTAATGGCTACCGGGCCGGCAGGGCGCACGTTCCCCCGCAGGCGTTGCGGCCGAACAGGCGATAACGGTTGCGTGCGATCCAGGCGTAGGCCCGCCGGCCGAGCCGCTGCATCAAGCGCGTGCTCAGCAGGGCATGCAGCGGCGCAAAGCCGGGTGCGCGCCCCAGCCCCTCGACCACCGCATCGTAACCGCCGAACACGTTGCCGATTTCATCCACCAGGTGCATTTGCCCCAGGGCACGATCGCGCGAAACCTGCGGGAAACGAGCCATCGCCGTGGAATCGTGGATGTCCACAAAGGTGGACCGATCGGCCGCACCGATCAGCTCGAAGAGACGCCGTGCCCCCGTGCACAGGTTGCACTGTGCATCGTAAAGGATGTGATATCGGGTATCGCTCATGGCTGAGGGAATCCTAGCAGGCAACGCCGTGCTGTGCGCGGACTTCCATGCTTTTCAGCGCGGCCCTACACTGTCCGGTCCTACGGAGATACACGATGGCATGGACATATGGCCCGCAGCGGGCGCAGGCGGCAGTGAGCCTGACATACGATGATGCCCTCCTGGGGCACTGGCGCGAGGTGGCCCCGCAGCTTGAGGCGGCCGGCTTGCGCGCCACCTTCAACGTCGTTCCGCAGCAGCGCTTCTTCGACCACGTTGAGCACTGGCGCCGAGTGGCGGCGGCGGGGCACGAACTGGGCAATCACACGCTCTTTCATCCCTGCCGCAAGGAGCCGCGCGAAAAATTCGCCTGGATGCCCGATGCCTTCGACCTGGTGCACTACACGCCCAAGCGCTGGAGCGAGGAGATGCGCATCGCCAACGGCCTGCTGCAACTGGTGGATGGCCGCACCGAGCGCACCTTCGCCAACACCTGCTGCCATACCACGCTGGGCAGCGGCGATGCCGAGCAGGACCTGGCGCCGCTGATCCTCGAGCAGTTTGTCGCCGGCCGCGGGCCGTGCAGCGGGCAGATCGTGCTGCCCGGCGAAGCGCAATGGGGCGGCCTGGGACATTTCAGCGGCGATGGCAAGACCTTTGAGCAACTGCGCCAGCAGATTGAGCAGGCGGTCGAGGTTGGCGGCTGGATCATCTACATGTTCCACGGCGTCGGCAACGCCGAGCATCGCCTGCATATCCTGCCCGATGAACACGCGAAGCTGATCGACTACCTCAGCCACAACGCCGACCGCATCTGGACCGCGCCGATGGTGGATGTGGCTAAGGCGATCAAAGGTCAGTGAGCCATTGCTCGGATCATTGCCTCCTCACCCCGATGGCGGCTGGTTTCTCGCCGCAAAGCACGAAGCGATGTCCGAAATGGCGGTAGTAGACGGTATAGGCGAGACCTGCCTCTGTGCGCAGGTCTTCGATCTCCCTTTTCCGAAATGCCTGGGCCACGGAAATCGTCGCATCGTGCTTCACCATGGGCGAGGAAAAGAGCGTGAACAGCCGGATCCACGCATAGGCCCGGCGATGGCGCAGCAGATCCGAAATGATCACACCCCGGCGGGCCAGGCGATCCATCGTGCGCATCACATCGATCACCTGCCGGTCATCCAGGTGATGGAGGAACATCGCGGTCGTGACGTAATCGAAGCTGCCGGCTTCAAACGGCAGATCGAATACATCGGCCTGCAGGAGATGCAGCCGCGGATGGGCGCTGCGGGTGCGGGCCTCATCGAGCGTGATCGGGTGGCGGTCGATGGCGGTGACATGCAGATCCCAACCGTATTGATCGGCCCAGGTGAGCATGGCGTGCGGGATGTCGGCCGAGCCGGTGGCCAGGTCCAGCAGGGTGATGCGCTCACCCGGTTTCCAGTGGCGGCTCATGCGCTGAAGATGGCCGAGGATCGCCCGCCTGTAACCGAGTAGGGCGTTCACCCGGCGAATGAAGCGCAGGCTGTCGCGCAGCATCCGCTCATCGGTCGTTTCGTCCATCCACTCTGCCTGCCGCCGGCGCGTGGCGAGATTGGGCGGAAAGAGGGACATGGGCGTGAGAGGACGGGGCCAACGACAAGGTTGATGGCAGCACCGTCTTTACGAGTTGAAAAGCGGGCCATAAAGCAGTGGGCCGCGCTGGTTCATGCGCCCGCCTGGGCATCGGCCCAGGCTTCTTCGGCCAGGCGCTTGATGACCAGGGACTGTTGCCATCGGTCGGAGATTTCGCGCCCTGAGAGGTCGGTGATGCTGTAGCCGGGGGGGCCGAGTTCCGCGCAGAAGGGAAGGACATCGCCGGGGCGGGCCTGGTTGAGCCAGGCGCGGAAGCCGACGGTCCAGAGTTTCTTGAACTGCTGGGCCATGGCGCCGCTGCCGTCGCCGATGTCATTCTGCACCTGCTCGCCGTTGCCGATGCGGCCGTGCCAGTTGCCGCAGCGGCCGGCCAGGAAGGTGAAGGCATCCCACACCTCTGGCGGCCATTGCCCGCCCAGTTCACCGGCGACGACGTAGTGCGAGAAATCGCCGGTGAGGCGCAGGCGATCGAGTTGCCGGGCCACCCTGACCGTCCGCCGCAGGTCCTGCGTCACCCGTCCGCGGTGTGTCTCCACGAAGAACGGCAGGCCAGCGCTGTTGACCAGGTCGATCATCTCCGACAGCGTGGCGACGATTTCATCGCTGCCTTTCATGGCGCCGAAGACCTGCACGGTGACGTACTGCGCCTGCATGCGCAGGGCCAGGTCGCGCACCTTCTTCACATCATCCAGCGTGGTCACCAGGGCGGCGAAGCCGTATTCCAGGCCCCGGTCGCGCAGTTTGCCGGCCAGTTCATCGGCCTGCTGCTCGGTGGCAGCCGTGGCTTCAAACCCCTGGAAGCCCGCTTCGCGGACGTGGTCCAGCCGCTGGTCCAGCGTCCATTCCTGCCCATCGCGCGGCAGGCCGATGAGGGCCCACATGTTGTATTGAGTGCGCAGGCGCGGCGGGTTGCTGCTGCGGTCGTTGACGATATTGCGGAACGCCGACATGAGGCCTCCAGTTGATGCGGCGGGATCCGCAACCTGCGGTTGAAGGTCAGGGGCATGCCCGCTTCAACCGCAGATTGCAGCCTGCAAAGGCCCTACTCGGCGGTGCCCTTGCTCAGGTCATACACCCAGCCCTGGAGGGCGGGCTTCCAGTCGATCAGCTCTTCAGGCTTGAAGAACAGGCCCAGTTCACGTGCAGCGCTCTCGGGGGAGTCTGAGCCGTGGATCAGGTTGAAGGAGTTGCTCACGCCATAATCGCCACGGATGGTGCCCGGCTCGGCCTGCGAACCGAACGTCTTGCCCATCATCTTGCGGGCGATGGCGATGGCGTCCTTGCCGGCCAGTGCCAGCACCACCACCGGGCTGCTGGTCATGAAGTTGACCAGCCCTTCGTAAAATGGCTTGCCCTTGTGCGGCTCGTAATGCGTTTCAGCGAGCTGGCGGGGGATCTGCATGAACTTCATGCCGACGATCTGAAGGCCCTTCTTCTCGAAGCGCGTCAGGATCTCGCCGCAAAGACCACGCTGAACCGCGTCCGGCTTGAAGATGATGAGGGTGCGTTCCAAGTTGGTTCTCCTTCTTGCTTGGGTGAGGTGGGGGTTATATCGCGAGGCGCGCGGGAAGAAAAGCCAGCGGGCCCCGGGCAGCGCAGGCCAGGAAGCCTGCCGTGCGCATCAGGCGCTGACAACCTTGAGGCTCCGCACTTTTTTGCGCGGCAGCTCGGCGACCAGGTCATAGTCCTGGCTGCCGGTGATCTGAACCTGCACCAGTTGTCCCGGATGGAGCGCTTCAATTCCCGGGCCGGTCACAAACGTCACCGAGTCGATATCAGGCGCCTGCGCGGTGGTGCGGGCGATGAATCCATCTTCGATGTCCCGCCCGGCGGGGCGGTCGATCAGGACCTCGATCGTCCGGCCTGCCATCGCCTGGGCCTTGGCAAACGCCACTTCCTGCTGGGTGAGCATCAGTTCCTCAACCCGCTGGCGCTTGACCTCCTCGGGCACCTGGTCGGTCATGCGGCCCATCGGCGTGCCCGGCTCGGGGGAGTAGGGGAACACGCCCATCATGTCGAAGCCGAAGTCGCGCACAAACTGCACCAGTTCGCGGTGCTGGGCCTCGGTTTCGCCGGGTGAGCCGGCGATGAAAGTCGTGCGGATGGCGATGCCGGGCACACGTTCGCGCAGCTTGTGCAGCAGCGTTTCGGTCTGCTGGCGCGTGACACGCCGCTTCATGCGCATCAGGATTTCATCGTTGATGTGCTGCAGCGGCATGTCGATGTATTTCACCACGCGCTGCGCCTCGGCCATCGCATCGATCATCTCATCGGTGAAGCAGGAGGGGTAGGCATACATCAGCCGCAGCCACGCCACATCCCTGGGCACGCGCCTGTCGAGCGTGCGCAGCAGCCCGGCCAGGCCCTCGGCATAGCCGATGTCGCTGCCGTAGCTGGTGGTATCCTGTCCGATCAGGTTCAGCTCAACCGCGCCGTCCGATGCCAGCTCGTTGGCTTCGGCCAGAATCTGGTCGATTGGCTTGGAGCGCATCAGCCCGCGAATGGACGGGATGGTGCAGAAAGCGCAGCCCTGGTTGCACCCTTCGCTGATGCGCAAGTAAGCGTAGTGGCGGGGCGTGAGCCGCAGGCGGGCGCGATCATCCTCAAAAACGGGCAGGCGGTTGGTTTTGGTCTCGCGGACGGGGCGAGCGGAAGAGGGTTCCGCCTTGCGGGCTTGCCCTTGAGTTGTGGGATGCGAGCCGCCTTGCCGTTCAGTGCCCGCAGCACCCTCCCCCGAACCCTGAACACTCAACCCTGCATTCTGTGCCAATTCGCGCGACAGGTCGTGATACTTGCCCAGGTAATGGCCGTGGTCCTGGCGCGGATTCGCCTTGCCGCGAACGGCACTGACAATATGCTCGCGGTCGAACACGCCCACGAGGCGGTCGATCTCCGGCACATCAGTAAGCAGCCTGGTTTTGTGACGCTGCACCAGGCACCCGGCGACGATCACCCGCTTGACCTTCCCGGCTTTCTTCAGGTCCACCGCATCGCGAATCTCGCGCAGGGATTCATCCTTCGAGGCCTCGAGGAAGCCACAGGTGTTGATCACCACGGCATCGGCCTCGGCGGCATTGGGGGTGATGGCCAGGCCGTCCTGGGCCAGCAGGCCAAGCATGCGCTCGCTGTCCACCAGATTCTTGGGACAGCCCAGCGAAACAAATGCAACCGAGGCAATGGAATCTTGCTTTCGACGACCAGACATCAACTCTCCGCAAGCGTGGGCATTGGGATCGATCACCAGGGGTGGGAAGGATAGTCCGTCGGCAGGATCAGTTCCATCCCCGCATACCGCAGCAGGGGATTCACGGCAGGCAGGCGGCGGAAAAAAACTTCAAAAAAGCGCGAACCGCACTGAACCATGGATAGTACGACCAGCAGGAGGAGAAGTTCATGTCTGTGGCCCGTTTCGGCCAGTTTTGTTGCAACTCCCGGTTGGTCCAATAGTTATCGGATCGGACATTTTTCACCATGTGTGCCCCGGTTGATTGGTATACTTCCGATGCCCGTGCCTGTGGGGGTCGATGACGGTCCTGGTACGGTTACTGTCGTCTATTTCGCAAGTGGAGAGGTTCATGCTCGTTCGCCCGCTTCTGGCCATGCTTGTCTGCGCTTCCGTGGTCCTTGCCAGGCCCGCCACGCAGCCGGCAACCCAGCCAGCCACTCAGCCCAGCGCCCGGGCCACAACCCGGCCAACCACGCGCCAGGTTCGCTATCCCACCGCCGCCGAACTGGCCGAGAAGATCAAGGCGATGCAGGAGCAGGCCGCCGCCATGCCGACGGTCGCGCACATCGACCTGAACGAGCCGGTGATGGAAAGGCCGGCCGACTTTTCCTTCTTTGCCGGCGATGAGGGGCTGACGCTGCAATCGGTGCTGCAGCGTATCGACAAGGCGACGCGCGATGCGGATGTGGAGGCCCTGCTGCTGACGATTCGCTCGACCGATTTCAACCTCGCACAGGCCCAGGAGATCCGCCGGGCCCTGCAGCGGGCCAGGGAGGCCGGCAAGAAGACCTTCGTCTACGCCGATGCCTATGACACCACCGCCTACACGCTGGCCACGGGCGCAACCGATATCTGCATGCTCGAAGGCGGCGAAATCCTGATCCCGGGGATCGGGATCGAGACGCTGTTTGCCAAGGGCCTGCTCGACAAGATCGGCGTCCAGGCCGATTACGTGCAGATCGGCGAATACAAGGGTGCTGATGAACAGTACACCCGCACGGAACCCAGTCCGCAGTTGCGCGAAGAGCTGAACCGGCTGACCGATGCGCTGTACGGGCAGATCATCGACGGCATCAGCCGCTACCGCGCCCTGCCGCGCGAGCGCGTGGTGGCGCTGGTGGATGATGCCCTTATCAGCGGCCGGCGGGCCAAGGAAGCCGGCCTGGTGGATCACCTGATTGATCCCGATGGCCTGCGCGAGCTGATCGCACGGTCGTTTGATCACACCGAGATCGACCTGCGGCCGCACTACGGCCTGCCCGAACGCCAGCCGATCGATTTCAGCAACATCTTCGGCCTGCTGGCTTCCCTGGCGCAAGAGCCGGAGCCCACCGAGGGCCCGCAGATCGCCGTCATCTACGCCGAAGGGATGATCATCGATGGCGAGGGGGGCGAAAGCCTTTTCGGCGCCCGGGCGGTCGGCTCGGAAGACATGCGCAAAGCGCTGCGGCTGTGCGCTCGCGATGAGGATATCAAGGCGATCGTCATCCGCATCGACTCGCCCGGCGGCAGCGCCCTGGCCAGTGAGGCGATGTGGCAGGCGGTGCGCCGGGTGGCGAAGGACAAGCCGGTGGTTGTCAGCATCGGTTCGATGGCCGCCAGCGGGGGGTATTACCTGGCCAGTGCAGCGGACCACATTATCGCCGATCCAACAGCGGTGATCGGCTCTATCGGTGTGGTAGGGGGCAAGTTCGTCCTCAAGGATCTGTACGGCAAGCTGGGGCTCAGTTCCGAATCATTCGTACGCGGCAAGAATGCGGACCTGTTCAGCAGCACGTCGCCGTTCAGCGATCGCCAGCGCGAGCTGGTGACAAAGTGGATGCAGTCCACCTATCAGCAGTTCACCGATCGCATCCTCACCACCCGCCGGGAGAAGATCGACCAGATCGAGCGGGTGGCCCGCGGGCGCATTTTCCTGGCCGAGCAGGCGCTGGAACTGGGCCTGGTTGACCAGATCGGCGGGCTGGAGGAGGCCATTCAGTACGTGGCCGAGCGCGCTGGGCTGCAGGCTGGCAGCTACTGGGTGCGCACCGTGCCCGCCCCGACCACGCTTGCGGATTTGCTGAGCGGCCGCGCAGAGGCCTCATCGCCCGTGCGTCCGCAGGTGTCGATCATGGAGGACTCGATCCTTCGCACGCTCTCGCCTGAGCTGCGCAGCCTGCTGGGCCAGCAGATCCGATCGCTGCAACTGCTCCAGCAGCGGCCCGTGATCCTCATGACGCCCTATGTGGTCCGCGTGCGTTAGGCCGGAGATCCTTCGGCCGCATCGCCCGCGCCACGTAAGGTGGGAAAGATGGCTCATACGTATCAGGTGAGCGCTTCCTGAACCGGTGCGGCATCGGATGGCGCTCGGTGCAGCAGATCTGCCAGCGCCTCGCGCAGGTGCGGATGGCGGAACGTGAAACCCTCCGCCAGCAGCCGGGTCGGCACGCATCGGCGGCCCAGGGTGGCCAGGGTGGGATCGGTGCGCAGCAGCAGTGAACCGAGATGCACCAGCGGCGTGGGTGTCGGCGGTGTCCAGGGTCGACCCAGTGCCCGGCGCAACTCGCGCATGAAGATGCGATTGGGCACCGGCTCGGGAGCGGTGGCGACGTAAACGCCCCGCATCGCCGATTGCTCGATCGCCCGCAGGATCATCTTGGCCAGGTCGTCGATATGCAGCCAACTGATGTACTGTTGTCCGCTGCCGACGGTGCCGCCAAGAAAAAAGCGCGTCAGCCTGGCCAGCTTGGCCAGCGCCCCGCCATAACGGCCCAGGACGAAGCTGATGCGCAGGATCACCTTTCGCACGTTCGGCAGATCCGCCTCGTTCAGTGCGCGCTCCCACTGCCGGCCCACTTCCGGCGCAAAGCCGGTGCCGATGGGGGAGCTTTCATCGAGGATCTGCTCATCGGTATCGCCGTAGATGTGCGCTGTGCTGGCCTGAACCCACACGGCCGGCGGGCGGGCACAGCGCTGGAACCCTTCGGCCAATGCCCGCACGGAATGGATCCGTGATTCAAGGATCTCCCGCTTGTTTGCCGCGGTCTTGCGGCAGTCCACGCTGCGGCCCACCAGGTTCACCACCGCGGTTGCGCCCTCCAGGGCCGACACCCATGGGCCAGCGCTGCTGGCATCCCACCGTAACTGCGATGTATCCCCAGGCTCCGAGCGCGTGAGGACAATGATGTCATACCCACGACTTTCAAAAATCGGCCTCAATTCCGTGCCTAGGAAGCCGCTGCCGCCGGCGAGGATGATGCGGGGTCGGTTCATGCGCGCGATGATATGCGCATCGTCGCAGCGCAACGACCGGCATCATGATGAAAGTCGTGAAAGCCGGGTGCGGAGGGATCGAGGTGGCGCGGGGCGAGGTGGCCGTGCCATCGCCGGGCAGCGTATATCACCGGCCGAACAACTGTGTCTCTTGTCACCGCCGGGTATCCAGCCCGATGCCGTGCCATGCAGGCGGGTTTTACACATTCCCCCAGATGAAATAGGCCAGAAACGCCGCGGTGACGATGTACATCAGCGGGTGCACCTCGCGCCATTTCATGCCAACGAGCTTGATGACGACGTAGGAGAGGAAGCCGTAGCCGATACCGTGGGCGATGCTCAGGGTGAAGGGGATTGTCAGCAGGGTGATGAAGGCGGGGATCGCCGCCTCCAGGTCGTTGAAGTTCACTCGCACCATCTGCCCGATCATGAGGAAGCCGACCAGGATCAGGGCCGGTGCGGTGGCGGCATCGGGGATGATGCCCGCCAGCGGCGCCAGGAAGATGCAGGCGGCGAACAACAGCCCGACCACCACCGAATGCAGACCGGTGCGTGCCCCCTCGGCTACGCCGGCGGCCGATTCGATGTAGCTGGTATTGGAACTGACTCCCAGCACGCCGCCGATGGCCGCACTGAGCGAGTCGATCACGAGGATCCGCCGCACACCGGGGATGCGCCCCTCATCATCGATCAGTTCCGCCGCTTCGGCGATGCCCGTGGCGGTGCCCAGGGTGTCGAAGAAGTCGACCATCATGATGGCGAACAGCAGCGGCAGCAGCACCGGCGACAGTGCGCCCACTATGTCCGCCTCAAACGCCACATCAAACCGCGGCGCTGGAAACTCGGTGGGCAGCGAGGCAATGCCAAAGGCGAATCCCAATGCCGTGGTGACTGCAATGCCGATCAGCAGCGACCCCCGCACTTTACGCGCCATCAGGCAGGCGGTGATGAGCAGGCCGATGAGGGCGGTCGCCGCCACCGGGTTGCGCAGGGTGCCGAAGGTGATCATGGCCCCGCCGGGCACGACAAGCTGCGCATTGCGCAGGCCGATGAATGCGATGAACAGCCCGATCCCCGCCCCGATGGCCAGGCGCAGATCGCGCGGGATGGCATGCATAATCGCCTCGCGCAGGCCGGTCAGCACCAGCAGCAGGATGATCAGCCCATTGAGCACGATCACGCCCATGGCGACCTTCCAGGCATTCTCCGGCGTCGCCAGCCCCGCCTCGACGGCGGCGGGGGTGACAGTCAGCGCCACGATGGCGTTGAGCCCCATCCCGCTGGCCAGGGCGATGGGGAAGTTGGCCACCACCCCCATCAGGATCGAGCAGATCGCCGCCGCCAGGGCGGTGCAGGTGACCAGCGCTGCCATCGGCGCCTGCCCGTCGGGCCAGGCATCCTTCAGGACGATCGGGTTCACCAGCAGGATGTACGCCATCGTCAGGAAGGTGGCGATGCCGCCGCGGACCTCGCGCCCGATGGTCGATCCGCGGCCGGGAAGATCGAAGTAGGTCTGGAGAAAGTTCATCACAGTGAACCTCGTGGGCGAGGTGTGGCGCTCCGGCAAAAGCGAGACATAAGCTGCTGTATCGCCGCCGACGGCCGGACGCCTGCCGGCGGTTGGCTGCTCGGGCAATTACGGTGTCGTGCCGGCGGGACCGTGCAGCGCGGTATCCACCAGGGCATACAGGTCGCAGGTATCGGTTGGCAGCTTGTCCTGGTTCAGGTCGGCCCACATGGCGGCTTCGCCGTTGAGCGGGCTCTTAATGTTGTATGCCTGGTAGGCGATCATCTCGCCGATGCGCATGACCAGGTCGACCAGCCGTTCACCGGCGGTCCAGTGGTCGCCAACACAGATGGTCGCCTCGTCGAAGTTGGGATGGAAAATCGGTGTCAGGATTCGGCAGCGCGGGCTGATGCGCGGGTACTCGCTGGTGCACTCGATTTCCACCAGGTGCTCGCGCCGTTCGACCGGCTCGGACTGGCCGGCGGGACGCTCCAGCCCGCGCACAAAATAGCGGATGCGATAGCGCTCCGGCGGATTCCCTTCCGCCGCATCGAGGCGGACCAGGTCCGATTTCCCGAATGCTCGGCGCATCTGATCGGCTTCGGCCAGCAGCCGGCGCGTACGCAGGGGGAGCGATTCGGTCTGGAGCGGCGCTCGCTGCGGTGCGACTTGCCGGGTGGGGTCGGGCCGCGCGGGGACCACCACGGCCGCCCCGCATGCCTTGCACCTGGCCCGGCGCCCGGCGAACTGGTCGGGCACGCTGAACGCCTTTCCACACCCTTGGCACTTGAACTCGATCATGACAACACCCATCTACCGCATCGACGAGCCGTGTGAATCGGCATGCTCACAGGGCAAGGCTGTCAACGACTTGCCATTCACGACCAGTGATACGGGCAGGGCGGGCGGTTGGCAATATGCCGGGCACTACCGCATTGTGCGGGTGTGTCATGGGGGCAGGTGGGCTGATCGGTGATTCCGCAGACCCCCATCCGCCTCACCGCATCCACCAGGCCCAGGATGTGAAAATCCCGCCGATCGCGCCACCCAACGACAGCAGCAGTGAGGCGATGAGGATCGGCCGGCGCAGTTCAACCTGGGCGGCCGGCGCGGTGGATCGGGCCAGCGGCCGTGTCCGGCCGCGCAGGAGCAGGATCAGTGCCAGCAGCGCCACGACCAATGCCGGCGTGCCAAACGCGAGCATCCCCAGCACGGTGGCGAGGACCGCTGCGATCAGGAGCAGGTGTTCCCAGGGTGTGCGGTTGGTTTCGGGGGCGGGAGATTCAAAAATCGGCCCGGTGCTGGGCAGGATGGGCCGGTAGACCGGCTCGGACGCCAGCGCGTTCACCTGCGGACAGCCATAGGCGCTGCACCCCAGGTTCTCACGCCAGCAGTCGGCGTGGAAAACGAGCTGGCAATCCGGGCAGGTCTGGGTTGCCTCACCTGCGATGATGGCGCACTGGCAGATACTGCATGTGGGGGCGGCGTCTGCGATGCTGTCGGTCGGTGAACTGTCGCCGGCAGGAGCATCCGGGCGCACGGCCGCGCCGCAGTGGCGGCAGGTCCTTTCCCGCACCGCGCGGGCGGCCGGTACCCACTGTGGCGCGCCGCAGGCGCAGTTGACCAGCATGCCGGTCGGGTCGGGAGGCGGCGGCTGGCCGGCCTGGTCGAGCGCCAGCAGGCGGATGCCGCGCGGCAGCGCCTCGCCTGTATGGAAGGTCAGCCGTGCCGGGCCGATCTCGATCTGGTCCCCATCCTGCAGCATGGCGCCGCGATCGATGCGCTGCTGGTTGATGCTCACCCCGTTGGCCCCGCCGGTATCGCCGATGTACCAGCCGCCGTTGCGCGGTTCGATCCAGGCATGGACGCGCGACACCGCAGGGTCGTCGATGACCAGGTCGCAGACGGCTTTGCGCCCGATGAGCACGCGCCCATGGAATACCCCACCGCAGCGCTTCTTGTCCGGGGGATTGCCATCGAATTGGAGGATCAGGCTCGGCATCGTCGTATCAACAGTCAGGCGGTGAATGGTTGAGCATGTGGCACGATCAAACTTCCACGATGTCCCCGCTATGCCTTTTTCGCATGAAACTCCAGCGTCGTCTGGCCGATTCGGATCTCATCCCCATCCCGCAGGCGATGCCGGCGGATGGGTTTTCCGTTGACGGTGGTGCGCGTGCCCAGGGGCAGGTCTTCCAGTTCAAAGCCGCCGGGCACGAGATGAATCGCCGCATGGCGCGGCCCGACGCTGGGATCGCGGAACAGGTAGATGCTGCACGACAGGGCACTGCCGATGTAGGTTGGGTTGCGGTACAGGATGAACTGCTTGCCGGCGATCAGTCCCTCTGTCACGCGCAGCCAGCCGCGCTTGGCGACGTTCTCAATCAGCCCGACGGCCAACCCGGCCACCGCGCCGATGGCGCTGATGGCCAACAGGCGACTGATGTCGTGGCCGGTGCGCAGCGCGATGGGCTCGAACAGCAGTCCACCGAGGATGCCGCCGAGTGCACCACCCACCAGGCCGATCAGCAATTTCCTGCCATTGCGCATGACGACGCCTGGCGCCACGGCGAGGAACATGCCCATCACACCCCAGGTGATGGCGTGTTTCAGCAGGTCAGCCAGTTGCGCGCCGCCGGGACTGGCCCCGGGGAAGGCGATCTCGCTCAGGCTTTTGTCCACGAACTGCTCAACCCAGCGCAGGGTGAATGCGGCCACAACCCCGCCGGCCATGCCCAGCGCTGCCCCCACCGACCCATTGATTATGGCCGCCCGGATATTGCGCTCCACCAGGGCATCGGCGATGGCGAGCATGGTGGCCAGCATCAGCCCGGCCATCGCGAAGAAGAAGAGATCGGCAACCAGCTCCGCGCGGGCGTTCTGCGCTTCCACCTGCGCCAGCGCGGCCTCGCGCTCGGCGGGGGCGGTTTCGCGGGCGATGCGATAGTAGGGATTTTGCAGTCCCCGCTGCTCCAGGCGGGCCAGGGCCGACTGGGCCTGGATGGGTCGCAGCCGCTGCTCGTCCAGCGCTGCCTGGATCATCTGCTCGGCCTGGACCAACTCCTCGAACTCGGCCTTGTGGTTGGGCATCAGTCGCCGGGGAATCTCCCCGCAGGCCCATCCCAGCCCGCCGCCGATCAGGCCGAACAGGGTGGTGTAGACGGCGGTGTTGTAGAGGATGCCATGGCTGCGGCCGCGGCGGCCGGGTACAGGCGGGGGAGGCGGCGGCTGATAGTTGCGCGCTGCCTCATCCTGGCGACGCAGGCGCTGGTCCACCTGGGCGCTGTTCACATCCTCATACGAGATGGAGATTTTCTGTGCCATCAGCAGCTATTCGTCAAAGAAGCGATCCAAAGCACGCAGGCAGCCACGCAGCAGCGATCGCCGCGGCGCCGGTTTGGACGCGGGCGGCGATTCGGGTTCATCCGGTGGGGGAGGATGCTCGTCCACCGCCGCGGGCGCAGCAGCCGGCGCCGAGGGATCTGTCGCCGACTCATCTGTCCAGGTGCCATCGTGAACCAGGTGGGCCACGCGCTCACTGGTGGCGTTCCGCCAGATGAATACCCCTTCATCCCCGCGCACCGGATCGTAGACCAGCGCCACCTGCCACGGCAGGTTGAAGAAATTATCCTGGATGAACAGGTCCATCCCTGACAGAAATACACCGAAATCCGGATGCGTATGGTACCAGCCGACGATCCGCTGTCCCGGGTACGCCTGCTCCAGTACCTCATGGGCGTAGTCCCAGGTGGCGCTGGTGAAGGTCACCTGGGCGGCATGGTGGGTGGCGTGACGCCCCTCGATGCTGCCGGTGATGTGCAGGAACGGCCCGCGATCATCGTGGAAGACATTGCCAATGAGGAAGCCGCAAATTTCGATCTGTGTCAGGCTCTTGCCATGGGCATGGATGGCTTGCAGCACCGGCTTCTGGAAGATGACCTGGAAGCCCTCGGTTCGCCCTTTGGGGCAGGGGGTCAGGTCGCGGCGGGGCCAGGCATCAGCGCGGATGGCACCCACATCGCGGACCTCACCCTCCTCGAAGCTGGCGGCTGCCTGGGATATATCAGGCGAGTCCGCCGGCGGCGAAGCTGGTTGGGTCCCGAGAGAGCGGGACGAGCTTGGTCGAGCCATCACGTCCACTCCAGTGACTCCTCACCTGCGAAAAGCTCACCCAGCACCTCGGCTGCATCGCCGGTCAGCTCCAGCCCGATCGCCCGGCCGCCGCCGCGGGCGGTCAGGATGTCCAGCGGGGGCAGGCCGATCTGCGCCGGGGTGCGGTCCAGGAAGTGCTCATCGCCCACGATCTTGTGGAATGTGCGGACATCCCGCATCGCCTGGCAACGCGGGCAGCGCGCCTGATCGGACTGCACTTTCCCCAGCGAAAGGAAGACCGTCTCCTCATCCCGGCAGGCGTTGCAGGCGAATTTCCAGAGGACCTCGCGCGGCAGCTCGAGCTGCGCATCCGGGCCGACCAGGTTCCGGGCCATGTCCAGCAGTTCGCCGAGGGTGATCGAACCCGCGCCCGCCTCCAGTGTGATGACCTCATCCAGCGGATCGTGGCTCATGCAATCGCTCTTGCGCTGGTATGCGATCGTGTAGCAGTCGGTGCTCAGGCCGTCGAAGACAACCCCGCGGCCGGTGAT
>CAYNMV010000028.1:27505-52679 GCA_964398315.1 uncultured Tepidisphaeraceae bacterium | reverse complement strand
ACCAGCGAGAAGCCACCCAAACCATTGGGGTCATACCCATTGGCACCCAGATAGTTGACGAACGCGCTGCTCCAGGCCGAGCCGGCAACCGCAATATCAACCACCTGCGGGGCCTTATCGATCAGGATGGAGCCATCGATGTGGGTATAGGTCAGCCCACCGTCGGTGTCTGGCCCGCCGAGATCCAGCACGGTCTGCCCCTCGGCGGCGTCCGGCTTCACCGTGAAGGCCATGTTCACGAGGTTACCTGCCTGATTCGTCACCGGCTCAACGCGGCTGAAAATCAGACCGATCACACCGCTATTCACGGCCTTGGTAACGTCCCACCCGGTGAAGTCAGTGGTATCCAGCGTGATGTCTGCACCGGTGATGTCCAGCTTGGTCGCATCGTAGGCGACCCATGCGGAGAAGCCTGTCACATTGGCATCCGGCTCAACTTCCAGGTGCAGCGGCACGTTGACCACGCTCCCCGGGCCGCCCAGCAGATTCATCGGAATCGACAGGGTTGGATCCACACCCGGCGTTTCCGAGGGCATCACGCCAGCCGGGATATTGGGAATGAGCGCCTGGTCGTATGCCTCAAAGGCAACAGGGTTGAGCTGGTAGAGCGCTTCAGATGCCAGCAGCCCCGCATCACCGGCATTGACATCGCCATCACCATTGATATCCGCCAGCACGCGCGGGTCAACCAGCAGGGCAGCGTCAAAGCCGCTATCCAGGTTCACATCCACACGGGAGATGAGGCTGACATCGTCGCCGGTGAACGCCTTATTGCCACTGACATCACCCAGGTACATCACCTTGTGGATGCCGGCATCAGCCCGCGCAGGCAGTTGGGCAGCGCCAGCGAAGACCTGGAGATCTTCCAGGCGAATGACCTGCGAAGCGCCGTAGGCCACATCGTTCACAGTGGCCTGGATCTGCACCAAGGCGGTTGCGCTGGTGGCAGTCAGGGCGTTGGCACCGCTCAGTGTCACCTCGATCAATCCCTGGGCCTTGGCGGTGTCGTTGATCTGGATGCCCCAGCCAGCATCGATGGTCGCCTGTGCCCGGACGATCGCGGAAATGTCCAGCAGGGCCGGATCAAACCGCACATTAAACCGAACGCCGGTCACGCCCTGAGCATTGTTGATCGTGATCGGCAGACCGGTTGTGGCATCACCGGGTACGTTGACCGACTGGCCCGGCCCGCGGGCGAAGTCGGGCACGCTCACCACACGCTCCGTCCCGGAAGCGTTAATCGTGAAGCTGGTGACATGATCGCCGCCAGGTGTGCCGATGCCGTTGGTATTGCCGTCCAGCAACTCACCATCAGCCGCGGCCTTGAAGGCGTCGGCGCCACTCTGCAGGGTCAAAGTATAGTTCCCTGCCGGCAGCACGCCGCCGGTGGCGATGAATGTGCCGCCGGTATGGTCGGCATTCAGGACAAACGATCCAGCCACTTCGCCCTGCGGCCCAACCAGCCGGACATCCGCTGTCTTGTCGGCCGTGTTCGGGCCGGCGTACAGATTCAGCGTGCTGGGATCAACCGCCTGGCTGAAGGTAACGTCAAATCCACTGTTGTTCGGCGTCACCGACAATACGCGGAAGGACACGGCCTCCACCGTGATGGTGGTGGTGAACACACTGCTGCCACCATCCTTGTCATAAATGACGCCCTTCACGGTCTTCACCCCGGGCGTCATCAGGAACGACGCCGGGACATCCGCGAATGGATCGGTGCTCGAGGCTGAGGTCAGCCACGAATCCCCGCCCTTATCCCAGATGCCATCGTTATCAAAGTCGAAGGCATATCGGAGCTGGGCCGCATCGACCGGTGAAGGATCACTCGGTGAGGAGAAGCTGACAAAGCCCGGCGTGCCAGCCGGCACCGTTGCCGGTGCGGCCGTGAAGTTCGCCGCTGTCGGGTTCAGGTTATTCAGCACGAACTGCTTGTCGTAGGTGAACGCGCTGTCTTCGTTGGCCACCGTGACACGGATCGTGTTCAGGTTACCCGCACCATCGTTAAAGAGGTGCTCGAGCACAACCGTTCCGCCGTTGCGGAGTTGCACCAGTTCTGCCTCAGACAGCTGGTAGTCACTGTGCTCTATTGAGGAGAAGCCGTCACCGTGCCAGTCCACGCGCACCACCGAGATCGACTCCCGGTCGTTGTCGCCCAGGTCGGTGATCGGGCCAATCGTGAGCGTGTAGACCTGGTTCTCATTGAGCGTTTCCGCACCCGCCAGCGGCACGACAGGCGGGGTATCGGTGACACTGAACTCGATGCTGTCCGATGCAGTGCCACCATCATCATCGGTCACCGTAAGCGTAACGGTGTATGTGGCGGCATCCAGTCCCTGCTGCTCGTTATCAAACGGCGTGAACTCGAACGTGTCGCCCGTTCCCTGGGCAACCACCTGGCCGTTGCTGGCCACGACTGTCCAGGCGTAGGTGAGGGTATCGGCCGAACCGGCATCGCTCACGATGCTGCCCAGCGACACTAGCGTGCCTTCGGGCACACTCCCTGCCGGCGCTCCGGTGATGGCAACCGTCGGCGCAACGTTGCTGACGACCACCGTCTCACTCTGGGTAGCGGTGCCGCCATCCTTATCACTCACGACCAGGGTGACGACATAGTCACCATTGTCATCGGGGGTGAAGGACCACTCAGCACCGGTGCCGCTGGCGAAGACCTCGCTGTCCCTGGTGACTGTCCAGGTGTAGGTCAGCGGATCGCTGGCACCACCCGGGTCGGTCGCTGTCGCCGACACCTCCACCACATCACCTTCATGGGCCGTGGTCGGCACAGTGAAGCTCGTGATGGTGGGCGGCACGTTGTCGACCACGAAATCCGGGTAGGTGTATGTGTTCTGGCCGCCATCTTCATCCGCGACCGTCAACTCGATGCCGTAGGTCGCATTGTCATCGGGGACGAAGCTGATGTCCGGGCCGCTGCCGGTTGTGTACTCAACATTGTTCTTCAGCACCCGCCAGGTGTGGGTGAGCGTGTCATCACCCGGATCGGTGGCACTGGCAGTAAATTCGAGCGTCTGCCCTTCTTGGTAGACGTTGCCAAGCGCCGGCGTGATCGACAGGTTCTGCGGAGCGATATTGCTGACCTTCACCTGCACTTCATTATTCTGAACGCTTTCGGGATCCTCCACATCTTCCGCAACCACCACCGTGATGGTGTACCTTTCGGTTGCGCCCTGCGGATCATCGGCATAGGTATGCTCGCAAGCAAAATCGAACACACCGGCGGCAAGGTTCAAGGTATCCTGCGAGCCATCGCCCCAATCAATGGTGACCTTGTGGGCTTTAGGCTCGTTGGTGAACGAACCGGTGAGCCGGATGCTTTCTCCTTCGTCAATCGTGGTTTCATCGTTGTCGGCGTTGTCACCAAGATCCTCAACCGAAACGGCCAGATTGCCGAGATCCGTGTAATCGGCCAGGCCCAGGTCCACGGCACCGAGATTCTCATTGGAGTCGGGCTTGTGGACAATCAGATCCTCGATGGTGGCCAGCTCCGCGGCGGTGTTGCCGGTCACGTAAGTGCCGGGATCCCCTGCGGTGCTGTAGCTGTTGCCCTTGGCCGACACATTGTTCTTGCTGATCAGGCCCTGGATGCCGGGCGTGCCGGGATCAAGATCGCCGGTAGCAAGCGTGATGGCCGGAGTAGTAGAGGCATAGCCGGTGAAGGTGCTGCCACTGATGCTCACATCAACCGGCGAGTTGCTGCCGGCCGCGTCGGTGCCGGTAATCAGGACACCCGCACCCGTGGTTGCGCCGCGTGTGAAGATGCCCCGCACGTTCACCGCCGAAACCGGCCCGCTGATCCACAGCCCCACACCGCCGTTGCCCTCGGCGGTGACCGCGGTCTCCTGGCCGATGTCAACAGCGCTCACACTTGCGGCCGGCTCAGCGTAGAGCACGATGCCGCCCAACAGGTTGGCCGAGACATCAGCGCCATCGATCGTGATGTCACTGATGGCCGCATTACCCGCGTAGATGTTGATGCCGTTACCAGCACCGGGGTGGCCGTTCGGCGTGATGCCGTTGAAGCCATTGCCGGTGAAGCTGCCACCTGTCACGGTCGCCTGTGAAATCGGCGCACCGAATGTGGCGGAGAAGGTGACACCCGCGCGCCAGTTGCCCTGGGCGGTGACATTGTTCAACACCGCACCGGTGGAACCGTTCAGCAGGATACCGCTGCCGGTCGTGATGGGCTGGCTCGTGCCGTTGTTGTTGGCCGTCACGTTCGTCAGCGTCAGCCCTGTGGTGCCGGCCAGGGCCACCAGACCATCATCGGCGTTGTTGTTGATGGTGGAATCACTGATCTCGACATGATCGGCGTCGACCAGGATCCCGTTGGCTGTGTTGTTGCTGACATCGAGGTCGCTGAGCTGGGCATAGTCCCCTTCCACCACGATGCCGGTGCCTGCACCGACCACGGCCAGGTCAGACACCTGCACAATCAGGCCATTCTCAGCGCCGTCATAGGTGATGGTGATGCCGGCGCCGGTTGTCGGGCTGATTGTCGTGCCACTGACACCGCTGAGTGTGAGGGCCCGATCGATGATCACATTCTCGTTAAAGGTATCATCAGTGAGTGTGACCACCGGAGCGGTCGTCAAGCCGGTGGTGGCCGATGAATCGACCGCCAGCTGAATGCTCGAGAAGTACCCATCAGCATCAGCCCAGCCGGCGAGTTGGTCGGACTTGGCGTACGGCTCGTTCAGCGAAACGGTGGTTCCGCCGGCCGTCCGGGCGGCGTTTACGAAGTACGCCGCGACGCCACTAAACGTACCGCTGCTGCCCTGGGCGAAGCTGCTGCCAGTCGCCCCCATGAGTGACGCCACGGCCACATTGTCATAAATGTTGTCGCTTACTTCGACAGCAGACCCGCCGGGGACGTAGACACCCACGCCAACGTTGGCCCCGACCGTAGCAATGTTGCTGATCCTGTTACCGGTGATCGTCGCACCCGTGCCGCCCACAGTCAGCCCGCCGGCAATGTCCAGAATCGACATGGCCGAGCCAGGGGTGGTGGCGCTGCCGATGTCATAGACATGGTTGTCGGTGATGGTCAGGCCTGAGACGGTGCTGATGGTTCCGTCCTTGTTATCCACCAGGATGCCGAAGGCATACGGGCGCGCAGGATCGGTCTGGCTCTGCTTGGCAGCCATCCCGTGGATGATGTTGTTTGTCAGCGTGACGCCGCTGCGGACATCAACACCATTGCCACGCACCCAGACACCGAAGATGGTCGCGCTATCGCCGACGATCTCGAAGCCGTCAACCGTGACGTTGTCCGCGTTGACTACCAGACCAGCCTGCAACCCGCTGAAGTCGAGGATCGTTTCGCCGGTACCGCGATCGCTGTCGGTGCTCGCCACGTTGACCTTGGCGCCTTCAAGCGTGAGGCTCTTGTCAATCGTGATCGGCCCTGTGTAGGTCCCGGCAGCGACCGTGACGGTGCCGCCGGCCGCGGCCAGACTAATCCCATCCTGGATTGCCGCCCCGGCATTGACAGTGACGTCGGCCGAGAACACACCCTGCCCGGCCACGCCGGCCGAGCCTGCATTGAGGGTGATGCTGGTTACGCTTACGCTGCCACCCACCACGCCACCATCCATGGCGATGAGCTTGACCTGCTTATTCAGCACCAGGTTCTCGGCGAACACAACCGCTTCGCCTCCGGTCTGAATGTAGATCTCGCCACCTTCCTCGGTGCCGTCAATCGCGGCCTGGATGGTCGAGTACGATTCGGTCGGCGTATCACTGTTGGTAATCGGTGCGAACGAAGTCGCATTGGGCTGGAAGCCCGGAACATCCTCCTGGATGTCATCACCACTGATCAGCCACGGAGCCACATGGGCCGGGCCACTGACTGCATCGCCATTGGCGTTGGGGTTACTGTTCACCGGGCCGGAGGGGCCGGTACTGCTGCCCCACCAGTTGCTGCCAACGGCCAGCGAATTGCCCGTGTTGTTCTGCAGGCCAGTGCCGTTGCCCACAATGGAGTTCTCATAAATCGACTGCGGGCCGGTGCCACTGTTGATGAAGATGCCGTAGGTGGTGCTGTCATGGATGAAGTTGTTGCGGATGACAGTCCCACTGGTATCACCATCCATCCCAATACCATCGCCGTTTGCGGTCAGGGTGTTCCGCTCGATGACGGTATTCTGTTCGCGGTCGAGCACAATGCCCGCCCCACTGCCGCTGATGATATTCGCGTCGATCGTGCTGCCGCCGCCGTTGCCCTGCAGGCGGATACCGGCCCCAGTGACACCCGTGATCGTGTTGAAGTCGATCGTGTTGCCTGCCGATCCATCGCTGGAGGCGTACACACTGACGATACCGTCATTCACCCCGACGATGGTATTTCCACGAACGGTCGTTCCATCGGCGGTGCTCAGCAGGTAGATGCCGTGCTTCATGCCGGCGAAACCAGTGCCGTCGATCTTGAAGCCTTCGACAGTCACGCCTGGTGCCGACACACCGATACCGGTCTGGGCGCCATGGAAGTTAGCCAGGCCCACTGTGGGCAGGCCATGGCCAAGGAGAACCAGGCCGGCCTTGTTGACGTTGATACCGCCGGTGTAGGCACCGCCTTCAACGTTGACCGTCCATCCCGCTTCCGCCGCGTTAATGCCGCTCTGAATACTGGAGTCTGTTGAACCGCTGCCTGGGGTGGTCACGTAAACATTGTCGGCCACCCACGTGACCAGGCCGAACGTCGGCTGGTCGATCTTGTGGATCACCTTGTCTTCGATGCGGAAATTGTCTGCGGGAACGTCTTTGCTGTACGTCCCAAAGGTCGCGCCCGTTGCATCGACCGGGGAAGCAGAACTGTTCTCAATGAACGTGCTCAGGCCAGCGCCGAACGTGGTATCACCGATATCAATCGGTGTCGAACCGGTGGTGTAGAACACCAGGCCGCGCGAAGTCCCGTTGATCTCGACACCATCGAAGGTGACGTCACTCACGGCATTGCCGATCGAGATGCCGACCGAGCTGCCTGTGACGATCACATTTTCCAGCGTGACATTTGTGAGTGTCGCAGGATTGCTGGCGTAGGCGCCATCGTTTCTGGCCTTGATGGCAACGCCCGCTGAACTGGCCGTACCGGTGCCACTGTTGGTGATGGTGACATTTTGCAGCGTAATGTTCTGATAGTCACCGTATTTCAGGTTCAGATCGATGCCGGAGGGCCCGAAGTCGGTTCCGCTGCCGCTGTCTGTGATGGTCAGATCTTCAAGCAGCGCATCCGACAGCGATTCCAGGTAGATTCCCTTCTGCTCGTTATTACTGAATGAGCTGCGCCGGATGGTCACATGGCTGATAGCCGCACCGCCGGCATCACTGATGCCCTGTCCCCGAATACCCGTCGGCTTATAGCCATTGTCATCGAAGCTCGAATCCTCGATGAGCAGGTTCGTCAGTTCACCACCCGCACCGTGGATGAGCAATCCGCACATTCCGCTCTTCTCGAAGGCGGAGTTGACGATCTTCACATCATCAACGGTGTTCGCACCGGTGTAGATGTAAAGGCCCGCCTCCTGCGTGTTGCCATCCGTCTGCGCGCTCTGACCGCGGACGTTATCCAGCGTTACGGGGGCAGTATCACCCGCTGACGCATCAATCACGATGGCGTTGGCAACGGAACCGGTACCGACGTAATCATCTGGCAAAACGACGCCCAGGTCCTTGAGGATCATCCTCCCGGATGTGCTGCCGGCGGCCGCCAGTGTGATCGTGCAGGTAATCGTGGTCGATTCACGTCCGCTGCCCACCAGAGTCAGCGTTTTGTTCAGATTGACCGACTGCTCGTAGGTGCCGGCCTCGATATTGACGATGCCGGCGTCGATTGCATCGATCGCGCGCTGGATGTCCGAGTCGTTCGAAACGGCTGAATCGGTATCCGGCGCGGTCACGTAGACGTTACCCGCAACCCATGTGACCAGGCCCTTGGACAGGTCATCCATCTTGTGGAAAATCCTGTCCTCAATACGGAAGTTGTTCTCAGAACCACTGAAGGTGGTCCCGACGGCATTGATGTCGTTGGCGGACTGGTTGTCAATGTGGAGGGTGGTGCCGCCAAGCGTATTGCTGCTCAGCGTGATGGCCGAGCCCACGTTGTCAATACGCAGGGCAATGGCGCCGGTGAGGGTGCTGCCGGCGATGCTGCTGGGTGCGGCACCGAGGCCCTCGTTGCCGGAAAGCTCAACCGCCACGCCATTCTCCGATTGAGCAATGACACCACTCAGGGTGACGGCAGCGAAATCGAAGTCCGGCAACTCGGCCCCGCCCTGGTTCGCCAGGCTGATGGCGGCATCGATGTCGGGATCAACGTCATCCTTCACTGCGATGCCATACGCACCGCCGGTATACGAACCACCGACGAAGCTCAGGTTTTCCACGTGCTCGGCGGCGACGGCGGCCGTGGCATCGCCGGTGGCGTTGACGGTGTTGCCGCCAAGCGCAACAGACTTGCTGACCAGCACCACGATGCCCGCTTCCTGTGCGCCGTCTTCAGCGGTTACGGTGATCGTGTTCGGATCGGTCTGGCCGACCGTCACATCCTGAGCGGCAAACAGGACCACAGCCGAGCCGGTGGTTAACAGCGTGTTGCCCTCAATGGCGATGTTCTGGCTGGCAGCCAGAACGGGCTGGCCACCGATCTCGATCGCATCGCTGTCAATATCGATGGCCGTCGTCACACCAGTGATGGTGTTGTTGCTGATGGTCACCGTGTCGAACACCACGGGCAGACCAAGCGGTCCGGTGAGCCCGGTCGGCATACCGTAGACGGTAGCGGTAGCGATGATGCCGAACCGGCCGCCAACGATGTCATTGCCGCTGATCGTAATGTTCTGCCCGCCGTGGGCGAGGTAGATGCTGCGCCAATCGACGTTGCGGAAGGTGTTGCCGGTAATCGATGCGCCATTGGCGTTGCCAACCGTCAGGGCGATGCCATCATTGGGCGCTGCGGTGTTCTCAAACCCATCGAACACGTTGTTGGCGATGGTCAGATTCACCTGCTGTCCCGCATCTACACCGCGGGCGCTGCTGTGGATGTAGTTGCCACTGATCTCGATATCCTGCAGATCGCCGTTAGCCGCAAGCGCAACATGGCCGGGGGCGGAAAGGACCAGGCCCTCCACTTTCACGCCATGGGCGGCAATGGTGATTGCAGGACCGTCCTGACCGATCACCGAAGCCGCGTTCTCTGAGGTGATATCCTCAACCGCCGCCAGGTCAGCGATGCCGGAGCCGATCAGGGTGACATTCGCCTTGGTGATGGTGATGCGCTCATTGTAGACACCGGCCGCAATGTGGACGGTGCCGCCAGCCTCGACAGCATCCAGGGCATCACCCAGGGTGGCGAAGGCATTCACGCCATAGACGGCAGGCTGGACGCCTTCGGTATCTGGATCGGTATCGACATTGATCTCAGCCCCCAGAGGCAACCCGGCCCAATCATCATCAACCCAGACCGCGCCCTGGCTTTCCTGATGGTCGCTTGTCGGCTCGTAGAGCACCGGGCCGCGCGTGGGATCATCGGTGTCATCGAACAGCACCTGCTCAATGACCGCAGCGCCGGCATTGCCACCAAACTGGTTATTGCGGGCATAGACGGGCGGCTGATCGGCCAGGTTCAGGTTCTGCACGGCGTAATTGCCATTCAGCCCGGTATAGCCCGTAAGGATGTTGCCGCCCGTACTGCCAGGCAGCGTATCGGGGTCGATTTCGCCCGAGCCGGCGTCGACCACGGCCGCGCCGCTCGCACCGATACCAATCACGTTGCCGGTCAGGTTGTTGCCCTGGATCTTGACCCTGGAGGTGCTGCCGGTTGCGCGGATGCCCGCGTCGTTGCTGGTGATGCCCGGATTATCAACAACTTCAACTTCGCCGGCGTTATACACCAGCACACCGGTGCCATCCTGCGGGCCGGTGTATGCATGGTTCTGGATGGTGCTGCCTGTCACGCTCCCGCGCGCACCCGCGCCTTCGAAGGTGATGCCATTCTGGGCGATCTTGTCGGTCGGCCCCGCACCAATGATGGTGCTGTCGCTGATATGAGCCTCAGCGCCGCGGATGTAGATGCCGCTCTTCTGGTAGTCCGAGACATGAACGTTGGAGATGCTGGCAGTATTCTCCGCCGTCGGGCTCGTGCTGTCGATGAAGATGGCACGACCGCGCTGGTAGCCGGCAAGCGCAGCATCCCGCACACCCGTAACGGTCACATTCTCAATCGTGAGGGAGGCATCCTGGGCTCCGATGCCCAGGAAATCATTCCCGGGGACAACGGCATCGCCCCTGCCCATCCCATCAACGCGCAGGCCGCGGATTTCTACCTCAGCGTCCTTCACCGTGATGATGGATTGGCCTGTCACGTAGCCACTGCCGCTGTTGTTGAGGAAGCTGAATGTGTAGCGCGAGTCCGTTGACAGTGCCTCGGGCGCTGTGATGACAGTATCGCTCGCGCCATCGCCCGCACCGATCAGCTTCAGATTCTTGTCAATCGATACCTGGCCGACATACTCACCACCCGCAACGTGCACCGTATCGCCGGCGACCGCTGCATCCACACCGCGCTGGATGCTGGCGGCTGTGGTCGACGGCTCAAAATAGCTGCTCTCGCTGACAAAAACCTTCCCGGTCTGCAGGCGAAGCAGCCCAGCGCTGCTGACATCCACCCTGTCGATGATCCTGGCCTCAATGGCGAAGACATCATCCAGCTCTGTGCTGTCATTCAGCAGGACACCATCGAAAGTATTGCCACCCAGTGCAATTTCATCCGTTGGCTCCTGGGCGTTGCGGTAATAGGCATAGTAGGTGCTGCCAGTAAGCGTATTCCCGCTGATAGTCACAGTGGACGGATCGAAAGCGGATCCGGCTAAGTCGCGGATATCCAGCGCCCAGGTGTTATCTTCGAGCGTATTGCCTGAGATGGTCGTGTTGTTGCTGTAGTAAACACTGATGCCGTAGAGCGTGTTGGTGATGGTGTTGTTCTCAAACACCGTCTTGCCGTAGTCGGCAGTGGGGTACCCCCACGATGCCAGGCCACCGACACGCTGGTCAGCTGGCGTGTCCTCATCACCCGTGTAAACGTTGTTGGAAATAGTGCCGTCCAGCGCAGAAGTGAGGGAGACGGCATTGAAGTCGCCCTTGATCTGGTTGCTATCAACCAGCAGTTCATTGACGCCCGTATTGATCGCGAAGGCGCGCTTGGAGGTGGAGCTGTTGGCGTTGATCTCGTTTCCGATGATCTGCACCGATCCGGTCAGTGTTGCCCCGTCATAATCATTGATAATACCGATGGCATCATCACCGCTCGAGCCCGGTCCGGCACCGCCGACATTCAACCGGTTGTTGGAGATGACAACCGTGCCCAGGCCCTTCCCAAGCGAGATATTTGAGTTGGCCAGCCCGTTGCCGATGGCATCGTTGCCGTTGATGGTAAAGCCATCGATCGTCACATCATTGTCGGCACCGGTAATGCGCAGCGGCGCGAGATACGCCGTGCCGGTCGTTCCAGGCTGAAGCAGATTGATCGTTGTCTGGTCCCGGCCGCTGCCCTGCAACGTCAGCGAGCGATTGATGATCGGGCTCTCATTGTAGGCGCCCCCCGCCACATGGACGGTCTCCACGGTTTCCGCCAGGGCAGCGGCATTAATGCCGCGCTGGATGGAGCCGCTGGCCTGCGTGACGAACACCTCTTCGGACTTGACATGGACGAAACCGGTATTGCCGCTGTCCAGCGCATGCGTAATCTGGTCCTCGAGGGCAAAGTTCTCGTGTCGATCGCGCTGGGCACCCGTTTCGCCTGCGAAGGACACACTCGTGGCATCGATCCTGACACCTGCCAGGGTACCCGGGGTGATGTGGATGAACTCACCGCCTTCAGCAAGGTTGCCGGTAAACGCGAGGTTATTCAGGGTGTTACCGGTGATGGTGACAGCGCCGTCGAGCAGGATACCTGTCTTGCCACCCTGAATCTCATTATCGGGGCCAAGGTTCAGCTCGGCGCTGCCATAGGCATAGATACCGGTGCCGAATTCTGGGCTGGGAATGATCCGGTTGTCACGCAACAGAAGCGGCCCACCGATGGTGGCGATGCCGATGGTGTTGCCTGCCGAGATGTTGCCCTCGACCGTGTTGCCGCCAAACTCGGCATCCTCGAAATCATCCCCGAAGTTCCAGATATACAAACCAACGCGGTTGCCCCACAGCGCATTGTTGATGATGTTGGCGCCAGCGTTGTTGCCTTCGACCACGATCGCCGCACCGGCATCGTCAGCCGGAGGCTGCGTCGCCAGGCCGAAAACCCGGTTGCCGGAGACGACCGCATCGGTGCCCCCTGCCCCCAGGTAGATACCGGCGTAGACATCGGTAATCTGATTGCCCTTCACCTCAGCGCCAGAGCCATAGGACAGGGCGACGCCCAGGCCGGTAAAACCACCAATGAAGTTGTTCAGAACTTTGGTATTGTCCCAACCACCGGCCTCATCCACACCACGCGAGCCCTCGCCTTGGCCATCGATCATGAAGCCATTGACGGTGGCGCCACTGTGCTCAATGACAAATGCGCTTTGCCCGCTCCCCGGCTGGATAATCGTCTCATCGCTGGTGTAGATCGTTCCTTCGGTATTCTGGCGGCTGGTTACGGGAACATCGAACTGCTGGCCGCGGACCTGCACGTCCTTGTCGACGATCACCTGCTCGCCATAGATTCCTTTCCAGACGCGCACGGTGCCGCCGGAGTTGGTGTTGGCGATGGCATCGTTGATTGTGGCAGCGCCTTCAAGGCTCTGGACCCCCTCAAGCTCTGTCGGTGCTTCATTGGGATTGTCAGGGTTGGCCTTATGCGTGACACGGCCGAAGGCGGTCTGGCCATAGATGGCCGAGAACGTGATGTTATCGAGGCGGGCATCGACCACATCCCCAACACTCAGTCCCGGCTCACCGTTGTCCTGGACCAGCGTCCAGTTGTCGTTCACCCAGGTCTGGTTGGCAGCCAGCAGGCGACGCTGCTCGAGATTCTCCAGGACCGGCGCAATGGCACGAGCAAGCCGGGAATCGAGTTCCGCCAGAGGGTGTGGGGTGGGTTGGAAGGCGATATTCAGATGCGAAATGCGGCCCTGTGGCGCCCGGCGAGCGGTGGTGGTCTTCTTCATTGGTATTTTCCCCTAACACGGCACCGACTAAACAGATGAAGGTTGTGCCTCTACCCCGAAGCACGCGACAGAATTCGGTCACGGCGGACCAACCTGCCCATCAACTGCATACGGCACTTGCGTTTCCCCAGCCGGAGGTGAGACTCCCCTCAAGCCCGGTCAGACAAACGGTCATCGAAATACATACTCCGCATGCAAGGTCCGGTAAATTCGTAATTCCCCGCAGGCGGCTACGTAGAAATACTGATATGAACGGGGCTATATGAGCAGATTCGCATTGAACTATGCGTATCTCGTTGTCATACTGTGAGGCGGCAAACAGCCGGCCATGTCGCCGGACAGGGGTTTTAGGGAACACACAAAGAACGATCACCGCGGCTTGATGCTATTCCGCCAGCGTGTTGCTTTCCGGGAGCAGAAAGCGGATCGATTCTTGTGGGTCAAAGGGGTCATGGGGATACGCGTACTTTTAGCAGATCAGCGGCCTTTATTTCGCCAGGGAGTGCGTTTTGCGCTGGCGGCCAATGGTACGGTCGAGGTCGTCGCTGAGGCGGAGGATGGGTATACGGCCGTAGCTGCAGCAGAGCAGCATGTGCCGGAAGTGGCCATCCTGAGTGTGGACCTGCCTCACCTGAATGGCATTGAGGCCGCCCGCAGGATTCGTAACAACCTGACAACACGGGTTTTGCTGCTGGCATCGCCAGCCACCCGATACCTGGTTGGGCCTGCCCTGCAGGCCGGTGCAACGGGCTTCATGAGCAGCACCTGCGATCCCGTCGAGGTCTCCGCTGCCTGTCGATCCGTAGCGCTGGGTGACATCTACATCGGGCAGGGGATTTCCGGTGACAGCACGCCGGCATCGATGCTTACGCCGCGTAATCAATCATCGCGCGCCTACCAGATCCTGACACCGCGCGAACGCGAAGTGGTGCAGCTTCTGGCCGAAGGGATGACCAGCAAGGAAATCGCCGGACGGCTGCATGTCAGCGTTCGTACGGTTGAATCCCATCGCCGCCAGATCATGTCGAAACTCTCGCTCCAGAGCGTGGTGGAATTGACCAAGTTCGCGCTGCGCGAGGGTTTGACGATGTTATAAGTATCCGGGCGGGGCGACCGTGATCACTTGCCAGGGGCGTGTCGAGCCGCGGCAATGCGCTGATGCGCTCTAATATATATGTCGGCTATACGTCGGCCAGTTCACCCTTACGCCACCGCTCCATCAGCATCACTGACCTCCGGTCCCTCTATACGCAAGTCTGTTGCTGCACCGCTGTTGCGCAAATGGTCCAGCAGACGCTGGGCGTGGTCGGCATCTTCTGTTTCGACGGTGCAGATGATCTCGACACGACTCATGTCAGCGCCGCAGAAGATGCGGTCGTGATGAACTTGCTGGACGCTGGCACCGATCTCAGCAATGGCGGTCGCGAACGCGGCCAGGCCGCCCGGGCGATCGCTGATGGTGGCGGTGAAGCGCAGCAGCCGGCCGTCAAAGGCCAGCCCCTTTTCGATCACGTTGGCCAGTACGGCCGGATCAATATTGCCACCGGCCAGGAGAAGCACCACCCGCTTGCCGGCCAGTTCGGGCAGTCGTCCGGCCAGCAGCGCGGCCAGCGTCGAAGCGCCCGCCCCCTCCACGACCGCCTTTTCCAGCTCCAGCAGGCGCAGGATCGCCAGGGCAAGCTGCTGTTCACTGACCTCCACAACGCGATCAACATGCGGACGGGCAACGGCGAAGGCGTTGGCACCTACCTGCCCCACCGCCAGGCCATCAGCCAGCGTGGCGGTGGTGGTAATGGGAACGGGCCGGCCCGCCGCCAGCGCTGCGGTAAAACCGGCCGATGCCGCCGGCTCCACCCCGATTACCTGCGTTTGCGGGCGCAGTGACTTGATCGCCAGTGCCGCACCGGCAATCAATCCCCCACCGCCTACCGGGATCACAACCGCATCCGGGTCGGGCACCTGCTCGAGGATCTCCAGCCCCACCGTCCCCTGCCCGGCGATGACCGCCGGATCATCGTAGCCATGGACGTAAGTCAGCTTCTCTGCCGCCGCCAGTTCCTGCGCCTTGGCATAGGCATCGGCAAAGCTGTTGCCATGGCGCACAACCTGCGCCCCGAGCCGTCGGCAGGTGGCGACTTTCACCAGCGGGGCATGGCGCGGCATCACGACGGTCACCGGCAGGCCGAGCTGCCGACCGTGATATGCCAGCCCCAGGGCGTGATTGCCGGCGGAAGCGGAGATCACTCCCTTGCTCCCCTGGCGCAGCAGTTGCGTCAGGGCATTGCGTGCCCCACGTTCCTTGAAGCTGCCGGTGCGCTGAAGGTACTCCAGCTTGCAGTAGACCTCGCAGCCGCACAGTTCGGACAGCGGCACACTCGCCACGCAGGGCGTGTGCTCCACTGTCCCCGCAATCCGTTCACGGGCAGCCAGGATATCCTCATAGGTGACACTCATGCCGTTCTCCTTAGCCTGCGTTCCATCCAGGTACGCTACACAGGCGTATCACACCCGGGGGCTCGCGGCTGTTATATCGCATGCGCCGGGCGCGCAGCCAATGAGATCGGCGGATCAAACGCCCTGCGATCCCTGAATGGCATGGCGATGGGGAGCTATTCCCGCGGCCACTCCTCCACACCTTGCACTTATGCTGCGCAAAGCCCCTGCCATCCTGCCTGAATGTCAACTGTGCCGGCCGGGCTGGTCATGTAGCTGTATTCCAATCCGTGAGGGAAGCCGCGCGAACAGATCAGAACACCCGCCGCCGGCGTTGCCGTGAGTGTGGAGCGCATGCGCGTATAGCGCTGCATTTCAGAGGCGGTGCGGCGGATCACCGGGTATAATCACGCCGGCAGCGCCGTTGGGCAGGCGCGCTCTTTCTTTACTCTTACCACTTCCGTGGGGGTCTGGATGGACATTGATCATGGCACACTGGAGCGCGTCAGCGAACTGTATCATGCCGGACTATGCCTGCAGGCCTACCGCGTGGCCGAAGCCTGTCACCCCCTGCCGGGCTGGCGCGGGACCGATGCCCGCCTGATAGCCGGACGGGTGGCCTGGAATGTCGGATCGCTGCGCCTTGCGCGGGCCATGCACTGGATGGCCTGGCGCGGCGAGCCAAACCATCCCGAAGCGCAGTACTACTATGCCCGTCTGCTGATGGGATCGCGCGGACCACTGGCGGCATGGGAGTTTGTTCGCAGCATCGGCGATGAACCCCCCGGGGCAGATTCGCGCGTGACGGCTGACTGGCTGGCGCTGCATGGATCGATTCTGTGCACCTATCGCGATGGCCCGGCCGCCAATGACTATCTCAAGCGCGCTGAAGCCGTCGAGCCGCAGCGCGCCTGGATTTGGGTGGAGCGGGCAACCTACCACGAGACCTTCGACCAGTACGATGCAGCGATCGAAGCGGCCCGCCACGCCCTGAGCCTGCGGCCGATGTATCGCCCGGCCGTGCAGGCGCTGGCCCATCTGCTGGTGCTGTGCCAGCGCGACGATGAAGCGCTGGAGCTGCTGACCCAGGCCACCACCCGCCTGGAAAGCGCGCCGCTGCTGATGCAACTGGCGGCCCTGCAGGATGAACTGGGACAGTACGAGGCGGCCCGCCAGAGCTACGAGCGCGTGCCTGAGCTGGCTCCGGCATGTGATAAACATTTCCACAAATGGCTCTCCGCGGCCCGCGGCAATGCCGCCTACAAGTGCGGCGACCTGGAGGCCGCCGTCGCCCACGCCCGCGAAACCGGGGATGATTTTTTCAAGGATTTCATCAACGATCCCGGCCATCCTGGCGATGGCAGGCGACGGGTACAACTGGCCGTGCCGTTCGTCCGCCAGCACCACAAGACCTGCGCCCCGGCAACCCTTTCGACGCTCAGCCGCTTTTGGGACAGGCCGGCCGAGCACCTGGAGATCGCTGAGCGCATCTGCTTTGATGGCACCCCCGCTCACAGTGAGCGCCACTGGGCCGAGAGCCACGGGTATCTGGCGCCGGAGTTCACCGTAACCTGGGATGCAGCCGTCGCCCTGATCGACCGCGGCATCCCCTTCACCCTGACCACCATCGAGCCGGGAAACGGGCATTTGCAGGCAGTGATCGGCTACGACAGCCGCCGCCGCACCCTGCTGCTGCGTGATCCGTTCGTGCGCGGCATCCGTGAGATGGCCGCCGGACCGGGGCTGGAGCACTATCGCTCCAGCGGGCCGCGCGGCATGGTGATGCTGCCGGAGCAGCACAGCGCCCTGCTGGAGGGGATCGAGCTGCCGGATCGAGACTTTTACGATGACTTCTATCAGGTGCAACGGGCACTGGAGGTGCATGACCGCCCCACCGCCGCAGCGGCAGTGGCGCGTATGGTCGAGCGCGATGCCAATCACCGTCTCACGCTCGACGCCCGCCGCACGCTTGCCGGCTACGATGGGGATGTGGCACAGATGCTGGCAATCAACGACCAGCAGTTGAGCCTCTTCCCCGATGATGACCGCCTCAAGATGTCGCGCATCTCACTGCTGCGCGATCTGGCGCGGCAGGATCAGCGCCTGGCGGAGCTGCGCGACATGTGCCGCTCGATCCGCAGCGATCCGCTGCTGCATCTGCAATACGCCCAGGAACTCATGAATGACGCCCGCCAGGCGCGCTCGGCCGAGCGCCGCTTGCGCTGGGTCCTGCGTCGTCGCCCCAATCACAGCTATGCGCTGCACGCACTGGCCGGTGTGCTTTGGGATGATCCGGCCCGCCGCGATCAGTCGCTGCAACTGTATCGCCTGGCCGCCAGCGCGGATGATAAGGATGAGTACCTGGCGATGACGTACTTCACCGCCGCTCGCATGCTGGGGCGGCCCGGCGAGGTGCTGGCTTTCCTGCGCTGGCGTTTCGCCGAGCATGGTGTGCGCTCAGCTGATCCGGCGATGACGCTCTTCCGCGCCCTGGAGGAGATGGATGCCATCACCGAGGCCTTTGCCGTACAGGAAGAGGCGCTGGCACGGCGGCCGGACGATGGAGCCCTGCTGCTGCACGCGGCTGATGCCCGCGGACGCTATGGCCAGTTCGAGCGCGCCAGTGAACTGCTCAACGCCGCCCGGGGGCGTTCGCACGAAGTGGCCTGGCTGCGCACCGCCGCCGCCCTGGCGACTTACCGCGGGGAATTGAGCGAGGCGCTGCGATTGTGGCAGCGCATCGCGGAATTGAATCCGCTGGCGGTGGATGCCCATCGCAACATTGCACAATTGCTGGCGGAAACGGACGGTCGTGCCGCTGCCCGCGAGCACCTGAGCTGCCTGTGTGAGCGCTTTCCGCATCATCTTGAGCTGCACCGCCTGCGCATCGAATGGCTGCGCGAGGAACCGGCCGACGCCGAGCCGGTGCTGCGCCATCTGCTGGACAATTATCCCACCGACGCCTGGGCCGTGCGCGAGTTGGGGCACATCCTGCTGCGTCTTGGGCGTTCGGAGGAGGCACGGCAGCAGGCGCAGTTCGCCGAGGAGCTTGAGCCGCAGCATCCCGCCGGCCCCCTGCTGGTTGGGCTGGTGCACGTGCGCTGCGGCGAGTTGGATGCGGCCCGCCAGGCATATCGGCGGGCACTGAGCCTGTCGATTGATTTCGAGCCGGCCATGACCGCCCTGTGGGAACTGTGCGACAGCGGGGTCCAGCGGCGAGAGGCCACGGGCTTCATCGTTGAGGAACTCAAGCGCCAGGTCATGCAGGGAGATGGGCTGCTGCTGTTCCGCCGCCTGGCCACCGGAACGCTGCCGCGCGAAGAGATCACCGCCATCATTGACCAAGCCTACGCGGCACGCCCGCAGCTTTGGCAGACCAACTCAGCCCGCATTCGCCAGTTGGCCGAGTGCGGCAAGGTGGACGAGGCCCATGCCCTGGCTGAGCAGACCGCCCGCGAGCGCTTTCCCCTGCTGCCGGGCGCCTGGCTCGATCTGGCCAATACCTGCCGGCTGCGCGGGGATGGAGCCGGGCGTATCGCGGCCTTGCAGCAGGCGCTGCTGATCAACCCGCGCTGGGCGCCGGCGGTGCGCCTGCTGGCCGATGCCCAGCGGGATGCCGGGCAGTATGAGGCCGCGCAGGCGACGCTGGAGCGCGGCATCGCCCTCTGCCCAACCGATGCGGGGATGCACACCGACCTGGCGATTGTCCTCTGGGCGCTTGAGCGCAATGACTCGCCACAGGCCGCGTTGGCCCGGCTGCAGCATGCCCTGAAGCTGGAAAGCCAGGATGAGCGGGCATGGGACCTGCTGGTTGAATGGTCAGCCGTGCTCAAGCAGCCGGAGGTGGCAGAGCAGGCAGCGCGTGAGCTGGTGCAGCAGCGCGGCGGCGATGCCGGATCGTGGCTGATCCTGGCCCGGGTGCTGCCGCAAACAGCGCTGAACGAGAAGCTGGAAGCACTCGACAAGGCAATCGCACTCGATCCGCGCTGCTGGGATGCCTATGACCACAAGGCCGTCATGCTGGCCGAGGCCGGCCGCCTCGATGAAGCGCTGGCCGCATGCCAGCCGGCTGGCGACGGGGCCGTGCCGATCACCCTGCGCGGGCGGGCGGCATGGGTCTGGGCACAGCGACATGAATTGCGGCGGGCGATCGCGCTGATGGAAGCGGCCCTGACCGAGGATCCGGGCTATGCCTGGGGCTGGCGCCTGCTGGGCCACTGGTACCAGGCGCTTGGTGAGACCGAGCAGCACACCCGCGCTGCCCAGGCGCTGGCCGAACTGATGCCGCACGATCCGGTCGTGCAGTGCGACCTGGCCGAGGCCCGCCTGCAAAATGGCGACCGCAGCGGCGCCAAGTCGGCCTTGCGGCGAGCCATGGAGCTTGACCCTACCTATGGGCGCGCGGCGATGACGCTGTTCGACCTGCAACTCGAGGATGGGCAGCTCGATGAACTGCCCAATCTGCTCGATGCGCTGTCGCTGCACATCGGCAATGAATGGGTCACCGCCCGCCGTATTCAGTATCTGTGCGCCAAGGGTGAGCACAACGAGGCCCTGGCCGCGTTTGCTGAGTTGGCGCGCAGCGAAACGGAGGGAGACTGGCCGTTGCAGGCAGCGGTGGTCGCCCTGCTGGATCACTGCCCGGTGAAGGATATCGGGCATATCGTTCACGAAACACTCACCAGTGAGGGCCCCTGCCACGAGGTGCTGGCAGCGCTGTGGATTCATTACTTGCGTACGGCCGCCGGCGAGCGCCGGCGCACGCTGCGCGAGGCTCGTCAGCGCGGTGGGCCCGTTTACCAGCGGGCGCTGCGCTCGGTGCTGTACGTGCTGGCGGATCAGCAACTGACCTGGCCGCTGCGGTGGCTGATGTGGCGCAACAGTGACCTGCTCAAGCACGACACCGAGGACTGGGCAACGGTAGGCCATGTGCTGGTGCAGGTTGGCCTGCATCGTCGCTGCGTGCGCTGGATGAGTGACTGGGCGCAGCGGCCGGTTGAGCCTTGGATGCTGCTGAATCTTGCTCGCGCCTTGCGCGATGGCGGTAACGATGCTGCCGCCGAGCAGGTAAGCCAGGCGGCGTTACAGTTGCGCGCGGATGAGTGCAGCGACTGCCACGCACTCTGGCTGGCCGCGGGCTGCGCTGCCCGGGGTGAGATAGAGACGGCTCAGCAACTACTGGATAATGTCCGCCCTGGTGTGCTCGATGCCTATTACACCTGTCTGCATGAGGTGGTGAAAGCCACCACCGAGGTCTGCCTGGCCCCGGCCGACCAGAAGGCCGCCTGCTTTGCTCGCGTCCGCGGCCAGCTCCGCTCGGCTTTGCGGCGCTTGCCCAGGCCGATGCGCTCGCCCGCGCTGCGCAAAGCTGTCCGTGGTCTCACGCGCCGCATCGCAGTCGACCGCGGCGGCATGGGGGCGCGGCTGTGGCATTGGATGCAAAACTACTGAACCGAACCCGCCTGATAGCGGAAGCGGCTGGTCCGGCATGGACTATTCCAGGATCTTGCTGCACACAGATCCGCTGATCATCTGTTGATGCCATGAGCAATTCGCGCATGACATGCGCGCCTTGCCGCAGCCGTACTTTTTCCGCCCCAGGCAAATTTTCAGCGAACCCTTCAGCCCGCCGCATCGTTTTACTATCGGTGTGACATCGCGATGAATCTGGGCGCTTTTCAAGGCCCGTACTATTGCCACCGATTGTTCCGATCGAAGCGACTGCACCATATGTAACGACACCCCCCATCAGCCGTCCTTGACGCCCCGACCCGGATATTGGATGCCAAACCTGACCAGCCCTCAGTTCGCTCCCTGTTGCGGCCCCATGCTGCATGCCGCCGCACGGCAAGATGAATCAATGGTATATAAGTCCCTTAATAAGAGAGTTTTATAAAATGTATATTTATCACTTGTCCAGATGCGTTTGCGGGGTACAATTGGCGTAAGAGTCGTGCTTGCCAATGGCTGGCGACGGTCGATTCAACAGTCATTACAGCATCTGCACATGAGCACCTCCGGCTGCGAACTTCAACTTCAAACATGCGGCTCAACGCCCTCCGTGGATGCGTTAGGCGCGCAGGCGTACGCCGGAGATGAGACCCGGTTGCAGCAGCTGATTGACTCGGCTGTTGAGGCGAATGGCGCGGCCACATCGCCCACTGTGGTGCGCATCCCGGCGGGGCGCTACCTGCTGCACGATTCGTTGCGGCTGCGCTCCAACCTGCATCTGGTGGCGGATGGGCAGGTTATTCTGGAAAAAGCCCCCAGCGTCAGCAGCCGGCTGATTGATATTGTCGGCTACGGCCACAGCGAATTCCGCGTCGCCGAGCCGCATTTGTTCCGCCCGGGCATGGGCGTGAGCATCGCTGCCGGCCAGACTGTCGGCTTTGGTGTGACCGTTGGCCGCATCACCGGACAGGCCGGCGACACCTTCTTCATCGATACCCCCTTCTCCCGCGATTACCGCCCGCGCGAAGGCGCTGTCGCCTGGAGCATGTTCCCGATCATCGCCGGCTATGGCGTGAAAAACGTGCGCCTCAGCGGGCTGATTCTGGATGGTGGTGAGAACGATCCGGGCTATCTCGATGGCTGTCGCGGCGGCGGGGTCTACCTGCTGGGCTGCAGCAATATTTCGATGGAGCACCTGGAAATCCGCCGTTACCGCGGCGATGCGATCAGCTTCCAGCAGTGCGTGGATGTCTGGGTACGGCAATGCCACCTGCACGATAACGCCGGCCATGGCCTGCATCCCGGGAGCGGCTCGGTCCGCTACGTGATGGCCGACAACCACATTCACGACAACGGCGTCTGCGGCATCTTCTACTGCCTGCGCACCACGCATTCGATCTGCCGAAACAACCGGATCGAAGCCAATGGCGCTGAAGGCATCACCATCGGCGAGCGCGACACCGATCACCTGGTTGAAGGCAACCAGGTCCGCCACAACGGCAAGGCCGGCCTGGTGTTCCGCATCCCGCAGGTGGAGAGCGGCGACCGCGTGATCGTGCGCGGCAACCTCTTTGCCAACAACCAGCGGACTGCCGGCGGCCCGGAACTGGAAATCGGCCCGCGCCTCCGCAGCGTCCATGTCCTGAACAACCGCTTCGAGACCGCCGCGGTGATCGCCGTTCGCGTGGCCGAGGATTGTCAGGATATTGCCCTGTCGGGTAACCAGCTCAACGATGCGCCGCTGGCGGCCGAGCATGTGGAAGCAGCCAGCCTGATCGCGTGGAGCCCCCCCAAGGCAGATCTGCCTGTGGGGCCAGCACATCTGCCGCTGGATGGTGCCCGCCATCTGCGCATCGATCGAATTGCCCCGTGGCAGGATCGGCCAGCCTGCGGACGGGCGGAAACGGTCTCGGCCTGTATCGGAGCGGATGAGTCGCGCAGCGAGTGATGAATCGGGCGCGTTGGATAAGTGATGACTGATTAACGGTTTCCAGCACTCTTCGTATGATGTGCTTGATATGATCAAGCAAACTGGAACATCTTCCACCAAACGACCCGCTGGGGCTTCCAGTCGCCGTCGTGGTCCGGCTTACCTTCGGGTATGCGAGGGCCTGCGTGAGGCGATTGGGCGCAATGAATATCCCACCGGCCGCCTCCCCACCGAGCGCGTGCTCAGCATCCGCCACTCGGTCAGCCTGGGCACCATGCGCAAAGCGCTGGATGTGCTGGCGGCGGAGGGAGTCATCACCCGCCGCCAGGGCAGTGGCACCTACATCAGCCGCCCCAATCACACCCTCGCCCTGACCGGCAATCGACGCACGCACCTGCTGTGCTACGTATCGGGTACCGGCACCGAGTCGTACATCGGTAACTTCTTTAACCGCCTGATGTTGTCGGCGCAGATTGAGATCGAGCGCACCGGCTACGCCACCGTGATCACCGGTGTGCGTGATGGCAAGGTGCCGATGCCTGTGCAGAAGCAGAAGGTGGATGGGGTGATCTTTGCCGGCACCTATCAGTCGCGCAGCACACCTGGGCAGTTCACCCACGAAAACGTGCGCGAAAACAACGAATTCATCACCAAGGTGGTTGAGGCCGGCCTGCCGGTGGTGGCCATCAGCAACCCCACCGACTGCCAGACGGTCTACCGCGTCAACGCCGACTACGATGCGGCCCTGAAGGCGGCCCTGGGCCACCTGAAGGAGCTGGGGCATCGGCGCATCGGCGTCTACGGGGGTCCGCGCAACTGGCCGGCCTTCGGCCAGCGCATCGATGCGTTCCTGCGGCAGGCCGCGGCCCTGGGGCTGGAAAGCAGCGAGGAACTCGTCTGCGAGTACCCCTTCTGGACCTACCAGGATGCCGCCGGCATCACGCGCCTCGTGCGCGATCACCTGGTGAGCCGCCGTGGCATTACCGCCGCCATCGTCGTTGCCGGTTCCCCGCTGCTGGTGCGGGAAGGAATCATCGCCGCCGGCCTGCGCTGCCCGCAGGATGTGAGCCTGGTT
The DNA here is from genome assembly GCA_964398315.1 of uncultured Tepidisphaeraceae bacterium. Classification (GTDB taxonomy): domain Bacteria; phylum Planctomycetota; class Phycisphaerae; order Tepidisphaerales; family Tepidisphaeraceae; genus JADLCB01. The sequence goes on along the minus strand of CAYNMV010000028.1, from coordinate 28,627 downwards.
ACCTTCTCCGACCTGCCGCGCCCGCGGCCTGGCCACCCGCTGTTTTATGATCCCGATGACAGGATCAGTCCCGGCATCACGCGGCTGACGATGCCGGTGGAGGAACTGGCTCAGCAAGCGGTACACCGCCTGGTGGATCTGCTCGAAGGGCGAACCTTCTCGCCTGAGCAGCGTGATATTCTCGTGCCGTTGTCTTACGAACCCTCGGAATCCGTTGTTCCGCCGCCTTCACTTCCGGCGGACAGTTCTCTTACAGGAGGCATGTGATGCCCATTCGCACATCTTTCAGTCGTACCGTCACTTCCCGCTGTCCGCGGGCCATGCGCAGCCTGCCCGGCTTCACCTTGGTCGAACTGCTGGTGGTGATCGGAATTATTTCACTGCTGATCGCCATTCTGCTGCCCGCCCTGAAAAAGGCGCGCGAGTCGGCCCAACAGGTCACCTGCGCCAGCCAGATGCGGCAGATCCACCTGGCAATCGTGCAGTATGCCCAGATGAACAACCAGTGTATCCCCCGCACATCCGTTGGCTTCCCAATGGACAATGGCGGCTCCTACGGCGCCGGCTGGCCCCATGCCCTGATCATCGGCGGAGCATTCGGTCCGGTGGAGTGGCCCGCAACGCTGGGCAGCGGCACCTATGACAACCTGTTCCGGCCGCGGATGACCACGCTTTTCGATTGCCCCTCGGCACCCGATCGTGGCTCTTCCGGCAACGTCCGTACGGGCGACTACGGCATGAACGGAACGCTGCAAAGCGATGAGGAAAAGGACTCTGGTATTCCCAGCAACGATGATCGAATTAAGACCATCCACTTCCGCTTGAACAAGGCTCGGGCGCCGCACAGCCTGCTGCTGGTCTCGCAGAATCGCGAGAACACCTCGGGCGCTTTCGGCATCGACAACCCGATCACCAGCGAGGTGTCACGCTATCTGGTTCGCCACAAGGGCGGTGCCAACTTCCTCTACGTCGACGGTCACGTTGAGTGGGAGAAGATGGCCTTCCATGCCGGCAACCGCATGCACGTCCTGGCCTACACTGAAAAGGACCGCCGGCTGCCGCGGCACAACGCCCGCCACTGATAGCGTGTAGCGAAGCGGTGGCTCACATGGCGCAGCCTCG
>CAYNMV010000028.1:0-27405 GCA_964398315.1 uncultured Tepidisphaeraceae bacterium | reverse complement strand
CGACCATGCTGCACAACGGGAAAGTCGCCCTGCACGGCGGACTGTTGGGCAGCATGGAGGAGTGCGGGGGTGAAGCAGGCATGATGCAAACGATTTGGCGGAACAGCAGGAGGGAGAACGATGCCTTCACGCTGGTAGAGCTGCTGGTGGCGATCGGGATCATCGCCCTCTTGGTCGCCACGCTGTTGCCGGCCCTGAAGGAGGGGCGTGCAGCGGCACAAACCGCAAACTGCGCCAGCAACCTGCGGCAGGTTTTCGTGGGCATCACGCACGACACCATGGCGTTCAATCAGTGCTGTCCGCAGGATCGCCTGCGGATGCCGGAGCTGCCCAGCAGCGTCGTGCTGGGCTGGCCGCACACGCTGATCGACCTCAGCGCCTTCAGCAAACAGACTTCGCCCGAGTCGGGCAGTTGGGACAGCCTCGCCAGCGTGATGACAGCGCTGTTCAACTGCCCCACCGTCGTGGACAAGGGCAACCCCGGCAACGTGCGTGCTGGGGATTACGCGATCAACCGCCTGCCCATGCCGACATGGCCGGAGCACCTGCGCGTCAGCCAGGTTAAGCAGCCCGCCCGGGTCTTCCTGGCCGGCGATGACCAAGACTCCGGGGGCAACACACTGACCTTCACGATGTCATGGCCGTCGGCAGGCAATCCGGCGGCGGTCAGTGCGTTTACTTCGACGGCCACGTGGTGTGGCTGCCTGACATGACCCGCTACGGCCAGTGGGGCAACTCGCTGCCGTGGTGGAATGCCGAGAAATACTGAGTCGCTGTTGCACCTGGGTAGGTACGACAGCGCGGACCATCGGCCATGGCGGCCGATTCTGTGGAAAGGTTTGCGATGAACAGCATGACGCGATGGATGAAACGCTCGACAGCACTCCTGGGGGCGATTGGCGTGGGATTACTGGTCAATCTGAACACCGCCGCGGCGGCCGAGGCTGAATCGGCCGAGGCACTGGCTGCGCAGAAGGCGCTGCTGGCCATCCAGGTGGATGCCAACCCGGAAGAGGCCTATGCCGCCTTCAACGAGTTCTGCCGCACCCACTTCGGGGCCGAGCACGAGCCGCTGCTGTATGAGAAACTCGGCCACGAGCTGAAGTTCCTGAAGGAAGGCGAGTGGCAGTATGTCTCGGAGAATTCGGCCACGCTGGCCTGGGAGACCAACCTGCCGGCCACCAGCTACGTCGAGTATGGCCCCACAACCGCATACGGCCAGAAGTCCGAGCCGACCGATCGCCACTACTTCCTGCACCTGCACCAGTTGACCGGCCTGGAAACGGGCAAGACCTACCACTATCGCCTGGTCGCCACCGATGAGCGCGGCAACCAGTTGGTGAGCGAAGACAAGGTGCTTCAGACCAAGCCGATCCCCGGCGCCAAGTATCTCAAGCAGAACCCCGATGGCGCACCGCACCAGCTGCGCGACAGCGGCGTGTACGTGCTGAAGGAAGACCTGACCGCCAAGGGCAATGCCATCATCACCCTGGCCGATGACATCATCCTCGATCTCAACGGTCACACCATCAGCTACGCCAACGGCGATGACCCCAAGGACGCTCACGGGATCATCACCCATGGCACCCACAATACGACCAAGCTGCGGTACATGCCGACCAACCTGAAGATCTTCAACGGCACGATCCGCCAGGGCGAGAGCCAGATGCTCGCCGAGAACACCAATTCGCTGAACTTCAACGCGATGCACCTGAAGGGCGCGGACCTGGAGATTGCCGGCCTGCGTGTGATCAACCACGCCCCGCAGGCATGGGCCGTGCAGGGGAGCCACAACAGCGGCGGCCTGCACATTCACCACAACGTGTTCAAGGACATGGGGACGAAGATCACCGACCGCCACGGCACGGCCGTGCGTGTCATCGGCTTCCGCTTCCCCAAGGAGAGCCCCAATCAGTTCAAAATGAACCACAACCTGGTGCAGCGCGCCCGCCAGAACGGCATCGGGACCGCGCACACCATGCACAACAACGAAATCTACATCGACAGCTGGTCGACCAACTCGTTTGCCATCCAGCCTGAAAGCAAGGAGGGAGTCGATGCCGGCGAGCACTACATGAACCGCGTGTTCGCCACCGGCTTCAACCCGTATGGCTTCGGCTGGGCGCATGAGAACCTGAAGATCCATGACAACCTGATCTTCATGTTCGGCCTGGACACCAGCCACCGCTGGCATGAGCGCTGGGGCGATGTCAACCTGCTGGCCGGCATCCGCGTGACCAACTACGGCAAGGGTGGCCAGGTTCGCAACAACCTGCACTACTGGGACAACTTGGTCATCATGGTGGCCAAGCAGGGCGCAGAGGTGCAGGGGGCCCGCTTCTTCTCGGATGTGAGCATCGAAGGCCTCATCTTCCGCAACAACACCGTGAAGATGGTGGCGCTGGACGAGCAGACGACCAAGGGTGCGGCCCTGGTCGCCCAGGGGCACCACACCAAGCTGGATTCCAAGCCGGTGATCTATCGCGACAACCGCCTGATTTCCAACTTCAACATCGTGGCCTTTGGCGACTCCTACGGCAAAGGCAACAACCACCATTTTGAGAACTGCACCTTCGAGCGCATCGGCGATGATCCGCGCTTCCACACCTTCACCTTCGGTGGCGCGTACTTCAACCTGGGCCACGTGATCCTCGACGGCAACTTCGTCGGCGGCGCCAGGCCGGACGATGTCTACTGGACCAAGACCGGCTCGCAGAGCACCTACAGCATTGGCTGGACGCTGGAGATCAAGACCGCCCCCAATGCCCCGGTGCGCATCACCGATGCCACCGGCGAGGAGGTCTTTGCCGGCCAGGCCGATGCCGAGGGCACGCTGGCGGTGCCGCTGATCCAGAGTGAGATCCGGCCCGTCGAGTGGGAGCCTTCGCACACCCCTGAGAAGGGCCGGGGCGTCACCAGCGTCGATCAGCATCAGGCGATCGCCCGCACCCCGCACACGGTGACCGTCACCCTGGACGGCAAAGAGGTGCAGCGCAGCGTGCAGATGACCCAGCGCCAAACCCTGGAGGTGCGGTAATGGGTACGTCGATGCAGAGTGGTTCCCCTGCCGCCACCGGGCCGCAGGGGAACCAGACCTTGCCGGTGCGCTTCGAGTCGGTGGACCAGTTGGAGGATGCCCTCAGCGCCCCCACCGATGGCCTGGTGCAGATGATGCGCCGGCTCGAGGGACCGATCCTGGTCCTGGGCGTGGGCGGCAAGATGGGTCCGACACTGGCCCGCATGGCCAAGCGGGCTGATGAGGCGGCCGGCGTGCGCCGCCGCATCATCGGCGTGTCGCGCTTCAGCTCGGGCAATCTGGCGGAGCAGCTGAATGGCTGGGGAATCGAGACGATCTCCGCCGATCTGCTGGATGAGCAGGCCCTGGCCCGCCTGCCCGATGTTCCCAACATCGTCTACATGCCCGGCTTCAAGTTCGGCGCCAGCGCGGATGCGTCGCGCACCTGGGCGATGAACGTGCTGCTGCCGGGCATGGTCTGCCGCCGCTATCCCACCAGCCGGATCGTGGCCTTCTCCAGCGGCAACGTCTATCCGATCAAGCCGCTGAGTGCGGGCGGCTCACGGGAAAGCGATGCCCCCAATCCCATCGGCGAGTACGCCTGGAGCTGCCTGGGGCGCGAGCGCGCCTTTGAGCACTACAGCCGCGTCACCGGGCAGCGCACGGCACTGATCCGCCTGTCGTACGCCTGCGAGCTGCGCTATGGCGTGCTGGTGGACATCGCGCAGGCGGTCTGGAACCGCCAGCCGATTGATGTGACCAACAGTTGTTTCAAGGTGATCTGGCAGGCGGATGCCAATGAAATGACGCTGCGTGCGTTTGAGCATGTTGATTCTCCGCCGTTTATTTTGAATATCACCGGGCCGGAGACGCTGTCGTTCCGCCAGGTGGCCATGCAGTTTGGCCAGTTGATGGACCGGGAGCCGGTGTTCACGGGCAGCGAAGCGGATTCAATGCGCCTGACCAATGCCCAGTTGAGCCACCGCCTCTTCGGCTATCCGCGCGTGAGCGTCGAGCAGATGATGCACTGGATCGCCGACTGGATCATGCAGGGCGGCGAAAACCTGGGCAAACCCGTTCACTTTGAGGTACGTGATGGCAAGTATTAACGAATCGAGCAGCCCGCTGCCGGCGGATGTGGCACGGGCGCTGCAGCGGGGCGTTGTCATTCCCGCGCACCCGCTGGCGCTCGACGCCAACCGCAAGCTGATTGAGCGGCGCCAGCGCGCCCTGAGTCGCTACTACCTGGCTGCCGGCGCCGGTGGGCTGGCGGTGGGCGTGCATACCACGCAGTTCGAGATCCGCAATCCCGAGATCGGTCTCTTCAAGCCGGTGTTGCAGATCGCCGCCGAAGAGATGAACCGCTTCGAGGCCGCCCGCGGCGGCGACCCGATCGTGCGCATCGGCGGTATCTGCGGCCCAACCGCACAGGCGGTCAACGAGGCATCCATCCTGCGCGAGTTGGGATACCACGCCGGCCTGCTCAACCTGGGGGCACTGGCCGAGGCGAGCGATGATGAGCTGATCGAGCATTGCAGGACCGTGTCCGAAGCGCTGCCGATCGTGGGCTTCTACCTGCAGCCCGGCTCCGGCGGGCGGATTCTCAGCTACGCCTTCTGGCGGCGGCTGATGGAGAATCCGCGCGTGGTGGCGATCAAGATTGCGCCGTTCAACCGCTATCGCACGCTGGATGTGATCCGCGCGGTGGTCGAGTCCGGCCGCGATGATGTCGCCCTCTATACGGGCAACGATGACAACATCGTGCATGACCTGATCACGCCCCACCGCTTCCTGCGCAATGGCGAACCGGTGACGCGCCGATTCGTTGGCGGGCTGCTGGGCCACTGGGCGGTCTGGACCCGGGCGGCGGTGAATGTGCTCAATACCTGCCATGAGGCGGTACGCTCCGGCGGGCCGATCGACCCGAATATCCTGGCCCTGGGCATTGAGGTGACCGACTGCAACGCGGCCGTCTTTGATGTGGCCAACGGCTTCGCCGGCTCCACCGCCGGGATCCACGAGATCCTGCGCCGCCAGGGGCTGGTCGAGGGGCTGTGGCTGCTGTCGGAGAAGCGCTCGCGACTCAGCCCCGGCCAGGCCGAAGAGCTGACCCGCGTCGCCAAAGCCTACCCGCACTTGACGGATGATGATTTCGTGCGTGAACACCTGTCCGAATGGATGAGTGGCTGATCGCACCTGTGTCGCTTGGATAAGTTCAGTTGCGGGCTGCAGGTTGTGAATGGAGGTACAACGCACGTTCTCAACTTGCAGCCCGCAACACCTGGTCGTTCTTTCCCCAGGAGGGGGCTCCCTTTGATTAACGGTTTTATGCTGGACAGTGCGCGGTGCCTCGAATCGCGCAGCTACTACCGAAGGTTCATTGACTTTGCCGCACAGCGCGGCTCCAACACGCTGCTGTGGCACTTCAGTGATGACCAGGGGTGCTCTCTCCGCTTTGACAGCCTGCCAGCCGCCGCCTCCCCCAACGCCTACAGCAAGTCCGAGATGCGCGAGTTGATCGCGTATGCGCGTGAGCGCGGCATCACGCTGATCCCTGAACTGGCCAGCCTCGGACACACGCGTTACATCACGTCCCTGCCGGCGTACGCCGACCTGGCCGAGAGCGAGGATTTTTTCAGCTCCATGTGCCCGGTTTCACCGCGCACCCAGGAGGTGATCGAACAGTTGCTGGCCGAAGTGCTCGAGACCTTTGATGCGCCGCTGGTGCATGTTGGCCTCGACGAGATCAACATCGGCCATCATCCTCTCACCCGTGAAGCCCTGAAAGAGCGGACCAGCGGTGAACTGTTTGCCGAGCATGTGAACCGCCTGCACCGCCAGATCACCGCTGCCGGCCGGCGGATGATGATGTGGGCCGACCAGCTCCTGAGTGATCCCACCGTCGTCTCACAGTTGCCACGCGACATCCTGCTATGCAACTGGCAATACGATCCGGACGCCGCGCCCACCACCACCCGCCAGTTGCTCGACTGGGGCTTTGAGGTGATCGTCTGCCCGGCCCTGATCAGCCACAACCAGCCGATCTATCCTGGCGAAGCGTTTGCCTTGCCCAACGTGCGCAATCTCGCCGGCCACCGCCACCTGGGTACGGCGGTGCGCGGGATGATCACAACCATCTGGACACCCACCCGCTTCCTGGCCGACACCCTCTGGCCGGCGGTGCATTATGCCGCCGCCGTCATGGCCAACAGCGCCCAGGTCGATCCCCGCGACGCCCTGGCCCGCTTCGCTCATGATTTCCACGGGTTTGCCGCACCTGAGGACTGGCTGGATGCGATGATGGAACTGCACCAGCACGCCCCCCGCCGCCAGGCATGGACAGCCGTACTCAAGCTGGAAGAGAGCAAGACGCTCCAGCGCCTGGATCTGCCGGCCGAGGCCGAGCGCTTCAGTCGTATCCGCATGGCCTTGCGTGCCAGCCGTTCATCGGTGAAGCTGAATGGCGACAGCTACGACAGTCTGCTGCTGCTGGCCGACGTCATGGCGCATGCCTGGCATCGGGCCTGGCAATGGCGTGACCGCGGGCCAAGTGCCCAGACGCTTCAGCATTCCGAGCGGTTGCTGGAACGCCTGTCACAGGCTTGGGATGAGGATCGCTTCGCCGATGATCCGCGCAAGCATGACTGCCGCCTGCTGTATGACAGCGGTGATCACCTGCTGATCGCCTTTGCCGAAGGCACACGGGTGTTTCGCGCCGCGCTGAAGTCAGCAAGCGATCTTGCCTCCAGCGCGATCAGACATTGAATGAGGATGAGGCGTTTCCAGCGTCCGGCGGGAGGTTTGCCTCCCTTGTCCTGAACGCCCGCTGGCCACTGGTTCCTCACAACCGGTTTTCGTCATGATCAGCACAGACAAGCTTCGTGTTGGGGTGGTGGGATTGGGACTGCGCGGGAACCTGGCCGATCTGGTGCATCGTCACGAGCATGCGCAGGTCACGCATGTGTGCGATATCGATCCCCGCAAGCGCGAAGAGGTGACCCGGCGCTTCGGCGATGACTGCCGCTTCTCGGAGGATTACGACAGCCTGCTGGCCGATGACAGCCTGAACGCGGTGATGGTTCTCTCGCCCGACTGGCTGCACGCGGATCACGCCGTCGCCGCCATGGAGCGCGGCTTCGATGTGTTCCTTGAAAAGCCGATGGCGATCACCATCGCCGACTGCGATCGCATCCTCGCGACCTGGCAGCGCACCGGCCGGCGCCTCTATGTGGGGCACAACATGCGCCACATGGACTGGGTGCTGAAGATGAAGGAGCTGATCGACCAGGGGGCGATCGGACAGGTGCAGACCGCCTGGGAGCGCCACTTCATCGCCTACGGCGGCGATGCCTATTTCAAGGACTGGCACGCCGATCGCCGTTGCACCACCGGCCTGCTGCTGCAGAAAGCGGCCCACGACCTGGATGTGATGCACTGGCTGTGCGGCGGGTACACGAAGCGCGTGCATGCCATGGGCCGGCTGTCGGTCTACAACCGCGCACCGCGCACCGAGCGCGTGGAGGAGCCGTGGTCCCAGCGCTGGAACGATGCCAACTGGCCGCCGCTGGCCATCCGCAATCTCAATCCGGTGGTCGATGTGGAGGATCTGAGCATGCTCCACGCCGAGCTGGACAACGGCGTGCTGCTGGCCTATCAGCAGTGCCACTACACGCCTGATGAGCAGCGCAACTGGACGTTCATCGGCGATGCCGGCCGCCTGGAAAACAGCAAGGATGCCGAGGGGCGCTGGGTGATTCGCGTCTGGAATCGCCGTCACAACCATCCTGACGGGGATGAGAAGATCGTACTCAAGCCGCTCAGCGGCGGCCACGGCGGGGCCGATCCGGTGATGATCAGGGAGTTCATTGCCTTCCTGCGGGGTGAGGCTGAAGCCAGTTGCCACCCCACCGAGGCCCGCGCTGCGGTAGCCGCCGGCTACCAGGCCACCATGTCACTGCGCAGCGGCGGCATTCCGCTGGACATCCCGGCCATCGGCCAGGCCAGCACATAGAGAGCAAGAGAAACAAGCAGTCAACGATGAGCGAGCGGAGAACGGCCCGCTCGCTCATCGCTCATCCCGCAGATCATCGCATTTGCCAGCCGGGAATCTCGATCATGTCCCAAGCCCACTCATCCATCGACCTGGGCGCCCTGAAGCAGCGCCTGGAGCAGCTTGTGCCCGAGGGACTGGACGTCCTGCGGCAGATGGTGCTGGTCAACTCATTCACCGGCAATGCCGAAGGGGTCAACCGGGTGGGCGATCTGACCGCCGCCCTCTTTGAGCCGCTGGGTTTCACGGCCGAACGGCCCCAGTCGATTCGCTGCACGGTCGATCCCGCCCCGCCGCTGGGTCGGCACCTGATCCTTACCCGCCCCGGGCGCGGCAATCACCGCATCGGGCTGGTGGGGCACCTCGATACCGTCTATACCGCCGAGGAAGAACAGGCCAATGACTTTTCCTGGCGGATCGAAGGCGAGCGCATCTACGGCCCCGGCACCATCGACATGAAGGGGGGCAACGTGATGATCTGGCTGGTCCTCTCGGCCCTGCGCGAGGTGGCACCGGCCCTGTTCGATGACATCACCTGGGTGGTGATGTTCAACGCCGGCGAAGAGGGGCTGGATACTGACTTCGGCGTGCTGCAGCGCCGGCAGCTCGGGCCCGAAGCGCTGGCCAACCTGGTCTTCGAGGCCGGTGGGCTGGTGGATGGCACCCATTACGTCATCTCACAGCGCAAGGGAAGCGCTGGCATCCGCGCAATCGCCCGCGGCCGCTCGGCCCACGCCGGCGGCTCCCACGAGCGCGGCGCCAACGCCATCGTGCAACTGGCCGAATTCATCCAGCGCATGAGCCGCCTGACCGATTACGACCGGCAGCTCACCTGCAATGTCGGCATCGTCCGTGGCGGCACCGTGACCAACCGCGTTCCTGAGTATGCCGAAGCGCTGGCGGAAATGCGGGCTTTCGATCCGCAGGTGCTGGATGAGGCACTGGGCAAGGTCCTGGCGATGGATGGCCTCTCCACCGTGGCCAGCGCTGCCGATGGCTATCCGGCCCGCCTGGAGGTGCTCTGCCGCAAGCGCCTGCCCGCCTGGCCGGACAACCCGCGCACGCGCGGGCTGGTTGACCTGTGGCGGCAGGCCGGCGCCCTGCTCGGCCTGAAAGTCGATGGCCGCGCCCGGGGTGGCCTCAGCGATGGCAATTTCACGCAGGATCTGCTCCCAACCCTCGATGGCTTGGGCCCGATCGGCGCCAATCTCCACTGCCCGGTGCGCAGCCCTGATGGCCAGGTCGATCAGGAATACCTCCTCCCCGCCACGTATGTCCCCCGCGCCATGCTCAACGTCCTTGGCATCGAGCGCCTGGCCGCATCAGCGCGATAGGCGCCCGGCCCTGGTAACAGCTAAAAGAAGAAAGGAGCCGGCACGATGTCGGCTCCTTTCCTTGTTGCGCAGTCGCCGTACCGCGCCTTTACCTGCCCTGTGCCGCTGCATGATCGCTCCCCGCACCGGCAAGCCGGCGCTGGAGCTGGGCGGCGTGCAGATCCTGCGGCTGGAGCGCTTCGGGCGCGATCGGCTCGAACCAGGCGCCATCCGCCTGTTCGGCCGTATCGGTGGTGGCCAGGCCGACCAGGTTGATCAGCGCTGGAGCAAACGCCCTCCGGGGCAGGGGGAACGGCTTGTCAGCCCGGATATTCCAGTAGGTGTTGTAGGCCGCGGCGTTGCGGCCCAGGGCCCTGCCGCCGCCGGATGCCCACAGGCGCGTCCCCTGGCCGGCATCGAGCGCGGTAAAGAGGTTGCCGTAGGGACCATGCTTGTGGTGATCCAGGTTCAGATCAGCACCCCGACCGCGCGCAATGACATTGCCGATCGAGCCAAGGCTGACCGTCAGGTCGTGGATATAGCGCGAGCGGATGTCGAAGTTGGTCAGCAGGTTGTCCTGTCCGCCGATGAGAATCGCATGGTGGCCGTGGTTGTTGTAGGCATCGGGGCGGCGTTCCGATTCCATCGTGATATCGGTCACGGTGCAGAACTGGCCACCGATGAAAATGCCGCTCTCGGCATGCTTGAGATGAATGTTGCGCACCCAGCAATGGGCGACATTCTGCAGGGCGATGCCGTTGTGACCCAGTTCGGTGAAGTGGCCCTGGTAGTCGTTGGCGGGGAACTCCAGCGTGAAGCCCTCGATGCCGGCGTGGGTGACGGTCGGGGCATAGGTGTGCAGTTCGGGCTTCCAGTCGTTGCGCACATCGAAGCGCAGGGGCCGGTCAAGGTGGATGCGTGAGCCATCGATCGCTTCCACGCGGAAAGTCTGGGAGACCCCGAACCTTCGCCGGAACAGTTCGATGTCGCCAGGATCACCCCCGTAGATGTAATGGACCAGCGTGCGCGGCTCATCATCAGACATCACCAGGCGGACCAGGTCGCCTGCCTTGACCGCCGGCTCCCCTTCCAGCACCAGTTCGCGCGCTCCGCGCCTGGCCGGCTCGGCGATCGCTCCCAGCCGCCTGCCGGGGTTACGGCCGACGATGCGCACAAACCCGCCGGACCAGGAGTAGTTGCTGGTGCGCTGCCCGGCCGTGGTGGCGCCCCAGTTGGGCTTCACATCCGTCAATGTCTTGGGGAAGTAGAGGATCGTTTGCCCCGGCCCTGCCCCGCGCAACACCACGTTGGAGCGGGTGATGTCCAGGAAATCGGTGATGACATACCGCCCCGCCGGCACCTCGATGATGCCCGACTCCACCTCCTTGAGCGCGGCATGGAATGCGGCCGTATCATCGGTCTGGCCATCTCCCCGCGCGCCGAAGTCGCGCACGTTCCGCCGCGGGGCATCGGCCAGGTCGGGAAGGGGTTTTTCGCCGTACTCGAATCCCGCGTAGGAGAAATCGGGCAACCGCCCCTCGGCCGACCACTTCTCGCCTGCTGCGCCCCAAAGCGCTGAGTGGATCGGTTGAGTGGTTTGTCCCGCCAGGGAGCCGGTCAGCAGCATGGTAAATAAAGGCATAAGAAAATAATGGAAATGAGATCGATGAGGCATGGACGAATTATAGTGGGAGCAGGTCCTGCCGTCAGTCAAAAGTTGCTTTGGCGCTCTTTCGCTTGCCGTGGCCTGGGACGCTCCATCTCTCCGGCCAACCGCGGTGATGCCAACGCCCACTGACCCTGCCCTGCCGCTTCTGCATCGCGCCTCCCAAACTCTGCCGACACCAATTTATCACCCGGCCCATCGCAGGACGAGCGGATTTGCTCAATCGCCTGAGCCAGTCACTCGCCCGGTGCTTGGGATACGGCCGGCATGGTGGCATCATCGGATGAAGCATGCCCGGCCGGGCGATGGGCGATAACGCCGCCGGCGGCAGCGGGATAAGTCGGCATCGGGGCATATTTCCGCTGCCACAGCACAAGGTCATCCAGCGCTGTCTGTTGCCGATGCGGCCGGATGGCTGCGCCGGCGGTCAGAAATCCAGGGAATGCAGGCCGGCTTCGATTTCGGCGCGGCGGGGTTCGAGAAACGGTGGAAGGCTGAGGCGCTGGCCAAGGGCATCGCGCGGCTCATCGGCGGTAAAGCCGGGGTCATCGGTGGCCAGTTCGAAGAGTATGCCGGCCGGCTCGCGGAAGTAGAGGCTGCGGAAATAAAAGCGATCGATCGGGCCGCTGTTGGCGACGCGCAACTCACGCAGACGCTGCGCCCACTGATCGTATTGCTCGAAGGTGGGGATGCGGAAGGCAACGTGATGCACGCCGCCCGCGCCACTGCGGGCCGGCGGCAGGTGTGGCTCGAGGGCAACATGCAGTTCAAGCCATGCCTGCGTCCGTGTGTCCGCGCCCTGGGCATCCATCGCAAAAACATGCGTGGGGACGACATCATCGCTGCCACTGGTTGCGGGGCCGGCATATTCGCGCACCCAGCGCAGGTTCAGCACCTCTTCCAGGAAGCGCTGGGTCGGCTCCAGGTCGGGCACGCTGAGTGTGATTGGGCCCAGGCCCAGGAGCTGATGCTCAGGCGGCACGGGACTGTTCTCCCAGGGATGGGGTGTGCCCGTGCAGCGCTCCTGCTCCACAACCAGGCTGAGGCGCTGTCCTTCGGGATCTTCCAGGTCGATCGTTGCGCGGCCGTCGCGCTGCTGCACGCCGGTGTGGTGCACATCCAGGCTGCTCAGTCGTTCCGCCCAGTAGGCCAGCGACTGCTCCGAGCCGATGCCCCAGGCGGTGCGCGCGATGCTGCGCGTGCCACGACGCTCGGGCACGGCCCGCCAGTCAAAGAAGGTGATGTCGGTGCCGGGCGAGCCATCGCCATCGGCATAGAACAGGTGATAGGCCGAGACATCATCCTGGTTGACCGTCTTCTTCACCAGGCGCAGGCCGAGCACCCCGGTGTAGAACGCATGATTGCCGCGGGCGTCGGCGGTGATGGCGGTCAGGTGATGGAAGCCGCTCAGGTGCATGGGTTGATCTCCGGCACAGTATAGGCGCCTTTCTCCCCCGGCGGCTCGGAATGCTTGTTCAGCAGTGGCCGGCGGCGGGAAAGATGCGATCACCGCATCCCGCCCGCGCACGGCACTGCGACCTGGCGACACCCACAGCGGGCGCGAATGCTCCAGCAGGCCGGCAGCGCAGGCGCATGCGGTGTTTGGCCGTATTCCATGCGCGACGAATCTGGCTAGCATGCAAACATGCAACAGCCGAAGGTGCGTATTCCCAAGTTGAAAGAGTTTGCTGCGCCGGTTGCCGGCACAGCGCGGCCGCGCAAGCCCAATCTGCTGATTCTTGGCGCTTCGGGGCATGTCGCCCAGGCATTTTTGCGACGGCTGGGGGGCCGCCGCGACCAGTTCGGGCAACTGGTGCTGCTGGATCGCAACGAGCAGGTGCTGCACAATCGCCTGCTGGAACATTCGCGCCTGCGCTACCGGTTTGTGCGGCATGATCTGCGCTTCGGCCGGGATGAGGCCGAGTACATCCGCCTGCTCCGCCGCCATCACATCCACATCGTGCTGGACCTGACCGACATGGACACCCAGCCTGTTTTCCAGGCCACCGATGCCGCCGGCGCCAGCTATATCAACTCAGCGCTCAATGACACCGGCTGCGGTGTATCCGACATGGTGGAGGCCATCCATCCCCGCCGGCACCGGCCGCGGAGCGCGCCCCACATCATCAGCAGCGGGATGAATCCCGGTGCGGTCAACATCTGGGTCACGCACGGTGTGCGGCACTACGGCGTGCCGAAGGAGATCATCCATTTCGAGTATGACACCTCGATGTCGGTGGACCGCTGGCGGCCACTGATTACCTGGTCGCGCCGTGAGTTTTTGACCGAAACCGTGTGGGAGCCGACCGGTCTGGTCGAGAACGGTGAAGTCCGCCTGCTGGAGACCAATGCGCTGCAAAACCGCGTGGACCTGCGGCCGATCATGGAGCCGATCTGCAAGCTGGCAGAGTATCCGCGCGGCTTCCTGGTGCTGCATGAGGAAAACATCAAGCTCGGGCGGAACCTTGGCGCTACCTCAAAGTACATCTACGCGATCCATCCCCAGACCATGGACTACCTCGAGCAACGCTGGCGCGAGCGCGGCACGGTGCGCATCGGCGACCTGGAAGTGGGTGACAACACATCGATCCCCCTGACCGGCAGCGACACCATCGGCGTCTGCCTCCAGTATCCGCACCGGCGGGTCTACTATCTGCACAGCCTGGCCAACGAGTCGGTCGTAGGCACCAATGCGACCTGCGCCCAGGTGGCGGTGGGCGTGTGGGCGGGGTTGACCACCCTGCTCACGGAGAAGCTCAAGCCGCGCGTCTACTTCGCCAGTGACCTGTACGACACCATCTATCCCCACGTGCTCTTCTCCAACCAGCGGGTTGAGCACTTCGTGTGCGGCCTGCGGGATAAGCGCTGGACGGTGCTCAAGCACATTCCCGAGCTGCACCCGCGCCTGCCCCGCGGGCGCGAGCAGCCGATCATCTGAGGCGGACGGGATATGCTGAGGCGGCAACTTGATGGGCATTGCACTGCGTGGCGCGGGCCTGCATGGGCCCGCCCTGTGTTCGAATCGCGCAAGCTGCGTGGCAGCGCGGGCCAGTGCGCATGTGGCGCACGGCCCGGCATGCGCGGTGTGGTCATGTCACAGCAGCCGAAACGGCCGAGCCGGGCAGCGGGCGGTCAGACCCCCACCTGGTGCTCGGTGTAGTCATGCTGGCAAGGTTGGCCGGGGGCGAAGCGGAAGACGCCCTGGCGCGGCAGGGCCATCATGGACCACTCGGTCAACGAGCAATGCGGGCCGGCGTGCCGGCAGGGCGCCCAGGGAGCATGGCTGCGCAGGATCTCGGCAATGTCGGCTGCGCTCCTGGGCGGGGCGCTGGCGGCAATCCACTTGAGGTACCCCAGGCGGTAGATGGAGATCTCCTTGCGCTGGGGGGTGCGCTGATCAGAGTCGTATAAGGCAGACGACTGGTAATGGTTGGTGGCGAAGACGAACGGCTGGCCCAGTTCGCCCCAGGCGATCAGCGGCACGGCCGCCTCGATCACCGCTGTCTGCCCGGCCCTGTCCACGGCGACGATGTTATGCCCCTTGCCGGTGAGCGGCGGACCGCCGGCAAGTCCCTTCAGCAACTCGGGCACCGTGCGGCAGCGGCTCATCAGCTGGTAGGTGCGCAGGCGGATATCGAGGCGCGGGCCACGACGAGGCAGCGTCGAACCGACCGAATTGTGTCCGGTGGCCAGCCCCTCGGCGTTCATCGCATCCAGCCCGGAGAGCGCACCGGCATGCACCACCTGCACCAGCGGCACGCCGCTGGTTGGATAGACCTTGCGCAACACGAAGCAGTGGCGGGCTTCTTCAGTGCTGCCCGAGTCGTTGTTCTTGCCCAGCACCGGCCCCTCGGGGCCATCGGCCAGGGCCATTGAGGTACACTGCTGCCACTGGGCATCGGTGCTCTGGTTGACGTTCAGGCGCAGTACGCGCGGCAGCGGCAGGCCGCTGGCCTCGGCGATCCCCTCCATCTCCTCCAGCACCTCAGGAGCGATGCGCCGCAGGTAATCGGGCAGCTCGGCCAGCAGCTTGCGGGCGGACTGCATGTGCGAGTCAAACGCCTGCCGCTCGGCATTCCAGAAAATCGCCTCACGACACTGCTCACCATACTGGCGGCCGCGCTGGCGCGGGGTACCACGACACTCAATCGGCTGGGGTTGGACGAGGATCATGGAAGTGTGCTCCGGCTTGGGTCCCCGTCCGGCCATCGACCAGCGCCCGAGCCGGAGGAGATTCATCTCCCAAGCATAGCCGATCCGCCCAGGTATACCAGTGAATTACAGGTGTACGTCAGCATCTTCGGGGTGCGGTTACGCCCGCCTGCCGATGGCTGACAGAGGCTCATATTTTGTTGGCTTCTGCAATAATGAGCAGGTATAGTGTGTCATGCATGTCTGTAAATACCGGTATACATACTGGCCGGGCTGTTTATGAGGATCTGGCGGACCGCATTCGCCGGTTGATTCTTACGGGTACCTATCAACCGGGTGAATTGATCGGGTCCGAGCATGGCCTGGCGCGGGCTGAACGCCTCAGCCGGGTGACGGTCCGCCGGGCCAGTGAACTGCTGGTGAACGAGGGCTTGCTGGAGCGCCGACCGGGCAAGGGCCTGTATGTGCGCCGTGGCGCTGGGGCTGATGGTGGGATCATCCAGGTCGTGGCCGGCAATCTGTTGTGGGAACCGGCTTTGCAGTTGTCGCGCGGCGTGCGGATGCGGGCCTCGGATCAGCAGATCCAGGTTCAGCTCTACGATGCGCAAGGGGACATGCAACTGGACTTGGGGATGATCGCCCAGTTGCCTGGAAGCGGCGCGCGCGGTGCGGTGATCCTCTCCCTGCACAGTCCCCAGTTCAGCGAGGCCATCTGCCGGCTGCATCTCCAGGGCTTTCCATTCGTGCTGCTGGATCACCGCATGCGGGATCTGGATATCACCTCGGTGACGGCCGACAACCACAGCGGCGGCTACCTGGCCGGTGAACTGCTGGTGCGCCACAGCCATCACCGCATCGCCTTCATCGGGGATGTGATGGCGACGACGGTGCAGGACCGCCTTACCGGCTGCCGGGATGCGCTGGCCGATGCCGGGCTGGCACTGCCCCGCTCGGCGGTGGTCGATCTGCCCGTTGCCCAGGATCGCCTGGGCGACTGGTCGGCGTGCATAGCCCATGCCGCGCGTGACCTGCTGCTGCGTCCCCAGCGCCCGACGGCGGTGGTGTGCAGTTGTGATGCCATTGCCCGCCAGGTTTATGCCACGGCTGCGGAGCTGGGGCTGGAGATTCCACGCGAGCTGAGCGTCGTCGGGTTTGATGATGATCCGCTGGCCGAGTGGCTCAGCCCTCAACTGACCACACTCCGCCAGCCCTTTCTTGAGATGGGGCAGGTGGCGATGGAGCTGCTGCTCGATCGCATTGCCGAACCGGCCGCTCCGGCGGCGCACCGGGTCTTGCCGGTGCAACTGATCCAGCGGGCCTCGGTGGCCGCGCCGGGTGACATGTCAGGAGATTGACCCACCGGCTGGTGTCATATCAATCCAGCCGTGTGGTCGGGAAAGCGAGGTGTCGGGTGTGCAAGCACGCGAGACGAGCCTTCACGCTGGTGGAACTGCTGGTCGTGATCGGCATTATAGCGCTGCTTATCTCAATCCTGCTGCCGGCGCTGCAGCGGGTGCGCGAGCAGGCGCGAACGGTGCAGTGCGCTTCCAATCTGCGACAGATCGGCATCTGCTTCCAGCTTTACCGCGCTGACTGGCGCGACTTCCTGCCGCCGGTCAAGACCAAGGCCGTCAAGGCGGGCGAACTGGGCAAGCCCTGGGAATTCACCAAGGAATACATGATGTACAACGCCCTTGGCGTCTACATCAACCGGCCGGAATGGGGCGGGATCGAGGTCGATCCGGCCAGCGGCATACCGAACTTCTCGGGCAGCGTGCCGAAGAACGGGATCATCGGCACCATCTTTGAGTGCGTGGACCCGCGCGGCGGCGGCCAGTATGACTATCCCAACTCCAACGGCTACCTGGAATCGCGCTACCTGATCGATCCCGGCGGCCCGGACAGCAGCAACGCCGCGGTGCAGATGTCCTATCCGCGCCCCTTCTCCAAGGTGCGCCATCCGGCGGAGGCGGTACATATTTCCGATGCCTTTGGCTACAACGAGACCGGCAAGCCCAAGCAGTTCAATGACCTGGGCACACCCTCTGAGATCAAGGCCAGGCTGAACGATCCGTTTTACCGATGGGACCTGTACCGCCACAACAACGGGCGTGGCGCGGTGATCCTCTTCGCCGATGGCCACTCCGCCTACTTCGATCGCGAGCACATCATCGCCAACATTACCGAGGACCCAACGCGGAGAATTTCCAGTGAGACCATGCGGCTGAGATAAGCCTGTGAGACAGGCCTGCATTCGCAAGACTGACACCATTTCTTTCCAATCGGAGGAGACACATGCATCGAGCACTGATAACAACGGCAGCGATTGCCGCGCTGACCCTCGGTGGCGTGGCACAGGCGGCCAAGACAACCACCCTGACCGGCAGCGACTGGCTGACAGGCACCTGGAGCGATGGGCTGCCCGAGGCCGGCGATACCGCCCACATCCCCAACGGCACCATCACCGGCTTTCATGGCCAGACCGTCGGACATCTCACCGGCAACAAGCTGAAGGTCGTGCTGGAGGATACGACGCCTGCCCTGCCGACGTTGAACTTCAACAATAACGGCCAGACCGCCACCATCAACGGAGAACGGCTTACGATCGGATACGACTCGGAGGGAGCGATCTGGTTCGCCGATGACCTGACCATTACCGTCAGCGACCGGATCGACGTATATGGTTCGATCTCCAGCAATGGCACGCTTACAGTGGTCGGCACGGGTGCCGAGGCACGGGCGCTGCGGGTGATGCGCAGCGGCACACTCGATGTCGGCCGCCTGGATATTTCCCAGAACGCCAAGCTCCAGTTCCCGAACAATGAATCCGGCGCGCTCGACAACGGCCACGCGGTTGTGGCCGCGATGGAAGGTGTCACCGTCTACACCGGCAGCACGGGCACCATCGAGACCTTCTCGAGCCTGGCCAGCTTCACAGCGATCACCAACATCAACCTGGAAATGGATACGGCCTACACCGTGTTCATCGGCAACGCCGGCGGCAACACCTATACGATCGGCTCGTGGAAAATCGGTGATACCTACCTGTCGCCTGGCGTCTACAGCGCCGCATCCGGCACGGTAGAGGGCTTTGACATGGGGACGATCTTCGCCAGCAGCAACATCAGCATCGGGGTCACCGCGGTGCCCGAACCGGCCACCGCGGCGGTGCTGGGGCTGGGCGGGGTCGCCCTGCTCATCCGCCGGCGGCGGATGGCGTAACGATTGCCAGCGGCAAACGGGGCTGAGTGATGGGCCAGGGATCTCCGCCGCCAGCGCGGTGGAGATCCCTGCTTCTTCGACCCGCTTGCCTGATCCATAAGACAAGCACCTGTTGACAGCGCATCACCCAAGAGACGAAACCAGCGGATATGGCCTTCATCGAACGCACGGACTGCACGACGCGGAACTGGACCGAATCCCTCCAACTGGCATGCCGGTGGATCACCGAGCGGGCGATGATCCGCTCGACCGAGCCTCCCTTTGATGCGGATGTCACCTTCAAGAATCCCCAGCGCTATCCCGACTGGCGCGGCGCGTTCCGCGGTGAGTACAGTTCGGCTCAGCAGCGCTGGGATGTGTTCGGCCCGATCTGGCATACCGGCCATGGAGTCAAGGCGCTGGCACTGGCGGGGCAGGCACTGGATGACCGGCAACTGCTGGATGAGGCACGCTACGCCGCTGACTTTCTCCTGCGACATCAGAACCGCGATGAAAGCAATGATGATCATGGCTTGATCCCGGCCTACGAGGATGACCATTGCAGCAGTACCTCCTGCCTGCTCGAAGGGCTCTCCGGCCTGTTCACCCTCAGCGAAGTCACTGACGACAGCGGTTACGCCGATGCGGCGATCCGCGCGCTGCGCTGGGTACAGCGTAAGGCATTCATGCCGGAAGAAGGGCTGTTTCGCGATGGCTACAATCTCCAGGACCGCCGTTTTGAGCAGCCCGCCTGGTGGGGATCGGACGTGATCGGCCGACCGCTGATCGATGATGGGGTCTTTATCACCGGCTATGAGCGCACCGGCGATGAATCGTTCAAGGCGGTGATGGTGCGCCTGGCGGAGCGGCTGCTGGCCGATGAGGACCCGCCGGGCAACTGGAAGCTCTATCCCCCCAACGTCGCCGCCACCGGCAAGATCCACCCGCGCCACGCCTACTGGTGGGGCCGGCCGCTTTGGATGGTGCATCGCCACACCGGCGATCAGCGCTATCTGGATGCCTGCCGCCGCAGCGCCCAGTGGTATGTTCGCGCCATGCGCGCCGATGGTGGAATCTTCCGCGACACCTACCCCGACTTTACCACCCCCAGCTTCGGACAGGCCACCAGCGGCATCGCCTGCGCGGTGATCCTGTGGCATGACCTGGCAGTGTATGCCGGCGATACACAGTGGGATGGCCCGATGCGCAAGGCGATCCGCTTCTGCCGATCGATGCAGATGGTGCAGTGCCAGGATGAAAACCTGCATGGCGCGATCCTTGAAAAGGTCCATCCCCCCTGCGGCAGCGATGCACCGCCGTGGTACCTGCGCGATGTCGGCACGAGCTTCTACGTGCAGGCGGTGTGCATGCTGATGCGCAACCTGCCGCGGATACTGGAGGATTGAAACGGGGAGAAAGCCTGGGAAAGAACGACTGAAGAGTGAAAAGGCGCACTCAGTGCTGCTTTTCTTAGACTTCATCCTTCAAGCTGCTGGCTTACGGCTTCATGGACGCGGGTATGCGCAATATTCTTTTCATTCACACCGACAGCATGGATGGCCGCATCATGGGATGCATGGGGCATCCGGCGATGCGGCGGACGACGCCGAATATCGATGCTCTGGCCCGGGCCGGGGTAATGTTCTCCACCGCCTATGCCAACAACGCCATATGCGTGCCCTCCCGTGCCAGCATGTGGAGTGGGCAGTTCACCCATCACTGCAAAGGATGGAACAACTACAAGGGGCTGGAACCGGGCACGCCCACCTTCCGCACGCACCTGGAGGCCGCCGGCTACCAGGTGCCGATCTTCGGCAAGACCGACTACAAATCGGGCGGCCACAGCATCCGCGCCCGCGTCTCGGCGTGGACGCGCAGCGCCATGATCCACCGCCCCCACTACCGCATGGAAGCGCCACAGATCATCGAGGAGGACACCGCCCGCATCCACCTGAACGACTGGCAGGCGGTGGATCGGGCGGTCGACTTCCTGCGCGGGCAGCACCCGGATGGTCCGCCGTTCATGGCCTACATCGGCCTGCTGGCCCCCCACCCGCCGCTGCGCACCAGCCGGCGCTACCTAGACCGCATCGACGCCGATCAGATCACCCTGCCGCCGGATGATCCCACGGACCATCCCGCGCTGCATTACCAGCGGGTGATCAAGAACTGGGAGCACGGCTTTGATCCCGACATGGTGCGGCGGATCCGCCATGTCTACTTCGCCATGATCGCGGAGGTGGATGAGATGGTGGGGTATGTGCTGCGCGGGCTGGAGGAATCGGGGCTGGCCGACTCAACCCATGTAATCTTCAGCAGCGATCACGGTGAGTTGGCTGCCGAGCATCGCCAGCTTTACAAGATGTCGATGTACGAGGCCTCGGTGCGCGTGCCGCTGATCTTCGCGGGGCCGGGGACGGCGGCGGGGACGCGGGTGGATCGACCGGTATCACTGGTGGATCTCTATCCCACGCTGATGGACATGGCCGGCCTGCCGCATCCGCCGGGGCTGGATGGCCAATCGCTGCTATCGGAAGTGCGCGGCCAGCGGCCCGAGGGGCTGCGCGACTGGGCCTTCGCCGAGTGCCATGACACCACCAGTTGCACCGGCAGTTTCATGCTGCGCCGGGGCGACTGGAAATACATCGTCTTCGCCGGCATGTCTCCCCTGCTGTTCGATCTGGCCGAGGATCCGCATGAGGTTCGCAACCTCGCCCTCACGCGGCCCGACATTGTTGCGGACTTGGACCAGCGGCTGCGGCAGGTGGTGGATTACGAGGCGGTCGATGCCGAGGTCAAGGCGTATGATCGCGCTTCGTTCCGCCGCTGGCGCGAGGAGCAACTCGCCGCCGGCACGTATCATCAGAACATGGCACACCTGCACAGCGGCTGGGACCATCTCGATCCATCGGATATCCAGCCCTGGCGCGAGGAGGATGAGCGGCGGATCGTCCAGTGGCTGGAGGGCAAAGGCCGGGCAGAGTGAGGCACCTTGACTGCTGCCAGGCCAGGCGCTGTCAGCCTTCAGCGTGTGCACATCGGATTGTTCCCTCACCCGCCGTCGCCGGGCTGGCACAGGCAGGAACTGGTGATCTGGAGATCAGCGTTGGCCCAGACCTGGTTGAAGCGGGCGCGGACGGCGGCGGCTTCCTCGGACTTGCCCTGGGCGGCAAGGGCGTGCGCCAGGCCGAAGAGTGACCAGCCGTTATCCGGCAGGCGCTTGAGGTCTGCCCGGTAAATCGCCTCGGCCTCGGGGTAGCGCTGATGTTTCACCAGCACCGCCCCCAGGGCGTGCCGCACCGGCACCATCCATCCCGGCGGCTCATCGTACCGGAGCTGATCCTCGGCCGCGATCGCCTGTCGAAGCTGCTCGACGGCGGCATCGATCTTCCCCTCACTGGCCAGGATTTCCCCCTCCACCATCGGCGTCACCACCTTGAAAACAGCGCTGGCCGCATTGTTGTGCAGAAAGACATCCTCATGCACCCGCGCGGCCAGTTCCTGGTATGTCCGCTGCTCACGGCGGGCGGCGGCGGAATCACCTTTGGCGGCATGCGCCACGGCCCGGGCAGCATGACGAAAGGCCGCGCTGAACGGCATCTTCTCCGCATCCAGCGCGGGCTGGGCCAGGATTTCATCCCACATCCCGAAGCGCACCATCACCTCATCGGGCATCGCCGCGAACGGCTCGGCCACCGCCGCATACTGGGCGACAAAGTCGGCCGGCATCTCCTGCACCATCGCGCGGATGTGCTCCAGCGCCAGTTCCCGCCGGCCGGTCATCATCGCAGCGAAAGCAAGCATATGACGATTATGGGCGGCATAGATGTTCACCAGCCCCTTGGGCGGGCCCGCGATCCGGCGATACGCCTGATCGGCCTCGATCGCCCGGGCATTGGACTCGATCGCGTGCTGCCACTTGCCCAGCAGCACATCGATGTGGGTGGGCATGTGCACGTTGTGGGCCAGGCCCGGCTGAAGCTTGCGGAGGCGCTCGGCCGCGGCCTCAGCGCGCTCGGGATGCGGTGAGGCCTCCAGCGCATGGATCACCAGGTGATTGGCCAGCGGGTGATTGATCTCCAGTTTCAACACCGCATCGAGCGTGGCCAGCACCTCCTCGGTACCCGGCTGGGGCTTGCCATCGGCGGTCCACAGATCCCACGGCCGCAGGTTCATCAGCGCCTCGGCATACCACGCCCCCACATCCGGGTCCTGCGGATGCTTCTGCCACACCTGTCGCATGGCCTCGGCGTAGGCGCGGTCAAGCGGCGCGCGGTCTTCGGGTTGCGGATTGGCGTAGCGCCGGGACAGGGCCTCGATCAGGTCACGCTCCACCGGTGACGCGGTCGCGGCATGCCGGCGGGCCTGCTCCAGTGCGCGCCACGCGGCCTCGGCGGCGGGCGGCGGCACCAGCGGGAAGTTGATGTGCGGCCCGTGGGCATAGGCGATTCCCCAATGCGCCAGGGCGCAGGTGGGATCGACCGCGACGGCCGCCTCGAACGAGCGAATCGCCGCCTCGTGGTTGAACCCATGCAGGAAGGCGATCCCCTGGTTCACGTAGAGGCGGGCCATTTCCGAGTCGCTGGTGACGGCCCGGCTGTAGGTGCCCAGTCCGTCGTAAAACGGCTCGCCTGCGGGCGGCGTTTCCGCCGTCGCCAGAGCCGCCCCCACCATCAGCGCGCCCGCCAGGAAAAGGGTCTGTCGTTTCATGATCCATCTAGTTTACTCCATTGCAGATTCCTGTCAGATCAGCTCGCCCAATTTTCTGCAAGGCAGAGCAGCGACAAAACGATTGTTTGACGTGCGGAACAAACCCAATTGGGTTCGTTCCTCAATTTGTTAACCAGGTTAACGAATTGGGTTTGATCCGATCACCGGCAGGCGATGTGGACAATTGGCTTCGTTCCTGCAGGAACGGCTCGCTACAGACGAATTGGCTTCGTTTCATCAAAAGCTGGCTCAGGGGAGAGCACAAGACAGGGCAATCCAACCGGCGCAGCGCCGCCGTAAGCAGCGCTTCTATGTATCAGACACGCGCAGCCCGGAAAGGTCAGGCCCAAAATATCGCCTGGATGCATTGCCCCGAATGGCAGGCGCGATCGGGCAGGAGCCGGCTCAGGAGCCAGCTTTGTCGGCCCGGGCGGCGCTGGCCGGCGCCGCCCCCCTCACCTTGGCCAGGGGGAATCCCTCGGCATTCACCCGGCCCTGGCCATCGGTGATATAGAGATAGCCGCCGCGCAACTGCTCCTCGGTGAACACACCCTGGCGAATCGTGGCGCGGATGGATGTATCCGACCACTCGTTGCCGGGAGCGCCGGTGGTGGCCAGTGTCAGGCGGGTGCAGGCGGCATAGGTGGGCGCGTTGCCGATCTCGACCCGCGCGCAGGCGTTGGGGCCGATGGCCACGTAAATATCGTCCATGACGAAATTGTGCCCTTCGTTGAAGGAAGATGCCGGCTGCTCCTCCGAGTTCCTGCCGGGTCCGCTGCGGAGATAGCCCACGAAGTTGATGCGGTCCCACGTGTGCCGCGCATGCGCTGGAATAAACCAGGGCTTGTAGTTGGTGTAGCGCTCGGAAACCTGCTCCCGGCCGTTGGTGGCCTGGAACAGCCCATCCGTGCCTTCTTGCTCGGTGCCGTTGCTCTTGATCCAGTAGGCGAAGCGCACCGGCGTATCCCATGCCCAGCCGATGTTCCGCCGGGTGTCAAACCTGCTGGGACCGGGCGAATCATTGGAGGAAATGCGATACAGCCCGCCGCCAAAGCCGCCCAGCACATAGTCGCACTCCGTGCTGGAGCTGTACCCCTTGGCCCCATCCATCAGCCACGCCATCTTGAGCGCTGAGACGGTGGGCAGTCGCTTCTCCGCCACCGCCGATGGAAACTTGTAGCCCGGCGGCACATAGCCGATGAACGAGGTGAAGACCTCGCTGGCCGGCTCGGGGAACACAAACCGGCTGATCAGCGCCCCGCGATCATCCTGCACAACGCGCATCCCCTTGCCGTTGCTCAGCTTGGGATCTTCAAAGCCCACGCCCCGGGCCACCTCCCACTGGCCGATGACGGCCTGGACGGCGTGCCGCTGGTTGGCCGAGGCCGAGCGGAAATCATCGAACAGGACCACGTTCGGCCCCGCGCCGAAACCGCTGCCGGTGATGGTGATCGACTGATCGGGTCCAATCGTGCCGGCCACGCTGCTGATCTTCGGCTGCGCCTGCACCGCCGCCCCACCCGCCAGCATCGCCGCCGCCATCAGCATCTTCACGGCTCGACCCAATCGAATTCGCATTGCTGTCTCCCGGCGTTCAAGGCTTCGGAGGCGGCCAGCCATCACAACCAGCAGCCCGGCAACGATGTTGCGCAAGGACGGGAAAAAGCCGCAGGAAGCACGATGCTCCTGTCCTTCGCCTTTCATCCCGCCCCCTGGCGTTTAATCCCTTCCCTGGGCCGGCTTAAATCCGCAGTTTCGGTTGTGGCAGCAGGTCACGGTGGCGGGTGGTGCGGATGCGCCGGCCGGCCTCGCGCGCTTCGCGTGCCAGTGACTCGGAAGGATAAACCCACGAATAGTCATACTTGCCGTGATCGGCCACCAGGTAATTGCAGACGATTGTCACCGACGAGGGGTGATAGTACTGGGGGGCCAGGCCGTGATCGGCCCGGGGGCAGCGATGGGCCAGCACTTCCGGCGGCTGGCGATCCACCAGGCCCGGATCCTGCAACAGATCCCAAGCAGATGCCAGCGTGCCATCTTCCTTCTGGAAATAGCGGCCGCGGATGTCGAAATAAGCCCACTTACCCTCGACGTAGATCTCGTTGACGCCGTGACCGGTGCTGGAGCGCACGTTGTCGTAGTCGATCACGGTCATGTGCCCGACATAGCGCGACGGCAGGCCGGCGATCTGGGCCAGGATGCCCAGCACGCGAGCCTGTTCGTTACACATGCCCGAGCCCTTGCGGATGATCTCTTCCTCCGCCCCGCCGTGGAACAGATTCCCGGCCGACTGCCCCCCGGCCAGCCACGCGCCGCGGGTATAGGTGTGGGGGATGTCACGGCACCAGTCCATCAGGGCCAGGGCCTTTTCCCGCTCGCTGGTCAGCCCGGCCGTCACCGCATCGACGATTTTCTCCAGGTAGATGCGCGTGCCGCGAACATACGGCTGCTTGAGGGGGGTGAATTCAGAATAGATGTAATCGACCGTCGATTTCTGCAGAACGATCGCCTGATCGAAGAAAACCCAGTCCACCGTGCCCGGCCGGTAGACACTGCGGCTGATGGTGCTGTTTTCCAGCAAAACCGCCCCCTGGCGGGGGTCATCACACTGGGCATGAATACCAATATAAGGGGTGGGATCGAATCCGCCGGCCATGCGAACGCTCCTATCTTCGGTGTCGGGCGACACTTGCGCAACACCGCCAAGCCGCCTCGGGCCCACCGTTCCAAGCAGGTGTCAGATGACTGAATGATTTCATCATAACTCCTTTATTTTGCGCAGACAACAAAAGCTTTATTTATTTGACTTCCAAGCCGACGGTGGTACATTGCATCTTGACCGCCGCTATTTGGGAATGGGGCTGCGCCGGTATTTCTGCCAAGCCCTCAAATCTATTTTCGGAGGATGAAAAATGGGACGCCACACCCATCGTGTTGCAGCGATACTTGCGCTGGCTGCTACCGCCACGATCGCCAGTGCTGCCGAGATCAAATGGAACGTCAACGCCAACGGTAACTGGGGCATCGCCGAGAACTGGAGCCCCCAGCAGGTGCCGCAGGCAGGCGATGATGTGGTCTTCGATGGCGTCGCTATCGGACAAACCGCGCACCGCGACATCACACTCGGCGCGGATCGCACCGTGAACAGTCTCCGCGTTCGCCGGGTCAGTACGTCAACGGGCTATGTCTTTCGTGTGATCGACAACAACCACACCCTGACGTTGCAGAGCGGCAACATCTACATGGATGGCGACGCCACTAACCCCAACTCCGCGCTGGAAATCCGCTCCGCTTTGCAGATTGGCAACGGCATTGTTCCTGTTGAGGATGCGGTCTGGACTTCGTTCAATACCGCCAACCGGGGCCTCGATATCTCGGGCCCCCTCAGCGCCATCGCGGGCACGAAAATCACGCTTACCGGTGTTGAGGGTGCGGGTAACCCCATCGTCACGCTACGCAACGACAACTCCAATTTCCTGGGCACGTTTATCGTCGACTCCCCCGGAAACTTCGTTCTGCGCGTTGAAGGGCCCAAGAACACGCTCGGTGCAGGCACTATCATCGCCAATACGCTGACTTACATCAGTGACGTATCCGGCAGCGATGTGCTTTCGGCATCGCAGGTGGCCAATATCGAGGCCAACGCCGACGTCTATATAACGTCCGCAAATGCAAGCAATCCTGACAGCATTCGCACTTACGAAGGTACCATCTCCGGCAACGGGGCATTGAAAATCAATCAAGGGCCCGGCGTGTCGACAGCCTGGCTGGGTACGGTTCAGTTCACCGGAAACAACACCCACAGCGGCGAAATCGAGATTAAATTCGGCACGCTTCAAGTCGATGGCGTCTGGACCGGCGGTGGCAATGTCAAAGTCAATGCCTCGACGTCCGCCAATCGCCCGGTGGGCCTTGCAGGATCGGGCCAGTGGGGGTTGGGTTCGGGGAACAGCATTGCCCTGAATGGTACTGCGGTCAATGCCGCCAGCCTTGCCCCGGGTACGCTGGGGACGATCGGCACGCTCACGGTCGGAACCGACGAGAGCAACAGCCTTGTGTTCGGCACCAACAGCGTTCTGAATATTGACATCGATGGCGCTTCGGCCGACCAGTTGGTCATCAACGGCAACCTCGACCTGAGCGGCAACAGCGATGCGATCGCCTTCAACATTTTGAGCGCCCCCACCTCCGTCTATACGCTCATCACCTACACCGGCATCCTCACCGGCACGTTCGATGATGAGGTGGGCCTGCCGGAAGGGTATTCGCTGGACTACAGCACGCCGGGGCAGATCAA
>CAYNMV010000027.1:27228-53845 GCA_964398315.1 uncultured Tepidisphaeraceae bacterium | reverse complement strand
GTTTCTGCAGGGCGTTGGCATCCACACCGCCGGAGAGGATCTTGCCCGAGTGCGGAACCTCGGCGTTGTAGGCGCGGGCCAGTCGGGTGATCGAGTCGAGCAGGATGACCACATCCTTGCCGAACTCGACATAGCGCTTGGCCTTCTCGATCACCATCTCGGCGATCTGCACATGGCGGCTGGTCGGCTCGTCGAAGGTGCTGCTCACGACCTCGCCGGCCGTGTTGCGCTTCATGTCGGTCACTTCTTCCGGACGCTCATCGATCAGCAGGATGATCAGCACCACATCCGGGTGGTTCTTGGTGATCGAGTTGGCGATCTTCTGCAGCAGCACCGTCTTGCCGGTGCGCGGCGGAGCCACGATCAGCATGCGCTGGCCAAAGCCGATGGGCGTGACCAGGTCGACGATGCGCATGTTCAGCTCTTTGGGCTCGGTTTCGAGGATGATGCGCCGATTGGGGTGCAGCGGCGTCAGGTCCTCGAAATTGCTGGTGTCGGTGATGCGCTCGGGGTCCTCGCCGTTGATCGCTTCGACGCGCAGCAGCGCAAAATAGCGCTCCGACTCCTTGGGCGGACGAATCTGCCCCTGCACAACGTGGCCATTACGCAGCCCGAAGCGGCGAATCTGGCTGGGGCTGATGTAAATGTCATCCGGTCCGGGCAGGTAGTTGAACTCGGGGCTGCGCAGGAAGCCGAAGCCATCGGGCAGGATCTCGAGGACGCCTTCGCCGTACATCAGGCCGTTCTGGCGGATGCGGGCGCGCAGGATGTTGAACAGCAGGTCCTGCTTCTTCATCCCGATGTAGTCGGGGATGTTCTCTTCCTTCGCGATCTCGTGCAGTTGCTGCACGTCCATCTGCTGAAGGTCCTTGATGAACAGCTTGCCGCCCTTGACCTGCTCGTACTTGGCGTTGGTCTCGGCGTCAAAGGCACCGACGTCCTGGCCGGTTGCGGTGGACGCGGATTCAGACGGCTCGACCGCGGTAGCGGTCTCCGGAGCGGGGGTTTCGGGCGCTTCGACCGCGTTGGAAGAAGATGCGGATCGTCGCGTGCGTGGTGTGGACTTAGCCATGATGGCTGCAGCCTCCAAAAGAAAAGGGGTGAAAAAAAGTCAGTCTGGTTTCGTGTCCCTGTGTGCCGGCGGGGTCAGAGGGCTCCCGCGGCTGGAGCGGCTCGGCCTTGGTGGCCGGATCGACTCGATCGACATATCGTCCGCTTCAACGCGTCGGCCTGTCCGGCCGATGGACTGCGGCGATTAATTGGGACATGGGACTATTGATTAAAACGTTCCACGGCACGGGTTGGTTCGCTGGGCCGCAGAAAAATCTAGCACTCACTATCTTATGTTCGGTTTAACCCGCCTGGGTCGCTCCTTCACCGGGGATTCAACCGCTCTACCCACTGGATCGGCTTCTGCACTATCCCTTGTGTAATACGCGGGACGGAGGCCAATGTTCGGTTGTCGCGGGGATCACGGCACCCGAGGACGCCTGGGTTTCTCCACTACTCTTAGTCTAGGGCGTCTGAACCGGTCTTCTCAACAAGAATGCGGGAAAGCACTTCTCGGACCTGGCAGCGGGCGCGGGCAGCGTCAGCGGTGTTCTCTATGACATATTCTGATAATTCGCGCTTTCTGTCCAGTGGCGTTTGCAGAATTTCCCGCCGTTTTAATTCCTGCTCATCCCACCCCCGTGCCGCCCGCACCCGTGCCAGCCGCAGATCAAAGGGGGCATCCACGAAAACCACCGCATCACACTGGCGGTTCAGCCTCGTTTCAAACAGCAGCGGCGTATCCCACACGTAGGCCGGCACCCGCGGATCCCCCCCCACCGCCGCCATCTGCTCATCCCGCAGGCGGGCAACATAGGGGTGCAACAGGTTCTCCAATCTCCGCCGCTCCTCTGGATGGTTGAAAATCCGGTCGGCAATCAGGCGTTTGTTAACGGTTCCGTCCGGTTGGACAGCCGGATCGCCCCACCATTGCCGCAGTTGCGCCAGGATGGCCGGATCGCGGTAGGCCGCCGCCACCTGGTCATCCGACTTGATCACAAGGCAGCCCAGTTCTCCGAACAGATCGGCGACAAAGCTCTTGCCGCTGCCGATGCCGCCGGTGATGCCGATTATGGGTTTGCCGTGCCGCACGGGCCGGATCATACCTGCCCTCGCCCCTCTTCGCGCGGGCGATGGGGTCCTCAGCAAAAAATCTCAGGCAGACGAACAAAGCCTCTGGCCGGGGGATGAAGCGTGTGGGCGGAATCGGGCAGCCCGCCACCGTGTCAGGGCCGGCCTGGGTCGTCAAAAAACCCGCCGCGGTGGTCGGGTGATCCAACCACCGCGGCGGGTGTGTGTGTCGATGCACTGATGCGGCGTACCGGGATCAGCCCAGCAGACCGTTAGGGAAGATCTCAGAGGCACGCATGAACAGGACGATCAGTGCGATCACGCTGGCCAGGAAGGCGATGGCCGCCAGAACGGTATAGACGTTGTTGGTTGGGGGCACTTCCACCACATCGCCGGTTGCTGCACGGGTCATGGATAATCCTCAGAAGGTTCCGTATCTCAAGTGGCATCACTGGCCGCAGTGTGCGAGCCGCCGGGGATAGCCGGGGCGTTAGCCACGGATCTGGGTGGTCACCTCGGTGCCGCTGCGGACCTGCTCAACACGCGGGCCCTGCAGGCGGCCGGTGGCCTCCTGGGCATCGACCATTTCAACGGTCAGGGTGCCCAGGTAATTGGCCCCTTCGATCACGCGGAACTGCATACCGCGCTGCACGCCATCCGATGCGCCGACGTTGATGGTCGCGTAGGGCACGCCGCCGATCGGGCGGGTCTCGGTAATGGCGCCACGGATCAGCGGAGCGCTG
Source organism: uncultured Tepidisphaeraceae bacterium (assembly GCA_964398315.1). Taxonomy (GTDB): domain Bacteria; phylum Planctomycetota; class Phycisphaerae; order Tepidisphaerales; family Tepidisphaeraceae; genus JADLCB01. The sequence continues at coordinate 50,981 of CAYNMV010000027.1, read as the reverse complement.
AGCGTACGCGGGGTGTAGGCCGGCGAGGGCGTCAGCCCGGCATCGGTCAGCTGGGCCGACAGGGCGCTGGCCTGCTGCTGGGCCTGGGTCAGCTGCTCTGCCAGGAAGCGGCGCTCCCGCTCGGTGGCGTCGAGCTGATTCTGCACCTCGCTGAGCCGCTCATTGAGCTGCGTGTTGCGGACCATCGTTTCGTTGGACTGCTCACGCAGTTGGGCAATCTCCTGGGCCTGGCGCGAAGCCTGAGCCTGGGCGGCCTGGGCGGCCTCGGTGGCACTGGTGAGCTGCACACCCTGGATGGCCAGTTGCTGATTCAACTTGGCGATCTGCACATCCTTCTCGGCCAGGGCGGTCTGGAGGCGGACGATCTCGGCGTTCTTGGCCTCGACGGTGGTGTTGGCCGTCTGGGTCAGCCGTGCGTTCTCGGTCGCCAGCGCCTGAGCCCGCGAGGCCTCGGCGGCACTCTTGGTCTGGGCTGCCACCAGTTCTGCCTCCAGCCGGGCGTTGGCCTCGGCGTAGTTCTGGCCGTTGTTGACATAGACGATCAGCCCCGCCGACAGCAGCAGGGAGCACACGACCAACAGAATGACGAATACTTTGGTGAGAGCGCTCACGGATGGCTCCTTGGCCCGAGGGTGTTAAGCAGCGTTGCGTGACCAGTTAAGCTGCGGCCTGACATCGGCGGCGTTGAAAAGGCATGCGGGCGATTGCAGGGCAGGTATGAGAGCGAGGCATCGCATCCGGCACATCCGCCCGCAATTCACTATCGCCCGAAGCCTCCTCTTTCCGCCAACAATTGACGCAGTCCATGTTAATCCGGCCCCAAGCGCTGTCAAGTTTTTCCTCAAGCCCTCGACAGGCGCTAAGTGCCCGATTCCACCGGTACTTTCGTCACCTCCCCGCCGCTGGTCCGCCGGCTGTGGCATGGCTCGACGGCGCCAGACCGGTGTGGGGTGACGAGGGTCCAGGCCTGCTGGCCGCCGCGGCTGCACAGCCCGGTCAGGCCCTGTCCGCAAGGGTAGACCAACCGTCTATGCGGCCAGGGCATATCCACCCTGTGCTGCTGACGCGCGCCCGGTGGCAGCTTGCATTTCAGACCGGCCATTCATACCTTCAGCCCCTTCATGACCTTGAAGCGCACACCCTTTTACGACTTCCATGTATCCGCCGGCGCCAAGCTGGTGGATTTCGCCGGATGGGAGATGCCGCTGATGTATCGCGGCATCGTTGATGAGCACCACCAGACACGCAACTCGGGAAGCATTTTTGATGTGTCGCACATGGGCCGGCTGCACTTCAGCGGCCCAGACGCCCGGACATTTCTCAGCAAGGTTTTGACACGCAAGGTTGATGACCTGGTGGTCGGCCAATGCCGCTATGCCATGGTCTGCAATGAGAGCGGCGGCGTTCTGGATGATGTCATTGTCAGCCGTGACAGCAAGTACTACCTGGTGGTGTGCAACGCCGGCAATCGTGAGAAGCTGGTGAGCTACTTCATTGGCCTTCGGCGCGATCTGGGGCTGGATTTCGACATGGCCGACCAGACCGAAGGCACCGCAATGGTCGCCATCCAGGGGCCGAAGGTGATCGAGCGGCTCAGTGAGGTCCTGCCGGTCGACCTGAAGAACCTGAAGCGCTATCACTTTGAGTCCACCAGTTTCATGCTGATCAAATTCAGCGTTTTCCGAACCGGCTACACCGGAGAGGATGGGATCGAGTTGATCCTGCCGGCAAAGATGGCCGGGATGGCAATGAAACTGCTGGCCGGGAAGATGGACAAGGAAAACGCCACCATCAAGCCCGCCGGCCTGGGGGCACGGGATACTCTGCGGCTGGAAGCGGGCATGCCCCTCTACGGCCATGAACTAAGCGAGACGATTGACCCGATCAGCGCTGGCCTCAAGTTCGCGGTTGACCTGAGCAGCGATTTTGTCGGTGCGGCGAAGCTGCGCGAGATCGCCGAAAGAGGCCCGGCGCGCAGGCTGGTAGGCCTGGAACTGGAAGGTCGGCGCATCGCCCGCCAGGGCACCCCGCTCAAGGCCGCCGATGGCGCAACCATCGGCGAAGTCACCAGCGGCACCTTCAGCCCCACACTGCAAAAAAGCATCGCCCTGGCCTTTGTCGATGCCAATTACACCGCGGAGGGCACACAGCTCTCAGTTGATCTGAAGGGCTCAACCAATCCCGCAAAGGTTGTAAAGATACCGTTTTATAAGAGGAGTGGGCAGTAAACCGCGGGCGGTCGAAATGTCTGCCGCCCAATGTGCGCTGCCGCCTGCCCCTGCGAAGGAGCATATATGTCCGTCCCAAGCGATCGCAAGTATCTGCAATCACACGAGTGGCACAAGGCCGATGGCGACACCGTGACCATCGGCATCACCCAGTTCGCCGCCGATGAGTTGACCGATGTGACGTACGTGAAGCTGCCAGAGGTCGGCGAAACTGTCACCGCCGGCGAGACATTCGGCGAGATTGAATCGGTCAAGGCAACCAGCGACCTGTACAGCGGTGTCAGTGGCGAAGTGACTGCTGTCAATGATCAGCTTGTCAGTGATCCAGGCCTGGTTAACCGTGATCCACATGGCGAGGGATGGATGATCAAGGTCAAGGTGACGAACGCCGAGGAGTTGAATAAACTCCTCTCACATGAAGATTACCTTAAGGCCACGGGACACTAGATCCCGCGGCTGATGGGTTGACCCGAGCACGCTTTTTCGCGCGGCACGGGCGCCTCGTACGTGCAGGATCCCTGCACATGCGGGACGCCCGTGCCGCGTTCCCCACCTGAAGGATTTATCGCCATGACGAGGATGGCCTCTGCCCGCCCCGCCACTTCCACCGCCGGCCAATATCTCGCCGAGCCTCAGCCGTTCGTCCTGCGCCACATCGGCCCGCGGCCGGAGGAACTGGATGAGATGCTGAAAACGATCGGCTGCCAGTCGCTGGATGACCTGGTCGATCAGACAGTGCCAGATGCCATCCGCCTGCGCCGCTCGCTCAAGCTTCCCGCAACGCGCAGCGAAGCGGAGGCACTGGCTGACCTGCGGGCGATGGCGACCAAGAACGAGGTATTCCGCTCATTCATCGGTCAGGGCTATTACGGCACGCTCACACCACCGGTGATCCTTCGCAATATTCTGGAAAACCCCGGCTGGTATACCCAGTACACCCCGTACCAGGCCGAGATCAGTCAGGGCCGGCTGGAGGCGCTGCTCAACTTCCAGACCATGATCAGCGACCTGACCGCCCTGCCCATGGCCAACGCCAGCCTGCTGGATGAGGCGACCTCCGCCGCTGAGGCCATGGCGATGTGCAAGTCCATCACCGGGGTAAAGAAGAACACGTTCATCATCGATGAAAACGCCCATCCGCAGACGATCGCGGTCGTGCGGACACGCGCCACTTCGATGGGCATCGAACTGAAGATTGCCGATTGCCGATCGCCGATTGCTGACTGGTCGGATGTTTTCGGCGTGCTGGTTCAGTACCCCGCCACCGATGGCCGCATCGTCGATTACACGGAGTTGGTCCAAGCCGCCCATGCCCATAAGGCACTGGTCGCCTACGCTACCGATCTGCTGGCGCTGACGTTGCTGACACCACCAGGCGAACTGGGTGCCGACATCGCGGTCGGCTCGGCCCAGCGCTTCGGTGTACCGATGGGCTTTGGCGGCCCGCACGCGGGATTCATTGCCACCCGCGATGAATTTGCGCGCAAGATGCCCGGGCGGCTGGTCGGGGTTTCGAAAGATGCCCACGGCAATCCCGCGCTGCGGCTGGCGCTTCAGACGCGCGAACAGCATATCCGCCGCGAAAAGGCCACGAGCAACATCTGCACCGCCCAGGCGCTGCTGGCGATCATGGCCAGCATGTACGCGGTCTACCACGGTCCCGAAGGCCTCAAGCGCATCGCCCGGCGGGTTCACGCCCTTACGCTGGCCCTGGCCGCGGGCCTGCAGCGCCTTGGCCACACGATCGATCACGCCGCCTTCTTTGACACCATCCGCGTGCGGCCCAACGGCCTGCCGGTTGAGAGCTGCCTGGCCGCTGCACGCTCCTCGAAGATGAACCTGCGCGATTTCGGCGATGGTTCGATCGGCATCAGCCTGGATGAAGCCGCCACCCAGCGCGAGGTGGAGCAACTGCTCGAATGCTTCGCCGGCGGCGCCACCTTCCGGCTGAATGTCGAGGAGCTGGCCCAGGCCGCCCTCAACGACAATCAGTCGCAAATCGCGAATCGCAAGTCGCAGTTCCTGACCCATCCGGTCTTCAATTCGCATCACAGCGAGACCGAGATGCTCCGCTATATCTTCAAGCTGATGGGCCGCGATCTGTCGCTGGCGCAGAGCATGATCCCGCTGGGATCCTGCACCATGAAGCTGAACGCCACTGCGGAGATGCTCCCGATCACCTGGCCGGAGTTTTCCAACCTGCACCCGTTTGCCCCGGCCGAGCAGTGGCGGGGTTATCGGGAACTGTTTGAGCAGCTCGAAAACTGGCTGGCCGAGATCACCGGCCTGGCGCGCGTCTGGCTTCAGCCCAATGCCGGTTCGCAGGGCGAATACGCCGGCCTGCTGGCCATTCGCGCCTATCACGCCTCGCGCGGCGAAGGGCATCGCAATATCTGCCTGATCCCCACCAGCGCCCACGGGACCAACCCCGCCAGCGCCGTCATCGCCGGCCTGAAGGTAGTGGCCGTCAAGTGCGATGAGAACGGCAACATCGATATCGAAGACTTGCGGGCCAGGGCCAGGGAACATGCGGCCAATCTCGCCTGCTTCATGATCACCTACCCCAGCACCCATGGCGTCTTCGAGGAAGGCGTGCGCGAGATGTGCCAGATCATCCACGAGCACGGCGGGCAGGTCTACATGGATGGTGCCAACATGAATGCCCAGGTCGGCCTGACCAGCCCCGGTGACATCGGCGCCGATGTCTGCCATCTCAATCTGCACAAGACCTTCTGCATCCCGCACGGCGGCGGCGGCCCCGGCGTCGGGCCGATCGGCGTGGCCAGGCACCTGGCCGAGTTGATCCCGAGCATAGACGATTTGCAGTCTGCGATTGGCAATCAGCCATCGAGCCCATCAGACCCCAATCGCAAGCCCATCGGTCCGGTGGCCGCAACCCCCTACGGCAGCGCGAATATTCTCCCCATCTCCTGGACCTATATTGCGATGATGGGAGCCGAGGGCCTGACGCGGGCCACCCAGGTGGCGATCCTCAATGCCAACTACATGGCCAAGCGCCTCGAGGGGCACTATGACGTGCTCTACACCGGACGCAACGGCCGCTGTGCCCATGAGTTCATCATTGATTGCCGGGCCTTTGACAAGACTGCCGGCGTCAAGGTGGAGGACATCGCCAAGCGGCTGATGGACTACGGATTCCACGCCCCCACCATGAGCTTCCCTGTCCCCGGCACGCTCATGATTGAGCCGACCGAATCCGAGCCGAAAGCCGAGCTGGATCGCCTGTGCGATGCCCTGATCGCCATCCGCGAGGAAATTCGCGCCATTGAGCAGGGGCGGATGGATCGAGCCGACAACCCACTGAAAAATGCCCCCCATACCGCCGCTCATGTCAGCAGTGATGAGTGGACTCATCCCTATCCGCGTCAATTGGCGGCCTACCCCGCACCGTGGCTGCGCGACTTCAAGTTCTGGCCGTTCGTTGGCCGGATAGACAACCCGTGGGGTGATCGCAACCTCATCTGCACCTGCCCGCCGATGAGTGAGAGCGGGCTGATGGATTGACCAGCCCGCAGGCAGCATGCAATCAGCCGGGATGCTGGAATATGAGAAAAGGGAGCGGAAGGTGTCGTAGAGGGGGGGCTACGACGGGGGATGCTTCCGCTCCCATAATTCGCTTGTGAGGTACGCGGCCGTGTGGGCTGGCCGCCGCGGGATTCGCTTAACCCAATATTGAGATGCGTCGAATGGGTTGGCAAGGATTTTTTAGTATTTTGCTCTCCGTCCGGCCGAATCCTGGGTAACAATGTGCGAACCCCAGCATTGCAACGCAGCAGCTAGCCCGACCTGCACGCCGCCAGCACTTTTTCTTTCCGTCGATCCGCCCGGTGGGTATGCTGGACGGCATGTCACTCGAACAACTCATCAAGCGCGGCGAAATCGTCGAAGGCATGACCTTCAACCAGAAGGTATGGGCCCTGTGCGCCCAAGTACCCGCGGGTTCAGTGACGACCTATGGCGACATCGCCCAGGCTTTGGGGTGCAACGGCGCACGGGCGGTGGGCAACGCACTGAACCGCAATCCCTATGCGCCGGAGGTTCCCTGCCATCGCGTGGTCGGTTCAGATGGTCGATTGACCGGCTTCGCAGGCGGCCTGCCCGCCAAGGAGGCGCTGCTGCGTGCAGAAGGCGTTGAGGTGCGCAATGGTCGGGCCTCGCTGGCCTCACGCCACCATTTTGCACCCGTTCGCGTCCGGCTGTCGGCATGACAGGCAACCGATCAAACCCGGTGCTCTCCCTGCCGGGTCGGGGCATGTGGGGCATTACCCCTCGCGCCACGTGAGTACGACCTTGCCGCTCCTGCCGCTGCGCATCGCCTCGAACCCCTCCTGGAATTCGGTGTAGTGCAGGCGATGCGTAATGATGGGGCTGATATCCAGCCCACTCTGGAGCATGACCGTCATCTTGTACCAGGTCTCGTACATCTCACGCCCGTAGATGCCCTTGATCGTGAGCATGTTGAAGACGACCTGATTCCAGTCGATTGCCATTTCCTGCTCGGGGATACCCAGCATGGCAATTTTGCCGCCGTGGGCCATGTTGGCGATCATGTCGCGCAGGGCTGTGGCGTTGCCGCTCATTTCCAGCCCCACGTCAAACCCTTCGCGCATCCCCAGGTCCTGCTGCACATCGGCCAGGCGCTCGTGGCGTGCATCGCATACGCGGGTGGCCCCCAGGCGCTGGGCAAGTTCCAGGCGCCAGGGATTCACATCGGTTACGACAACATGCCGTGCCCCCGCGTGCCGCACCACGGCCGCCGCCATGCAGCCGATCGGTCCAGCCCCCGTGATCAGCACATCCTCGCCGAGCACATCGTATGACAGCGCCGTGTGCACTGCATTGCCGAATGGGTCAAAAATCGCCTGCACTTCCCGCTTGATGTTGGAGAGATGCGATCCATCCGCGCTGTCGTGCAGCCAGACGTTGGTTACCGGAAGCACCAGTTGCTCGGCGAACGCGCCCGGACGGTTCACCCCCACGCCTTGCGTATCCTTGCACAGGTGCCGGCGGCCGGCCATGCAGTTGCGGCAGCGGCCACAGACCACGTGCCCTTCGCCGCTGACAATGTCGCCGATGGCAAAGTCATGCACGTTGGAGCCGATCTCAATGATCCTGCCAACAAACTCATGCCCAATCACCATCGGCACCGGGATGGTCTTCTGCGCCCAGGCATCCCAGTTGTAGATGTGCAGATCCGTGCCACAGATGCCCGTGCGGAGCACCTCGATGCGCACATCGTTGATGCCCATCTCCGGCACCGGCACCTCTTCAAGCCAAAGCCCCGGGCCACGTTCCCGCTTAACCAGCGCTTTCATCGTTGGCATAGCTGTTTCACTCCGTCCGGCGTTTTCCCAGATCACGGCTCGCCAGGCAGTGCGCCCGGCAAGAGTCTGCAAATCCAGTCCATCGCCCGGAACTCACTCGCTGTTGCACGGATCGGCCAGTGTAACACTGCACCCACCTGCCGCACAGCGACAGATCGCGTTCACAGTGGCGGCGGAACAGGCGGCCGACAGCCCGTCGGCAAAGGTGGCTTGCGCGGCACCATCGTCATAGAGCAACAGCGGAAATCATGCGCATGGGCTAAATTGATTGAGGTCATACGAGCCCGTCGGTAGAATCCGGTTCTCCCGGACCTGTGATCACTGGTCCTACACCTCGAGCAGGATGTTTTGGCTCGACAGGGTACGCCCAGGCGGGCGGCCACGAGATGTCCAACCGCCAGCGAGACCCATCCGACGGGATGATGGCTTCCACCAGGCAAGCGCATCAACAGGATGTCTCGCCGGCAGTATCGAGCATGGGCTGGCTCGGTGGCTTGTCACAATCGCTGACGGGCCCGCGGCATTGCGATGCCCACGCCAACTTTCGGTTCTCAATCCGCCATCGAACCGAAAACTGTAATGCATGGTTCACCGGAGCCGTGTGAACCCGGATGCGGCTGGCATGGCCGAGTGACCACATGGCTAATCGGTGGTCCGCCGATCTCCCTCGTTGTCGGTTCAGGCGGAGCGGTTTCAGCAGAGGTCAGGATCGCGTGCGGACACGAGTCTCTCACCTGGTTAGGACGGTCAGGCGCCTGTGCACAGTAGTCATCGGGCTATGCCTGATGCTCTGGCTGTGCGGCTGGATGTTCCGCCCCGATGTGACCGACCGTCCACTGCCATGGACACCGGAGCAGCAGCAGGAGGCGGTTGCCGACCGTGATGTCTCGTTCGATCCAAGTACTCCCCCCACCCTCCATCGTCAGCAGCATGTTGAGCCGCGCGGCCAGTCTCCCCTGCTGGCTGAACTGGTCGAGGCCGGCAAACTGCCGCCGCTTGCCGAGCGCCTGCCCGATGAGCCGATCGTCATGGAAGGCCCCGATGGTATCGGCAAGTACGGCGGTACCTGGCTGCGCCTGGCCAATGGCGCGGAGGATGTCGGCATTATCACCTATCGCCTGAGCGGTCCGTACCTGGTCCGCTGGTCGCCGCTGGGCTACCCGATTGAGAACCACATCGCCAAATCGGTGGAGCCTTCCGAGGATCGCCGCGAGTGGATCATCACGCTTCGCAAGGGCATGCGCTGGTCGGACGGCGCTCCCTATGCCGCCGATGACATCATGTACTGGTGGGACAAGGAGGTTAACAATCCCTACCTCGGCGGCCTGCCCCCCGCCTTCATGCTCTCTGCCGGCAAGCCCGGGACGGTTGAGAAGATCGATGACTACCGCGTCTGCTTTCGCTTTCCCGAGCCCTATCCACTCTTTCGCGAGGTGCTGGCCAATGTCTCGAGCATGTGCGAGACACCGGCCCACTACCTGAGCCGCTATCACCCGGACCCGGCCATCGGCGACGCCGCAGTTATTGAGCGCGACATGAAAGCATACAAGATGCCCAGCGTCAGGGCACTGTACCGCTTCATGAAGCAGTGGCAGAACCCCGAGCACCCGCGCCTGTGGCCCTGGGTGTATCGCAGTTTCAAGGGCGATCCGCCGCAGGTGTTTGTCCGCAATCCGTATTATTTCGTGATTGATCCTGCCGGCAATCAGTTGCCGTACATCGACCGCGTCCAGTTCGACGTGCAGGATGCAAAGATGCTTGCGCTGACCGCAGCCAACGGCGGCGTGAGCATGCAGGGGCGGCATATCCGCTTCGCGGACTACACGGAGTTGATGAGTCGGCGGGAGATCGCAGGCACGCGCGTGCTGCACTGGTACCCGGCGGTCCGTTCGGCCTGGGTCATCAATCCCAACCTCAACCGCCGCATCGATCCCGCCGATCCGTTCACCGCCAAGAAAGCCGCACTGCTGGCCGACAAACGCTTTCGACAGGCCCTGTCACTGGCCATCAACCGCGAGCGCATCATCCGCGCTGAGCAGGTGGGGATCGGCGAGCCATCGCAAGTGGAGCCCGGCCCCGAATCCCCCTTCCACAACCCGCGGCTGGCCAAGGCGTTCGTCGAATATGATCCGCAGCGCGCCAGCGCCCTGCTGGATGAAATGGGCCTCACCCACCGTGACCGCGAAGGCTTCCGCACATTCGCCGATGGTTCGCGGATGACTTTCTTCCTCGATTTCACCGCTTTTACCGGTGTCGGGCCGGCACAGTTCGTGGTGGATGACTGGGCGGAAGTGGGTGTGCGGGCCATCCTGCGGGAACGCGCCCGACCGCTGTTCTACACCGAGAAGGATTCGATGGATTTCGACTTCAACGTGTGGACCGGCGAGAGCGACTTCATGCCGGTGCTGAGCCCGCGCTATTTCATCCCCTATAACACCGAATCCTTCTACGCGGTCGGCTGGGCGCGCTGGTACCAGCGCGGCGGGTTCTACGGCGGCACGGATCAACAACTCAAGGGCGGCATCCCGGTCCCGACCGATCATCCGATGTACCGCGCCATCGCGCTGTACGAGCAGGCTCAGCGTGAAACCGATCCGCAGAAACAGCGTGACCTGATGCGGCAGGTGACCGATATCGCGGCGGAGAACGTCTGGAGCATCAGCCTCGCCACTCCGCCTCCGATGCCTGTCATCGTCGACAAGGACATGCGGAACGTGCCGGACAACGCCCTGTGGGGCGTGATCTACTCCACGCCGGCCAATGCGGGCATTGAAACCTATTACTTCGATAACCCGCGTATCTCGCCGGGTGCCATCGAAGAGACCAAGGTCGCCATCCTCACTCCTACATTGCGCCCCGGCGCTGCGGCGGTCGAAACAGAGGCCGGCGCCTCCGGCGTGGGCACGCTCCTGCGCACGCTGGCGATCGGGCTGCCGCTGCTGGCGATGGGCGTCATCGCCTTCCGCTACCCGTTCATCGGCCGGCGGTTGCTGATCATGATCCCGACTCTGCTGGTGATCTCCGTGATCGTCTTCGTGCTGATTCAGCTCCCCCCCGGTGACTTCCTCTCCACCCGCATCATGCTGCTGCAGGAGAGCGGCGATCCGGCCAACGAGCAGGCCATCGAGGACCTGAAGCACCTGTTCCACTTCGACGAACCCGCCTGGAAGCTCTACATCCGCTGGATGGGCCTGCGCTGGTTCACCACGTTCGATGCCGCCGATGAGGGATTACTACAGGGGAACCTGGGCCGCTCGATGGAGACACAACAGCCGATCAACAGCATGGTCGGCGACCGCATCACACTCACTGTTGTCATCTCGCTGGCCACCATCCTGTTTACCTGGGTGATTGCCTTGCCGATCGGCATCTACTCGGCGGTGCGACAGTATTCGATCGGTGATTATGTGCTGACGTTCATCGGCTTCATCGGCATGTGCCTGCCGGCGTTCCTGCTGGCGCTGGTGCTGATGGCGGTGTCAGGCGTATCGGGCCTGTTTTCGCCGGAGTTCGCGGCCCAGCCGGAATGGACATGGGCCAAGTTAATGGACCTGCTCAAGCACATCTGGATCCCGATCGTCGTGCTGGGTGTCGGCGGTACCGCCGGCATGATCCGGGTGATGCGTGCCAACCTGCTGGATGAACTGAAAAAGCCATATGTCATCACCGCCATGGCCAAGGGTGTGCGGCCGATGAAGCTGTTGATCAAGTACCCGGTGCGTCTGGCGCTCAATCCGTTCATCAGCGGCGTTGGCGGGCTGTTTCCGCAGCTTGTCTCAGGCGGAGCGATCGTCTCGATGGTGCTGGCGCTGCCAATGGTTGGACCGCTGCTGCTTCAGGCACTGTTCAACGAGGATATGTACCTGGCGGGCTCCATGCTGATGGTGCTGAGCGTCCTGGGGGTGGTGGGAACGCTGGTCAGTGATCTGCTGCTGCTGTGGCTCGATCCGCGCATCCGCTTTGAAGGAGGTGGCCGATGACCACGACGACCGCCCCCAGCAGCCCCCCTGCATCCGCGCCCCCCGGGCCAGCGGCAAAGTCGCCTGCGCCGAAAATGCCCCGGCAGCCCGATGCGGCCACGCTCAGCCAGTGGCAGCTGATTCGGATGAACTTTGCCCGCCATCGGCTGGCGGTCTGGTCCCTCCACGTGCTCGTGGTGCTCTATCTGATTGCCCTGTGTGCTGAGTTCGTCGCGCCGCTCAACCCCAACCGCAGCGTGCTGGATTTTCAGTATGCCCCGCCGCAACTGCCGCGCTGGAGCCTGGAACACGGGCTGCACGTCAAGGTCCTGCAGCAACGTCTTGACCCCGTTACCCTGCGGCGCACTTACGTGCAGCTTGAGAACCAGGTCACCCCGATCGGCTTTTTCGTCCGTGGCGAGCCCTTCCGCTTCTGGGGGCTGTTCGAGACGAACCTTCATCTGTTTGGCGCCAAGCCAGCCGCCGATGGCGCACCGCAGCGCGTCTATTTCCTGGGTGCCGACAAATACGGCCGCGATCTGCTCAGCCGCGTGATCTACGGCTCGCGCGTATCGCTGTCGGTCGGGCTGATCGGCATCGCCTTCACCTTCCTGTTCGGCATGGTGATCGGCGGGATTTCCGGCTACGTCGGCGGCCGCACCGACACCTTCATCCAGCGCGTCATCGAGGTGATCAACGCGCTGCCGCAACTGCCGCTCTGGATCGCGCTTGGTGCGATCCTGCCGGCGGACTGGTCGCCGCTGCAGGTTTACTTCGCCATCACTATCCTGCTCAGCCTCCTGGGATGGACCGGGCTGGCGCGGGTGGTGCGCGGCAAGATCCTGTCACTGCGAGAGGAAGACTATGCCATGGCCGCCCGCCTGCTGGGGGCCAGCCACAGCCGCATCCTGTTCCGGCACCTGCTGCCCGGCTTCACCAGCCACATCATCGTGGCACTGAGCCTGAGCGTGCCCGGCATGATCCTCGGCGAGACGAGCCTCAGCTTCCTGGGGCTGGGCTTGCGCCCGCCGATCGTAAGTTGGGGTGTGATGTTGCAGGACTGCATGGATGTACAGGCTGTGCGCTATTACCCCTGGCTGATGATGCCGGTACTGACAATCGTGCTGACCGTGCTTTGCTTCAACTTCACCGGCGACGGCCTGCGTGATGCCGCCGACCCTTATTCATCGCGATGAGTGAACCTGCCGACAATGTCCTGTCCGTCCGCGACCTGCGGGTCAGCTTCGACACCGTCCACGGAAACACGCAGGCGGTGCGCGGGGTCAGTTTTGATCTGCCGCGCGGCAAGACGCTGGCCCTGGTTGGCGAAAGTGGATCGGGCAAGAGCGTCACCAGCTACTCCATCCTGCGGCTGATCCAGCCTCCCGGCCGCATCACCGGCGGGCAGATCCTGTTCAATTCCGCCGATGGCACCACCACCGACATCGCCCTGCTCGATGAGAAGAGCGAGCCCCTCTATCGCATCCGCGGCGGGAAGATCAGCATGATCTTCCAGGAGCCCATGACCGCCCTTTCACCGGTGCATACCATCGGCGATCAGGTAAGCGAGGCGATCCTGCTGCATCGCCCCGTGAGCCGTCGCGAAGCGATGGACCTCGCGGCCGATATGCTCGCGCGCGTCGGGATCACGGAGGTCAGGCGGCGACTCAAGCAGTATCCATTCGAGTTTTCCGGCGGCATGCGGCAGCGCGTGGTCATCGCCATGGCACTGGTGTGCCAGCCAGAGATTCTCATCGCCGATGAGCCGACCACCGCGCTGGATGTGACCGTGCAGGCCCAGATCCTCTCGCTCATCAACGAGCTGCGCGAGCAGATGGGCACGAGCGTGCTGTTCATTACGCACGATCTGGGCGTGGTGGCGCAGGTGGCCGATGAGGTGGCGGTGATGAAGCACGGCCGCATCGTCGAGCGCAGCGGCGTGCGCGAGCTGTTCGCCGACCCGCTTCATCCCTACACCCGCGAACTGCTGGCAGCGGTGTCATTCCAGGGAGATTCGGATGAAAGCTGCCAGGTGGAGCGGGAACTGCCACCGGGCTGGCAGTTTGACGAGCCGCCTGGCGCAAGCAGCGCTGAGTCGAATGATGTTGATGCAATGGTTCGCCCCCGGCACCACACCATCGACGGCAACCGCCATCTGCTGCTGTGGCCGACCCAGATGACCCAGGAGCAATCGGTATGAACCAGGATCATCTCCTGAACGTGCGCAATCTCAGCAAGCACTATCCCATGGGCGGATCGCGCCTCGGCGGCAGGTCGGCCCAGGTGCTCAAGGCACTGGATGATGTCAGCTTTGATGTGATCCGGGGCGAGACACTGGGCGTGGTCGGCGAGTCCGGTTCGGGCAAGACCACCGCCGCCCGCTGCATCCTCCGCGCCATCGACCCCACCGCCGGCAGCGTGCGCTTCACCAATCTGGGGCGGACGGTTGACCTTGCCCAGCTTTCATCACGGCAGCTCAAGCCCCTGCGCAAAGAGATGCAGATGATCTTCCAGGATCCGTTCAGCAGCCTGAACCCACGCATGACGGTGGGCGACATCGTGGCCGAGCCGCTGGTGATCCATGGGATCGGCACGCGCCAGGAGCGCCGTGACCGCGTTGCCGAAATGCTTCAGCGCTGCGGCCTGCTGCCCGAGCATATGAATCGCTACCCGCACGCGTTCAGCGGTGGCCAGCGCCAGCGTATCGGCATCGCGCGGGCACTGATCCTCCGTCCCGCGTTCATCGTGGCCGATGAAGCGGTGTCGGCCCTCGATGTCTGTGTCCGTGCCCGCGTGCTGAGGCTGCTGGCTGAGCTGAAAGAGGAATTCAAGCTGACGATGATGTTCGTTTCACATGACCTGCACGTCATCCGTCACGTTTGCGACCGTGTCATCGTCATGTATCGCGGCCGGATCATGGAGCAGGGCTCGGCACAGGAAGTCTTTGAGAACCCGCGCCACGCCTATACCAGGGTGCTGCTTTCGGCGATCCCCTATCCTGACCCCAACCGCAAGATGCGGCCGCTGAGCGTCAGTTCCCTCACGCCCGAACAGCTCGAACCGCTCCCCGCTACCGGTTGATGGTCCGCACAGATGCCCGAACCGTGCGATACCGCCAGCCAGCGGGCGCCACCCGCTCAACGAACAGCATTGAACACGATGCGGATCATCGGCAGGTATCTGTAAACCCGTCAAAACTCCCCTGCCGGTACGTTTGCTCCAGCGCGGCTGGTGCGCTTGAGCTTGACCTGGGATGGATCCCCGCCGAGGGCGCGGATGATGGCATCGATGTCATCGGGAACCGGTACCGGGCGGTTGCTCAGTTTGCCGTGAGGCTCCGAGCGCGGTGCGGCATCCTGGGCCGCTTTGGTATCGATGCCGGTGTGATACTGAACCGTAACATTCGGGTCTTTCAATTCATGGCCGGTGAGGATGCAAACGACACTCTCATCCCGGCTGATGATCTGCTCATTGAGCAACTGGTGCAGGCCGGCGACGCTGGCCGCACTGGCCGGTTCACAGCCGAAGCCCCAGCGGGCGACCATGGCGCGGTGTTCGAGGATGGTTTCATCATCAACCTCGCGCACCACGCCGTTCATGACCTCCAGGGCCCGCAGCGCCTTGGGCAGGTTGACCGGCCGGCTGATCTCGATGGCGCTGGCCACCGTGTGAGCCTTGTAGTTGGCCTCATCCATGCCTGCGTAGAGCTTCTGCACCTTCTCGCGGTCGTAGTTGCCGCCGTTCCAGCGCACACCCTGGTGGGTATAGAGCTGGTTGAGCGTATTGGCGCCGGTGGCGTTGATGACCGCCAGGCGGGGGATTTTGTTGATCAGGCCAAGCTCCTTCAGTTCGGCGAAGGCCTTGCCGAAGGCTGAGCAGTTGCCCAGGTTGCCGCCGGGGACGATCACCCAGTCGGGCGCTTCCCAGTTGCGCGCCTCGAGGATGCGGTACATGATCGACTTCTGGCCCTCCAGGCGGAACGGGTTGACACTGTTCATCAGATAGACGCCCAGTTCCGGCACACCCTCGGCGATCTGCCTGACCCGCCGCAGGCAGTCATCGAAGTCTCCCTGTACCTGCAGGGTCAGCGCACCGTAGTCGAGCGCCTGCGACAGCTTGCCGAAGGCGATCTTGCCCGAACCGATGAAGACGATGCCCGTCATTTCCGCCAGGCTGGCGAACATGGCCAGTGAGGCACTGGTGTTGCCGGTGGAGGCGCAGGCCACCTTTTTGGCTCCCACCATCCTGGCGTGGGTGAAGGCGGCGGTCATGCCGTTGTCCTTGAAGCTGCCGGAAGGGTTCAGGCCTTCATATTGCAGCAGGAGCCTGCCCGGTTGCATGTTGAGCTGACGGGCAAGCAGGTCGGCGCGCTGCAGGATGGTGCGGCCCTCGCCAATCGTGACGATCTCCTCCTCCCGGCGGTAAAACGGCATCAATTCGCGGAAGCGCCATACGCCACTGAAGTCGAGCCGGCCGGCCACTTCGGTCCCTTTGGTGTTCCAGCGATGCTCAAAAAAGCCCATGCTCTTGGGGACCGACGTGCGCGACCAGTCATAGGCCACATCCAGCAGGCTGCCGCATTGCGGACAGGCAACGTGGACCTCCTCCACTGAAAAAGTCGAGGCGCAGGCGGGATTGATGCATCGTTGAAAAGCGGCGTCGGGCATGAGCGGTAGATTAGCCGAAAGCGGTCGAAGTTTCATACGGGTGTGCTGCGCTGCCACGCCCTTCATGCGATATGTATTACCGGTCCGGCCGCGGTCGGCTACAATGCGGGACATGGATGTTCAAGCGCTGTGCGAAGCAGGACAGGAAGCCCTGGTGCGAACGGACTACCTCGCAGCCGAAGCCGCGCTGGCCGAGGCCGAGCGCCTGGCTTGGGCGATGCGCGATTTTGACACCCTCGCCCGTCTCTACATGCCCCTGCAGGAAGCCCGCCGGCAGATCCGCCTGCGGGCCGGCGAAGGGATCGTCTGCCTCGATCTGCTGGCCCAAGGGCCGGACGATCGGCTCAGCGGCGATCACGTGATCCGCAATTTTCCGCATGGCCAGCTCCTGGTGGCCGGCTGGGGCACGATTGAGCCGGCCGTCACGGTGCGGCGCATGGCGCGCGAGCACAGGCTGTACGTTGAGACCTTCCTGGCGGCGGTGTACCCGGTGGGTGGTGCCCGGGCAGTGGTGATCGCACCGGCCGCCGATGCCCGCCTGCCAGAGATGCGCGATCGCTCGACGATCGATGAGTTGTTGAACCAGGTGCCACGACAGAGCATCGTGCTGCATGAAAGTGAATTGCCGACTGGCCAGCGTCGGGGCACCGCTGAGACATTTTCCGAGGTGGCATCGCTGTGGGAGCGACTGCACGGCCCGTTCCTGGCGGCCGCCGAAGCCGAGGCAGACCCTCTGCGGCGCATCGAAGGCTACCGGCGGACGATCCAGGTCGATCCGGCCTGCGAACTGGCCCACCAGAAGCTCAGTGACACTGCCCGTCAGCTCGCCCGTGAGGCCGCCGCGTCAGGCGGGTTGTGATCGGCCATTCCGGATTCTCTATCGCCCATTGTCCGTGCTGGCCGCACTCGGCTACCGGCTGCTGATCGCGTTCAAGCGCCATCCGATGGCCCGCAGCGTACATGGTCGCCAGCAGGTGAGCGCCGTCAGCCCCGATGCGTATCCACCGCGCCTCTGCTATAACCCCAGCCGTGGCCGATGCCTCGCTCCAGCATGTGCTCCGCGACCTCCCGCGCATCGGAAGGCGGGTGAAGGACCGGCCTTACCGCCAGGTGTGGCGTTTTGAGCACCAGGGGCGGGCCTATTACCTCAAGTTCTACCCCCGCCCGGGCTCCTTCTGGAAACGCATGGTCCGCGGCAACCCCGCCCTGCGCGAATTTCGCCGCCTGCAATGGCTGCAAAAGGCCAATGCACCCGCTCCGCGAGCGGTGGCAACGCTGTTGGGTTTCGAACTGGAGGGGGCAACCGGCGATGCAGTCATTCTGGAGGCGATCGAGCCGGCGGCATCCCTGGCGGAGACGATCGACCAGGCGTTGCTCGACGGCGAGAAACTGCCGGACTACCGCTCCCTCTCCCTTCAACTGCGCACGCTGCTGAACCAGCTTAACTTGTCAGACCTGGGCCACCGCGATCTGCACCTTGGCAATTTCCTGCTCCGCAAAGCTCATCTTTATCTACTGGATGCCTATGCGATCCATCGCGGCGGTCTGAGCGTGCGTGACCTGATGCTTCTGGCTCACAGTGCCCAGCGCATCGTCACCCGCACGGACCTGCTGCGCTTCTGGTGGATGTTGGGGCCGGGCACCAAGCTGCCGCCAACCAACCCCCTGCGCCAGAAGCTTTGTCGCAAGTTTGTGAGAAAAACGACTGGCGAGAACCTCTATTTCGGCCGCCTGAGCACGGGCGGGTGGTCCGGTCACTTTTACAAGCGCTGGCCGACGCCCCACCGCTGGTCGGCGGTCAGCCGCATCGAGGTCTCGAGCAAGGATTGGGAATCGGCCTGGCCGAAGCTGTGGCAGCAGATCGAGCGTGATGAACTGCCGATCATCAAGCGCACGCGCAGCGGCGATGTGTTGCGGGCCGAGGTGATCCTGGGCGGCCGGCCGGTGCGGGTGGTCCTCAAACGGCCCAGGCGCAAATACTGGTATCGTTACATCAATGAGCTTGGCCGGGGGGCGCGGGCCAGGCGGGCATGGAAGAAAGCCTGGGCACTGGCCATCCGCAATCTCCCCACCGCCTTCCCTGTGCTGCTGATGGAACGGCGGCGGCTGGGGTATGTCACCGATTCGGTCATTGTGTTCGAGCAGGTTGAGGGCCAGATGTTAGCAACCATGAACCTCGATGAGCTGCCCGCCGACCACCGGGAGAACCTCTTTCGCCGTACCGGCCGGCTGCTGCGGGACATGGAGCGGGATGGGCTGTTCCACTGGGATGCCAAGGCGTACAACTTCATCGTCCAGCCGGATGAAAAGCTAGGCCCGCGGCCGGTGCTGATCGATGTCGATGGCATCCGCACCTTCCAGTACACCCGCATCGCCATCCATCGCCTGCTCAGGAGCATGCGCGAGAACCCCACCTTTACCCCAACCGATTCAAAGCACCTTTGCCTGGGTTACGCCCCGTGGGCCAGGCTCTACCGCGAGCCGCCGCCCTCGCAGCCCGCTGCCGAACCAGCACCCGCGCCAGAAGCACCCGATCCAGACGTTTCTTGACAGAAATCGGCCGAACCGTACGATAATCCTTTCCCTGCCACCTGATGGCGGGGAACCGTCGAGAGGTCCGGCTGTCTGGCCGGAAGGGTAGACGAGCTGAACCTTGCTCCGCCTATGCCTTTGGGTGCGGCCCCGCCGGGCTGCACTTTCCCCTCTCGATCCACCATTACCCGGTGGTGTAACGGTAGCACAAGCGGTTTTGGTCCGCTTAGTCATGGTTCGAATCCATGCCGGGTAGTCACGCATTGCTGATTGGTTCGCTGATCGCTTGACACCGGCTATTCACCGGATGGCTCATGTGCGAGATGCCTTTGCTTGAGGTGATCGGCACTCTGGCGGCAAGTTGTGGTGAGTGACCAGTAACCCGTGACCCGTAACCGTTTATGCCCACCAGCGCCATCATCCTCGCCGCCGGGAAGTCGACCCGGATGAAGTCCGCCCGGCCCAAGCCGCTGCATGAGGTGTGCGGCAAGCCGATGCTGCATTACGTGCTGCAGGCGTGCTATGAAGCGGGGTGCGAGCGGGTGATGGTGGTCGTGGGGCACGGCAAGGATGAGGTGATCGCCGCCTTCGAGCATGACAGGCGGATCACCTGGGTCGAGCAGACTGAGCAGCTTGGCACCGGTCATGCTGCCCGCATGTGCGAGAAGGAGCTGAAGAAGCAGGGAGATGTCTTCATCCTCGCTGGCGATGGGCCGCTGATTCGCGGCGAAGTCCTCCAGACCCTGCTGACGGCCCACCGCGAGGAGCGGGCAGCCGCATCGATGGCCACTGCCGTCCTCGACAACCCCTTCGGTTATGGCCGCATCATTCGCGATGAGGCCGGTGAGTTCGTCGAGATCGTCGAGGAAGCCGATGCCACGCCCGAGCAGCGGGCCATCCGCGAGGTTTTCCCCAGCTACTACTGCATCAAGAGCGAGGTCCTGCTCCAGGCGCTGGGACAACTGACGAACAACAACAAGAAAGGTGAATACTACCTGACCGATGTCTATGCGATCGTCCGCCGGGCCGGCAAGAAGGTGCTGGCCGTGCAGGCGGTAAGTGCGGACGATGTGATCGGCGTCAACACCCGCCAGCATCTGGCGGAGGTGGACCTGATCATGCAGAACCGCATCCACACCCGGCTGCGCGATGCGGGCGTGACGATCGTGGACAGCGAGACGGTGTATATCGAGGCGGATGTGACGATCGGCCCGGACACGATCATCCAGCCGTTTACGTTCATCGGTCGCGACTGCCGCATCGGCGCCAACTGCGTGCTCGGCCCGTTCGCCGCTGTGCCGCGGGAGAGCCTCGTGCCGGAAGGAACGGCCATCACCGGTTCGATGCCGGGAATCGCAACGGGAATTGGAGTATGAGGCATGATGGG
This sequence comes from uncultured Tepidisphaeraceae bacterium, assembly GCA_964398315.1. Classification (GTDB taxonomy): domain Bacteria; phylum Planctomycetota; class Phycisphaerae; order Tepidisphaerales; family Tepidisphaeraceae; genus JADLCB01. The sequence goes on along the minus strand of CAYNMV010000027.1, from coordinate 30,863 downwards.
CGATGATGGGTGCGTGATGCAGCATGACCCCCGTGGCAACGCCACCGGTATCGGGTCGTGATTCATCGGACAGCCCCTGTCACGCCTGCCCAACCAGGACCGCCATGCAAGCCGACGCGGACAAACTCAAGCTCTTCACCGGACGTGCCAACCCCCAGCTGGCGCAGAAGGTGTGTGACTACCTGCAACTGCCCCTGGGCCGGGCGCGAACCGAGCTGTTTCCCGATGGCGAGTTGATCGTCAAGGTGGAGGAGGACGTTCGCGGTCGCGACTGCTTCGTCATCCAGCCCACCTCCCATCCGGTGAACGCCCACCTGATGGAGCTGTATATCTGGATCGACTGCCTCCGCCGGGCCAGCGCCAAGCGGGTGACGGCGGTGATCCCCTACTTCGGCTATGCCCGGCAGGACCGCAAGGATGAGGGCCGCACGCCAATTACCGCCAAGCTGGTGGCCAACCTGCTGGAGCGCAGCGGCGCTGATCGCGTTGTCAGCGTCGATCTGCATGCCGCCCAGGTGCAGGGATTTTTCGATATCCCGGTGGACCACCTCAACGCCGGACCGGTCATCAGCAAGTGGTTCCAGAGCCTGAACCTGGACAACCGCGTGTTTGTCTCGCCGGATGTGGGCAACGTGAAGCGGGCCCAGGTCTACGCCAACATGCTCGGCGGCGAGATCTGCATCATCGACAAACGGCGCAACAGCGGCAGCGAAACCGAGGCCCGGCACATCATCGGTGATGTGGATGGCAAGAACGTCCTGATGGTCGATGACATGATCACCACCGCCGGCACCGTCACCGAAGCGGTGAAGATGCTGCGCGACCATGGAGCGCGCGATATCTACATCGGCGCCACGCACGCGGTTTTCGCCCCGCCGGCGATGGAGCGGCTCAGCAAGTGCTCGTTCACCAAGCTGGCCGTCACCGACACCATCCCGATCGGCAACCGCGCCGATGGGATCCGGGATCGGCTGGTCGTGCTGAGCGTGGCCGAACTGCTCGGCGAGGCGATCCACCGCATCCATCACAACGAATCAGTCAGTGCCCTGTTCAAGAACAGGGATGGAGACAAGACATAGGATCCTAGATTTGTCGTTTGCGATTGTATCGGCACTGGAAGCGGCCACCGGCCCAATCGCAAACCGCAAGTTATCAACCGAAAATCCAAAGGAGTTCCCACTATGGCACAAACCACGCAAATCCAGGCCCAGCCCCGTGAGCAACTGGGGTCGCGCGCCAACCGGCGGCTGCGTAAGACCGGCGTGCTGCCGGGCGTGATCTACGGTCACAAGGAAGCGGTCGTCCCGATCACGCTGCCCCGGAAAGAACTGACAAACGCACTGGCGCACGGCGCGCACGTGTTCGACCTGGATCTCGACGGCCGCAGCGAGAAGGTGCTGATCAAGGAGGTGCAGTACGATCACCTCGGCAAGGAGATCATCCATGTGGACTTCGCCCGCGTGAGCCTCGACGAGCGCGTCAAGGTGACGGTGGCGCTGGAACTCAAGGGCGAGGCGCCCGGCGAGAAGGAAGGCGGCATCGTCCAGCAGATCCTCAGCGAGCTGGAGATCGAATGTCTCGTGACCGAGATCCCGAGCCTGATCGTGGTGGATGTGTCGGAGTTGAAGCTGGATGATGAAATCCGCGTCAAGGATCTGAAACTCGCCGCCGGTATCCGGTCGCTGGTGGATGAGGACCAGGTGGTTGTCTCGTGCCAGACGGTGCGGGAAGAGGTGGAGACCGAGGCCGCCGAGGGTGCTGATGAGCCGGAGGTCATCGGACGCAAGGCCGATGAGGAAGAGGCCGACGCTGAAGAGTCGGCAGCGAAGAAGTGATCGGAGCGTTGGCAGTTGGCAGTCGGTAGCTGGCGGTGAACCTGCCTGCTGCACGGCCAACAGTCAACGTCCAGCTATCCGCTATGAAGCTCATTGTCGGCCTTGGCAATCCCGGACGCGAGTACGTTGGCACCCGGCATAACATCGGGTTTGACGTAATCGACACCCTGGCACAGCGCCTGGGGTGGGTCAGCGGCCAGGATGGTTTCAACCAGCAGGCCCGCTCGAAGTTTGACGGGCTGGTACTGGATGGGACGATGGGCGACGGCGAGAGGGCACTGCTGCTCAAGCCGATGACCTACATGAACCTGTCGGGCCGGTCGGTGCGCAGTGCCATGGATTTCTACCGGCTGTCGCCGGCGGAGATCATGGTGGTGCTGGATGACCTGGCACTGCCGGTCGGGCGGATCCGTATCCGGCCCGGCGGTTCCAGCGGCGGCCATAACGGCCTGAAGGACATCGAGCGGGTGCTGGGCGGCAGCGACTACCCGCGGCTGCGGATCGGAATCGATCCCCCGCCGCCCGGCGTCCCCGGCAAGGCGTATGTACTGGGCCGCTGGACATCGGAGCAGAAGGATAAGATTGCCCAGGCCGTCGCCCGCGCGTGCGATGCGATCGTGACCTGGGCCGCAAGGGGCATCGAGCCCGCGATGAATGAGTACAATCGTGGTGATGAGGGATGAATCATCTGCCGCGGCGGGGCAGGCAAGCGTGGCCTGCCCGGCAGCAGCGCATCACCCATCACAACCCCTACTAGCGGCCATCGGAAATGGCCAGAACCCATGCTAGGAGCATGACTCAAATGGCAGAAGAATCGAAGAAAACCGGTCAGTACGAAGCGATGTTCCTTTTTCCCGCCGGCGCTGCCGCGGATGTTGAAGGGGCTATCAATACCGCCCGCGCCCTCATCGAGCGGCACGGCGGGCAGATCATCGTCATCAAGAAGTGGGATGAGCGCCGGCTGGCCTATGAGATCGCCAAGCAGAAGCGCGGCCTGTACATCATCGCCTACTACCGCGGACCGGGATCATCGGTGCGGGCGATCGAGCATGATGTGAACCTGTCGGAGCAGATCCTGCGGGTGCTGATCACCAAGGCTGACCACCTCAACGAAGAGGAAATGAATGCCGTCGAGCCGCAGCCGGTCGAGAAGGAGCGCCCGGCGCGCGACGACCGTGCTGAAGGTGACCGTCCGACCCGCGCTGCACGCCCCCGCCGTGAGGAGCGCGAGGAGCGTGAGGAAGCCGAGACGCCGGCGGGCACGGAATAATCGTTCCCCTGGATTTGCGATTTGTAGTTTGCAGTTTGCGATTGGAGCACGGACGCTTCAGCGCTCAATCGCAAATCGCAGATCGACAAGCGCAAATGTGAGGTTCTTATGGCGAATTTCAATCGAGTCATGCTGATGGGCAACCTGACGCGCGACCCGCAGCTTAAATACCTGCCCAGCCAAACCCCCGTGGTCGAGTTCGGGCTGGCGATCAACCGACGCTATACCGTCAATGGCGAGCAGCGCGAGGAGACAACCTTCGTGGATTGCTCGGCGTTCGGCAAGCAGGCTGAGATCATCAACCAGTACTGCCAGAAGGGAAAGGGCCTGTTCGTTGAGGGCCGGCTCAAGTACGACCAGTGGGAAGACAAGCAGGGTGGCGGCAAGCGCAGCCGGCTGACGGTGGTGGTCGAGAACTTCCAGTTCCTCGGCGGCCGCGACGGTGGCGGCCAGGGCGGCGGCGGGTACTCCGATGAGTATGCCCAGGCCCCCCCGCGCCAGTCGTACCAGCGCCCCCAGGGCCAGCGCCC
>CAYNMV010000027.1:0-27128 GCA_964398315.1 uncultured Tepidisphaeraceae bacterium | reverse complement strand
CCAGCGCCCCCAGGGCCAGCGCCCGCAGCAGCGCCCCGCGCCCCAGCCCGAACCGGCCCCCTTCCCGGACGAGGCGCAGTTCAAGGAAGATGATATTCCGTTCTAGAGCGTTGCCAGTGCGGCCGCTGGTCTTCACTGGCAACCGGCAACCGGCAATTACGAATAAAAGGATCACCTATCATGGCAACCGTTAAACTCCTGCTCCGCGAATCCATCCGCAACGTCGGTCGCGTCGGCGATGTGGTCGAGGTGTCTCCGGGGTATGCCCGCAATTACCTGCTGCCCCGCAACCTGGCCGTCGAGCCGACGCCGGGCAACATCAAGAAAGTTGAAGAGCGCAAGAAGGAGATCGAGCGCCAGGAGCGCGAGCTGCGCGAGCAGCAGGCAGCGCTGATCAAGCAGCTCGAGGGCGTCGAGGTGGCGCTGGAACGCCGGGCCAACGAGCAGGGCCACCTGTTCGGCTCCGTCACCGCCACCGATGTGGCCAAGGCGCTGCAGGCCCAGGGCTTCAATATCGAGCCGGACGATGTCTACCTGCACGGCAAGATCGATCGCATCGAGCGCTTCACCGTCACCGTCGCCTTCGCCGAGGATCTCAAGACCGACATCAAGGTCTACGTGGCCCCGGATCCCGACTCCAAGGCGGCGATGGAGGCCTACGCCAAGCAGCAGGCCACCGAGACACCCGAGAGCGAAGACTAAGCGCGTTAACGCCATCGATTCGCCACAGGTCAACACAGACACAGACGAGGCGTGCACCTCGGGATCTGTGCCTCTGTGTTGACCTGTGGCGTTTTTCGTTGCCCGAGCAGGAGGATCAACAGGACACCAGAACGCAGCGCCGCTGCACGCTGGCAAGTACGGTGTGCATTCACTTGCGCTCTGCGCTAATCGCGGTAGAGGCGGTATCTCAGATCGTGGCAGGCCTGCAGCGCGCGGAACAGGTGTTGCCCCCAGTGCGCTTCATAGGCGAAACGCCAGGCCCACACCGCCTGGAGCAGATCATCGCCGCCGCCACGTTCGAAAAGCGCCAGGCCCTCGCGCATGTCCACATAGATGTCCGCCAGGTCATCCCACAGCAGCCAGGCGGTCCCTTCATCCTCGCCGTCGTCCTTAGCCAGCGTTTCAAGCGCCGCGCAGTGCTCGGCCAGCGCGCTGTGGATCTGACCGCCCATGGCCTTCCATGCTGTACGGTTCAGGCGGCCGCTGTCATCTTCTCCCACCGGCAGGACGGGTGGCAGGTTCACCGCGCCAAACGCCAGGGCGGAGAGCAGTCGCAGTAACTCGGTAATCGGCTGCTGCACGGTGCCAGCACACAGTTGGTCGATGAATGCGCAGTACCCGCCGGCTGCTTCCTTGAAGAACAGCACACGCGCATCAGAGGCGAGATCACCCGCTCCGCTGGCTTCGTTGACCTCCTGCATGATCCTTTTCAGCAGCCGTTCGGGCAGATCCATCATTCCCTCCGTGCAGGAGATTGCCCATGCTTCGATGCAATCGCCCCGCCGATCAGGATTCCAGTTCCTTCAGCTTCCGCTTGAGCAGGTTATCCCGGCGGCGGGAGGCCTGGTCGAGCCATTCGGTGATCGATTTGGCATCCTCCTGGTCGAGCAGTTCGACCAGGCGGTTGAGGGTCTGGGTGAGGCGGGTGATGCCTTCTTTGAGGTTATCGGCGTTGTCCTGGAAGATATCGCGCCAGAGACCGCCATCACCGGAGGCGATGCGGGTGGTGTCGAGGAATCCCTTGCCGCACAGGTGCAGCGAGGCCTCCTCCTGCATCAGCACCAACGCGGCGGCCACGGCGTGGGGCAGGTGGGAGATATCTGCCAGCCGTCGGTCGTGGTCCTCGGGCGACAGGTGAGTCGTGCGCATGCCCAGGGCCTGCCAGAAGCTCTCAACCCGCTGCAAGGCGATGGGGCTCGTTCCTTCAACCGGGGTCAGCAGGCACAGCGCATTCTGGAACAGATCGGTCCGGGCAAACTCAACCCCCCGCTTTTCAGAGCCGGCCATCGGATGGCTGCCAACGAAGTGAACCTGCGGCGGAAGGATCTGCCCGGCCAGCATCACCACTGATCGCTTGGTCGAGCCAACATCGGTTACCACCGTTCCGGGCGCCAGGGCGGGGGCAATTTCCTTGAGCAATTTCTCGAAAACGCCCACTGGGGTCGCCAGGATGACCAGTTCACTGTCGCGAACTGCTGAGACGGGATCATCGTATCCTTCATCGATAGCGCCAATTTCCAGAGCGCTTTGCACGGTAGAGGCCCGATGGCCATAACCCATGACGCGGCAATCAGTTAGGCGGGATCGAGCGGCCAGTCCAATCGACCCGCCGAGGAGTCCGACGCCAAGGATGCTCAAGCGCGCTGGAGTCATGGTCCGATAACCGACGAAGGAACAGCCGATCGGGTGCCGGCCGGGGCCGGATCAGCAGGCAGGATCATGCAGGAACCCGGCGATGTCAACTCACTCCGAAACTTGATGCCGGGCCGGGGATTTCCTAGGCTATCGGGATTATCGGATGGGGATGAATTCGGGAGAGGCACGGAATTTTACCAGGGCGGTCGGGAGGATGCCCGGCCGAACATTCACCATGACGCAGACACTTGCCGAGCCGAATACGCAAGCGGTTTCCCCTTCCACGCCCCCCCCGCTTCGCCACGTGCTCGAGTTTGAAAAACCACTGGCGAGGCTGGAGCAGCAGATTCGTGAGTTGGAGGCGATGCAGAGCAAGTCCGGCGTGGACTATGCCGTTGAGCTGCGCGACTTGCGCAACAACTACACCGCCCTGCTGCGAAAGACCTACAACAACCTGAGCGCCTGGGAGACGGTGCAGGTAGCCCGCCATCCCCAGCGGCCGCTGTTCCGCGATTACGTGGACATGATCTGCCAGGAGTTCCGTGAGCTGCACGGCGATCGGCACTTCGGCGATGACCGGGCCGTTCAGTGCGGGCTGGCCCGCCTGGCCGGCCACAAGGTCATGCTCATCGGCACCCACAAGGGCCGCGACACCAAGGAAAAGGTCAAGTGTTACTTCGGCCTGGCCCATCCCGAGGGGTATCGCAAGGCCCTGCGCTGCATGAAACTTGCGGAAAAATTCGGGCTGCCGGTGGTGACACTGGTGGATACCGCCGGGGCCTATCCCGGCATCGGTGCCGAGGAGCGCGGGCAGGCCGAATCCATTGCCCGCAACTTGATGGAAATGTCGCGCCTGCGAACGCCGATCGTCAGCATCATCACCGGCGAAGGCGGCTCGGGCGGTGCACTGGGACTGGCGGTGGCGGACAGGGTCGCCATGCTCGAATTCGCGTGGTACTCGGTCATCAGCCCCGAGGGGTGCAGCGGCATCCTCTGGAAAGGCGGGGACAACGTCGCCGAGGCTGCCGAAGCCCTGAAGCTGACCAGCAAGGATCTCAAGCAGCTCGGCGTGGTCGATCACATCGTGCCCGAGCCACTGGGTGGTGCGCACCGTGATCCCCACACCACCGCGCATAACCTTGAGCAATATATCGCCAAGACGCTCCGCGACCTCAAGCGGTGCAAGATCGACAACCTGGTCGCCCGCCGCTACGAGCGCTTCCGCGGGCTGGGTGCGATCGTCGAAGGGTCGAAGAAACAGACGGTCCGGGCGACGGCTTAGCGCTGGGCCACCGGGTCCAGGGTTGTGCGTGCCGGGATGGATTGCGTGGCCCCGCCGTCCGCCATTGCCCGCAGGTAAAGCGCGGGGTCATCGCTCGCCACGCCGGGCAGCGCGAGCTGGCTCTCCAGCGACTGCGCCCAGGCATATGCCCACAGCACCGCGATCATGAGGATCACGGTGATGGGATACAGCAGTTCCCGCAACTTGTCGGCCATGGCGCTCTCCTGGCATCTCATCGACCAATCCGCCAGGCGACTTGCCTGTGTTCCTCCGCATGAAGCTGACAAACCGATCCGAGTTGCGTACCTGGCTCGCCGATCCGCAGCGCTGTTGCGCCATCATGGGCGTGTTGAACATCACGCCCGACAGCTTCAGCGATGGCGGGCAATTTCTTGACAAGCAGCGGGCAATTGACCATGCCCACGAGATGGCCGAACAGGGTGCGGCGATCATCGATATCGGCGGCGAGACCACCCGCCCCGGATCCGATCCGGTGCCGCCCGATGAACAGATCCGCCGGGTGCTGCCCGTGATCGAAGCGATCCGCCCGACGCTGGATGCGGTGATCTCGGTTGATACCACCAGCGCGGCGGTTGCCACCGCAGCGCTGGACGCCGGGGCCGACCTCATCAATGACATTTCGGCCGGGCTCTTCGACCCCGAATTACTGCCTCGGGTGGCCCAGCGTGGCGTGCCGATTGTGCTGATGCACATGCAGGGCACCCCCCGCACAATGCAGCAGAATCCCCGGTACCAGGATGTGGTGGCGGAAGTGCGGCAGTTCCTTGCCGCGCGCATCGCCGCCGCCGAGGCCGCCGGCATCGCCCCCCAGCAGATCATTATCGACCCCGGCATCGGCTTCGGTAAGACGGTCGACCATAACCTGGCCCTCCTGAGACACCTGGATGCGCTCCATCCCCTCGGCCGGCCAATCCTGGTTGGCACCAGCCGCAAGGCATTTATCGGGGCCATCACTGGCGTGGCTGACCCGGCCCGTCGGGTTATGGGCACCGCCGCCACCGTGGCCTGGTCCATCGCCAAGGGTGCGGCCATCATCCGTGCCCATGATGTAGACGCCATGCGGCAGGTTCGAGACATGGTCGAGGCCATCATGGGCGGATCGGGCAACTGAGTCGGCGAAGGATTGAGTGGCCGAGGGGGAGCATCCCCCCATCAATCCGTTTGATTCGCTCCATAGCCCGGCCCCTGCATTATTTGTATGATTCGATATGACTTTTCCGATGCTCATGGTTGAGCTTTGTCGCTCGAAGTGCGCGTGGCCGGCGGTCTGAATGGATACGGACTTTCTCAACTTCACAATCTTCTTCAAGAACATCAACACCTACGGCTGGTGGCGGGTTCTGCTGGAGCTGACCCTCATCGGGCTGGTGGTGACGTGGGTGGTCGGCTTCCTCCGCGGCACGCGCGGAGCGCGCATGCTCAAGGGCATTGCCTTCGTGCTGATCAGCCTGTACCTGGTGGTGCAGTTGGTGGCCGACCAGCTCGATCTGCAGCGCATCGCGTTCCTGTATGAGCGCATGCTGTTTTTCGCATCGTTCGCCATCGTCATCGTCTTCCAGCCGGAGCTGCGCCGGGCACTGATGCGACTGGGAGAGACGCGGCTGTTCCGCAGCTTCTCCAGCCAGATCAACGAGGAAATCGAGGCAGTCGTCGAGGCGACCACATTCCTGTCCCGCCGGAAGATCGGCGCGCTGATCGCCATCGAGCGGGATGTGGGGCTGGGCGGTATCGCCGAATCGGGCACCCGTCTCAATGCAGACCTGACCGCCAGCCTGCTGGAAACGATCTTCTGGCCTAACTCGCCGCTGCACGACCTGGGGGTAGTGATCAGCCAGGGGCGGGTGGCATTCGCCGGCGTGCAGTTCCCGCTGGCCGAGTCCGGCGATTTAGAACAGGAACTGGGTTCGCGCCACCGTGCGGCAGTCGGATTGAGCCAGGAGTCAGATGCCGTGGTGGTGGTCGTCTCGGAGGAAACCGGTGATGTCTCGGTGGCCGAGCGCGGCCAGTTGATCCGCAAACTCACACCCGAAGGTCTGCGCGGCCTGCTGGTCGAGATGCTGGCGCGCGGCGGGGGTGACATGCCGGAAAAAAAAACGATTAAGGCCGCGGCATAGAATCCGCTGCGGGCCTCCCGCATGTGCCGTCAGTTCCGCCCTGCTGCGACACGGCACCCTGTTGTGGCCCGAGCCCGGCGCCCGGGCATACCGGCTCCAGGCAGTCAGTTGAAACATCCATGAACAGTCGTTGATGTCTGAACTCAAGACTAAATCCTCCGAACCTGCCAGCGAACGCGCGCGTGATCTGCGCGAGGACCAGCTTCGTCCCCGGCCGCTGGATTACGTGCGCAACATCGGCGAGCTGTTCCGCCCCGCCAATCTGCGCGAGCGCTTCAGCCGCGAGCGCATCAGCCATGCCCTGCGTACCTTTGCGTGGGTTGCGCCACTGACCATCCTGATCTGGATCTGGGCCGAGCGCGAGCAGCAGGATGAACTGACCGACCAGACCGTGCCGATCGACGTTCGCCTGCCCGGCACGAATAAGGTGGCCACCATCGTCTCGCCGCCGGAGCGCAACGTGGTGGTGAGCCTGCGCGGCCCGCGGGTGCAGCTCGATGCCATTCGGGCAGAGCTTTCACAGCGGGCGATGGAACAGCGCGTTGTCCTCCAGCTCGATGCCAACCTGGAACCCGGCCCGCAGGAGTACAACTTGCCGGCTCAGGGCCTGCTTCAGCAAAGCGATTTTTTCAGGCCGTACGGGGTCAGCATCACCGAGGTGCGGCCGGCACGGCTGACCATCGTCGTCAGCGAGCTGGAAACCATCGAGGTGCCGGTGCATAACCCGCCGGCCGACCAGTTTCCCAATATCGGCACCGAATCGGTCTATAACCCGCCGACGGTGCGCATCACGGGCAAGAAGGAAGACCTGAATGGCGGCAATGGCCTGTTCGTCTATCCCGACCTGACCGGCCGTGACCTGACCAAGCCGGGTGCCTACGAACTGAAGAACCTGCCACTGCTGACCGGCCCGGCCCTGCGGGACAAGCAGGTGACGATCCAGCCCGCCACCGTGAGCGCTACTCTCCAGGTTCGGCAGGCGAACATTTCGTACACGATGAACTCGATGCCGGTATTCGTTTCGCACCCGGCCGACCTGCTGGACAAGTACCAGGTGCAGTACGATCCGTTCCTCGATCGCGTGACGCTGATCGGCCCGCGGGAGATGATCGAGGCCATCGCCAACCGCCAATGGCAGGGCACCGCCCCCAAGGCCCGAATTGAAATTGTCGGCGAGGATCTGCCTCCCAACGCGCAGCCGCGCTCCAAGCTTGTGCAGTACGACCTGCCCGAGGGCGTCACCGTAAGCCCCACCGACAAGTCCCGCCGCATCGAGGTGACTGTCCGCGAGCGCCGGGCCGATTGACCTCGATCCAGCCTGCATTGGGTAACAACTCACGGCACGCGTGTGGCACGAATTTGCAATCCGTGCGTAGAGCATCGTCCAGACGGATAGCCTTCCAAGGCCACCCAGGGCGGCGTGCAACCACCCGCGAACAGCTCTCATTCATGTGTTCTGCAGGCACCAGGACCTGCCGGCCGCTGGCTTACGGCCATCCACTTCGCGCAAGATGAAGTGCGGGGATAGTCTGGACCGGGCACCCTGCGCGCGGCATCGTTGCCTGCGCATGAAATAACGCCCGATACGCCATCAGCCCCGGATGCGATTGCGCATCCGGGGCCGTGGCCATTAGGCCGAACTCCCCATCGAATCCGGCCGCATACATGCCGGGCAGTTGCTTACGCGGCCAGGGTGCTGGGCGACGAATAGGTGCTGTGCAGGTGGGTGAACTGCACCACGCGGTAGGTGTAGACCTTGCCCGCTTCGATGGCACCGTCCTTGTAGGTATCGGCCGCGCCATCCATCTGGGCGATGAACACCCACTCACCGTTGCCCTCGCGGCGATAGAGCTTGATGCCGCGGACGCCCTCCACCAGCCCTTCCCAGCGGGTCTCGATGACCTTGGGATTGAGCAGGCGGGCCTGGAAGTTGGTCGGGGCGGGCGGAGCCTGCACCGGGCCCGGCTGGATCGGGCCGGCATCGAGCTGGCTGGTCTTGGCATCGTGCTCGTTGGACCAGCTCGACACGCCAGCAGCGTTGAACGAAACCAGCTTATACGAGTAGTGCATGCCGGCCTGGGCGCCACCGTCGATGTAGAAGGTGGCATCGGCATCCAGCGTGGCGATCAGCTCCCAGGCATGCTCATCGCCGCCGTTGTTGTCACGGCGATAGAGCTTGAAGCCGGTTTCGTTGTCGCTCATGTCCATCCAGGTCACATCGACCCGCCGGGCATGCTTGGCGGCCACCTGCACACCGGTCGGCGCGGCCGGCGGCGTCACGGCGGGCTCCTGCGGCACCGGCTGGGGCTGATCAGCCGCCGCGGTGATCGCGTTGTGCTCGTTCGACCAGGCCGACACGCCGGCATTGTTGTAAGCCAGGACCTTGTACGAATAGTTGCGTCCCGCCTCGGCGGTGCCGTCCTTGTAGGTCGTGGCGCCGGCATCCAGCGTGGCGATAAGCTGCCAGCTTCCGCCGTTGTTGTCACGGCGATACAGCTTGAAGCCGGCCTCGTTGTCGCTGGTGTCCGTCCAGGTGACGTCGATCTGGTTGCTGCTGCGTGCGGTCACGTGCAGGCCGGTCGGGGCAGTCGGCGGGGTCGCGGGTGCCGGGTTGTTTACGGGAGGCGGATCCACCGGCTTGCCCGAATCATTGTTCCCGCCACCGGTGGCCGGTGTCGTGGCGTTGTGCTCGTTGGAGTACCCGGAGAAGCCGTTGTCGTTGTAGGCCAGCGCGCGGTACGAGTAATCCTTGCCGGGCTCAACAGCGCCGTCCTTGTACATCTGGACATTGGCGCCGAGGTGGGCGATGAGCTGCCAGTCGCCGCCGCCGTTCTCCCGCCGATAGAGCCGGAAGCCCTTCTCGTCTTTGGCGTTATCCGTCCAGGTGACATCGATCTGGGTCGGGGCCTTGGCCACCGCCTTCAATCCACTGGGCGCACTGGGAGGCCAGGCCACGGACCCGCCGCCACCGGGGTTGCCCGTGATGGGGCTCTGGCCGGTGTAGGGCTTGGGGCTGCCGCTCATGCGCTGCACCTGGTTACCCGGGCGGCTCATGTTGCTCAGCGCTCCGCCATTGCCTTCGGTGTATTCCTTGGCATCGCCGAACAGGTAGATCTGGTTATTGCGGATCGTACCGGTCGAGCGGCCGTGGAACAGGAAGGCAGTGGTCTTGGGGTTGTAGATCTCGTTGTTCTCGATCGTGATGTTGGTGCCGTTGAAGTCGTCCTTGTTGATGCCGGTACGCCAGATGGCCATCCAGGTCTGGTTATAGAACTTATTGTTGCGGACGACGGCATTGCGGATGTTCATCAGGTGGCTGCCTTCACGGAAGCCCTCGATGACGTTGTTCTCCACCAGCACATCCCAGCCGCTGATCTCCATGCCAACAGGGGTATCCTTGGCACGAGGATCGATCTGGCCGAACTTGCCGCTGGCGGCGTGGTTGTTGCGCACGGTCACCCCGCGGGCCAGGTTGGTGATCGAGAGGAAGAACGAGCCATGATACGGATCATTCCACTCGCTGGCCTTGTTGCCTTCGATCAGCGTGTTGGTGGCGCCGCGGCCCTGCAGCTCGATGGCCATGCGGTGGACGCGGATGAAGGTGTTGTTTTTGATCTGCAGATTGTCGCCACCATTGTCGTAGGCCAGGTGGACGCCTTCCTGAACGGTATCAAAATAGTTGTTGCTGATTTCAACATTATGGAAGCGATTGAAGCCGTAGATGGCGTTCTCGCCCATGATGTTGACGAACGTGTTGTTATTGAACTTCGAGTTCTCAGCGCCGGCGGTCAGCAGGATGGCATTACCGGTGGGCCAGCCGCGGGTGATATTCTTGAAGGTGGTGTCGGTGATGACCATTCCCCTGGCCATGCCGTTGCCGCCATTGAGGCCGCCGCCTTCCAGGGTCAGGTTGTTGATCCTGATGTTGCTGTTCGATCCATCGGTGCTGAAGATGAACCCCTCGCCGGGCTTGCGATAGAGGGTGCCACCGCCGGTATAGGTACGGTCGCTCTTCAGTTGGATCATGTCCTTGACATCGAATCGCCCGCCGGTGAAGACGATCGTGTCGCCGGGTTTGGAGGCGTTGATCGCGGCCCGGATGGCACCGGTGTCATCAACCCCGTCATTGGGGCGAGCACCGAAATCGGCGACGTTGATCGTCGCCAGCAGACGACGGGTTTCCAACTGCTCAACCAGGCTGATGCAGCTCGACAGCTTCTTACGCTTGTTGCGCTTCGACATTTTCTTCTCTCCCACGACGGCGAAGTCAGAAGTGAGGGGGGAACGGGAGGTCGACGCTGGCGACGTGACCCACTGAGGATGAGGGCAGGCATCCCGACGCGATGGAACAGGCGTCAGGTGTCGGCGAGGCCGGAAAGCCAGGGATCAGGCACTGGTGGGACGGGTTGCCGACTCAGCAATTCATACGGTCGGGCCCGTCAGAAAGTTCACCAAATTACCCAATATTCCTGTTTTCCGATTTTGCCCATAATCCTCTAGTTCCCTACTTTCTCACTATGGGTCATGCATCGACGTGGGGGGAGATGAAGTTGATGACGAACGCGGCTTGAAATCAGGTTTTGGGGCGGTGGGTCCGATAAAATTGGCCCTGGCGCGACAGTCGGGGCGCTCGTACGGGTTGTGCCGGTTGTCCGACGTGTGTTATCGCCCCGGGTGGCAAGGTACTGAAACGGGGCGATCCACAATTTGGCAAGGAATGGTCAATTCGGAAGCGTGGAATGGTGGCGGATGGCGGCAAAGATGTGAAAAAACCCTGCAAAATTGGCCAGGGATTCAGCGCGGCAGCTTCCGCCAGCAGCTTCAGCGCCAGGGTGGGCCGAGAATGCAGCCCCCTCCCCTACCCGCGCGAACCCGCCTGGCGCGCACTCGACATCACCAGCGCGCGCAGCAGGATCACCAGCATGAGTGCTTTGAACACCGCCCCCCCGCCCAGCGTGCGTATATCGTTGAAATGAGCCGCGATGCCCACATGAACGGCCACCAGCGCCAACAAGCCCAGGAGCGCTGCCCCCCGCGGCATCAGGCGGGCCAGTGCTGCTGTAGCAAGAAATGGCAACCCGCCGGCCATCAGCATCCACCACAATTCGCCCGGCAGCGCCGGATTCATACGCCAGTGGTAGATGTACAGTGCCCCCCAGATCAGATGCAGCCCTGCCACCATCGCATGCGCCATCGCCACGCTCTGCCATGCCAACACGCGCGGGCGCGGCTGCGGGATAGAGCGATCAGTCGCCTGGTATAACTCATCGGAGTGGGTGGGCACGACTCGATCCTACCGCCCTTCTGCCCGATCGGCCAGTATGGCGGGCGCTAGGAAACCTCGCCTTCGCCAATCAGTTCGTTGTCGTACTGTTCTTCCAGCTTGCGCACGGTGGCGGCCAGCTCTTCATCCTTTTCCACCGCCTCGCTGACTTCCAGCTCCCAGCGCGTGCTGGCGGCCCGCATCTTGTCCACATCGACATGCAGATCGAGCAGCCGTGCCAGCCGGCGGGTGATCGTCTCAATGCTCAGCGGGTTCAGCCCCTGCAGATACCCGGGGATTTCGGCGGCAATCGACAGCATTTCAATTTCATGCTGTGGACTGAGCACCAGCAGGTAGCTGGCGAAGCTGCCCGGTCCCTCATAGTTGCTGGGACGCAGGCCGTGTTCCTCCAGTAGCGGCCGCAGGCGCTCTTCCGAGACGCTGCCATACAACCGCGGCTCACGCGTGTGGGGCACGCTGCCGCCAAAGCTTCCCATGAAGATGATCCGCTTGATACCGATCCGCCGTGCTACCTCAAACAGGCACTCGGCGAACAGCGGCCAGTTGACGTTGGGCTCCTTGCCGATGAAGAAGGCGATGTTGGCCGATTCATCCGCCCAGAAGGTGTTGCCGGGCAGCTCCAGCGACTCCACCACCCCATCCACGTACTTGACCGGTGGCCGAAACAGGGCCGTGATCTCCATCGACCCGGGAAAGTTTTCGATATAGAAGCCGCCCGGCTGGATATCGGCCACGCGCGTGAGCTCCCGTCCGTCCATCAACTGCCTGACCGTGCCGGTGGAAACAAACCCCCCATCCATCCATCCGGTCAAAGCCAGCAGGAGGGTGCCATCGGTCAGTTGCGGTGTCTCGTTGAAAATCAGTGGATCGCTGGACATGCCGCGATTGTAGCCCGCTGCCCGCGCTGGGGGGAGATGAAACGCCAATAAGCGAAGGCGATGGACCAGGCGTGCCGGCACAGATCGTCGCGCATGCAGCAGCCATCCTTCAGAAAATGCCTCTCTGCCATCCGCCTGGGCCTCTGCTCCCCGCTGGGCGGAATCCCCATGCCCACGCGCTTCGTCGCACTGACTGAAGGGGAACGTGCGCAGGCAGTTTTGCGTTTTGTTCCGGCTGTCTTTACTCTCGCCGGATCATGAGTGACGCGCTGAAATCACTGATCCGGGATGTGCCGGATTTTCCCAGGACCGGCATCCTCTTCCGAGACATCACTCCCCTGCTGGCCGACCCATCGGGCCTGGCGCTGGCGATCGAGCTGCTGGCCAATCCATTCCGCACGATGCGCATCGACCGCGTTGTCGGGGCCGAGAGCCGCGGGTTCATCTTCGGCACCGCCGTCGCCTGCTGCCTCAGCGCTGGGTTTGTTCCGGTGCGCAAGCCGGGCAAGCTCCCCAGCCAGCGCATCTCGATGAGCTATGACCTGGAATATGGCCAGGACGCCCTGGAGATCCACGCCGATGCGATCCTCCGCGGTCAGCGCGTTCTGATCGTCGATGACCTGCTGGCCACCGGCGGCACCATGAAGGCCTGCATCGATCTGGTGCAAAAGCTCGGCGGCGAGGTCGTTGGCGCAGCCGTCCTGATCGAGCTGGCCAACCTGCGCGGCCGGGACAAGTTCGCGGGGGTCACCGTGCATTCGGTGCTGAAGTATGACTGAGTCGATCGCTGGAAGCTGGTAGAAAACGCCGGGACGTTCGCCCTGTCCGGCAACGCGAATGGCCTCCACCGTGCAGACGGTGGAGGCCATTCGCTTTCTCAGGTTGACGTGCGCCAGCAGGCACGATCAGCGATCAACTCAGTTCTTCCACACCTTCGTCTTGAAGTCCTGCAGCACCTGCTTGAGCTGATCCTCGATCTCCTGGGTCAGCTCCTTCTTCTCGGCCAGGTTCTGGCGGAGCGTCGGGGCGCTGGTATCGACGTGGCGGAGGAACTGATCCTGGAACTCGGCGATGCGGTTCAGCGGCACATCGTCGATGTACCCGTTCGTGCCGGCATAGATCATCATGACCTCCTGCTCGACTGGCATCGGCTTGAACTGCGGCTGCTTGAGCAGCTCAACCAGCCGGGCACCGCGGTCGAGCTGCGACTGGGTCTTCTTGTCCAGCTCCGTGCCAAGCTGGGCGAAGGCCTCAAGCTCGCGATACGCGGCCAGGTCCAGGCGCAGCGAACCGGCGATCTTCTTCATCGCCTTGGTCTGGGCGTTGCCACCCACGCGGCTGACCGAGATACCGACGTTGATGGCCGGGCGGACGCCGGCGAAGAACAGATCCGGCTCGAGGTAGATCTGGCCGTCGGTGATGGAGATCACGTTGGTCGGGATGTAGGCCGACACCTCGCCTTCCTGCGTCTCGATGATCGGCAGGGCCGTCAGCGAACCGCCGCCGTTGGCGTCGGAAAGCTTGACCGCACGCTCCAGCAGGCGCGAGTGCAGGTAGAACACGTCACCGGGGTACGCCTCGCGACCGGGCGGGCGGCGAAGCAGCAGCGACAACTGGCGGTAGGCGGCCGCCTGCTTGGTCAGGTCATCATACACGCACAGCGTATGCTCGCCCTTCCACATGAAGTACTCGGCCATGGCGCAGCCGGCGTAGGGGGCGATGTACTGCAACGGAGCCGGGTCCGACGCGGCGGCGGAGATCACGGTCGTGTACTCCATCGCGCCGTGCGCCCGGAGCTGCTCCACGATCGCGGCGACGGTCGATTCCTTCTGACCGATCGCCACGTAGAAGCACTTCACGCCCGTGCCCTTCTGATTGATGATCGTGTCGATGGCGATGGCGCTCTTGCCGGTCTTGCGGTCGCCGATGATCAGCTCGCGCTGGCCGCGGCCAATCGGGATCATCGAGTCGATCGCCTTGATGCCGGTCTGGAGCGGCTCCTTCACAGGCTGGCGCTCGGCGATGCCGGGGGCAACGATATCGACCTTGCGGCTTTCAGTGGCGGGGATGGCCGGGCCACCATCCAGCGGCCGGCCCAGCGGGTCCAGCACGCGGCCGATGACCGCCTCGCCCACCGGCACTTCCAGCAGCCGGCCGGTGGAACGCACCTGGTCGCCTTCCTTGATCGACAGGTAATCGCCGAAGACGACCGCGCCGATCGTTTCCTCCTCGAGGTTGAAGACCTGCCCCATGACCGGGCCGTGCTCGCCGCCGGTCTCGAACGCCAGCAGCTCGCCGGCCATGGCATTGCGCAGGCCGTAGATACGGGCGATACCATCGCCGACCTCGATGACCGTACCGATCTCGCTGACCTGAAGCTGCTGCTCGAAGCTGGCGATTTCCTGTTTCAGGACGCTGGTGATTTCCGCAACATTGATTGCCATTGTTCTTCTCAGTTGTGAGTGATGCGTTGCCAGTGGCGAGCCGGAGAAGCGGGCTGCGTCCTTCCTCGCAACGCGAAGCTTCCGGTTACCGCCTGATTGCCGCCCGCATGAACTGCTGGCGAATCGCAGCCAGCTGCGCCTTGACCGAAGCATCGATGATGCGGTCGCCGACGCGCAGGATGATGCCGCCGATCATGTCTTCATCAACATACTGATGGACGACCACGTCCTTGCCCAGGGCCTGGCTGATGCGCTGGCGCACCTGCTCCAGTTCCGGGCCATCCAGACGCTGCGGCACGGTCACATCCACCTCGATCTTGCCCAGGCGCTCATCCAGCAGGCCCTGGTAAGCCTCGGCCACCTGCCGCAGCCTGCCGGCCATGCCGCGCTGATTGGCGACGCGCAGGAAGTTGTACAGCAGCGGTGCGACCCGGCCCTTGAAGGCCTTCTTAATGACGGCGGCACGCTCGCTGATACCGATGCCCGGGCTTTCCAGGAACATCTGGAATTGCGGCTCGGCCTCCAGGGCCTGCGCCAGCTCGGACAGTTCGGCCCCGATCGCCTCTTCGGCCTGCTGCTCGACCGCCAGATCCAGCAGCGACTGGGCGTAGGCAACGTCCAGCGGCGAATGTTGTTGATTGTTATGAGACATAGTTGCCAGTTGCCGGTGCCAGTACCGCCGCCCATCGCCTTTACCGGCAACAGGCATCCGGCAACTGGCAATTGTTCATTACCGTACCGCCTGGAGCTGCGCGAGGCTTTCCTCAACCAGCGTCCGCTGGTCGTCCGGCCGCAATTCGCGGCGGATAATCTTCTCGGCGATGCCGGTGGACAACTCGGCCGCCTGGACGTAAATCTCGCGGAGGGCTGCGTCACGCGATGCTTCGATTTCGCGGTTGGCCTTCTCCTTGATCTCCTCGGCCTCCTGGCGGCCACGCAAGCGGATGGTTTCCGCCGCCTTCTCCGCATCCGCCGCCGCCGCCGCCATCATCTGGCGGATCTTTTCCTCGGCGGTGGCAAGCTGCTGCTTGTATTCATTGAGCGTTGCCTCAGCGCGGGCACGGGCGGCCTCGGCTTCCTCAATGTCGCGGCGGATCTTGCTCTCGCGCTCCTTCAGACCGGAGGCAATCGGACCCCAGGCATACTTGCCCAGCACCGCAACCAGCCCCGCGAAGATCAGCAGCGTCGTCAACGCCGTGATCAGGCCTTGCTGCGGACCGGCGATCGGGCTGCCGCCCCCCTGCTCGACATCAGCAGCGCCCAGCGCCGCCGGGTCGGCAAGGCACAGCAGCAGGCCGCACACCATCAACATCCGAATCTTCACGAGAACCTCCATCGTTGCATAAAAAGCCTCCCGCCAGGCTGTTCGCCCGGGGGGAAGTGTTGCGGCTTGGGGGTTATACCGCACCCATGATCATGGTGAGCAGCGCCACGACGATGGCGAACAGCGTCGCACCTTCAATCAGGGCCGCGCTGATGATCATCGACGTGAAGATACGTCCACCCGCTTCGGGCTGCCGGGCAATGGCATCGACGGCGTGGCTGCCGATGCTTCCGATGCCGCGCGCGGCACCAATGATGATCAGACCCAGGCCCACCGAAATACCCAGCGCCATCGTGGCGCGGCCGGGTGGGAAGCCAAACGACTGCTGCGTAACGGTCCCGGCGGTGTCCGCCGTCTGCGCCAGTGCCGGCACCGCCGGCAGCAGCAACAGCGCCAGAAGCGCGAAAAACACGATCTTCTTCATAAGAAGATACTCCTTGTCGTCCTGTCCGGGTCGGACGATCAGACCCTGCCCCGCGAGGTGAGGCGTTGCGTTGCACTACCGGGATCTCAGCCCTAAGTGACACCGGCCCTCGCCGCCGGATCGTAGTGATCTGTAGCTGTGCCGGGCCGATGTGAAGCCGAAGCGTCCATCCGAACCCGGACCTTCGTGCAATCCTTATCCCGCCATCCGCGCCCCGGCCTGCCGGGCAGCGTCCGGGAGCTTGGCGTAATCCGTCAAATCACCGCTGCCGACCGGCTCGTGGGCCTCATCATGCGGCCCTTCGTGATGCTCTTCATCGTGGATCACAAGCTGGCCGATGAACAGGCACGTCAGGAACGTGAAGATGTACGCCTGAAGCAGTGCCACAAACACTTCCAGCAGCATGATCGCCACCGTCCCGAGGACAACCGGGATGCCGATGCCAATCAGCGCGCCGGTTCCGACCGCCGCGGCCATGGTCGTAAAGCTGATAAGCACCGCCACCAGAGTGTGCCCGGCGGTCATGTTCGCAAAAAGACGGATGGCCAGGGCAACCGGCTTGACCAGCATGCCCATGATCTCGACGGGGATCATCACCGGCGCCATGTACCAGGGCGCACCACCCATAAAGTGCTTGAGGTAGTTCGCCGCGCCGTTGGCACGGATGCCACTGATCTGGATCACCAGCCAGGAGACCAGCGCCAGGGATCCGGTCACCCACAGGTTGGCCGTGGCCGTACCGTAAATGGGGTGGAAGGCATCGGGCCCGGTGGTCGGCTTGCCCAGCAGTGCGGCGATACCGTTCTGAATCGCATCCAGTGGCAGCAGGCCGAGGAGATTGTTGAACAGGATGAAGAAAAACAGCGTCCAGATGAATGGCATGAAGCGATCGGTCTCATCGCCGAGGACCGGCTTGGCCACATCGTTGCGGACGAACAGCATGATCGCTTCCAAGAAGTTGCGCGTGCCGGTGGGCACCAGTTCGCCTGTGCGGTAGCGGCGGGTGATCCTCAGGAAGATCAGCAGCATCAGCACCGCGGCGATCATCATCATGACCATGTGGTTGGTCAGCCACCAGATGCCGCCAGCCACGATGATGGGATGATCAACCACGTGCTCCAGCGGGTTGTTCGATGCGGCCAGGAACGGAATCATCCTCATCTTCCTCGGGTCATGGCCCCGGCCCGGACACGCCGGAGCGGGACGGTGTCTACAGCGGTCGATTCAACAAAGCGCGGCCGACGATGATCGACTCGGCGGTCAGGACCGCCAAGTAATGGACGACCATGGTCAGCAGCGTCGGCACCGGGGGGCAATCGCGCCACCGGATCGCCGCCAGGCAAATCCCGATCGCCAGGATCGCCCGCACAAAACTGCCGGCAAAATAGCCGCCCACGACGCCCATGGCGCCAAAGTGAGCGCCCAGTATCAACGGCACGACCGAAGCGAATCCCGCAATCACACTGGCGAAGGTTCCGGCCATAAAGCCGAGCCGGCCCTCCGCGCCCGGGCTGAGCCAGGTCACGGCCAGCCAGGTGATCGTGCCGGCAATCAGCAGCGCTCCGGCCACCGCCCCCAGCAGCCCGATCACCGACAGGTGCACTGGCTGCAGCTTGGGGCGCGGTTCATCCATTACTAATTCACGGCATTATCGGCGGCTTCAGTCTTTGAACATCCGCCGGGCCATTTTCAGCAGGGTATACATCCCAATGATGAATCCCAGACCCGCCCCGGCCACCGTCAGCCAGGGGAGCGTCTCCAGCCAGCGGTCCAGCAGCCAGCCAATGCCGGCAAACAGCATGACCGCGACAATGAACTCGAAGCCCGCGCCGGTCATGCGATACCATCCCTGCAGGGATTCATCGCCGCGCCGGTTCGGGCGCTTTGGCTGATCAGGCTGGGGCGAAGTGCTCATTCGGATCCGCCAGGTGAGACCATCGCCGCCGACTTCGTGCAAAAAGGCACGAACTGAGGGCGGTAGATTAGCAGCCTCGCCAAACAGGTCAAGTGTGGTGCGGTGTCCACATCGCCCCGGGCCATCTCGCATCTGTGGCCACCTGAGGTAAGATTGAGCGACTTTTGCCCCCTTCGGTACCCTTTCGGCAAACGATGACGCTTCTGCAGCCGCCCCCAGCGCCACCCCAGCCCGCTTTGCCGCCCAAGCCACGCAGCGCCATTACCTGGCGCAGCGTGACGCTGGGGCTGATTGGGGTTTCGGGTATCAATCTCCTGCTGCCGTATAACGATTATGTCCTGTGGAATACGTTCCTGGTGGGCAACAGTCTGCCAATGGGGGCAGTCACGCTGACCTTCCTGCTGGCGGTACTGATCAATGGCCCGCTCAGCGTCTGGGCGCCGCGGCGAGCGCTGAACGCGGGGGAACTGGGGGTGGTCATGCTGATGCTGCTGGTGGGCAGCGCCATCCCCAGCAGCGCTCTGATGCGCTATTTTGTTGGCTCGCTGGTCTTCCCCCTGCATTTTGCCAACAGCAACGCGGAACTGGCGCAACTGCTGCAAAGCCTGGAACTGCCGGCCTGGCTTTACCCTGTTTTTGAAGGTGATACACCGGCCGAATGGGGGCTCGATCCGGTCATCACCGGTTTTGTAAACTGGTGGGCTGATGACAGCACGCCGCCCTACGGGGCCTGGGTTCGGCCAGCGCTGGTGTGGGGCATCTATTTCGTGGGGTTTCACGGGGCAATGCTCTGCCTGCTGACCCTCGTCCGCCGGCAGTGGTATGAAAATGAGCGCCTGAGCTTCCCCATCGCCCAGATCCAGCTCGCTCTACTGGAGCCGCCACCGCCGGGGAGTTGGTTTGGCGGACCACTGCGAAAACGGGCGTTTTGGATCGTGTTCCTGGCGATCAACGTGCTGCATGCGTTCAACGCCCTGCATGTGTATCAGCCGCAGTATTTCCCGGAAATTCCTGTTCGATTCGAGTTGTATGACCTCTTTGGCGATCCCCCATGGCGATACATGGGCTGGATGCTCAAGGCGGCCACGATTTACTTCACCGCCGTGGGCGTGGCGTATCTGCTGCCGGGAACGGTTTCCTTCAGCCTCTGGTTCTTCGTCGTCGGCTACGGCATCTGGCAGATGGCCCTGGGGACGGTCACCGGCGATCCGGCCATGCCGGGGGTACACGATCAGCAGTACGGCGGCATGCTCGCCTATGCCGGTATCGTGCTCTGGATCGGGCGCCGGCACTGGGTGCTGATCCTCAAGCAGGCCTTCCGTGGCGAACGTCCCGGGGAGCCGCGCGGCCGGTACATCTCCTATCCCTGGGCATTCTGGGGTCTGATCGGCTTCTGGGGGCTGATGACCGGCTGGCTCGTGGCCGCCGGCGCCAGTGTCGGCGGCGCCGTGGTTGTCACGACGATCCTGCTGCTCGGATTTTTCCTGATGGCGCGGGTGGTGGCCGAAACAGGCCTGATCCACCCGGGGCATGTGCTCAGCCCAGTGCGGCCATGGCAAATTCTTGCGACCTACGGCTTTGGCCAGCCCGTGCCGGTGCAGACCTTCTGGCTGGGATCTCACCTGCACTTGATCCACTATGACGCCCGCGAGAGCTTCGGCGTCTTTGCCAGCCACGGCCTGAAAGTGGCCGACCAGACCGTCTTCGATGGCCGCACACTCGATCGCCAGGCAGCATCCGACCGATCGACAGGCCGTAAACTCATCGCGGTTATCGCCCTGACGCTGGTGGTGGCATTCGTGCTGAGCTACTCGTCGATGATCTGGGTGGAATACCGATTTGCTTACGAAAAGCAGGATATCGACTCGCAGCCGGTCAACCGGCATGTGGCCCAGCATGCGCCCAACAGCATGTTGATCAATCCCACCCTGCAGTATCAGAAGCAAAACTACAACACCACCCACGACCCGGCGACCCACCTGGCGGGCGGTGCCGCCGGCACGTTGCTACTGAGTATCCTGCGCCTGCGCTACGCGTGGTGGCCGCTGCACCCCATCGGCTATCTGTTCATGATGACCTGGCCGATGGCGCAGCTCTGGTTCAGTATCATGCTGGGATGGCTGGTGCGGACAGTGGCGCTGCGCTTCGGCGGGGCCAAGCTCTACACAACCCTGCAACCGGCCATGATGGGCCTTATCATCGGCGAAGCCATCGCCTGCGGCATCTGGCTGGTTCTCGGTTTCATCCTCAGTTCGATCGGCGCGACCTACCACCCAATCCGTTTCACGCTGCCGTAAACAGGAGCCGGGGCGAGGCGATCCAGCAGGCGTACTACAAACAACGGGCAGAAGCTCGGTGCGCGAGGCGGCGATCGGCCGATCGCCGCCCGGCCATCAGGCAAGAGGCGGCCCTGCAACCGGCCAGCGCCCACCCTACTCGCCAGTTGACACGCGCACGTGGTCGGGGATTTCGATCACCTTTCCAGTGCGGTCAACGCAAGCGATGGTGGTCTGGCCCTCGGCCAGGAGGACGCCATCCCGGGTCAGTTCATAGGCATGGTCGAAACGGACATGGGTCTGGCGGATCAGGCGGGTGGTGAGCACGACCAGATCATCATACCGGGCCGGGGCGCGGTATTTGACCTCAGCCCGTGTGACAACGAAGAATATGCCCTGCCGCTCCAGATCGGCATAGGAATGGCCGTGGGCGCGCAGCAGTTCGATCCGTCCCATCTCGAAGTATTGCAGAAACCTGCTGTGATGCAGGTAGCCCATGGCATCCACTTCGGGATAACGGACGCGCAGCGTCAGGATGTTTTCGGCAAGAATTCGCAAATAGAGCTCATCTCTTTTATGGCCCTGATTCCCGTCTCGCGCCGCGGTTGGCAACAGCCGATCGGGGTTGAACAATCGCCCTCGATCGGTAGACTGAATTGATGTACCCGACGATGGGGATTGCCCGTCGTCGTTTTTTCATCGATCACGAGCCGGGAATCGCGAAAGGATTGCAGGAGCATGATTAAAGTCAAGTCGCGCGGCAACGAGACCGCCGAGCAGATGATCCGCCGCTTCAAGAAAATGTGTGAGAAGGAAGGTCTCACCAAGGATATCAAGCGGGTGGCCTACTACGAGAAGCCCAGCGAGAAGAAGCGGCGGCAGGCGCGCTCCAAGCCCAAGTTTCGCACCGGCAATCCGAACCGCGGTGGCCGCGGGCGCGGCGGTCGCTCGCGCTAATTCACCTCGCGCTGGCAGGAGCGGGCGGCAAGGACCGGCCTTGCCCCGCCTCCCGGCCTTTGCCCTTTGCAGCAGGATCTGACCATGGCGGAAAACGGCGAGGCGGTCCAGACAGAGCATCTCACCAAGGTTTACAAGGACTTCTGGGGGCGCCCCAAGGTCACCGCACTGGATGACCTGAGCCTCACCATCCATCGCGGTGAGGTCTTCGGCCTGCTCGGGCCAAACGGCTCGGGCAAGAGCACCACCATCAAGCTGCTGCTCAACCTCATCTTCCCCACTCGCGGTTCGATCCGCGTGCTCGGGCGCGCGCCCGATGATGGGGATGTCAAGCAGCGCATCGGCTTCCTGCCTGAAGAGTCCTATCTCTACCGCTTCCTCAACGGCGAGGAAACACTCTATTACTACGGCAAGCTGTTCAAGCTCGATCGCAAGACCCTCAAGCGACGGGTGCCCGAACTGCTGGACGTGGTCGGCCTCGATGCCAAGGCGCGCAAGCGCAAGCTGCGCGAATACTCCAAGGGCATGGCCCGCCGTATCGGCCTGGCCCAGGCGCTGATCAACAATCCCGATCTCATCCTGCTGGATGAACCGACGACCGGCCTGGACCCGCTGGGCACGCGCGAGATGAAGGACCTGATCCTCTCACTCAAGCAGCAGGGAAAGACCGTGCTGCTGTGCAGCCACCTGCTGGCCGATGTGCAGGATGTCTGCGACCGCATCACCATCCTGTTCCGCGGCAAAATGCAGACCCTCGGCCAGGTGCGCGACCTGCTGCAGGTGCGCGATGTCGCCCAGATCCAGGCGCAGGGTCTGAATGAGTCGCAGCTCGAGGAGGTGCGGCAATTCCTGGAGCGCCTTGGTGCCCGCGATGCCACCATCACGCACCCGACGACTACCCTCGAGGATCTGTTCGTCCGCGTCGTGATGCAGAAATCCGGCGAGAACATCGGCGCCGGCGGTGTCGGCTACGCCGGTGCCAGCGCCGATGCGGGCAACGGGCGGTCGTGACAGAATGAAACAACCCGCCGCGAAACGTATGACAAGGGTGAAGGCGAACGTCTGAAAGATGACGCCTGAAAAGCACGGCCAGGGCCGCTTTCCAGGCTTCAGATTTCTCACCTCAGATTTCGCCAGGATCATATGATCGTTCGCGGTTTAATCGCCCCTGGGAGTACGCATGGACTTCCTCACCAACAACATCGCCCTCGTTCTGGGTGTGGTTATCGTCGTCTTTGGGCTGCTGGTGCTGGGGCTGCGGGATGTGCTGCGCTTCAGCCCCTACCGCGTCTGGGCCATCTCCGGGGTCAGCTTCGATGAGTCGATCCGCCGCAAGGTGCTGTGGATCACGCCACTGGCGATTCTCGGGGTCATCATCGTCTCACAGCTCACACGCCCCTTCGATGAACAGGATGCCATCCGCCAGACGGTCAAGTTCAGCATCTTCGCCACCGGTCTGGTGGTGGCGATGGCGGCCATCATCCTGGCGGCCACCAACCTGCCCAAGGAGATCGAGAACCGCGTCATCTACACCATCGTCACCAAGCCCACCACCCGCCTGGAGATCGTCGTCGGCAAGGTGCTGGGCTTTGCCCGTGTCTCGGCGGCCATCCTGCTGATCATGGGTGTGTTCACCTGGGGCTACCTGCATGTGCGCGCCTGGTCGCTTCAGCGCGATATCGTCGCCAGTCTCCAGGATCCAGAACTATCGACCGTCCAGCGGGCCGCCCTGGAGCACTATCGTGACTTCGGCCTGCTGACGGCCAAGACCTACGCCACCCCGTTCGAGCCGCAGGTTTACGCCCGCCCGCCCGAGGGCGACATCGGGTGGGTCGTCGGCGGCGGCGAGGCCTCGGTCCTGTTCCCCTTCTTCCACACACCCGAGGCATTCGAACCGCCGACCATGCCCGCCGGTGGAATGGCCATCGCCTTTGTCGTGGATGTAGCGTACGAGCAGTCCAGGACGATCATGCCCGATCATGACCCGCTGGCGCAGTACGGCATCCCGCTGCCCAGCAGCCATTCCGGGGAAACCGCCAACGTGCCGGCGATCCCCACACCGCTGCTGCCTCCCCCGCCGCGTGTGCGAATCGATGTGCTTGACGTCAACGGCAACACCCTGGTGCTTCCGCCCGACCTGGGCGATGCAGGCCGCGGTATCCCCCTGCCGCCGGACAATAGCCGCCGGCCCGTGTTCATTCCCATACCGCCCGAAGCCGCCGCCCAGATGGTCACCGCCGGCAAGTTTTACATCAGTCTCAGCACCCCTTCGCGCGGCACGCAACTGTCCATCCGCCGCCCGGGCCAGGGGTATGTCCCGGCGGTCCTGCGCCGGCTTGATGCCAGCACCGGCCAGATCCTTGGCGATATTCCACCCCGCGCACCGGACGGGGAGCCGCGCATCCTGTTCCACGGCCGCGAGGGCACCTTCGGCCAGCAGCTCCGCGGCGACAGCAGCAACCCGCCCGTTGCGGTCTTTCCTTTCCGCAATGTTGACATCCAGGCGGACAAGGATGGCATCACCTCCTTCGAAATGCGGGTCGGCATCGAGCGCAGCGGCGCTGAGCAGAGCTTCGACGATGAGGACTACACCACCCTGGAGATGCGCATCGTCGATCCGGCCACCGGACGCAAGAGCGAGCCGGTTTTGGTGCGGGCCGAATCCAACCGCAATGTCTATTTTGACCTGCCGGCCGAGCTGATCGCCAGCGGCAACTTCGACCTGCACGTCCGCAACACCACACCTGGCCACTGGGTCGGGGTGCGTGCCAGTTCGCTGCAGATGGTGACGGGCAACACCCCGTTCGCCTGGAACCTGTTCAAGGGGCTGCTGGTGCTGTGGCTGATGTCGGTGCTGGTCGTGGTGGTTGCCATTTTCTGCAGCACCTTCCTCTCCTGGCCCATCGCCATCGTGCTGACGATCGTGATCCTGCTGGGCCACTGGGGCGTGCAGCAGATCGGAGACCTGGGCAGCGAGTTCGGCAACCAGGTAGCCGATCAGATGTTTGGCGGCGAGGGCAGTGCTGCGCAGTACCGCGTGGTCAGCACCTCGGTCAATGCCCTCAATGATTTCCTGCATGCGGTGGCGAAGGTGCTGCCGGACATCTCGCAGTTCGCCGCCGGCGAGGACCTGGAGCGCGGCGTGAGCGTGCCGTGGCGCCGGCTGTGGGATGCCGCCGTCGTCGCCTTCGGCTTCGGGATCCCGCTGACCGTCCTTGCCTATATCTTCCTGAAGAACAAGGAAGTTGCGCCATGACCTCAACCCAGACCCTCCAGCCGCAGACGCAAACCGAATCCCCCGTCCGACCGCCCCGCCAGTCGATCGGGCGCAGCGCGGTCGTGTTCGTGCTGATTGTGAGCCTGCTGGCAACGATGGGCGCGCGCTGGCTGGCCGACAATCAGCGCGTGCGCGTGCTGAGCAACAACGGGCGGGTCCCCCTTCCCACCGCAGCCGGCGGGCAGAACCTGGCGAGCATGAACAGCTTTGCCCTGGCGCTGCTGCTGGGCGGGCTGCGCGGGCCGCTGGTGATGATCCTCTGGCAGAGCAGCGAATCGCAGAAGCAGCAGAAGAACCTGGAAACCTTCGACACCCAGGTTGAGTGGATCCGCATGCTCCAGCCCGAGTTCGACTCGGTCCACATCTTCCAGGTCTGGAACAAGGCCTACAACATCTCGGTGCAGAAGGCGAGCCTGGAAAACAAGTACATCACCATCGTCGATGCCATCGAGTACGCCTACAGCGTGGACCGTGAGCGGCCGCACAACATCAACATCCTGGCCGCCATCGGACAGGTCTTCTTCGATAAATTCGGCACCAGCCAGGAGAAGGACTACTACCGCCGCCGCGTCCGCGAGGACAGCCTCTATCGCGAGGTGCGCCAGGCGCGTCGCGGCGAAACCGTCCGCAATGTGCGCCTTGAGCCGCGGTTGAACCCGGACGGCACGATCATGGACCAGTTCCTCACCGCGCCCGGCGGCGATCTGCCCCGGCCCGCGGATCTGCCCGCCGACCAGCCCTGGAACACCGGCGCGGATCTGCAGTACCTGAAGCGCTTCGAGCCGTTCCCCTACGGCATCTCGCCCTTTGGCTTTGCCTACAACTACTACAAGCGGGCGCAGGTGCTCCAGGAAAGCGCGGGGCAGGTGCATGCCCAGCTCAGCCAGAGTGTGATCGACTCGCGCCCGGCTTTGGCGCTGAAGAACTGGGCCGAGGCCGAGTGGGAGCGCGGCCGCAAGATCGAAGGTGGGCTGCTGCGGGTGCGCCTCTATACCGATGAGGAGCAGGAACGCGATCAGCCCTTCGGCCGCGATTACCTGGATCCACGGGCACAGCTGGAGGTGATGACCATTCCGCTGGGTACCGTCGGCATGCCCCCGGCCCCCGCCACCCAGCCGCTGCGGGCTGACAATCTTGACGACCTGCTGTTCAGCTACCAGCGCACGGCCGAACTGGTGGATGCCGCGATCGAGGAGTACGAGCGGCACCTGCGCAACCTGGCTTTCTCGGTGAATCTCTCAACCTATCAGTCGCATATGGAGCACCTGCGTGCGATAAAGCTCGTAGCTTCGGGCGACAGGGCCTATGTGCAGGGGCTGATGGTTCCTCCCGGCCCTGAGCGGCAGAAACATTTTGAGCAGGCGGCCGACTACTATCGCCAGTCGATCCCCCAGAACGAGTTCATCCAGCTTCGGTACTTCACCGATGGCGCTCTGCTGCGGGAGATGGGCGTAGACCGCGAAACGCTCCGCGACCTGCCGGTGGAGAAACTGCATGCCATCATGCAGCAGGTCCGTGCTGCCTTCCAGAGCGGCGCGGATGACTGGAACCGCGAAGATCGCATGGAGTACGAGCGCTACGTCAACCGCGCTGAGCAGCGCCTGCAGATCATGGGCTTCTGAATCGTACCACTCTGCAGCGGATGGCGTGGCCTGCACGGGTACCGGGAGGTCAATCGCCCACCGCGCTCATCCGGCGATGCAGCCTGGCCGGGCTCATTCTTCTAGTTTCACGGACATGGGTATCCTGACTCGGTGAAAGGACAGCGGCCAGGCAACCAATGAGGATAAAGAGCGTTGCCACGGTCTTGAGCGAATCCTCGATCGACTGGGACAGGTGGCCGGCATCGAATACCACCATCAGCGCGAATAGCCCGCCGCCGATCGTGAAGCTGATCATCATCCAGGGCAGCTCCAGCAGTTGATCGCGGTTCCGCCAGAGATACCACAGCGCCAGCACGCCGTAACAGGCGACGATGGTGTCATCGATGCGGTCGGTGACGGGATGGCGCGGATCAGCATCGAAGAGGGCATGCAGCCACAGATCGATGCGCTCGTGCCAGCGCAGGAGATCATCCAGGGCGGCCAGCAGGAGAGTCACCCCCATCAACAGCCATAGCCGCCCCTCTCCCATCCAGCCCCCCAGGCGCAGGGACTTGAGAATCAGGATCGTGGCCGATGTCCAGAGTACCCCGACCGTCAGCCAGGTGCCTGGCTGATCGTCATCGAGGTAATACGCCGGCCACTCATGATGGACGTAACCCAAGGCCAGCAGCACCGCCAGCAGGGTGCATCCGATAACCAGGATGGCAATGCTTAGCCCCACCCAGATGGCTGGCGGCCGCGGCGGATGACGCATGGTCGCCAGTATTTCTTTCCATAGTGCCAGCCACTCCCCCCCGCCCTGGCCGGCAGTTTCCTTCGGTTCCATCGCGTCTCCTGCGCGTTCAAAACAAGCTGGTGCAAGAAACTCCGCTTACGCCTCTCCCATAGCCATCACGGCCTCACCCAGTTCGCGTAAACGGACCCGCCAAGGGCATAATAGGTCGACACGCCACCCACTGCCAGACGGATA
>CAYNMV010000026.1:12900-54546 GCA_964398315.1 uncultured Tepidisphaeraceae bacterium | reverse complement strand
GGCGACTTCGCCACCGCGAGCAACTGGAATCCTGTGCGCGTGCCCGGCACACCCGACGGAGATGGCGATACGTTTGACAATGCCGTCATCACCGGCACCATCGTCAACCTCGCAAGTAACCTCGCCGGCAACACCGACCTCGCCGGGCTCTCACTCAATAATGCCACGTTGAACGTCAACTCCGGCGGCTATATTTATCAGGATTATGCCCAGGCGTGGGACAAGGGCTGGTTGCGGACCAGCAACAATAGCACGGTCAATATCTATGACGGCGGGACGATCACGGCGTATGGCGCCAATGTGTCCGGCGGGGTGATGAATGTCCATGCCGGTGGAACATTCATCGCGCGAGGCCACTTCCAGGAGTTCCAGGGCGGCGCCCAACTCAATATCGACGGCGGCCTGTTCGCTGGGCTTGCAAACCCCGCCTATTTCGGGCTGAACGCCGCGGGCACAACGGTCAACCTGACCGACGGGATACTCCGAAACCCGCGCGGGGTCTTCCTTCGGAATGCCACGCTGAACATCGAGGGTGGCTCCGTCTACGCCACCGGGCTTGTCGTTGGGGACAACGCCGGTTATGACACCTCTAAGGTGGTCCAGACCGGTGGCAATGTCTATCTCAGCAGCTGGAACAACGGGAGCCTCACCATCGGCGCCGCCGGAGAGGGGCTCTATGAAATCAGCGGCGGAACGATCGGCATGTCGCGCTTCGATGACGACGGTGCCCAACTCGGCTTCGGCGATGGCATTCGCGATCTCAAGATCGGCAGCGAGACCAAGAGCGGCCGATTCCGCATCATTGGCAACGATGCGGTGATCGACATCGCTACTTCGAGCGGCGGCACCGGCACTCGCTTTACGCTCAATCCCACCGGCATCCTCGAATGGGTGGTCGACGACAGCACCGTGACCACGATCAACGTCTTCGGCACCGTGGTGAAGCAGACCGCTTCTCTCGCCGGCGTCATCGACATGACGCTCGCCGACGGTTATACGCCGGCGGTGGGAACCACCTATGATCTCCTGACCGCCAGCCACTCGATCCTCGACGCCGGTTACAGCCTCGATCCGGGCGATGTGGGCACCTGGTCCCTCACCATCATCGGCACCCCCGGCAACGGTCAAACGCTGCAGGCCACCTACGTCCCCGAACCGGCCAGCTTTGGGCTCCTCGGTCTCGCTGCCGCGGGCCTCCTGCGCCGCAGAACCCGCCGATTCCCCGCGTAAGGCTTGGCGTCTATAGCGCCTGGTGGCAACGCAGGCATCCGGTCATAGACCGGATGCCTGCGTTGCGATATGCCGAAATTCAAAGCGTGGTTCCCCTGCCTCGGAAGGGATAAAGAGGACGTAGCTAATTTTGTAATCTCCTCACAAAGAGCTACGTCCCTTTAATCCAGCCTTAATTCGACAGAAACAAGATGCGTGAGATAATCAGAAAGGTCACCTTTTCCCCGCCTTTTCCGCTTTCCCCGCTCTCGTTTCTGGTTGTCCAGGTTCAGCCAAGGGGGAGAGGACGAGATCACCTCAGACCAAGTTTCCGGCGACTGTGTTCCCCAGCCAATTTCTGGACCGCGCTGCCAGAGGTAAAACGTCTGTCGCTCTCCCGCTATTGCCACATATTGCACATTGGCCGTTGTCCGCGGCATTTGGTCGGGCGCCACCGCGAGCAGGTCCAAGGGCTCGGTCTCCCGGCAACAACGCTCAACCCACAACTGCAACAGTTGCGCAGTGGCTGCGTCGTTCCGACTCGCCATCAACCGGATACGATGTTGGAAGACGTTCAGTCGTTCGCGCCAGGGTAGCCACCATGACAGTGCCAAGAGAGCGGCGGCGACCGATACGGCCAATCTTCTCCACCACACTGGCTTCACTGGGGTGACCATATCGGCTCGCCGGTTGCGTTGTCAGCCCCGTCGTTGGGCGGGTTGTATCGTCCACTTTGATAGTCAGAAAACGTGGATGTCACCTCACGTCACCTCACCTTTGTCACCTTCTGTCACCTCTGATCCGTATAACACCCCCTTTTCCTGTGCCTGGGGCTGCCGAACCATGGACAGGAGGCTGCCGGATCCTGGGAAATGGGCAGTAACGGTCACTGGCGATCCTCGTTCTGTGCGTCGAGTTCCGTAATGCGTTGCCAAAGCACCTGTACGGACTGGTTATCCGGCTCCTTCTGCGCGATGCGACGAACCGAATCGCGCGAATAGTACAGGAGCGAGTGGCCGGCACCCCCATCGGTCAAATCCCGCTCCGGCCATCCGCTGAGCATCTTCTGATGGATGTACAGATAACCCTCCTGGGCCTCAGTCACTTCCTGTTCGTTTTCCTGCGCTGCAATGATTTCCATCAATGCTTCGATTGCACCGAAAATCCAGTTGGGATCCTCCTGCATCAGTGCCCAGTCGGTGATCTGCCTTGCATTCCCGATATGAAGCACGAGCAAAGATGACAACGGAAGCACCCTAACCCGAACCCGCTCATCTTCAGGCAGACCCGGACGCGAAGGGTCATTGATGTGCAGTTGCAGCGTCTCCGGGTCCAGCGGCCGCTCCAACTGAATGACATTTCCCTGCTGCTCTGGAGGCGGGGTAACGAACATGCCTGCCACCTCAAACTGGATAAAATCCGGGCCTGATTCCGGCAAGGGGACTTCAAACCGTGCCAGCCTCCCTTGCGCATCACTCAATTCTGCTATGCGATACGCGCCATGGTCTTTGCCTATTGAGCGAGGTCTGGTGCAGCAGGCTGACTCAACCCTTCTGCATGCTGACCGCCAAACACCTTATGTGTCTTTGAATCTCGCACTTCTTCATACATTACATTATTGATCTTACTCCTTGCCCAGCGCCCCACGCTTTCACCGGGTTTAACGTCGTCATATATATAAGTGTACCCAATCCAAACTGAATAACCTTCTGTACTTCGGCGGGCGGCCAGATAGTTATCGATCACTCCGTGAACTGCACTCTCGCCTGTGTCCATTCCCATTGATGTCACATTCTCCTCAACCCAGCACTGAAGACGTTCTTTGATGAACGGACTAGAGGAGACGTAGCGGCTCTGTCCCGCCCTTTCCTGCGCGGCCCGATGAGCATCATGTTGTGCACGATCGACCGGTTATGCCCGAGCGGGATGGGCATGCGGGTATCGCATCACCATCAGGACGTGTCCATCCGGCTGAACTGCAGGGCGCCTTTATGGCCGGCCTGCCATGCATGCGGTGTGCGGGCATGGCAGCCGGTAGCGGCAGGTGGCATCAGCGGCCCATCCAGCCGCCGTCGACCAGCAGGATGGTGCCGTGGACGTAGTCGGATGCACGCGAGGCCAGGAAGACCACCGGGCCCTTGAAATCATCCGGCTCACCCCAGCGGCCGGCGGGGATGCGGTCGAGAATCTGCCGGCTGCGCACCGGATCGGCCCGCAACGCCTCCGTGTTGTCGGTGGAGATGTATCCCGGTGCGATGGCATTGACGTTGACACCCTTGCCCGCCCATTCGTTGGCCAGGGCCTTGGTCAACTGGCCGATACCCCCCTTGCTGGCGGCGTAGCCGGGCACAGTGATGCCCCCCTGGAACGTCAGCAGCGATGCGGTGAAGATAATCTTGCCGCGGCCGCGCTCCACCATCATCCTGCCGATTTCGCGACTGAGCAGGAACTGGGCATTGAGATTGATCTCGATGATGCGATCCCAGTACTCATCGGGGTGCTCCACCGCCGGCTTGCGCAGGATGTGGCCGGCATTGTTAACCAGGATGTCGATGACCGGATGCGCCTGCTGCACCTGGCGGATGAACGCCATCAGTGCCTTGCGGTCGGCGAAATCAGCGCGATAGCCGGTGAAACGCCGGCCGAGTGCTGTCACGGCCTGGCCCACCTCACTTCCTTCGGGCTCCAGTGAGGCACTGACACCGATGATGTCGGCCCCCGCCTCCGCCAGCGCGATGGCCATCGCCTTGCCGATACCGCGGCGACAGCCGGTCACGAGTGCCGTCTGCCCCTTGAGGCTGAACTGATCCTGAACGTTCATGATGTTTCTGCTCCTGATGGCTGATCAGACTTGCGCGATCGAATGATCCGTGCCGGCACACCGCCGACAAGACTAAACGGAGGCACATCGCGTATGACCACCGCGCCGGCCGCCAGCACGCTGCCGGTGCCGATGGTGACGCCGGCGGTGATCACCACCCGCCCGGCGATCCAGACATCATCCTCAATCACAATCGGCGCTGGCTCCAGTCCCTGTTCGACAATCGGACGCGATACATCGCTGAAGCGGTGATTGGCGGCGATCATCTGCACAAATGGTGCGATGCGCACGTTGTTGCCGATGCGAATCAGGCCGGCGGGGTTTTCACGCGTGCCGTAGCCGATCAGGATGCTGCCGGCCTGAAGCGAGCAATTGCTGCCCATCTGCACGTTGCCCTGCACGATGGTGCCGGCGGCGAGAGTGCAGCGCGGGCCGATGCGGATCGCGCCGTCACGCGGATGCAGCCGGCACTCGGGGCTGACCATGGCGGTCGGGTCGATGACAACATGCGCATGCCGGGTTGCCAGGCGCCGGCCGCACCAGAGCGCCAGCCGCTGCCGCCAGGTTGAGCGCTGCGGCATGCTGTGGCCTCTTTCCAGCCAGATCCACATGCTCATGACAGCCTCAGCTCCACCAGTTGGGCTTTGCAGCCCGGCAGCGAGTTGCACAGCACGCGATCGCCTGTGCGGCTGAACACCGGGTGATGGCAGATGCGCAGCGGGTTGCGGCCCGGTGCTTCCCGTTCACCGATGAATCTGGGCAGCATCACCCGATGGATCTCCTTCCCGCTGGAGCGTGCAATAAAGACCACCGCCCCACCGCCGGGCACACACTCATCGGTGACAATCAGATCATCATCCGTGCGGCTGACCGAGGGGTGCCCGCCGCTGTGATGATCGCTGAGTTTTCGGTAGCCGGTGCCGTCGAAATTGACCTCGGCCAGGCAGATCCGACCCGGTCCATCATCCCGCGGCCCGTAGCCAATCAGGCGCTGGCCATCCGGCTGCCACGACCAGTGCACGCCGCGCCGGTCGTAGCTGAGATCGAGCGCCAGATGCAGCTCGCGCAGCGCGCGATCGGCGGTCATCACATAGGCAATTCTTGGTTCCTGCCGCTCCCTGGCCACGCAGTGGTTGCCGAAGAAAAAAAGACAGCGCGAGCCATCGGGCGACCAGCGGACACAGTACGCCATCAGCGTCAGCCCATCGCTCCAGCGGGCGCGCACCGCACGATCCGAAGCCAGCAGGCGGTCACGATGCGGGTGGAGATCGAGGATCTGCTCGACGCTCAGACGCAGACGCGGAGCACCGCCGGCAAAATCCATCTCGAAAAGGCCATGGCGATCGCGGGCCTGGAACGGCACTGGTGCGGCATGCGGCTTGAACTGACCATCGCCGTATCCAGCGGCATAGAGCATGCCCAGCAGGCCGGACAGGATCGGCTCGCCGGTGGGCGGTGCGCCCTCCATGTCACCGTCGATGATGGTATCGGTGCCGCGCGCCAGGTCATGCCGGCCGATGCGCGGCTGGCGAAGCGGGCCGGCCTGGTAGTAGACAAAGCGGGCATCGGGGCTCCATGTCTGCCACCAGCCGGTGTGATAGAAACTGGTTTCCAGCGGCCGGCGGCCGAAGCGGTGGACCACCTCGCCGTCTGGTGAGAGGACCAGCACCTCGCCCATCCCGGCATCCAGATCGGCCCCCGCCGCCAGGATGCGGCCGGAGCCATCGGGCGCGTAGGGACTGAGCGTGTAATAGCTGTGGAGCGTCCAGCGGTCGTTGATGCGGATCGGATTGATCGCGATCGTGTTCACGTTCATCCTGCCGCCCGGCAATCGAGCAGCACCTTCATGGCGGCCGGGTTCCCGCACAACTCCTCAAAGGCCGCCTGCACGCGGTCCAGCGGTTCGACCCTGGTGATCAGTTGTTCGAGTGGCAGCGTGCCGGCGGCGATGAGCGATAGCGCCTTGTCATAGTCCTGCGGCTCATAGACACGGGCGCCACGCATCTGCAGCTCTTTCCAGAAAAAGTGGAAAAGATTCAGCGGCACCGGCTGGGGGTAGATGGCGACGATCACCGCCCGCCCGCGGATGGCCAGCAGATCGGTCAGCGACAGCGCAGCCGCCGGCGCGCCCGAAACCTCGAAAACCACATCCGCCCCGCTGCCGCCACTGCGCTGCTCACAGAGGCGAACCAGGTCGGTGTCGCCGGGGTGGACCGCCTCCAGCCCCAGTTGCCGTGCCAGTTCCAGGCGGAACGGATTGATCTCCGAGAGGATCACCCGCGCCCCCGCCGCGCGCGCCACCAGCGCCACCAGCATCCCGATCGGCCCACCGCCCAGGACGACCGCCAGTTCATCGGCCACCACGCCTCCCAGGCGCACATCATGGCAGGCCACCGCCAGCGGCTCAGTGAGCGCGGCAATCTTCAGGTCCACGCCGGGTGGCACCTTGTGCAGCGTGAAGGCAGGAACAATCCAGCTGTTCTGGTAGGCGCCGGGCGAATCGATGCCGATAAACTTCAGCCCGCGGCAGATATGGCTGTGACCGCGATCGGCAGGGGTTTCCGCCCGGTTATCCAGCGGACGGACCACGACGGCATCGCCGGGGGCGAACCCACTGACGCCTTCCCCAATTTCCGCCACCACCGCTGAAGCCTCGTGCCCGATCACCTGCGGGATGCGCACGCGCTTGTCCATGGCGCCGTGGTAGATGTGGATGTCGGTACCGCAGATCCCGCAGTACGCCACATCCAGGCGCACCTCGCCCGGCCCCGGCCGGCCCAGTTCACACGAACGCACGCGGAACGTCTTGTCACCTTCGTAGTATGCCGCCTTCATTACAAGGTTCCTGATGTCTGCTATGGCTCAGGCGCGATTGAGCTGCCACGACCCATCGCGCGAGGGCTCGATTCGGTACAGTGCGCCCGAGACGCTCTCACTGAGGCTCATCACCAGTGGATCGTGCTGCACTTCCAGCCGCCAGACCTGCCCGGCATCGGGCGATTCCAGGACCGCCAGGCCAGCGCTGCTCTCCTTCAGGTGCCAGCCGGCGATGGTGGCGGAATCATCCATCGCGATCGCGTGGATAACCGTGCGACTGGTCGCGTCCTGGGGCTCGGTCCATTGCACCAGTAAACCGCTGCCAGGCCGGCCCTCGCCGAGCTGGTCGGGGAGCGGGTGATAGGCATCGTGGACGTAGGCGTAGCGTGGCGGACGCGTCCGGCCGCCGCCGAGATGGAAGAGCTTCATGCCTGCATCACCGCGGCGGGCAACGAGGCGGTCATCGGCAGGCTGCTTGAGGCCGAGCTGGCCATCTCGGTTGTTGAGCAGGAAATTCCAGGTCGTCCTCACCGGCTCGGTGGATTCGATCTTGTCGACGATAAACAGCGCATGCGCCCCGCAGAGGATCCAGAAGCGCTCGAAGGTACGGAGCGGCACTCCGTACGCCGCCGCCACCTCGGAGCCGATAGCGCAAACCTGCCCGTTGCGCGCCACGAGGAGCCGTTGCGTGCCGCTCCTGGGCAGCGGCTCCCCTGGTACTGCGCGGGGTGGCGGGCTCTGCTGAATCAAGCGGCCGTTCAGGGTAAAGGTGCAGGTGTTGTGGGTGGCGGTCTGGATCTCGAGATCATGGATCAGGTTGCGATAGCAACTGTGCCCGGGATCGGCCAGCAGGCGTTCGCGGTTGTGGACCAGGATGAAGCTGTTGCGGTCGTGGTGGGCATGGCCGGCAGCACGCGGGATGTCGCCACCAGTGCGCACGGCCAGCACCGTCCGGCCGTTCCACGCATCACGCGCGAATGCATCGCCACAACTGAAGCCCGTGGTTGTCGGGAGATCGGCCTCCGCCGGCGAAATCGCCGCCGTCGCCTGCGGCCACAGTGGCATCGAGAGGAAGCCAGCCCGGTTGACCAAGCCAAAGGTGGCACGGTCCTGCGGCATCGTATCATCACCGCAGAGATAGAGCGTATCGAACAGCCAGCGCGCCAGGCCCGCCTCGACCGGATACTTCTGCTGGGCGCGGGCAGCGATGTGCAGCAGCACATCCGCGGTCGGGCGATACGTCGCCGCCGAGTCATTAAAGTTCACGCTGCGGGCGATCGGGTAAGCGCCCCAGCCGGTCAACGGCTTCTTGTAGAGGAATGAGTGAGCATCCCACACCGTCTTGCGATAGCCGGGCCCCAGGGGCAGCTTTTCCTCGAGCGAGGGGTCGCGGCGAACCAGCGCCTCGCGCGTCAGCATCAGGCCGAAGAAGGCGTAATTGCCGTACTGGAGTGATTCACCGTAGCTGCCATCCGGCTCAAAGAAGTCTGAGCACCGGATGTATTCCTGGGCGGCTCGCTCCAGGGCAGCCGAATCCTCCAGCACCGCCGCCGCGACCGCCGTTCCAGCCAGCAGGATACAACGCCAGTTGTGCGCTGCCCGGCCGTGATCCAGCCAGTTCAAGCACAGCGCCAGGCCCTTCTCGCGGAGCGTCGAGCGGCTCTCCTCCTGCTCGCTGCTGCTGAAGACGTGCGGCACGAGGTCGAGCGCGACCGCGACCGCCCAGGACAGGTGCGCGGTTTCCAGGTGTCCCATCGGCGGCTGGCGGGTGTGGTCGCGAAAAGAGGGGCCGATCCAGTCGGCGATCGGCCGCCGGACCAGGTTCAGCGTGATGCCGCGCACCCATGCCGCAACCGCCTCCGAAGGCTTGAATGAAACAGCCAGCGCCATGGCCGCATCGGTCAGGTATTCCGCGGCATGGTGCCACCACTGCGTTGTCGTCCCCGGCCCGGCCAGGTCGGGTGACATGGCCCGCTCCTCGACGCGGTTCTGCAGCGACCAGTACATCCCGCTCATGACCGGATCGGTCGATCGCAGCCGGGAGATCGTTTCACGCTCTTGCGTCGACAGGAAAAGGCTCATGGTGGATTACCTCAATGCGGTCAGATCGATGTCCTTGATCAACACGCCATCGGGCTGGCTGGCAATGAAAAAGATCGCCTCGGCCACTTCCTGCGGCTTGAGAAACTTGCTGCGATCCACCGGGCGGTTGCCCCAGTAGGCGGTGTCCACGGCGGACGGCGATACCGCCGATACGCGAATGCCGTGGGCCGCCACCTGCTGCTGCAGCCCGGAGTTGTAGCCGTTTAGGGCATGCTTGCTGGCACAGTAGAGCGGCGCGTTGGGATTGGCCACTTTTCCCACCACCGATGAGACGTTGATCACGTGGCCGCTCTTACGCTCGATCATGCGCGGCAGCACCGCTCGCGTGCACAGGAAGACACCAGTTACGTTGGTGTCGAAGATACGGCGGAAGTCTTCCAGCGAGCAGGTCGCCAGGTCAGTCGCGAAACCCGTGCCGGCATTGTTGACCAGGATATCGGGCGCACCGAACCTGGCCTCTACCTCGGCGAAAGCCTGGCGCACCGATACCTCATCCGTGACATCCACCGGCACGGCAATCGCATCCGGCTGGATCTGCTTGACTGCCTCCAGCGCGGCCGAGAGACGCTCCGACGCCCGGGCCATCAGCACCACGCGGCATCCCGCGCTGGCAAAACGCCTGGCCGCCTCCAGGCCGATGCCACTGGAAGCGCCCGTAATCGCAACGATAAGGTTCTTCAGATCCTTCATGATCACAGCCTCGCTTGCGGCTCAGAAGTATCCGCCGCGCTTGACGATCTCGGTGGTAGGCAGGCCCTCCTGCACCCATTTCTTCAGTTGGTTTTCACCGGCGACGATCTCCTCGGCGCGCAGCAGCACGTCATAGGCGATCGCCCGTGGAACGACGATCACACCATCAATGTCGCCGAAGATGATGTCGCCGGGAAAGATGTCCACTTCGCCGATCCGAATCGGCTGCTGCCATCCGCTGATGCGGAAGCGCCCGAGCATGCCGTTGGATGTGCGATACTTGACAAACACCGGGAAGTTCTGGCCCAGCACGCGATCGGTGTCGCGCACGCCCCCGTCGATCACCGCCCCGCGGCAGCCGCGCTTGACGGCGGCCATGGTCATCACCTCGCCCCACTGCGCTGATTCATCATCGCCACTGGTGTCCCAGGCAATGACCGAATTGGCCGGGATCGATTCGAGCATCCTTGCGCGCTCGGCCATCTCGTCCTTGATCAGCAGGCTCTTGGCTCCCTTGATGGTGAACGCCGGGCCGGCCACCTTCATGTGCTCGCGCAGGGGGAGGATGCCGGTGGGCAGCGTCTGGTGCGTCAGCAGCCGCTCGCGCAGCACATCGTTGACAGCGGCGGTAAACAGTGCTTCGTAGCGCTGGCACAGCTCGACATCACCGATCGGCAGCTCGACGATCCGCCCGGACTGGCGCAGGTCCCGCAGGGCATCGAGATTCATGGCGGGTTGCTGGGTCATATGCGTTCGATTCCCAATAAATGTGCCTGTCCCATG
Organism: uncultured Tepidisphaeraceae bacterium; assembly: GCA_964398315.1. GTDB lineage: Bacteria > Planctomycetota > Phycisphaerae > Tepidisphaerales > Tepidisphaeraceae > JADLCB01. The sequence continues at coordinate 44,123 of CAYNMV010000026.1, read as the reverse complement.
GCCAGCACGACCGGCCCGAAGGCGTGGCAGTCGTTAACGATCGGGGCCCGGGCCATGTAATCCAGCTTCGTGCCTCGACCGGGGCAGAGGCAGCCGCGGCAGGTGTGATAGATATCGATGTCGCTGGAGATGTATGTAAGCAGCCCGCGCAGGCCTCGCTCGAAGCGCTCGCGCTGGCTGTTGTCTACCAGCCCCGCCGCCAGGCCATATCCCAGTGCCCACAGCAACAGCGCTGAGCCGGAGGTTTCGGTGTACGCGTCCTCCTCTGTCATCTCCTGGTGCCACAGGCCGTGCTCATCCTGGAAGGCAGCACACGCGCGGACGTGATCGAGGTACATCGCCACCGCCTCGGGGCGACTGGGATGGTCCTGCGGCAGGTGACAGGCCAGTTCGACCAGGCCATATGCCCCCCACCCGTTGCCACGGCTCCAGTGGTCTTCGGAAATACGCCCGGGCAACTGGCCGGTGAAGTTGATGCTCTGGTGCAGGAGACCGTTCTCGGGGTTGCGCAGCCGGCGGACCATGGCGGCCGTCTGGAAGAAGGCTTCATCCAGATAGCGACGTTCATTCAGCGCCAGCCCTGCAAACAGGAGGAAGGGCGTGACGGCAAACGCCACATCAATCCAGACCTGGTGCGCTTCGGGTCGTTTCGGGTGGCACAGGATGCCTTCGGGATCGCGCGGAGCCTCGTTCAGAATCTGCTCGGCATACCGGCGCACCGGCGCTTCGGCTTCGGGCAGGTGGCCGCGCCACAGCAGGTAGGCTGTTCCATTGCCGCCACAAAAGTAATTGGGGAAATTCGCCCAGAACGTGCGCTCGCCCCTGACATAAGGCATGAGGTGTCGACGCACTTCGGCCAGAAGCCGCTCATCATGTCCTTCGGCCGCCAGGCGGGCCAGGCCGTGCAGGGTCACAATGCCGGCATAGTGATCGAAGGTCCCATGCACCTCCAGGTGCTTGGCGAAGACATCGATTGCCAGTTGCTTGGTGATGGCGCTTTTCATGGTGCGTCTTGTGTCGGGAGGTATTGAAGCATCTCCGGCGATCGCTGTCGTTAGCCCGGATTGACTATTTTTGTACTATTTTGACTTTGCCAACTGGCATCGGCTACGCTGGTAGGCGATGGGCTTCGCATCACATTCGGTGGAGAACCTCGGGCCACCTTTCCTGCTGGTGGATGAGATCGTGTTTGTCATCCCGCGGGCCAGCGTGCTGCCGCTGCGCAAGCATCATTTCAAGCTGCTGCTGGTGCTGGGAGGAGAGGTTGAGCACGAAATTGACGGGCTGGAAGGGCGCCAGCCGCTGCAGGCCGGCGACATCCTGGTGGCACCGGTGGTGCAGCGGCATGACTATATCAATCCGGACCTCCGCGATGCCGCATCGCTGCAGGTTATCCGTATCTTCTTTGATACCACTTACCTGGAGCAGCACGTCCGCCGACGGGTGCGCCGGCCGGAATCGGACTTTTCTGACTTTCTGCTGCACCACTTTACCCGCGTTACTCAGTTGCGGGATGCGATCGACAGCGAGATCACCGAACTGATCGAGCGTTTCCGCGCGGAGACCGATCACCGCGCCCCCGGTTACCGCCACCGCGTGCGCGCGCTGTGCATGGAACTGATCGTTGCGGTGGTCCGCCGGCTCGAGCAGGGCAGCACGGGCGGCGGCCTGTCGCGCGGTTCCAATGCCGACCAGATCGTCGCCGCCGCCAAGGAATATATCCTCAAGCATTTTGATGCCCCCATCACGCTTGCTGACATCTCGTGGCATGTGCGCAAGGGAGAAGAGCACCTGGCAAGGGTGTTCAAGCGGCAGACCGGCCAGAGTGTCTTTGAGTATGTCCGCGAGGTCCGTATCCACCACGCCAAGACCCTGCTGCAGGATGCCGCGCTGACACTGACCGCCATCGCCGAGCGATGTGGCTTCCACTCCCTCTCCTTTTTCAGCCGCACCTTCCGCAAGCATGTGGGCATCTCTCCCTCGCGCTATCGCGGGCATACCTCTTCCACCACGGTGCAGCGGCCATGACATCCCGGGGAGGTGCACAAAGTGGATCTTCGGCAGATCGGACGTGTTGCCGCCCCGGGCGGCTTGCAGGCTTGTGCGCAGCCTGGCGTTAGCGCATGGGTTTACTGGCCGTGCAGATCGCAGAAGCCGTTTTCTCAAAGAACGACACGACTACTCAAACACAACCGGACGCGGGCCCGGCGCGCCCAGGTGTTGATCGAAGAAGTCGATCACCCGCTGGCGGAAGTCATGCTTTTCATCGTGCAGGATAAACGTGTGCGGCGCATCGGGTACGATGATGAGCTCGTGAGGGATGCTCAGGCGGGTCATGGCTTCATCGAGCAGGTGAGACTGCGAAACCGGCACGATTGCATCGGCGGTGCCGTGCAGAATCAGGGTGGGCGGATAGTCTGGCGTCAACCGGTGGACGGGTGATGCCTCGCGATAGACATCCGGCCGCTCCGAACGGGAAACACCGAATAGAATCCTGCGTTCCCATGCAGCAGCCAGCATGTCCGTCGGCGGATACAGTGCCACCACGGCCTGCACCCGGCCACTGACAGGCGGGGTCACGCTCTCCGATGGCGGGCGCTCCACCGCACCCAGCAGCAACGACATGCATCCCCCCGCCGAGCCGCCGATCGCACCAATCCGGTCCGGGTCTATCCCGTATTCACCAGCGTGCAGGCGCAGGAAATGCACCGCCGCGCGGCAGTCGTGCAACACACCGGGCCAGGTGGGATTCCCTTCGCTGGCCAGGCGGTAATCGATGCTGGCACAGACATATCCCGCTGCGCAGAATGTCTCAGCCATCTGCAGTTCGCGGCGGGATGACTTACTCCCGGTTGTCCATCCCCCGCCGTGAATGATGAGAATCGCCGGCAGCGGGTCCTGTGTTCGGGCGGCCGGCTGGTAGAGATCCATCTTCTCGCTGCGATCCGCGCCGAGATAGGGGATGTCTGGTGTGACTGCGCTGTTCATCAGATCCTCGCCGCGTGCGGTTTTGGTTACGGGCCGGCGTATCCGGCGCGCTGCACTGCGAAAACAGCCTGCCCGGATAGGATTGGTGCCGGATTATACCGAAGGCTCTGCCGGGATGACATCACGAGCGCGGGGATGCCTGCGGTCAGTCTGCCCCGGAAGCAGGAATCCCACCGCCTGCAGTGAAGCCATGATCGCGCGATTCCAGTTTTTGCTTTGCCGGGCGAGCGTACAGGCGTTACAGCACAACATGGCCGTGAAGTTCGCCGAAAGCTCAAACCCCGCGCAGAATGGTCGAGTTGTGCGAGCCACTGGCATGGATATGAAACGTGATCCTGATCTGATCATCGACCTCTGGCCGCAGGGTGTGCCGGGGGAAGTGCCCGGGCACGGCGTAGCCGAACGCCTGCTTTGCGATAACGGGGTTGAGCGAATCTCGCACGTGGTACATCCGCAGGTATCTGTATTTGCTGCGCCTGACGTGCCCCTCTTCCACGGCACCACCCTCCTGGTCCTGCCCGGGGGTGGGTACAGTCGGCTGGCGATGAACCATAACGGCGGTCATCTCGTGCAGCGCTGGCTCAACAGCATCGGCCTGCATGCCGCGGTCCTCAAGTATCGCCTTCCCAACAGCGAGATCATGCAGGATCCATCCATCGGCCCCCTGCAGGATGTGCAGCAGGCAGCACGACTGGTGCGGCAAAGGGCCAGCGAGCACACGGGCGCTGATCCCGTCATCGGCATTTACGGGACTTCTGCCGGCGGGCATCTGGCCGCCCTGGCCTGCACGCTAAGTGATGAGCGCGTTTACCCGCTGGAAGAAGACGCCCCGGCGGTGCGGCTCAACTTCGCGATCCTCATGTGCCCGGTGATCACGCTGGATGGCCCCCTGGCCCACAGTGGCTCACGCCGCAGGTTGCTGGGCGAAACACCCTCGCCGCAGCAGATCGATCGCTTTTCCGCAGAACGGAGCGTCTCCCCGCGCACGCCACCGACACTGCTGTTCCACGCGATCGATGACCCCACCGTGCCATACCAGAACAGCCTGTTGTACCTCGATGCTCTGCGGCAAGCGGGTGTGCCAGCCGAGGTGCATCTTTTTGAACGCGGCGGCCACGGTTTCAAGATGGGCAAGGAAGGCGACAGCACGATGACCTGGCCCACCATCGCGCAAGCCTGGATGCGAATGCACGGCTGGACCTCGTAGCAGGTGCGGGGTGTCGTGCCGGCTTGTCGCAAGGCAATGTGCCCCTGCGCTGCCCCTGCCTTGACAATGTGACGGCAGCGTCAATTCATCCCCCTTGACACCTCATATATGCCCCTGAAGATAGCCCCCTGAGCCGCCTCACCCATGATGAACACCGCGCTGCCACAAGAAGTTGACACCCCATGCATCGTGATTGATCTGGCGCTGGCCGAGCGCAATGCCCGACGGCTGGCCGACTATGCACGCCAGCATGGGCTGATGTTCCGCCCGCATGCCAAGACACATAAATCCCTCAAAATGGCAGAGTTGCAGCTTCACTCCGGTGCGGTGGGGCTGACGGTGGCGAAGGTGGGCGAAGCAGAGATCATGAGCCAGGTCTGCCCAGATCTGCTGCTGGCATATCCGGTGGTCGATCCATCCCGTGCCCGGCGGGTAGCGGCACTGGCCCGGCGGGCGGTGATGCGCGTGGCGGTGGATTCGCTCGAGTCGATCGACGTGCTGGCTGCCGCAGCACCGGAGGCCGGAAGCGTCGTCGGCATCCTGATCGATCTGGATGTTGGCTTCCATCGTACCGGCGTGGCCTCCCCTGCCATCGCGGCGGAACTGGCCGGTGAGGTGGCGGCCCGGCCGGGGCTGCGCTTCGATGGCCTGTTCTTCTATCCTGGCCATGTGCTGGCGCCGGCCGAGGAGCAGGCGCAGGAACTGGCCCGTATCGACACCCTGCTGGGTGAAGCGCTCGATCGCCTGAAGCAGCGCGGGCTTCATGCGTCAATCATCTCCGGTGGATCCACCCCTACCCTATTCCAATCCCACCAGATCACTCGCCAGAACGAGATCCGCCCCGGCACCAGCCTGTACAACGACATGAACACGGTGCGCGGCGGCTTCTGCACGCTGGAGGACTGTGCCGCCGTAGTCGCTGCCACGGTGGTCAGCACCGCCGTGCCGGGCAAGGTGGTGATCGATGCCGGCACCAAGGCCCTGACCAGCGATCGCAACACGCGTTTCCCCGACTCCGGCCATGGCCATGTCTTCGAATACCCCCAGGCGCGCATTGTGCGCCTCAGCGAAGAACACGGTGAACTGGATGTGTCCGGGTGCGATCGATCCCCGCGCATTGGTGAACGTGTGAGCATCATCCCCAACCACATCTGCCCCTGCATCAACCTGTTCGATACGGTCTACCTCAAGCGCCCCGATGGCGTCCTCGAAGCGCTTCCCATCGACGCCCGCGGCAAGTGCTCGTAGCGCTGTTGGGAGCACCCAATCATTCGCCCCCTTGCTGCACAGCCGGCCCCGGGGCGCTGCACATCATCGATCCACATCGGATTGCTAAGCGCGGTCTGCGCGATTGCGCTCGAATTGAATCTGGGCCCACTGCCAGGCCATGACCGTGCGCGGGAAGCCGAGGGTGTTGTAGGCCAGCAGGATCGCCTGTTCAATTTCCTGCTCGCTGGCCCCAGCCTCCAGGGCACGGCGGACGTGGCTGCGGGTGGCGCTTTCCAGGCCGGCCCCCACGCTCAGGCCGATCTTGATCAGCTGGCAGGTCTTGCGATCCAGCGGACCGGCCGCCTCGACCGCCTTGGCGATCATCTCATGACTGCGGCCCAGTTCAGGGAACTTCTGGACGAAGGCCTTGAAGGTACCGGGCAGCTTCGGATCAGTGGGGTTGGTGTCGCTCATGATTTCTCCTCGGATCGGGCATGATCGGTGCGCTCGCCGCGGGCCATGCGCAGCGCGTGGGGCAGGACATCGAGCAGCGCGGTGAGCATCTCGCCTGCCCCCCTGGGGGAGCCGGGCAGATTGATGATCAGCGTGCGCCCGATCACACCTGCTTCGCCGCGAGAGAGGAACGCGCGCGGCGTTTTCTCGTAGCACCGCAGTCGGGCCAACTCCAGCAGGCCTGGACAACGCTTCTGCAAGACAGCGGCGGTGACTTCAGGCGTGATGTCGCGCGGAGCCAGTCCAGTACCACCGGTGGTAAGAATCAGATCAGGCGCAAGGTCCGCGCCTGCCCAGGTGCGCAGGCGATCGACGATTCCATCCGCTTCATCCGGCACGCAGGCGTGGTCGATCACATCCGCGCCAAGGCGCTGGCGCACCAGGTCGGCCAGCAGCGGCCCGGAGGCATCGGTCGCCTCGCCGCGCGCGCAGCGGTCGCTGATGGTCAGGATCGCCACCGTGATCGGGCCGTCGCTCATGGTGGCTCCTCCCCGGCCAGGCAGTGCACATCGGCATCCACCGGCCGGATGATGTCGTGCTTGCCACCGGTCTTTTCCATCAGGCGGATGGACTCGATCGTCATGAGCGGATCAATCGCCTTGCCCATGTCGATGACAGTCAGCGCGGCGATGCTGACGGCGGTGAGCGCTTCCATCTCCACACCGGTCTTGGCGCTGGTGCGGGCCTCCGCGCGGATGCGCACGGTCTGATCCTCCAGCCACACATCCACACTCACCTGTTCCAGCGGCAGCGAATGGCACAGGGGGATCAGTTCATCGGTGCGCTTGGCCGCCTGGATGCCAGCCAGCCGCGCCACTGCCAGCAGATCGCCCTTGGCAAGCGTGTTGGCCGCGATAGCCCCGGCCAGCTGGGCCGAGATGCGTACGCGCCCCTCGGCCACCGCCCGGCGAAGGGTGGGCTGCTTGCCGCTCACATCCACCATCACGGCACGCCCCGCCGCATCCACGTGCGACAGCTTTGGCGATTGCTTCATCGGCTCTTCCATCACGCCTCCCAGCGGTAAAACGGCCACGGCCCCTCGCCGGATTCGCCGGGCGGGATCTCGACAAAACCATCGCTCAGGGCGGCGGCAACCAGGTCGCCCGAACCGCGATTGGCCACCAGTTCCGCCTCCCCTTGGGCATTCAACCGCACCAGCCGCCACCACCAGAGCTTCAAGGTGGTCTCATCTGTCCGCACCAGGCGCACGCGCGGAACAGGTGGTTCGACCGATCTCGCCGTGGACGGCTCGGCCAGCACCTGTCCTGCCAGATATCCCAACACGGGCCTCACCAACCGCCGGGCGCCCCCCAGCGCAGACACCGGGTTGCCCGGCAGGCCGATGATCACCGTCTGATCACATACTGCTCCCAGCACCGGTTTGCCCGGTCGCACGGGCAGCTTGTGAAAGATGATCCGCCCGCCGCAGTCGCGCACAACCTGTGGTACGTAATCGTGGTCTCCCGCCGACACGCCGCCGGTGGTGATGACCAGGTCGGACGTCGCCCGCAGCGCCATCAGCGCCTGTCGCAACGCTGTCGGATTGTCGGCCACCTGCTGCCGGTGAACCAGCACACACCAGGGCAAGAACCGGATGAACGCTTCCAACCCGGGACCGTTGGAATCGCGGATTTGAAAGGGGGAAAGGGGCACTTCCGCGTTGCGTGCCTGTGCCGGGGCACGCCTGTCATCCTCACCACCGGGTCGTGCAGGATCGGCTGCAACCAGTTCATCTCCGCTGTTGAGAATTCCCACGCGGACACGGCGGTACACCTCTACCTCCCCGCGCCCAAATGCTGCCAGGGCGCTCATCACCGCCGGCCCAATCAGCGCTCCCGCCGCCAGGACCAGGCTCCCGGCCCGGCGGTTCTCGCCCCGGCGACGGATATGCTGCCCCGGCAACACGGCCGTCGTCGGGATGCGCAGCACGATACGGGTGCGATCGAATTCATCCGTGTCTTCACGGCGGATCACCGCATCCGCCCCGGCCGGCACTGGTGCGCCGGTCACAATGCGCAACGCCGTGCCGAGCGGCATCTCCGGCGGCGGCTGACCGATGGCCACTTCGCCCGCAACAGGCAATTCCCCCCTTGCCAGATCGGCCAGGCGCACCGCATAGCCATCCATGGCACTGGTGTCACAGGGTGGGCTGTCGCGATCCGTCCGCAGCGGCTCGGCCAGTACCCGCCCGGCCGCCGCTGACAGTGCCACGCGCTCGGTCGTGACCGGCTTAACCTCACTCAGCAGCGCGGCCAGTGCCGCCTGCGGCGAATCAAACCGCGCCGGATCGCTCATGGCCCGTCCTCCGCATCGGGGGCGAAGACCGGTGATTTCCAGATCGGCACATCGCACTTGAGGCGATCAATGAAAGCATCCATCGCTGCCAATCCTTCCTTGCGGTGTCGGGATGCGATGATCAACCGGAAGCTGCGCGCCCCCACGGGCACCCATCCACGGCTGTGCTCCACGCGCACCGCCAGCACGCCATGCTCATCGATTGCGGCCTGGGCAAGCGTATGCAGCATCCTGCTGGCCATGGGCTCGTAAGCCTGGTACTCAAGCCCAGCCAGTTGCCGCCCATCTTCCAGCGGACGCACGACTCCTTCGAAGTGAAGTATCGCCCCCGCACCGTCGATCACGGGCAGGCGGGGTTGCTCGGCCAGCGGGCCATCAATGATCTGCACCTCAATGCTCATCTTCATCCCCCTGACACCAGGCCGATCAGGGCGACTTCATCCGCAGGACTGATGATGCAACTGTCTTCGACGAAGGCATGATTGACAGCGAAACGACTGGCCGGCAGCAGCCGGGCCAGGTCAGGCGCCTGCTTGGCCAGGCGCGCGCGCAGATCGCCGCAGGTGATTTGCGGCCCATCAATCGGCACCGGCAGGCGATCCGCCTGTGCCGCCCGTGCGGCCGGTCCGAACAGCAGTACCTCAATGGTCATCTTGTCTCTCCTGCACCGGCTCTCCTGTGCCAGCCTGCAAGGCCGCCTCCAGGTCCGCCGGGGTGTTGGCCTGGCTGATTGCTGGCCAATCGGCCGGCAGCTCTACCGCTATCGCCGCACAGACCTCCAGCAGCGCCTGCATTCGCCTCCGGCCATCAGCCAGGTGTGCATCCACCTGCTGCCGCACGCGCTGATGATACAGCGCGAGCAGTGGTTCCCAATGCGAATGACGGAAGGCGACGATGTTCGCTTCTTCCGTGCGCGCTCTCAGCAGGCGCTCGACCCACGCCGGCCGCACTCGCACCAGATCACACGACAACAGCAGCAGCCACGGTTCACCACAGTCGTGCAGCGCGGTTTGCAGCCCCGCCATCGGCCCGCCGCCGGGATTCAGGTCGCCGATCGTGCGCAGTTCCAGGTCGGCGTACTTGCCCGCGACATCTGCCACCACTGTCACGCTTTTTGACAGCGGCGCCAGCGCCTCGGCGAGGCGCAGCACCAGAGGCCGTCCCTCAACCATCGCCCGCGCCTTGTCTGATCCGAACCGCGTGCTTTTGCCTCCGGCGAGAATGTAAATCGGCACCGTTGCCTTCATGCGCTTGCGCCCCGTTGGGTTGATGCATAGACGTTCGGCATACGCTTGACCATCATCCCATGCACCAGCCGCCCTATCCGCCGATGCGGCTCATCTGCTCGTTGCCGTGGCCACTGTGGAGCTTGGGCTTGAGACGCACGCAGCGGGTCATGGCGGTGGCGAGGGCTGCACGCCGGCGGGCAGGATCATCATCGGCGCGCAGGATGGGCTTTAGGTCCACTTCACCACCTTCAAACAGACAGGACCGCAGCACGCCTGTAGCTGTCAGGCGCAGGCGATTGCAGGTCGAGCAAAACGGCTGGGACATGGCGCTGATGAAGCCGATGCGGCCCAGCGGCCGGCCACGGGCCAGACGATAGACCTGCGCCGGGCCCACGCCCGCCTCGGTCTGCCGATCCACCGGCACCAGTGGACCGAGGGCCGATTCAATACGCTGGCGGCTCTCGGCCTCGGAGATGAAAACATCCCCGCGCTGCTGGGCACCGCACCCACCGGCCGGGCCGATCTCTGACTCATCGATTGCCGTCACACTGGCCGCACCGCCCACGGCAGCATCGCCCAGCGGCATGTATTCGATAAATCGCACGGTCAGCCTGCGATGCAGGCTCAGGGCGGCAAAGTCGGCCAGTTCATCATCGTTGATCCCGCGCATCGCCACGCAATTGATCTTCAGCCCCCCGAGCCCGGCATGCTCCGCGGCATCGAGGCCGCGCAGGACAGCGGCCAGATCACCGGTGCGGGTGATCCGCCGGAAACGCTGCGGATCGAGGCTGTCAAGGCTGATGGTGATGCGATCCAGCCCCGCTTTGGCCAGCGGGCCTGCCAGGTTTTCCAGCAGCGCGCCATTGGTGGTCAGCGACAGGTCATCCACCCAGCCGGAAGCGCGCAGTTGCCGCACGAGATGCACCAGGTCGCGCCGGATGGTCGGCTCGCCGCCGGTCAGCTTGATCCGGCGGATGCCATGAACCTGCGCTGCGGCAGCGACAACCTGGGTAATCTCTTCGAAGCTGAGCAGGTGATCCTTCGGCAGCCACTCCACCCCTTCAGCTGGCATGCAGTAGACGCAGCGGAAGTTGCAGCGATCGGTGAGACTGATGCGCAGCATCTTCACCGCCGCAATCGATGCTGGCCCGGTGTCGAGCATCGGCCGATGCACTGAAGCAAGAGGTTGGAGGACCGTCAGTTCCATTTCATCATGCAGAGGCCGGGGAAAAGCTGCGGGACGTAAGACGCTTCCATCCTGCCTTACAACCCTCAGACCTCAGCCTTCAGCTTGCTCTCGCTCGTCTCCATTCCCCCTGCAAAACCAGCCCCACCAGCGCCAGGCACCATGCCGTCAGTGCGGCATAGATGAACCAGTCGGCAATAACGGCCAGGAACGGGGCCTCGATCACCTGCGCGAGCCTCAGCGTGCAGGCGGTGTACATACCCAGCGGGAAGACCGCGCCCCAGTAGAGCGGATCGTAGCGCAGGGGAAACCGGCGATACAGGTGGCGCCAGATGCCCAGGATCACCAGCATGGGAATCCACCAGGTGGCGGTCGACCAGAACAGGAGCGTGAAACCCTTGAGAAACGGCAACAGCCCCTGCAGCACCGGCGAGTGCGGCGCCGCGGCGATGAGCATGGTGCCGGCCAGGGTGGAAATGGCCACCGCCCCCATGTTGATCCAGTACGGCGGCGCCAAATCCGATGGGCTGAGCGCGAAGAAGGTATAGCGGTAGAAGATCAGCGAAATGATCCAGATGTAGAGCATGCCGCCGCCCAGCCACATCGCCAGGCAGAACAGCAGTACCTGCGCCCGTCCTGTGTCGAATCCGCCGGCAAGCTGCGCCCCCAGCACGCAAACCGACTGTGCGGCCACCACCGCCACCAGCCAGCCACCGTTGATCCCCTCGGCCAGTGACGGCTTCATCGCCTTGACCGTCAGCACGGTGAAGATGCCATACGTCAGCCCCGCCCACAGCGCGATACCGAACACCCACAATCCCAGCGCCACACCGCGCAGGTTCGCGATCAACAGGAACTGGCTGCCCAGCACGCAGGTAGCGGCCACCGTGGTAAAGAACCCGACGCAGCGCCCATGGTGCAGGAAGTCGGCGGCGATGCGCTGGGGGTGGTACACCAGCCGCAGCACCGTCAGCGCCCAAAGAGCCGCGTAGAAGAGAACATTCAGCCATAGCAGCGCGATTCCAATGCCGCCCATGCCCAGCAGATGCGCGGCAATAGAGACAATGCCGGTTGCCATCACCATGGCAAAGTAGGCCGGGTGCAGCCCGGCCAGCCCACCGCCCGCGGCGGGCATCGCGGCGGCGGTCGCCGGCATGGCCGCCGCGGGACCCGAGGTTTCCATCGACCACTGCTGTGTCATCGCCGCACTCGCTCAATGTAGTAGAGATAGCGCAGCAACCCCGCATTGAGCAGCAAGCACGCCAGGCTGGCTCCAGCCGCCGGCCAGATGACCGACTCATCCCCGCCCAGGTAGGCGTTCATCGTTGCGGTCAGCAACCACAGTTGCAGGATGACCAGGATCAGCACGAACGCCAGCATGCCGTAGACGATGGTGATGCGCTGCTCGCGGGTGAAGGGGCGTTTCAGGCTCATTTGGAAATCCTCGGCTATGGATCACAGGCAATAGTCTGAAAGCATGACGGCCAGGGGCAAAAAGCTCTTGGCAGCTTCCAGGCATTCCATTTCACACCGTTCGCCACTCGACCCCGGTTGCGTACACATCATCGCCGCGCACCTCGAGGGTGATCCTCGGCAGCGGGCGTGGGGGCGGACCGGCGAGAACCGCACCGCTGCGCAGGTCGAAATAGCCCTCATGGCAGGGGCAGTGGATATCGCCGCTGACCGCCCCGGTGGAGGAGTCCACATTGACGCGTGGGATCACCGCGCATGCCAGGTGGGTGCATTTCTGGCTGTACGCCAGCAGCAGGTCGTCTTCGATGCGGATGAGAATGCACGGATCATGCGGGCCGGGATAGTTGAACAGCAGTGTGCCGCCCACGGGCAACGCGCTCAGGGAAGCGATGCGCTGGATTTCCGGCGCACCCCGGCGTCGCCGCCACCAGTTCTGCATGCCGATCCAGACCTGCCCGACGAACATCGCCAGGCTGGTCAGGACCATGAACTTCATGAAGTCGCGGCGGGCAACGTAGTGGTCCTGCGGCCAGTCGACGGGAAAATCCCTGCGCCACTGCGGCTGCTGGCTCATCGGCCGCCAGTCGGGGGGCGTGGTGATGGTATCGCTGTCGGGCAGCGGCTTGTAGATGTTGGCCGGCGTGGTCCCGGCCAGGCCTTCACGGCCGGGCGAGTCGATGCGCACATCCAGCCGCGCCCGCGGATCATCCGAGACCACGTAGCCGGCCACGTGGGTCTGCACCACTGCCCGCCCGGCCTGCGCGGCCGGGTCAGCGCGGTGACTGCCCGGGTCCTGTCCCCCTGTCGGCTCATATCCTTCGACATCGGCCATGATTTATACCTCCACCTCGGCAAAGGGGTCCTGGATCATCGGGTCGGGTCCGGCAGGCACGGGCTGGGGTGCTGCGCCGTCGCCGATCACATTCAGCGACACGCCGCGGCTGCTGGGGCGTTCATCCATGGCGGCGGTCACGTCCAGATAGGGCTGGGCGATGGCGGCCTGCTTTGGCACCATGGTGTAGACGCGGGTGGTGATGGTCTGGTTGCCGAACTGAAAGCGGTTGGCCGGCGTGGACATCGGCCGCAACTGCTCGATCTGTTCGCGCGTGCCGTAGAACAGCGCCTGGCTGGGGCAGACGGTGGCGCACATGGGCTTCTTGCCGACCGAGGAGCGGTCGTAGCACATGTCGCACTTCATCATGATCTGCTTGTCGGTGTAGAGCTCGGGTACGCCGAAGGGGCAGGCCATCACGCAGTTGCCGCAGGCAATACAGCGCGGCTTGCGGGCCGACTGCACCACCCCATCGGCGGACCGCTTGATGGCATCCGCCGGGCAGACCTCGGCACAAGTGGGCTGCTCGCAGTGCATGCAGATCACCGGCACCGTCTGCACGCTCTGGGAGCGCTCGATGTATTCCAGGTGAATCATCGACTCACCGCGATGCGTGTCACATTCCGAGCAGGCCTGCACGCAGGCCTGACAGCCAATGCAGCGGCTCGGATCGATGAAAAAGTGCAGGTGTTCAGGCTTCATGAGGATGACAAGGTGACAAGGTGAAGAGGTGACAAGGTGAAACGCTATTCACCACCAATGACCCAGGTCTGTGGATGATTGATCATTCCAACGAGGGGCGACAGGATGCGGTCGTACGCCTGATATAAAGAGGCCGTGCAGTCGCGATCGGCATAATGACATTTCACCGCAAACTCCAGCCCGACCTGGGTCTCGGCAGCTTCTGTTTCCGCATCAGACAATTTCGCAATGAAGGCGGCTTCATAGCGTCGCTTGCGCCGGGCTTCGGCGATATTGGCGGCCACTGAGCGTGACGAGCGGCGAATCTGATCGGTCAGCGAGTAAGTCTCTTCCTTCGGGAATCCCTTGGACATTGCGAAGACCTCCATGGCCAGTTCGAACGCGCGCCGATATACGTCCAGATCGGTAAGTATTCGAATCCGCTCGCTCATTGCTGTCCCGCCCTTCACCTTGTCACCCCCTCACCTGGTCATCCTCTACTGCTGTGGCTCCAGCTTGTCCGCGTAATCCGGCGGGGCATCGGCCTTGCGCACGCGGCAGCCGCAGACCTTGTACTGAGGGATCTTGCTGATCGGATCCTGCGCACTGACGGTGAGCTGATTGGCGCTCTTGGCGCCGGCCCAGTGGTACGGGATGAAAATCGTGTCCGGGCGAATCGTGGTGACAACCATTGCCCTGAGGGTGATGGCGCCGCGGCGGGTTTCGGCCGTTGTCCAGTCACCATCGGCAATGCCGAGCTTGGCGGCGAGGCGGGGATGCATCTCGATGCGCGGCTCGGGGTACTGCTTCACCAGCGGTCCGATCCGGCGGGTCTGCGTGCCTGAGAGGAACTGGCTGACCACCCGGCCGGTTGTCAGGAACAGCGGATATTCCTCGCTGATGTCATCCACCGGTGGGCGGTACTCCGCCACGTTGAACCGCGCTTTGCCATCGGGGAAGTAGAACGGCCCGGCCCCCTTGGCCACCGGGTTGTAGCTGCCGGGCTCGAACAGTCGCGGCGTGCCCGGGTGATCGGGCACGGGCTGGCCGGTCTGGTAGTCATGTGAGGGGCACGGCCAGAAAACACCCATCTGCCGCTCGATCTTTTCGTAGGTGATGCCCGAATAATCCGCCACCCCTCCCCTGGAGGCGATACGCAGTTCCTCGAAGATCTCGCGCGGAGAGTTGAAGGTCATGCCGTGCGGCCGGCCGAGGGCACGCGCGATATCCTGGATGATGATCCAGTCCTGACGGGCATCGCCGGGGCAGTCCACCGCCTTGTTGATCTTGATGACCCGCCCTTCCACCTGGGCGACAACCCCTTCATCCTCCTCCTGCAGGCTGCCCGGCAGCACGATGTCGGCATGGCGGGCGGTATCGTTGAGGAAGAAATCGATGGCAACGTAAAATTCCAGCTTCTCCAGCGCGCGGGTGACGAAGTTGTTGTCCGGCAGCGAAACCTTGGGATTGAAGCAGATCGACAGCAATCCCCTGATCTCGCCGGCGTCGATCTTGCGGAAAATTTCGTAGGCATCGACACCGGGGCCGGGAATCTCCTTCTCATCGACGCCCCAGACACCCGCGATGTACTGGCGATGCTCCGGGTTTGCGATGTCACGCCAGCCGGGGAGCTGATCACACTTCTGGCCGTGCTCGCGCCCGCCCTGGCCGTTGGCCTGGCCGGTGATGGTGCCGTAGCCGCTCTTGGGCTTGCCCAGCCGGCCGGAGGCAAGCACGAGGTTGATCGTCCCCAGCGCGTTCTGCACGCCGTTGGAGTGGTGCTCGATGCCGCGGGCATGAAACAGGAAGCTGCTCCTGGCCTGCCCCCACCACTCGGCCGCCCGTTGGATTGAGCGCGCCGGCACGCCGGTCACATCGGCGGTCTTCTCCAGCGTCCACTGCCGGCAGTACTCGGCCACCTTGTCGAAATCGACGGTGTATTTCTCGATGAAGTCATGATCGATCCAGTCGTTCTCGATCATCAGTTGCAGCACGCCGGCGAACAGCGCTGCATCGCGCCCGGGCTTGACGGGCAGGTACAGATCACAGGTGCGGGCAACCGGTGTGATGCGCGGATCCTGCACGATGATCTTCGCCCCCAGCTCGCGCGCCTGCCAGATGTAGTTGGTGGTGATGGGCGAGCACTCGGCCACGTTTGATCCGGCTACCCAGATCACCTCGGTGCCGACCATATCCGACCAGGGATTGGTGGTACGGTCGATGCCGAAGGCTTTCTTGTTGGCCGCGCCCGCGCTGACCATACACAGCCGGCCGTTGTAGTCGATGTAGGGGGTCTGGAGCGTGATGCGGGCAAACTTGCCCATCAGGTAGGTCTTTTCGGTGGTCAGGCTGGCACCGCTCAGGCAGGCCATGGCACTGTGGCCATACGCCTTCTGGATGCGCGCGATCTCACCGGCAACCCGGGCAATCGCCTCTTCGTATCCCATGGGGCTGAACCCGCCGGGAGCGGATGGATCGCGCTTCAGGGCCGTCAGCAGGCGGTCGGGATGCGCCCCCTGGAGATAGCGCTTGACGCCCTTGGGGCAGAGCATGCCGCGGTTGAAGGGGAACTCCTCCCATGGCTCAAAGCCGATGACCTGGTTGTTCTTCACCTTGAGCTGGATGCCGCATTGCTGGCCACAGAAGCAGCAGTGGGTCTTGACCAGCTTGTCCGGCTCAGCGCTGGTGGACAACTGCTCACCAGACATGAAGTTCTGGTGCGGGCCGTAGTGCTGGATGATGTTCAGAAGATCAACGGGAAGCGTGGCCATGATTGTCTCGATTGGGCACTACCTGGCGGCGGATTCATCAAGGTGGACCTGCAGGAGCATGATCGACCGCTCATCGGCGTTCACATCGTGCTCCACGCCCGGCGCCAGGACCAGCAACTGACCGGCCGACAGCGCGTGCTGCCCATCCGGGGTATTGATGCGCAGGCGTCCGTCCAGGACGTTGATAGTGACGGTGCCAGCAGCTTTATGCTGCGGCAGGCTGCCATCGGCCTCGAAGGCAAACAGGGCGATCGTCACCCGGCCATGCCGGTACAGCGCCTTCTGGCGATGCCGGCGCGACGGCGGGAGCGGCTCGGCATACAGCGCCTGCGCCTCGGCCCGCAGGTCGAAGCGATGCTCAGGGGGGATGAACCGCTCCTCGGGATGCGCCCGCAGACGTCCCGGATCATCCGGCCTGGGTTGTCCTGTTTCAGTCATGACTGCTGCTCCCTTGTCCGTCCCTTTGCGATCGCGCGGGCTTCACCCCTGTGCATGCGGCTGGCCTGGCTGGAGCCGGACAGCGGACCACTGCGCTCCCTGTGCCAGCCCGTACAGCGCCCGGCGGCAGCGCGGGCAGATCTCCTGGTAGTGAGCCGTGCCGCCATCCATCTCGTAGGTGAACCCAAGCTGCCGCTGTACCGTCACCAGGTCCTGCTGCCACATGCGCGACATGTACGGCTGACCACAGCGCTTGCAGGTGGCCTGCTCGGTATTGGCATCCACATCCTTATAGAAGCTGACACCCAGCTGCGCCGGCCGCTGGAAAATGTGGAAAAACTTGCCGAACGGCAGCCAGATCAGCGTGAAGATCACCGTGATGGCGTGCAGGATGGCCAGAAAGTCAAAGGCATAGCCCTTCATCCAGGTATAGCTGGCGGTCAGCATCAGTCCCGTCACGCTGATGGCGAAGAGCATCAGCAGCGGCAGAATGTCCTCGGCAAACTGCTGCACACTGGCAGCGCCGTGGTCGATCATGCGCCGACGGAAGGCGAGCATCACGCCGCCGATCACCAGGAACGATGACCAGACCAGGCCATGAAATGCGATGAACGCCAGCAGGGAATCCACCGGGAAGGTTTGCATCGGGAACCCGAAGACATACATCTGGTAGACGTTGATGTCCTCGGGCGTGGTCTGGAAGTGAATCCACCCCCACACCAGCGGGAAGGTGATGGCGGCGGCGAGGATACATCCCCACATGATCAGCCAGTGCGCGCCCCATCGCAGCTTGCCGCGGCGGAAGATGAAGCGATTGGCGGCGAACTCGACGAAGAAGCGCTTGCCGAAGGCGGCGAGGTTGCGGCCGATAAACCCGGGCTTGAGAAACAGTTGCCACCCCCGCCGCCAGTACAGCCGCGTGGGCGGCCGCTGCAACCACATGTTGTAGCGATAGGTAATGCCGAATGCGGCGAAAAGAGTGGCAAAGGTGTAGCCGACCAGCGCAGCGTCGAAATGGGCGAGATTGCGGGAGCCCAGGACGATCAGCACCGCCAGCCCCCCCATCACCACCAGCCCCCACACGGTTGCCCGTAGCCTTGCGTATTTCGCCACCGTCGCCACGCATGCCTCCTTCACCACCGGTTCCCGCCGCCCGGCCATCCCAAAATCACCCCGCCGGCATCTGCTGATCTCGCAGCTTACTGTTTCTTGCCAACCCAGGGCAGCGCTATTTCCACTTCTTTAGGCCGCAAAAGCGGCACTGCCGTGGGCAGCTTGATCGCGGCCGGTGGCGATCCGCTCTCACCGGCGCCCTCAGGCGGGCGGAGAGGACTATACGAACGCATTTTTAGATATCAATATCCACAAAGCGACAATGTGCCGCAGGCTTTCCCCTGGTGATGCCAGGCATCTCGAGCATGGGCCTGTGCCCTGCCGACTTTTCCGCGTCGATGGCCCTGCCTGTCGGTATGCCGCCAGGATTTCTGAAACAGTGTGCATCAGGAACAGTGTGCATCAGGCCCGGGCAGCGTATTGCGGCGGGATGTAGGCGCAGTCCGGCTCGGCGGCAAGGGGATCGCCGGTCAGAGCGTAGGCCCGCGCCCGGCTGCCGCCACAGAGCGTGCGATATTCGCATTCACCGCATTTCCCGCCGAGTTGGTCCGAATCGCGCAAGGCGAGCAGGAGCTTTGCCTGCTGGTAGATGCGCACAAGGGAGTCGAGAGGAAATTGGCCGCAGGGAATGGGGAGGAAGCCGCTGGGGTAGATTTCGCCGATGTGGCTGACAAAGAGGATACCCTTGCCGTCATTGGTGCCGATCTGGCCGAGTGATATGCCCTGAGCGACCGGCTGGCGGCCCGCGCGCATCGGAGGGTCCGCTTCGGCTGAGGTTGAGGCGTTGTCCGGGTCAGGCATGGCCGCCGGGGAGGTCACTGTGCCGTTCAGAGCAAAGCCCGGCGGCTCACTTCCATGACGGGCAGGGGTGCGCAGGCGCTGTTCCTTCTGGCGCTGAAGGATGAACCGCCGGTAATGCGGCGCTTCGGTGGTCTTGATAGGCAGTCGGCCGGTTTTCTGCCAGCGCCAGAGCAGTTCAAACACCTGTTCACATTCCTCGGCCGAAAGGCGGGCCTCGGCGGTGGCCCGGCCGGTGGGGATCAGGAAGAACACCGAGCAGAGACACGCCCCAACCTCGGCCGCGATCTCCAGCAGCCGCTCAAGTTGTCCCACGTTGTGCCGCCCTACCGTGACGTTGATCTGCACCGGCAGGCCGACAGCGCGGGCATCGGTCAGGATGGCCAGTGTGCGGGCGTAGCTGCCGGGCACCAGGCGAAACGCATCATGGGTGGAAGCATCCGCACCGTCCAGGCTGACCGCCAGGCGGTGCAGGCCCGCTTCCTTGAGCCGTCGCAGCGCAGCAGACGTCACCAGCGGCGTGGCGGATGGGGTCATCGCCACCGGCACCGCGCGCTGGCGGCAATAGTCCACCAGGTCAAAGACATCGGCGCGCTTGAGCGGATCACCACCGGTCAGCACCAGCAGCGGCGGGCGCGGAAAGCGGGTGAGTTCATCCACAAGGTGCCTGGCATGGGCGGGCGACAACTCTTGGGGATGGCAAGCGGGCTGGGCATCAGCCCGGCAGTGGATGCACGCCAGGTCGCACGCCCGCGTCATCTCGTAGAAAACCAGCATGGGGCTGTGATCGAAGTCATTGCGCGTGTAAGGCCGCATCCAGCACCCGCCTTTCCCGGCCCGCCCCACTCCGTCTCCCTGCCGCGGAGCGCCACCTGGCCGAATTAATTATGGATACTCACATCCATAATACTTGACGACACCAGCCTATCACCTATATTCTGGATATCAAGGTTGAGAATTGTCCAGGCCGACTGCGGCCCACCTGCCCATGATTTCCCAGACCGCCGAATACTCGCTGCGTGCCGTCCTGCTGCTGGCCTCGCGCCAGGGGCAGCCGATGACGACCAGCCAGATCGCGGCGGAGGGGAAAATCCCCGGCGGCTATCTGTCTAAAGTGCTGCAACTGCTGGTTCGGGCCGGCCTGGTCAGCAGCCAGCGCGGGGTGAATGGCGGGTTTCTGCTGGGGCTGGCGCCCGAGACGCTGACGCTGATGGATGTCGTGCGGACGGTCGATCCCTCCCATCGCATCCGCTGCTGCCCGCTGGACATCCCCGAGCACATCAACCTCTGCCCGCTGCACCGCCGGCTGGATGCCGCCGTCGCGGCGGCCGAGCGCGAACTGTGCCAGGCCACGGTGGCGGACCTGGTGGCCGAGCAGCAGCAGCCGCCGCTGTGCCAGCAGACCCATCGGCCGGCTGACGCCTCAACCGTAACAATCAAGGGATGTGCCCTGTCTTCCCGCTCGCCGGCCAGGCCGCAGCGAACGGATCGCGCGCGGGCGGGCAGGCGATCGAAGGCACTCAGTGGAGTGGAACACCATGGTAGCGGCAAGCAGACCTGAATGTGGGATCGCCCCTTCATGCGGGGCGGTGACGGCCGAAACGATGATCCCGGACCTGTTCCGCCAGCATCCGCAGACGCGCCGGGTCTTCGACCGCCACGGGCTGGAGGGGTGCGGCGGGCGCCTCGGGCCGGTTGAGTCGATCGGCTTCTTCGCCCGTGCCCATGGGGTCGATCAGCAGCAGCTCCTGGCCGAAATCCACCAGATGCTGCAACGCCCGGCCAGCGCACCGGCCGAGCCCGAGCCACCGTCCAGCCCGGCCGTAGCCGACACCATCTACCGCCGCTATTTCCTGGGCGGCATCTGGCTGATCCTCACCGCGGGCGCCACATGGGGAGCGTGGCTCCTGTGGCAGATCGGTATCACCGGAAAGTTCACCGGTGTCAGTATCCATCACGTCAATGCCCACGGGCATGCCCAGATTTACGGATGGGTGGGTCTGTTCATCATGGGCTTCGCCTACCAGGCTTTCCCGCGTATCTGGCATACCCGCCTGGCATGGCCGCGCCTGGCGGTGGCGGCATTTGTGCTGATGGCGACCGGCCTGATCGTGCGCACCATCGGCATGACTGCCTACACACTTGGCGAACATGCCGTGTGTGCCGCCATGATCGGCGGCGCCATGGAAATGCTGGCCATCACCCTCTTCACCGGCCAGATGATCGCCACCTATCGCAGCGGCGATGCCCGGTTCAAGCCGTATGTCGGTTTTATCTTTGCCGCGCTGGCCTTCTTTGCCGCCCAGGGCGCGATGGACCTGTGGCATACCTACCAGACGATGACGGCGGCCACGGCCGATGAGCTGGTCTGGTACATCGCCACCTACCAGGCGCCGCTGCGTGATTTGCAGATTCATGGGCTGGCGCTGTTCATGATCCTGGGTGTCTCGCTGCGCATGCTGCCGGCCCTGTTCAATGTGCCGGAGATCGGCCACCGCCGGGCATGGTGGGCTTTTGCCGTGTTGCTGGCGGCGGTGGTGGGTGAGGCGGTGGTGTTCATCATCTACCGCCACAGTGGCAATCACGCCCTGGCTGGCCTGCTGATGGTGCCCTGGCTGATGCTGGCCATCGGCTGCTGGATGATCGCCGGGCCGTGGAAGCTGTGGCGGCCGACGCCCGTCACCGACCGTTCGGCCAAGTTTGTCCGCGCGGCCTACGGCTGGCTGGCGCTGTCACTGGTGATGCTGCTGCTGCTGCCGGTCTACCAGGTCATCAGCCAGATTCCGTTCAGCCACGCCTATTACGGCGCGATCCGCCACGCGATCACGGTGGGGTTCATCTCGCTGATGATCATGGGGATGGCGGCCAAGGTGGTTCCCACGCTCAACGGCGTGGATCCGCGCACACTTTCCCCGCTGTGGGGGCCGTTCATCCTGATCAACATCGGCTGCTTCCTGCGGGTCAGCCTGCAGACACTGACCGACTGGCACTCCGGGTTCTTCGCGGTGGTTGGTGTGAGTGGGATGCTGGAAGTGACGGCACTGGCGTGGTGGGGCCTGCACCTGGCGGGCATCCTGCGGCGGGGCAAACGACTGGAGCGCGCACTTGATCCGGCCGAAACGGATGCTTCGGCCACCCCAGACGACCGCCCCGCCACCATCGAGGCGGAGATGCGGGTGACGGACGTGCTGCGCTGGTTCCCGGCGACGGCAAGCATCTTCGACAGCTACGGGTTCACCCTGCTGCGCAATCCGGTGGCCCGGCGCACCGTCGCCCGCGGGGTGACGATCGCGCAGGCGGCCCGCCTGCGCGAGGTTGATCTGGAGGATCTGCTGGCAGCACTGCGCCGGGCCGCCGGCTGCGTTGACGGCTGCTCCGCTCACACCGCCTCCGCTCACACCGCCTCGACGGTCAACGAAGCGGCTCCGGTCCATGCCAGTTGAGCAACCACCGACTTGCTGCGCCCATTGGCGCCGGTACTGCCTGCTGTACCGGCCTTTCCCGCCAGCCCCATCGCGTGCCCTGTCGGCATGACAGGAAGCGCGGTGGGGCTTTCGCCTTGTTACACATCTCGGATTCCAATTTGGCCTGCCGGCCCTTCACACCATCACCGGCGGGACCATTTTGGAGCCCTTCCTGTCAAATTCATCCACGCCGAATGGCTGAGCTGATTCCCACTGGCGACATCCGAAAATCACTGCAAACGACGATGCAGTAACCACTTCCTTCAAAATATTGCTATTGAAGTCCAAGAAAAAGTTTGCAAATCGGGGGAACATAGACCACTATTAGACCAAGTTGGTCCCTTGGTCGCAGCGGTCCCGATGGGCGGAGACCGGCAACCGAGGCCTCGGCACCTCCGCCTTTCGGCTCGAGACGCCGAGCCAGCTTATTTCACATCCCGGAGGTATCGTATGAGCCAGACGCAACCCATCCTGGCCTTGGCCGCCATGACGGCGGGGATCACCCTCGCCGGCCTTGCTTCCCCCACCGAGGCCCGAACCATCCTGATCGACTTCGGCTCCCCCGGCCAGCAGACGACAGTGGATGGCTGGAACCAGATGCTCATGACGCAAGAGAACCAGGCCGACATCCCACCCATCAACGACCTGGTCGACAGCGATAACGTTCCTACCGGCTACAGCGTGGCCGTTACCGATGCCTTTGCTTTCACAAACGAAGATGGCGTCGGTTCTCCCAACCAGGGTGGCACCCCCACCGGCGCTGCCATCACCTTCCCCAACACCGCGACCGGTGACAACTGGTACATCAATCCTTCACTCGACGGCTTTGCCCAAGACTCCCTGGGGCAGCTTACCTTCAGCAACCTCACGCTCGGCCAGGCTTACAGCTTCGGCTTCTTCGCCTCGCGCATGGGGGCGCCCGGAGCGAACCGCGAGACCGATTACACCATCAACGGCGAAACCGTCACGCTGAACGCGGACATGAACACCGGCACGATGGTCTGGATCTACGATGTCCTGCCCGACGCCTCCGGCAACATCGTCGTTGATGTCACCAAGAACAGCTCCGGCGGCAGCTTTGGCTACCTCGGCGTCATCCAGATCGAGACCGTTCCCGAGCCTGCATCACTCGGCCTGCTGAGCCTTGGCGGCCTCGCCCTGCTGGGGCGGCGACGCGCCGCCAGGGCACAATAGGCCCACTGGCCCAGTGATGGCCCAACCCCGTTCCGGCTGGGTGTTCACCCGGAGTACACAACATGCGTATTGCCCTCATCCTGCTGGGCGCCTGCCTTTTGTCATGGGCATCCGCCGGCACGGCCAGCGCCGCCGAGCAGCCTAAGAACCTGCTGTTCTTCGGCAACAGCTTCACCATCGGCAACGGTGGCTGGGATGTGCCGCGCATTGTCAAGGAAATCGCCGTAGCAGCCGGGCACCCCGCGCCCACCGTGGAGATGCAGGCCTACGGCGGCTGGACATTGGGGCAGCACATCGACAAGATCGACACCGACAGCCCTGGCGGCGTCATCCACAGCCTGCCGAGCGGGCAAACGTGGGATGCGTTGGTCATGCAGGACTACAGCACCCGCCCCACCGCCGTCAGCAGCATCGGCGGCGATCTTGCCGCCCATCGCGCCGATGCCGTCACGCTCAGTACACGAGTCCGCGACCACAGCCCCGTCGCTACGCCGGTGCTGTTTCAGACCTGGGCACGCAGCCCCGAGCACAGCTATTACCCCGGCACCTTTGCCAGTGCCTCGGCCATGCAGCAGCAGGTGAGCACCGGCTACAGTCTCTCCGCCGGCGATATTGACCTGCAGTTCGGCGCTGGCACCGCCCGCATCGCGCCCGTGGGGGATGCGTTCGAGGCGTATGGATGGTCGGGGCTGTACCAGGAAAACGAATGGTATCACGCCAGCAACCACGGCTCGCTGCTGGCGGCGATGGTCCTCTACAGCACGATCTACAATGCCTCCCTGGAGGATGTGAACCTGTCGGGCGTGCTGGTCGACCTTGGCCTGCCCACGGGCGATGCTGCCTCCCTGAAGGCCGCCGCCGCGGCCGTGACCCCCGAGCCAACTGCCCTTGCCGCCTTGGGGATCGGCGTGCCTCTCCTGCTGGCCCGCCGGCGCCGTTAGAGCCAATTGCATTCCAATGCACAGCGGATCGCAGCGCGATGCCCACATATGACATCGCGCTGCAATCCTGCGCAACAGGTGCCCCCCGCGCCCGCCGCATCACCGGTCAGCCGAGGTGGGACGCAGGGCCAGGATCAGCTCGACTTCGCCACTGGGGCGATTGAGGCGATGGGCGATATCCTGCGGGCCAAGCCCCTCATCGGCCAGGGCATACACATCGGCGTGGCGGGGATCAATCGCATCCGGCGCTGTGGGCGCTGGATCTGCCGCGGCGGGTTCGGGCGATGCACCGGCCGGCGGATCAGCAGGCGATGGGCCAGGCGGCGAGGAAGCAAACGGTGAGGCCGGCGCCTGGGCGCTGGACAGCCGTTTCAGCTCTTCGATGCGCTGATCGGCCTCCTCGATCAGCGCTTCCAGCTTGGTGGAGCGCGTGTCGAGCTGCGCTGTGATCTGCCGGGCCATCTCCGACAGCTCAACCACCAGGTTGTTCATGTCGCGCTCCAGCGAGCGCTGCTGCGCCAGCGTGAAGCGCGGGGCGACATTCTCCAGCGGGTCTTTCCGGCGGCCGAACTTCGGCCGCAGCAGGATATACGCCAGCCCCAGCACCCCGATTGCGATGGCGATCCATCGCATCGTGTCCTGATCCCCCGCCGGCGCTTGCATCAGAAAGGATTGCATCTCAATGCGCTGAACTTAGGGCGAGGGCGAAAAAAGATCAAAGGCACCGCGCTGCTTTCGTGCGCCGGCGCCTGTCGCCGCACGCCGCCTGCGTTCAAGGATATTGCCGTTGCTGCCTGTTCAATGCTTCAATCCCCGGATCAGGGATTCGATCAGCGCCTCCACCTGCACCTCCTCAAACGCCGGGAGATTGAGCGTGGTCATGGCGTAGCCGATGCCGGTGTAGATCAGTCCCCAGGCGGGCGTGGCGGGATCGACATCAGCGCGGAACTGGCCGCGCGCCTGGCCTTCCCGCACGATGCCGGTGAAGAAGCTGTGAATCTCGCGGTAGTGCTCTTTCATCACCGCCAGCACCTTGCGATCGGTGCTGATGGCCAGGGCGCCATGCAGCACCTGGTAGTGATCTTCCAGCTTGTAGATCTGGCGGGTGAAGTCGCGGCCGATGCGGCGGATCTGCTCGGCCGGATCGTCGATGTCGGCGATCATGGCGCGCCACTGCGCCAACGTCTCAGCGCTGAGCCGGCGGACAATCGCGACGAACAATTCCTGCTTGCTGGCAAAGTGACGATAGAGAATCGGTTCGGTGACACCGGCAGCGTCGGCAATGGCCGCGGTCGTGGTGGCCTCATACCCCCACTTGGCGAAAAGGCGGGTCGCGACTTCCAGCAACTGCTCCCGCCGCTGTGGAGCCTTCAGTCTGCCCATGTCGTTGCTAAATAGCGGAGCCACCGGCCATTTGCAACGAAAACCTGTCTTCGCTTCCACGATCCGGCGATTTGGACCGCCGTGTTTTTTCCAACCACCCCGCGGCAGAAAATCGCAATGCCGGGCCTTGGAGCACATCACGCTAAAGGAGGCTGTGAATCACCCGCTGCACACAAGCGGAGCCGCCCCCGGGAAGACATCATGACGAACAACAGCGCAGCGGCCACTGTGCCGCTGCGCTGTTGTTCGCTTTGATGGCAACGCCATTACCGGGGCCGATTCATCCCCGGCAACGGCCGCCTCATCCATGCGGGTTCACCTGCGGCGACAGTGCGGTTCACCGCTCACTGGCCCATTCGATGAGCGTGCGCACACCCCAGCCGGTCGCCCCTTTCTTGTAGAGGGGTGTCTCCTTCTCCGTGTCAGCGGTGCCGGCAATGTCCATGTGCATCCACGGGGTGCCGTTGGGGACAAAGTGCTGGAGGAAGACCGCACCCTGAAGCGGGTGGCCCTCGCGGCCGCCGGAGTTAACAATGTCAGCGCCCATGTCGCTCTTGAGCATCTCCTTCATGTCTTCGCTCAGCGGCAGGCGCCAGATCTTCTCATCAGCGCGGTCGGCGGCGGCCTGCACTTCCTTCATCAGCCCATCGTCCATCGTCATCACGCCGGCAATCTGCTTGCCCAGCGCCACGATGACCCCGCCAGTGAGGGTCGCCAGGTCGATCACCGCGGCGGGCTTGTAGGTCTGGCAGCCCCACGCCAGGGCATCGCCCAGCACCAGGCGCCCCTCGGCATCGGTGTTGGTGATTTCAACCGTCACGCCGTTAAAGAAGCGCAGGATGTCGCCGGGGCGATAGGCGGTTTCGGAGATGTGATTCTCAGCCGCCGCCAGGATACCAACAATGCGCTGCGGCATCTTGAGGCGGGCCACGGCGCACATGAAGCCCAGCACCGCCATGCCGCCGCACTTATCGAAGATCATGCGCTGCATGTTGGCCGCAGGCTTGATCGAGATGCCGCCGGTGTCAAAGGTGATGGCCTTGCCCACAACCAGCAGAGGCTGCTGCGCACTGGCGGAGGCGCCCCGGCCCTTCTGCCGGGTGGTGCGCGCCGGGCGCCGGGCGCCCAGCCATTCCAGCACGATCATGCGCGGCGGCGTGGCGTTGCTGCCCCGGCCGACGGCGGTGATCCCCCCCATGCCCAGGCGCTGCATCTGCCGCTCATCGAGGATGCGCACCTTCAGGCCCACCTCGCGAGCCAGGTCTTGCGCCACCCGGGCCAGCGCCGGCGGGTTGATGTCATTGCCGGGACGGAAGGCGATGGTGCGGGCGAAGTTCTGGCTCTCGCCGATGATCTGCCCGCGAGTAACCGCCTCTTTCAGTCTGGCGGCAGCGCTGGAATAGACGAGCGTGAACTGCGTTTTCTGCCTTCTTTTACGACCGTTGTTCTGCTGGCTGGCGGTTCCGCGATAGAGATCAAAGTCGAATGATCCGAGGGTCAGCCCTTCGGCCATCGCCTGAAGGGCGGTCGGGCCGGCAGCGCGGGCGGTGTCGGTATCAGGAGAGCCGGGCAGTTCATCGGGCAGTTGCGGCACCACCAGTGCCACGTGGGTCAGCTCCAGCTTCTGGGCCTGCTTGGCCAGTACCCCCGCCGCCTCGCGCAGGCACCCGGCGGAGAGCTTATCCGGGTTGCCATGGCCGATGACGATGAGGCGCGCCGGCTCGCCGCGACCACCATCGAGCACCTGCACGGTCAGCTCGTTGCTCTTGCCCTTGTTGATGCCGCTCTCAATGACCCGGTCCACCGCCGTACGGACGCGCTCGGGGAGCGCAACACCGCCCATGGTGCCCGGGCGCGTCTCCTTGTTGATGACCACCGCGACGGCATCCAGGTTGCGCGGGAGCGTGGACTTGAGG
The DNA here is from genome assembly GCA_964398315.1 of uncultured Tepidisphaeraceae bacterium. Lineage (GTDB taxonomy): Bacteria > Planctomycetota > Phycisphaerae > Tepidisphaerales > Tepidisphaeraceae > JADLCB01. The sequence continues at coordinate 16,492 of CAYNMV010000026.1, read as the reverse complement.
TCGATGCTGATGTTGGTGCTGGTTGCAGGCATGTTTGCTCCGTTGGGTTGAAGGTGATCTCGTATGAAGGCGTGAAGATTACTGCAAACCGCGGCCGAATCGAAGGGCGATCTTGCGCAAGGTGATGTTTCGCAAGGTGATGATCCGCGAGATGCTGATCCGCGAGATGCTGATCCGCAAGATGCCCCGCATGGCCAGGGCAGCAGCCGCGGCGCGCGGTCTCAGCGCAGACAGCGCGCCACAATGTACGATGCTGCTTGCCAGCTTAGCGCCGGCGGCATCTGGCAAGGCCGATTGTTCGTGGGCACGGGCGCAGCTCATACCCCGGCATACACCCGGCGGGCGTTGTCGAGGAACAGCCGCTGGAGGACGTCATCCGGCAGCGCCAGGCCGCGGGCGGTGCGGCCATTGAAGTTCAGGTCATCCGCCGTGGCGAAGAAGCGCCATTCCTTGCGCAGCAGGCGCTGCACCTGGCCGAGATGCGCTTCGCGCTGCGTGTCATCCATCGCACTGATGGGCCGATCGCAGACGGTATCGGTGCCCCAGAGAATGCGGTCGGACCAGCGGATGAAAAAGTCGCGCACCGCCTCGCGATCGGCGGCGGCGTGCAGGCCCATGTCCACCAGCCGCGCGGAGGTATCGACAAAAAAGTTGGGATAGCGCTCGAAGCGCGCGGCCATTTCGCCCAGGTCGAATTCGAGGCTGCCGTAGTGGGCGCCGATGACGGTGAGCTTCGGATAGCGCTGCACGATCGCATCGCGCGACTCCATCAGGCGCTGATGCGTGGGCACATCATCGCGGCCATGCCAGTGCCACTGCGTCTCGGTGCTGTAGTAGGCATAGTGGGGGCTGGCCGGGTCCAGCGGCTGCCAGCAGGCCAGCGGCTCACCGATGTGCATCAGCAGCGGCCTGCCCTCTTTCTCCAGCCAGCGGAAGATCGGATCGAAGCGCGGATCATCGACGAAGACCCAGTCGCCGGTGGCGGGATCGCGCAGCTCCATGCCGATGTTTTTCCAGACCTTGCACCCCACCGCCGCGCCGTCGCCGGCAAAATCCCCGGCCAGTTGCGCAATCGCGCGCTCGGCCCAGTCGGGGGCGGCGAAATGTTCCACGTTGAAACTGGTCACCCAGGCGAATCGGTCCGGGTGCCGGGCTGCCAGTGGGCGGTACCAGGCACGCTGGGCATCGCACCCGCCAATGCGGGATGACGCGGCACAGATGTTGATGACCTTCACCTGCGCCTCTTCGAGCAGCGCGCGGGAGGCATCGGTGTCGGCAGGCAGATGCACATGGGCGTCAATACGGGGAGAGGGGGTCATGATTGTTCGTCAGCGGTGATGGCAGGTGATCGAGCAGGAGACTCCGTCAGCACGCGGTGGTAAAGGATGCACGATGCAGGCGCCTTGCAGCGCGTTTGAAGCGTGACGGGTGCGGGGCACATGGGTAACCAGTTTGCGCTGCCCGCCGCGCGATCAATCCCACCCCGTATATTTTCAACCCCCGGGCTGGGATACCGGGGTCCCGTGCTCGCCCGGAATCTCCTACTCGACCACCTCCGCTCGCCAGTTGGCTTCCTGGATCTGGACATTGATCTCGCGCAGCCGTTTGCTCAGGTCGTCTGACTGCTTCTGTAAGTTGGCCACCTTCAGGGTTGCCACCCATTTAATCTCGCTGAGGCCGTAGCGCTCCGGCTCCTTCCGGGCACCGGCAATGGCCGCCTGGATCAGCGCATGCTTCTTGGCCAGGGTATCGCGGTGCGCCAGGGCCTCGGTCAGCGTGCGCCCGTCCTTCAGCTTGGCCTTGAGGTTCGTGCGGTTGATGCGCGTGACCAGTTCCTCAAGCTGGTCCAGAACCCCGGCGGCTTCACGCAGAAGCGCTTCCGGGTTTTCATGCGGCTTGTCGCCCTGCTGAACGATGGCGTACCGGGTGATGCGGTCGCGCAGCGACACAAGCTTCTTTTCCAGGTCGGATCGCAGCAGCAGTGCCTCGGCAAGTTTCATGGTTCACTCCTGGCCGGGGGGCAATCGACCGGCCCCGTGAGAAAGCGGTTCGGCCAATTGCCCCGGGCCATATGCTGGACAGCGCCTATCGCACGCCCATCAGGATTTCCATGGTGAGCTGGTCGAGCTTCTCGTAGGGCAGCGGCGACTCGGCCAGGCGATGGCGGTCGAGGTCCGTATTGAGCAGCTTCTTTGCATTGGCGGCGGTGAATCGCCGCGTCAGCTTGCTCAGCAGGTTGTCCTCGACATTGATCTGCTTGAGCAGGCCCTGAATTTCCTTGTCGGCGTTCCAGCGGCGGGCCTTCTCCTTCAGGATCATGTATGTGCGCATGCAGCCGCGGGCAAACTCCTTGACATCCTCATAGTCGCTCTGGCGATAGGCATGGGCATCAAAGTGGCGCGGTCCGTTGTAGCCATAGTCTTCCAGCAGCTTCACCAGGAAGAACGCATGCTTGAGGTTGACGCTGCCAAAGCGGAAATCCTGGTCGTAGCGGCCGAATTCCTGGTCGTTCAGATCGATGTGGAACAGCTTTTTCTGCTCCAGCGCTGCGGCCACCTGGTGCACGAAATTAAGGCCGGCCATGTGTTCATGGGCCACTTCCGGATTCACGCCGCACATCTGCGGATGCCTGAGCGTCGGGATCAGCGCCAGGTACGATCCGGTGACGGCAAAATAGATATGCCCGCGTGGCTCGTTGGGCTTGGCCTCGAAGGCAAACTTGTAGCCGTACTTCTGGCTGATCGAATATTCGCAGAGGAAGTCGATCGCCTCGCGGAAGCGTTTAATGGCATCGACCGGATTCTTGGTGGCATCCGATTCCACGCCCTCGCGGCCGCCCCAGAAAACGTAAATCTTGGCGCCCATTTCGGCACCCAGGTCCATGGCGCGCATGGTCTTCTGGATGGCATAGGCGCGGATGCGGGCATTGTTGCTGGTGAAAGCGCCGTCCTTGAAGACCGGATCGGTGAAGAGGTTGGTCGTCGCCATCGGAACGACCAGGCCATTGTCCCGGAGGGCCTTTTTGAAATCTTTCTTGATCTGGGCGGCCTGGGCGGGGGTGGCATCAATGGGGATCAGGTCGTTGTCATGGAAGTTGACGCCATAAACCCCCTCAACCTGACCGAGAAGGTCGACAATCTGGGCCGGGGCAAGCGGCTGGCGGGTCGGCTCGCCGAAGGGGTCACGGCCGATGTTACCGACCGTCCAGAGGCCGAAAGTGAATTTCTGCTGCTTGGTGGGAGTGAGCGCATCCGCCATGGTGGATCGATCTCCTGCGAATTGGGTTCGTTCCTACACCGCACCGCCGGGTCACGTGCCGGGCCGGCACAGCGCCGAGAGAAGAAGAGCCGTAAGTGTCCCGCACTACGGGATTTTGTTCAAGGGGAAAGCCGGCAATACCCTCCGCCGAACGGGCCCGATCGCGCTGCGATTGCCCCCGGGTGGCCGACCGGCAGGATGCTGCCCCCATCGCCCGGTACCTGCCAACCCGGCAGGTACACTGTTCCACGTGGAACATTTCGTCCGGCGTCCACTGCACTGTTCCACGTGGAACATTTCGTCCGGTGCCCACTGCACTGTTCCACGTGGAACA
>CAYNMV010000026.1:0-12800 GCA_964398315.1 uncultured Tepidisphaeraceae bacterium | reverse complement strand
CTGTTCCACGTGGAACATTTCGTCCGGTGCCCACTGCACTGTTCCACGTGGAACATTTCGTCCGGTGCCCACTGCACTGTTCCACGTGGAACAGTGCGCCAGACCGGTCGGTGCGGGCCAGCCGATCCTGCCGTAACCGCTGATTGCTCCCCGCCGCCGCCAGACCTATGATGCCCGTCTCATGCCCGTTGCCCTGATCGAGAACATCGGCCGCAGCACCAATGACACACTGGCTGCGTTTGGCGATTTCTGGCGCTTCGTCGGACGGACCCTCGGGTGGCTGTTCCGCGGGGCGCTGAAATGGCGCAACCTGCGCCTGCTGCTGCCGCAAATGTACGAAATCGGTGTGCGCTCGGTGCCGGTGATCGCGGTCACGGGTGCATTCATCGGCATGGTCATGGCGATTGAGACTTACACTCAGTTCAAGACCATCGGCCAGGAGCAGCGTCTGGGGAGCATCATCAACCTGTCGGTGGTCAAGCAGATCGGGCCGGTTCTGGCCGCGGTGATGCTGGCCGGCCGGGTGGGCGGGGCACTGACAGCCGAACTGGGCACGATGAACGTCACCGAGCAATTAGATGCCATGCGCGTGATGGGTGCCGACCCGATCCGCTACCTGGTGGTCCCCCGCTTCATCGCCTGCGTCCTGCTGACCCCCATCCTCACAATCTACAGCGATGTGCTGGGGGTGCTGGGGGGATGGATCGTGTCGGTCAAGTCGCTGGGCGTGCCCAATGAACCCTACTGGACCTACTCGGCCCAGGGGGTGGATACCTGGCAGGTCATGGAAGGGCTGATCAAGAGCATCTTTTTCGGTGCCGCCATCGGATTGATCAGCTGTTACAAGGGCTTCAACAGCGGCGCCGGCGCGGCGGGCGTCGGCCGTGCCTGCACCGAAGCCTTCGTCGCCAGCTTCATCGCCATCATCGTCCTGAACTTCTTTTTCGCAAAATTGCTCAAGGACTGGTATGAGGCGATCTACGGGGTGCAGGGCATTTTTGGATGATCCGCAGGCACGAAAGCGCGCTTTGTTATCAACGGCATGCCCCTGATCGAACTCAAAAATCTCCACAAACGCTTCGGCCGGCTGGTGGTGCTGGATGGGGTGGACCTCTCGATCGAGGCGGGGCAGTCGCTGGTGGTTCTGGGGGCATCCGGCTCGGGCAAGAGCGTGATGCTCAAGCACATCGTCGGCCTGCTCAAGCCGGATAAAGGAGAAGTCTGGTTCGACGGCATACGCATCGACACCCTGCCCGAGCGCCAGCTCATGCCGATCCGCCGGCGGTTCGGCTTTCTGTTTCAGATGGGCGCATTGTTTGACTCAGAGACAGTGGCCGAGAATGTCGCCTTCCCGCTGGTGGAGCACACGCGCAAAAGCCCGGAGGAAATCCGCCGCATTGTCGCCGAGAAGCTGCGGATGATCGGGCTGCCGGATGTCGGCAACAAGATGCCTGCGGACTTGTCCGGCGGGCAGCGCAAGCGCGTTGCCCTGGCCCGCGCGATTGCGCTGGACCCGGAGGTGATCCTCTACGATGAACCCACCACCGGCCTGGACCCGATCCGCTCGGATGTGATCAATGAGCTGATCCTGCGCCTCAAGCGGCAGATGAATGTCACCAGCATCGTCGTCACGCACGACATGCAAAGCGCCTTCAAGGTGGCCGATCGCATCGTCATGCTGGCCGATGGCAAGCTCATCGCCGATGGCACCCCCGACGAGATCCGCCACTCCGACAACCCGGTTGTCCAGCGTTTCGTCCAGGGCGAAGCCGGCCCGGAAGAACTGGGCGCCCTGAATACCGATGACCTCCCGCCCCTCGGCTCCGGGCCGCAGCTCGATTAACACACGGGAATGGGTGCAGCGTCTCAAGGCCGAAGCCTGATGGCTGAAAGAGGGCGCACAGCCCCCCTTCCGCCTTCAAACATCACCGCCGGCCTGTCTCTCCCGGGCGATCGGTCATTTTCCCTAAACCACCGGCGAGCTTCGGTCGAAACAAGGTAAGGCGTCCCCTGCGGGTTGTGCCGCGTGTCGGGCCATGTCGAACATTCTCGGACGCAGGACGCTATCGCGATGAAACCGGCCGAGCCGACCACCATACCGCCGCAACTCGATCAGGCCGATGAGATGCTCGCCAGCCAGGCAGAGCTGGCCGACCTGATGGAGAGCCTCTCCAGCACCACCGAAGAGATGGTGCAGGTGGTGGACCGCCAGAGCAGCCGCATCGCCGAGTTGGAGGCCGAACTCGAAGCGATGCGGGCCGAGCTGGCCTTGCGCAAGAAGCGCGACGATACGCTCAAGTACTACATGCAGCAGTTCGACGAGGAACAGCGCCTCGCCGCCCGGCTGCAACGCGATTTCCTGCCCAAGGTGCTGCCGCAGATCGGAGCGGTGCATATCCACAGCCTGTTTCGCCCGGCCAGCTATGTCAGCGGCGACTTTTACGATGTCATGCGGCTGGATGAAAAGCACATCGGCTTCTTCATCGCCGATGCCGTCGGCCATGGCATGCCCGCCGCCCTGCTGTCGATGTACATCAAGCGGGCGCTGGTGACCAAGGAAATCACCCTGACCGGCTACCGCCTGCTGGAGCCGGGCGAATCGCTGCGCCTGATCAACCAGGCGCTGATCGAGCAGGAGTTGTCGGCCGCCACCTTTGCCACCGCGCTCTACGGCCATATCAACACCGAGACGCTTGAGGTCACCTTTGCCCGCGCGGGACATCCGCCGCCGGTGATCATTACCGCCGAGGGCGGGTTTGAGACACTCGATGCCGAGGGATCGCTGCTGGGGGTCTTCCCCGATGAGCAGTTCACCAACGGCCGCGCCATCCTGCGCCCCGGCGATCGGTTGTTTACCTTCACCGATGGCATCGAGGTTGCGTTCGGCGATGATGGCAAGCTCGACACGCTGCAATGGCGCCAGGAACTGCTGTCGCGCGCCAACCTGAATGGCGAGGCGATGCTGGCCGACCTGGCCCGCCACCTGGATCACGAATCCGGTTCGCTGACGCCCAAGGACGACCTGACCATCATTGTCATCGAAGCGCGCGAGCCACAGGCGCCCGCCGCCTCACCGGCCGATCCCCCGACGCCCGAAACCGCCTCCGCCTGATTGGGTTGCCCCACTACCGGCCGATACGGTATACCGGCCCTGTCCATACGGGCCATATCACACAAAGGGGCATCATGAACCGATCTTCCTCTCGCCGCCGGGCCGGGCTGACACTGACCGACATCATTATCTGTATGGTGCTGCTGGCGATGCTTTTTGCTGTCGGCGTACCCGTTGCGACTTACCAATCGAAGGAGACAGCCAACCGGGTGATATGCGCATCAAACCTCCGCCAGATCGGCCAGGCGATGTTGTGGTACTCTAACGACAACCGTGGCCAGTGGCCGCGGACGATCTATGATCCGGCCAATCCCACGCCCACCCAGTTCACTGGTGTCGAGGCTCCCGACCCGTTCGGCCCCGGCGGCCCTGCTCCCAATGATGTCACCGCTGCCTTGTTCCTGCTGATTCGCACGCAGGATATCGGCACGGAGGTCTTCATCTGCCCCAGCGATAGCGCCAGGAGGGATAATCTGGGCGGGAAAGATCCCGCTCAGCGCAGCAACTTCACCAAGAGCACCAACCTGTCATACTCGCTTGCCAATCCATATCCGACAACCACCATTGGCTACCGCTGGAACATCAGCCAGAATCCTGAGTTCGTCGTCATGGCGGACATGAACCCCGGCGTGCCGGAACTGCTGACCATCACCTGGGCCAGCCGGGCAGAGCAAGTCAAACTCGCCAACAGTTTCAACCACAGGGGTGACGGCCAGAACGTTTTGTTCGGAGATGGCCACGCCGAGTTCGTCAACACCCCCTTTTTCGGTGTGCAGAAAGACAACATCTACACCGCAGGCCTCAGCGGTTGGCAGGTGACACCGCCCCGCGATCTCGGCCCCGGCACCACCATCGGCGGCACCCCTGCCCACATGTACGACTCGGTCCTCATCCCCTTCCTTCCCCCCGGCACCCCGCGCCCTGGCGGCCTGCTGGGCAATGCACCGTTGTCTCTCGTGCTCAGTGTCCTCGTCGGTATTCTTCTGCTTGCAGGTGCGGCCATCGCCGTGGTGTGGATCGTCAAGGGCAGGAAACCCGGTGACCCCGCAGCGCCGCCTGCGGCATAGGTGCGAGGCCCATTCGGCGACATCGCCCACTACAGGCATTGTGTGCGCGCTGATGCAGGCATGGCACGAATGGGCGTGTGCATCCACCTGCAAAGCGCTCTAAGTGCAGGCAGCACGCCTGCGCCATGCCCAATCGTGACGCTCAGGATTCATCCGTCTCATGCCTGGTGGATTTGATGCGATGGCGGGCACGAACGCCCTGGATCCCCAGGCCCAGCGACAGCACCGCCGCCACGCACATGAGGGTGTACTGCCAGTTGGGCACGTGCAACTGACCGTTCATCACACGGTAAATCTCGTAGCCGAGCACTACGGCGATGATGATGAAACTGTAGGACAGACGTGACAGCCAGGTATTCATGAACTCCCCCTTGGGGCCGCCGACTGCCGGATGGCGGCAACCAGTAACGCGATATCAGCCTGTTCCGCCTCCACCGTCGGTGCCAGGCCCAGCTCGCGCAGGGTCTGAGAGGTGATCGGTCCAATACTGGCCAGGCGGATACCGCTCAGCCGCCGGCGGTAATCCTCACCCAACAGTGTAACCAGGTTCCGGGCGGTACTGCTGCTGGTAAAAGTGATCCAGTGGAGCGCTCCCTGCTCCAGGGCCGCCAGCACTTCGGCCGGGAGGCGCTCGGCCGGGCGGGTTTCGTAGATGGCCACATCCTCCACCCGCGCTGCCCCGCCCTGGCGCAGGCGCTGCACCAGGATCGGCCGGCCGATGTCCGCCCGCAACAGCAGGAATCGCCGGCCCGCTATCTCGTCCGCGGCGGCAAAATCATCGGCCAGGGATTCGGCCACCGCGCGCCCCGGCACGCGATCGGGCCGCAGACACAGCTCGCGCTGCACGGCCTCGGCGGTGGCCTGGCCAATGGCGGCGACCCTGGCGCGAGCGAAAATCCGGGCATCCAGCCCCGCCGCATCCATCGCGCGGCGCGTTTCAGCCGGGCCGTTGGGGCTGGTGAACACTACCCAGTCATACCCGCCGGCGGCCAGGTCGTTCAGTGCATCGGCCACCGCCGCGCTGTCCGCGGCCGGGTGCAGTTCGATGGTCGGCGCTTCAAGCACGTTTGCGCCCAGTTCTTCCAGCCGGGCCGACAGGTCGCTGGCCTGATGGCGCGAGCGCGTGACCAGGATCGTCTGCCCGAACAGCGGGCGCGATTCGAACCAGTTGATCGTCTGGCGCAGCTCAACCACCCGCCCGATGATCGTGATCGCCGGCGCCCCCAGCCGGGCGCGCTGAACGGCGTCGGCCAGCGTGGCCAGCGTGGCGACGACGGTGCGCTGGTTGGGGCGCGTGCCCCACTGGATGGTGGCGGCAGGCGTGGCCGGGTCCATGCCATGCTCGATCAGCCGGGCGGTGATGCGCGGCAGCGCCTTGACACCCATGTAAAAAGCAATGCACGGCAGGCGGGCAATGGCCGACCAGTCAATGTCGCTGGATCCCGCGGCGGCGGGACGGGCAGCGGCTTCGGGCGCTTTATATGCCTCCTCCTTCTCGTGCCCGGTGATAAAAGTGAAGGAGGAATTGAAATCGCGATGCGTAACGGGGATGCCCGCGTAGGCCGGCGCGGCCAGGGCAGCGGTGATGCCGGGGACGACTTCAAACGGCACGCCTGCCGCGGCCAGGGCTTCACATTCCTCGCCGCCCCGCCCGAAGACGAACGGATCACCCCCTTTCAGCCGCACCACCCGCTTGCCGGCCCGGCCCAGGTCGACCAGGAGCTGGTTGATCTGCTCCTGCGTCATCGAATGGGCGGCGGCTTTCTTGCCGGCGTAGATCGTCTCAGCCCCGGCTCGCGCAAATTGCAACAGCCGGGGATTGGCCAGGTAGTCATAGACGATGACATCCGCCCGCTCCAGCAGCGCCCGCCCGCGCAGCGTCAGCAGCCCTGCATCCCCCGGCCCCGCCCCGACGAGCGCCACCGATCCTGTTGCCGCGGTCGATTCCACGCCAGACCTTTCTACCACAAGCCGCAGAGGGGATGAAGCGGGCGGCGGGTGAGGGTGCAGCCACAGTCGCCCCCCATCGCTGGCCGTGCGGGAGGATGGCAATTTTCTGCATGCAACGGGCTGCTGGCTGTTGCCTGCATTTTACCTGTCAACCCAGGTAAACCCTGATCTTTGTGCAGCCGATGATGATGGTGACGCCCCTGTCGGGGTTTCTGGGCAAGGAGTGAAGATGGTTGCATTGCTGGATCGGCCCTTGCGGCTGATGGGAAGTGCTCAGGACAAGCCATCCGATCGGCGGATTTTCCCGCGAAAACAGGCGCGCGGCCCCGTGATGGCCCGCCGGCTGGATCACGCGCTGCCCGCCCGCCAGCAGCCGCTGGTTCAGATGGACCTGCGCGATGTGTCGCTGGGCGGCCTGAGCGCCCTGAGCGATGTGCCCATGACCTGCGGCGAACGCGTGAGTGTCCAACTGCCATCGCAGGGCCTGACGGCACCGTGGAGCGCCTATGGCCGGATCCTGCGCTGTGAGCCCAGCGGCATGGGCTACCGCGTGGCGGTCGAGTTCGATCCCCTGCCGGCCGCAGCATGAAACCGATAAACCAGGGTGGAGCAACGTCGCAGGCGGACCGGTTGGTTCGCCTGTTGGCGTTTGGGCGCAGCGCGGTGCATGGCCAGGGCACCTGCCAGCCACCGATGCCGATGACGTAGAAGGCTTTGCCCCGCCCGCAGGCCGCTCCGTGCTGATCAACCCTTGCCCCGAACCCTCCCGCCTGGCTGCCGGCGATCGCATCTCGCCGCCTTTGACACCCCACCGCATCCGTTCCACAATCCCCGGCGTGTCACAGCGAATCTGCAAGAGCTATCGCGTGCTGGTGGGAATGGAGATCCATGTCCAACTGGCGACGCAGTCAAAGATGTTTACCTCGGCCCGCAACGGGTTCGGCGGCGAGCCCAATTCGCAGGTGGATGCGGTGGTGCTCGGCCTGCCGGGTGTGTTGCCGGTGATGAACAAGACCGCGGTCGAGTATGCGATCATGGTCGGCCTGGCACTGGGATGCCGGATCGCCCGCTACACCAAGTGGGACCGCAAGAGCTACTACTACCCGGACCTGCCCAAGAACTACCAGATCAGCCAGTACGACCTGCCCCTCTGCGGCGAGGGCACCTTTGAGCTGCAACTGAAGGACGGCACCCGGCGAGCGGTGCGCATCCGCCGGGCGCACCTGGAGGAGGACGCCGGCAAACTGCTTCACGAGGCCCCCGGCGGCTATCCCATCGAACATTCGATCGTCGATCTCAACCGGGCGGGCACGCCCCTGCTGGAGATCGTCACCGAGCCGGACCTGTCCAGCGGCGAGGAGGTGGCGGCGTTCGGGCAGGAATTGCAGAAGCTGGTGCAGTTCCTGGGCGTCAGCGAAGCGCAGATGCAGATGGGGCATATGCGCTTTGAGCCGAACATCAACGTCCACATCACCGACCAGCACGGCCAGGTCCACAAGACCGCCATCACCGAGATCAAGAACCTCAACAGTTTTTCCGTGCTCCAGCGGGCCACGGATTACGAGGTGCAGCGGCAGATCCACGAGTGGATCGAGACCGGTTCGCTCGGCCGCAAGAGCACCATGGGCTGGGATGAATCTTCCGGCACAACCTTCCTCCAGCGCGAGAAGGAGGAAGCGCACGACTACCGCTATTTCCCCGACCCGGACCTGGTGCCGGTGGAAGTGAGCGATGAATGGCTGGAGTCGATCCGTGCGCGCGTGGGCGAGTTGCCGGCAGCACGGCGGCAGCGGTTCGTCGAGCAGTACGCCCTGGCCCCCGCCGATGCCGAGATCCTCGCCGGCGAGCGCGCGCTGGCTGATTTTTATGAGCAGACGATCCAGGCCGGTGCCGATGCCAGGCGTGCCGGGAACCTGCTGATCAACGTCGTCGCCCAGATCGCCAACAAGGCCGGGCGCTCCATCCCCGATGCCGGCATCACCGCCGAACAGGTGGCCGAGGTGGCGAAGCTGATCGACGCCGACAAGCTCGCCGCCAGCAGCGCGTTGCCGCTGTTTGAGCGCCTGGCTGCGGACGAATCCACCACCGGCGTGGAGCAGCTTGCGCAGGAAATGGGCCTGATCCAGTCGAGCGACACCAGCGCCATCGACGCCGCCATCGACGCCCTCATCGCCCAGAACCCCAAGCCGCTTCAGGATTTCAGGGCCGGCAAGCAGGCGGCCCTGGGCGCCCTCACCGGCATGCTCATGCGCAGCGCCAAGGGCATGAACCCCAAGCTCGTCCAGCAGCGCCTGCGGGAGAAGCTGCAGGGCTGATGGAGCTGATACGCCTGCCCCGCACTCATTCTGGATGATGTTGCCCCTTCAGAGGGGAGGTGGGTTGAAGCGGTGTCACCCATCACACATGGAGCAAGTGAATTGCGCCCCCGTACAGGCGATCCTGACCGGCACGTTGGCGCACAGGCTGGAGCGCGGCCAGGTTCCCCCACCGCCGGCTGAAGAGGGACCACGCACGGAGCGATCAACATCAGGGTGATGCATGAGGAGCGCCTGCTGCTGAAGCACCTTGCCCGCACGCGCGGCTTTCCCGGCGTCTCGGATTATGTCCACAGCGCAAGCCTGACCACACCGGCTGATCAGCGTTTTCCCCGTATTGTCGACCGCACCGCTTCCGTCACCGCCCCAAAAACCAGGTGCGCAAACAGGGCATGGGCGTGCAGACGCGGGCTGCTTTGCTGTGGCGGGGGCGAGACGCCCATGGCGGGGGCCATGGCGTTCTCAGCGCCGAGCCAGACGACCGTGCCGTAGGGCAGGCCGGCGCCGCGGGTGATGATCGGCGCTGCCTCAGCCAGCGCGCCGTAGACAGCGCCGACACCGGCGCCGAAGGCATAGTGCAGGCCCACGCCGCCCCACCACCGCGCCTGGCGGCCGGGGCGCTCGCCGGTCAGGGCGCGGGCGGCCTTGGTGGTGGCGACCATCGTGGCCGGCTCGGATCGCTCGCCGCGCTGCACATGGGCCCGGCTGCGCTGCCCGCCCTGGGAGCGGGTATCCTCATCGCGGGCTTCGGAGGGATTATCACCAATGGCCTGGCTGAAAGCGGACTGTGCCCGATCCATCGCCCAGGCCGCCACCACTCCGCCGATCGCGCCGGCCAGTGCACCCTGCACGAACGAGGCTTTTCCGTTCTGCATGGGCATCAGGCTACCGCCCGCCGGCGGCCCTGGCAGCGCCCAATACAAGCCGGCGGCAGCAGATGGAAATCACCCCCATGGTGATGCCCTGGGCCCCTGCTGCCAGCACGGCGGCGAAAGCGTACGACGCCACCACTGCGATGGATACACCCCCGTTGTGCACCCATCTTGCAGGGGCGCAAAATCCCGCCGTCATTTCAATTGATGCGGCGGCCGTGGTAGGATCAGCCCCGGCTCACACGGACAACCGCGCATGGCTCAACTCAAGACCGGCACCGACCTGCTTCCCACGGCCCGCCACGAGGGCGATGCCCTGTTCGTCGCCATCTCTGGCGAAATTGACCTGCACAACAGCCCCGATCTGCGCACCGCACTGCTCGATCTGCTCAATCGCCACCCGGTGCGCCGGCTGGTGCTGAACCTCTCGAATGTCCCTTACATGGACAGCAGCGCCATCGCCGTGCTGGTTGAGCTGCTGCAACGCCAGCGCAAGACCAGCGGACAGGTCTTCCTGGTTGCCCCCCAGCCACGCGTGCGCGGCCTGCTGGAGATTGCCCGGCTGGATTCGATCTTCCGCGTGGTGGATACCGAAGCCGATGCGACCAGCCAGCCGCCTTCCCCGCCCGGCACCGCCTGATCAGCCGCCGCCTGTCCCCCCTGCCTCCTGCACCGCTGCTGCGCGGGATGAACCGCCTTTAACAAGCGCCAGTTGGCTCGCAAGCGCCAGCCGGGGCTTCAGGCCTGCCCCTGGATCATCAATACGGCTGGGTGCGTTCCATGCCCCAGGGGAAGTAGCGCAAGTCTTCGGTGAGCAGGGTCCGCAGATGCGTGCCGGGGACACCGTAGGTGCTTGGGGGCTTCTCCAGCGAGCTGTACTCCCAGGTTTCGGCGTGGCCATCGAGGAAGGAGAGATTGATCCGGGACCGGTCGGTGCCGTGGCGGAAGCGCAGGCGCTCACCGCCGTGGCCATAGTTGCCCACGTTGTCTTCCTCATTGGGCACAGGACCGACACCGGCCAGTTGCTGCGTTTTCACAAAGGCATCGGCGGTCGCCATGATCTGGCTGGCCGGCTTGAAGCGGCTGATCTTGTGCGGCAGACGCCAGGGCGCGCTGGAGGCGAATCCGGCGTTCTGCTGGTAATGGTCATCGCGCGGGCAGAGGCGGGCATTGACGGTGATCCACGGGATCTCCTCGGCTTCATCTCCCGGGCTTGAGCCGCCGGGCGCAAGCTGGTTGATCAGCGAGTTCCAGTGGCGGCCGTTGGTACCAGTGCACATCCGCGTCTTGATCGCGTTCTGTTCGATGGTGTACTCGCGGAAGGTCAGGTGCGGCGCCGTGGGATGCCCATCAGGACAGGGATCCCGCGTACACTCAGAGGCATAGGGGAATGAGCCCTTGTTCTCGGTGGTGTACTGGATCAGCAGCAGGGCCAACTGCCGGTGATTGCTGAGGCACGACACCGTCTGCGCTGTCTCGCGCGCCTTGTTCAACGCTGGCAGCAGGATAGAGATCAGCAAGGCGATAATGCCGATGACCACCAGAAGCTCCACCAGGGTGAACCCCCGGCCACGCGCTTGAACCGCTGCACGGTTTGCCGTTGGTGTACGTGCCATAACCACTCCAGGCTGGGCCGTCCGGGAGACGGCAGACTTGGGACTCGGGACAATCCCGAGAAGCGAGCGGCCGGCGTTTCCGCCCACCGTTCGCACCTGGCGCCCGCAGGCGCTGCGCTCTACCCTGCCCGCGGCTTGATCCATTCACGCGGCACCGAACGCGGTGGCCAGGTCGCTTGCCCGATGAGTCATCAGCCCATCGCCCATCCACCGGCAGGCAGTGCCTTTGGGTCCAGTACCGGACGATTCAGCGGCGTCGACGAAGGAGCATCGCGCCCAGTCCCAACCCAACCAGGCCCATTGATGCCGGCTCGGGGACGAGGCGGACACTGTCCAGGACAACATTGAGAGACTGGCCGCCATCACTGCGGAAGTTAATGCGCGTGATCGTGTCCACTCCAGGCACGTACTGATGCTCCACATAGGGCCAACCCATGTAGACCTTCTGGGACAGATCAAGCTGAATCTTCTGCCAGGTGTCGGTGTCGGTATCCAGCGCGATGCCCATGCCGGAGGTGCCGGCCGCGACGGGGACATCATCTACGTAGTAAATGGCCGGGACGTTGCGGTTGTCATATGTGATCAGGCTATGGGCAACATCGGCTGCATCGATCCAACTGAGTTCGATGAACAGATGCGTTGCCGGTGTGGTGTCCGTGGTGTTGGCGTAGAACTCCAGGATGTAGTTGTTCGCATCCACGAACCCGGTGTGCTTGAAGATGAATTGGCCGTTGGATGCCAGAGCGGTGGTCCCTTCGTACACATGGGTGGCCTGGGCGGTTACATTCCACTCCAGGGTCCATCCCGCATCAGTGGCATCGTCGAAGATAACCACCGCCCCCGGCGCACTGCCCGCCCCCAGCACAGCACCAGCCAGCAGAGCCGCAAAGCCCGATATGATTGTGTGTCCTCGCATTGTCCGCTCCGAAAGGTGACGTGATTCCTTGCCTGAGCCGCGGGGTTGTTCGTTCGCATTGGACATGGCTGCGATTGTTCCCTCCGCCCGTTCAGGCCATATGTGCGTGGATAAAAGTTTCCCGTGGCCGGGAACGAAGTGGGTTGCTTCACCAAGTACCGCTCAGCAACGCGACACTCCGGTTCTTTCACTTTACTCCGTAACCCACTTTTAAGCAAAGAAAATTCCGCGCTGCCGACGGCGATGGCAACGGCCTCATCTACCCCCTTATCAAGGCATTACACCGATAAATTGCCAAGCCACCCGTCCCACCGCACCCGCTCCAGCCCACCCACCCAGGCAGCCGAATCCACCAGGGAAGCAATAAGCTTAATCATTTTTTCACCTGATCCACGGCCAGAGACTCAGGGCACTTCGATTCCCGCTCAGCCTGATGAGAAAAAGGCAGGCAACAGATGCGAAAAGTCGCCCATCACCCCCATCGACACCCCGCATGCCCCTGCTTTTTGGCCTCATCTCCGCCCCCAGGAGGCCGTAAAGCAGGATGCTAAAAAGCCTTAACGCAAACGGACGATGAGGGGCTTACCCTGTTGCAAGGAGACATGACGCCATCCCACTCCACCGAATACCCGGCCTCACCCTGCCCCCCATTGCAGGAACGAATATGCGGCCACGCGTGCTGCATGATCGACGCGAGCACGGGATTGCAGCGCTCAGCGCGGGTTAAGTCTTGACCACGAACGTACCACACCGACAGATCGAAAGATCAGCGTTGACTGGCAACTTCCATGATGCGGAAAGGCGTTGGCACTAAGAAACGGGGTCCAGGTTCGAATACTGGACCATGACACCTTCTACGATGCCGACAGGCCGCACTGCATCCGCCAGGCAAGCGTAAAGAGTGCTTTGAGCACGACTTAGGGAAGGGGAAATGGGCGATGAGGGACTTGAA